>JBBSFH010000013.1:0-95599 GCA_038238915.1 Sphingomonadales bacterium
GCAACCCGCTCGCGCAAGTCCTGCGAATACGCCCTCGCCATCCCATGCCGGCCTCCGTCCCCGGCCAGCCGCTTGAATCAGATCACCCCGCGCTTGGGAATCCCCCAAACGATTCAAGCGGGACGAGTCAGACTCTAGGCCGCGTTCATATACCGAGCCGCGTACCGCTCGGTAATCCGGTCCACCGGCATGATCACGAACACGTCGATCGTGTTGAAATCGCGGTCCACGCTCCCCCCGTCCCCGATCATCGCTCCCACGCGCAGATAGCCCTTGATCAGCGGCGGCAATGCGCGTGCGGCCGCGCGCGCGTCGTAGCTTCCCACGGGCAGCAGATCGGTCTCCACCCGTTGCGCGGGCCACGCGTAGGCGCGCAGTTCTGGGGGTGCGAGGTGATGGTGATGCAGATAGGTCAACGCCTGCGCGTGCTCCCCCACCTCCACCCCGTGCAGCGATCCGCAGCCGAACATGTGCCCGATGCCGCTCGCCTTCAGATAACTCGCGATGCCGCGCCACAGCAGGCTGATCGTGGGCGCATCGCGGAAGTCCGCCGCGACGCAGGACCGTCCGAGTTCGAGCAGTTGCAGCCCGCTCCCCGCCCCGCTCAGCAGCGGCCCCAGATCGAACTCCCCCGCCGAGTAGAAGCCGCCGTGCCGCGCAGCGATGCTCTGGCGGAGCAGCCGGTAGGTGCCCACCACCGCAGGTTCGCCCGCGCCCGCATGATCGAGCACGAGCAGATGATCGCACACCGGATCATAGGCATCGACATCGAGCCCGCTGACGCGTGCTTCTTCGGTGGCCCTGGCGCCCTGTTCCTCGAAGAAAATCCGGTAGCGCAGCCGCTGCGCCGCCGCGATCTCGGCGTCGGTGGCGGCAAGCCGAACCTCGAGCGCGCCCGCGCGGTGAGTGAAGGGCAGTTCGGTGGCGTCCATGGCCCGCTATAGGCCTGTGGGGGCGGGTGGGGCTAGCTGGGCCGGGTGCGGTGCGGACGGTTACGTGATTCGCTCGAAGACTGCCTCGATATCGCGCGCGCCGTGGAGGACTCGAACCAGCTCGATCCCGTCGGCGAGCGGCAGATGGAAGAGGACATACGCGCCGACGGGTGCCGAGCGCAGGTCCACCATCAGTTCGAGGCGGGCGCGGCCCGAACGCGGATGATCGGCGAGGCGCCGGAGCGTCGCCTCGATCCGATCGAGCAGGCGATCGGCGGCGACGGGATCTTCGCGCGCGATATGAAGCCAGAGTTCGAACAGATCGTCTTCGGCGAGCGGGCGGCGCGTAACGCGCCCCATTCAGCGCGGCCGCTCCGGGGCGCTGCGTTCGGCGAGCGCGGCGCGGGCGCGCTGTTTGATGTCGGCAATATCGAGCGGGGTGGCGGGGCCGCTTTCGATCCCTCGGCGGATCGCGGTCCGAAGATCGGCGAGTTTATCGGTTGGCGCGATCTCATCGAAGCTGGCGGCTAGCTGTCCCATAGGCGCAAAGGTCGGCGACTCACCTATGGGTGTCAAGCATTGCCCGTTCCGCGCGCCTCTCGATCGCCTCCCAGATGCGCGCGGGCGTATCGCTCCCATTGAACGCGTCGATCGTCACGATCCCGGTTGGCGAGGTGACGTTGATCTCGGTCAGAAGCCCGTCGATCACGTCGATGCCCACGAACAGCAGCCCGCGCGCCTTCAGCTCTGGCCCCAGCCTCGCGCAGATCGCCTCTTCGCGGGGCGTCAGCGCAGCGGCGGCGGCGCGCCCGCCCACGGCCAGATTGCTGCGGATTTCGCCGTCACGCGGGATGCGGTTCAAGGCGCCCGTCACCTCGCCGTCCACCAGCACGATGCGCTTGTCGCCCTCCGATACGCGCGGCAAAAAGCGCTGGACCATGAACGGCTCGCGCCAGACATTGGCGAACAAGTCCACCAGCGCGGACAGATTGCCATCGTCCACGCCCAACTTGAACACGGCCGCGCCCGCGTTGCCGTGCAGCGGCTTGATCACCACCGCGCCGTGGCGCGCGCGGAAATCGAGCGCCTCTTCGAGCGAGCGCGTGATCATCGTCTCGGGCATCAGATCGGCGTAATCGAGCACGAACAGCTTCTCGGGCGCGTTCCTAACCGCAGCGGGATCGTTCACCACCAGCGTGCTCCCCGCGAGCCGCTCAAGCAGGTGGGTGGCGGTGATGTAGGCGATATCGAACGGCGGATCCTGGCGCATCAGGACCACATCGATGTCGTCGCCCAGATCGAGCGTCTGTGCAGGGCCAGCGGTGAAATGGTCACCGTCCACACGCCGCACCGTGACCGCCCGTGCACCCCTCGCGCGGACGCGGCCGCTATCCCAGCTGAGATCGGCGGCGGCATAATGGCGGAGCGTATGGCCGCGCGCCTGCGCGCTCAGCATCAGCGCGAAGGTCGAATCCCCCGCGATGTTGACGGCTTCGAGAGGGTCCATCTGGACCGCGACGCGCAGGGCCTTGCTCATGCGCGAGGGGTAGGTGCGCGCACGCCGATGGACAAGAGACAGGTTCGCGCCCGGCGGCTGGAACCTTCGTGCCGGACATTCCGTTTTCGCGGCCATCCACCGGAGACAGGATCATGGCGACCGCAGCAACCTCGACCACCCGTACCCCCTCGACCCGCGCCAAGCCCAAGACGGGCGCGCGCGCCACGCGCAGGATCGGCAGCGCGGCGGCCAAGCCCGCAGACGCGATCAAGCTGCTCAAGGACGATCACCGCGAGGTGAAGGGCTGGTTCGCCGCGTTCGACAAGGCGCATGACGATGCCGAAAAGCAGGATTTGGCCAACAAGATCTGCAAGGCGCTGACCATTCACGCGAAGATCGAGGAAGAAATCTTCTACCCCGCCGCATATGCAGCGATCAACGATGACGATCTGCTCGACGAGGCCGAAGTGGAACACGCCAGCGCGAAGCAGTTGATCGCCGAAATCCAGGCGAGCAAGGCGGGTGAGCCGCTGTTCGATGCGCGCGTGACCGTGCTCGGCGAATACATCAACCATCACGTCGAAGAGGAAGAGTCCGAGCTGTTCCCCGAATGCCGCGATTCCTCGATGGACCTGCGTGCGCTTGGCCAGCAACTCGCCGCGCGCAAGAGCGAGCTGATGGCGGCGATGTAACGCGCCTACCCAGAACTGACCGTTACTCCCGCGCGCGCCTCGTGGACGATCACGCCCTCCAGCGGATCGAACACTCCTTCCCACGGGGCCGCGCGCAGCACCGCGCGCATATCGTTTAACCCCGCGTTCCAGCGCGTCTCGATGCCCTCGGCGCTGAAATCGATGTCCTTGCTATAGTTTTCGTGCTCGAGATGCGGCACCATCAGGCGCACCACGTGCAGTGTGGCATCGCAGCCGAGGCTGGCGATGTGCGCGATCTCGGGATCGTCGAGCGCGCCGGGTGCCAGGTGTTCCGCTAGCTCGCGGATCATCCGGCGCATCGCCTGCGCCTGCTTTTCGCGCATAACCTGCGCGGCCGAGCGGCTGGAATACTGGATGTTCTTCGACCTTGTGACGACGTCCCAGATGCTATCGGGCGCGGGACCGACCGGGTTCCACAGATGAACTTCGAAGACGAGGCTCGATTGCCGTTCGGACTGCTCGAAGACCACTTCGAGCGGTGTGTTCGACAGGATGCCGCCATCCCAGAAGAACTCGTCCCCGATCCGCACCGCCGGAAAGCTTGGCGGCAGCGCGCCCGAGGCAAGCACGTGATCGAGATTGAGCGACATGCGCGCGCTATCGAAATAGGTCATCTCGCTCGTGGTGACGTTCGCAGCCCCGATCGTCAGGCGCGTGGGATCGGTGCCGATCTCGTCCAGTGCGATCAGCTCATCGAGCGTCTTGCGCAGCGCATCGACGGTGTAGAACGCCGCATGTTCAGGGCCGAGTTTGGCGGACAGATCCCACGCATCCGGATTGGGCTGGAAGAACTCGGGATCGCCCATCATCATGGTCAGCCAGTTCGCCGCCTGCTGGCCGAAGAAGGGCATGGTACGCGCTGCCTGCAGCGGCCAATCATATTCCACCCGCCGCCAGAATTCGCGCAGTTGTGCGACGCGCAGTTCGGGCGGATTGCCCGCGATCAGCGCACCATTGATCGCTCCGATCGAGGTGCCGATCACCCAATCGGGCTCGTGCCCCGCCTCGTTCAGCGCTGCATAGGCCCCGGCCTGATACGCACCGAGCGCGCCGCCGCCCTGCTGGACAAGGACGAGCGCGCCGAAATCGGAGAGCGGACGGCGGGGTTTGGCGGTGGGAGCAGGCGGCACGGTCACAGGCGTTCTCCGGCATTGGCGCGCGCGCCTTGAGGCGCACGCGGCGGTGTGGCCCCGTCTACCATGTCGGCACGAGCGCGAGCGAGCGGACGCGGCCCGTTGCCGCTATCGCATCCTGCACGCGCGGCATCTGGCGCACCGCCGCGAGCCGCGCCGCAAGCCGCCGGTCCTCCGCGCTCGCGCCGGGCGGTGCCCGCGTAATCTGCAGATCGATCAGCGCGCGCCCGCGATCCTTGTCCGACGCGAGCCGCGCGAGGAGCGAGGCCTGCGCGTCGTCGTCGCGTTCGAGGCACTGCGCCATCGCGGTCTCCGCCTCGCGGTTGTCGGCGGAATGGTGCTGCAGGCGAGCGGCGAATTCGGCTTTGGCGGCGGCATCGCCCGCGCGATGCGCGGCGCACGCGGTGAACGCCTCGATCCAGGCCACGCCATAGGGGCTGGCGTAGGTGGAAGCCTCAGCAAGCGCACGGCCGTCGGCGAGTGCCTGCGGATAATGGCCCGCGCGCACGAGCAGGATGACGCGGTTGATCGCCAGGGAGATCAGGCCGGGTTGTTCGGCGATCGGCGCGATCGTGCGGGTTAGCACCGCGATCGCCTCGTCGAAACGCCCCAGATCGGCGAGCGCATCGGACTGCGCGTTCCATACCCACCACGCCGGATCGTCGCCGCCCACCGGATGCGCCACGCCCTTGGCATCGATGGTAACGCGGACCTCGCTTCGCATCAGCGGCTCCGGCTTCCCCTCGAACGGTGACAGCGCGTCGCGCGCCCGCCCGTCCGCGCGCATCGCCGCAACCCACGCGGCCAGAATGCGAGGGTCTTGCGGTGCCGCCACGCGCGCGGCATCGAGCGCGACGATGCGCGCCTTCACCGCGAGCGCCAGATCGGAACCGGCGCGCACCTCGACCGCGGACCACAGCCGCGCGAAGCGCGCGTCGCTCGCCATCTCGATCAGTGGATAGAGATCGCTCACCATGCCTAGCAGCACCGCCGCCTCGTCCACCCTGTCGTGCGCGAGCAGATCGAT
Organism: Sphingomonadales bacterium; assembly: GCA_038238915.1. GTDB lineage: Bacteria > Pseudomonadota > Alphaproteobacteria > Sphingomonadales > Sphingomonadaceae > JAVVHE01. Next base: position 5,304 of record JBBSFH010000013.1, read on the forward strand.
GATCGCATCGCGCTTCAAATAATCATAGCGCCCCGGCCCTTGGCCGCCGTCATAACCGATCGCGGCGAGCGCAACTTTGGTCCGCGCCAGCAAAGCCGCCTGCTCGGGCGCTTGCAGCGCTCGTAGCAGCGGATCGATCAGGCCGGGCAGGAAGCCGCGCACTGCGGCGGGGTTGGCGGTGGCGAAATCGATCAGCCGCGTCGCCGCGCCCGGTGCGTCGCCACCGAGCAGGCGCAACTCGATCGCGGTGCCCTCGAAAAATGGAACGCCGGGCCGCATCGCGGTCGCCGCATCGATGTCGCGGAGGGCACCCGGATAGCGCCCGTTTTCGGCAAGCAGGCTGGCGCGCATCCACAGTAGTGCCGCGCGCGCAAGGCCGGGCGCGCGGTGCCGCGCGAGCGCGCGTTCGATGAGCGGAGCGATCTGCGCGGCCTTGTTGGCGAGCCGCAGTGCGTCCGCCTCGCGACTTACCGCCTGAACCTCGGCCACCTCGGGATCGATCTGCGGCGGGGCTGCCTCGGGCGGCGACGCGACCTCAGCCCCCGGCTTTATCGGCGTCGCGTTCGCGGCGCAGGCCACGAGGGCGGCCGCGAACAACCCAATCCAAACGCGCATCAATCCCTCCAGCCCACGCCCACGCCCACGCCCACGCCGCGCTAGCGCATCATCGCGTGCGTGTCTTGACGCGCCGCAGCGCAATCCCATTTCGCGTGGTGTCGGATGCCAATCGGGTTCGGCGCTTTCCGGGTGCCGCCACAAGCGGGCCCATCAACATCAGTCGCTTTCAGGAGGACTTGTGCGTACTTTCGATTTCACGCCCTATCGCCGTTCGATGATCGGCTTTGATCGTCTGTTCGATCAGCTCGAGCGCAACACCCAGGCCGCCCCCGCCGAGGGCTATCCGCCCTTCGATATCGAGAAGCTGGGCGACGATCAGTTCCGCATCGCCGTCGCGGTCGCGGGTTTCCGTGCCGACGAGGTCGACGTGACCGCGCACAACAATGTGCTCACCATCAAGGGCCAGAAGGCCGATGGCGACGATCAGCGCCAGTGGCTGCACCGCGGTATCGCCGCGCGCGCGTTCGAGCGCCGCTTCGAACTCGCGGACTTCATCCAGGTCGGCTCGGCCGAACTGAAGGACGGTCTGCTGGTAATCGAGCTGCACCGCGAAGTCCCCGAGTCCGCCAAGCCGCGCAAGATCACGATCGGCGGGCAGACTGCGGCCGCGCCCGCGATCGATGTAACCGCGCACAACACCAACACGAATGAAAGTGTGGCGCAGGCGGCGTAATCCCCACGTTCGCGCTTTCGCCAAGTTCGCCCCGCCCCTGGCAACGACCGGGGGCGGGGTTTTGTTTATGGCGCGCACTGGTGAAGGCGATATTTTCGATCTCGGCGCGCTCGATCACCAATCGCGACACGGGAGCCTTGTCAGATCTCCAGTCGGCCCTCGTGCAGGCGAACCACGCGGTCCATCCGCGCGGCGAGCGCCTCGTTGTGCGTGGCCACCAGCGCGGCCGAGCCGTGGCCGCGCACCAGCGCCACGAACTCATCGAACACGCGCGCGGCGGTCGCCTCGTCCAGGTTGCCCGTCGGCTCGTCCGCGAGCACCAGCGCGGGCGCGTTCGCCAGCGCGCGCGCGACCGCGACGCGCTGCTGTTCGCCGCCCGAAAGCTGCGACGGTCGGTGATCGAGGCGGGCACCGAGACCAAGATCGCTCAGCAGCGCGTCCGCGCGGGTGCGCGCCTGCGCGGGGGTGCGGCCCTGGATCAGTTGCGGGAGGACGACATTCTCGCGTGCGGTGAAATCGGGGAGCAGATGATGGAACTGGTAGACGAAGCCCAGCCGCTCGCGGCGCACGCGCGTGCGCTCGGCGTTGGATAGCTGCGCCGCCTCGACGCCGTCGATCAGGATGCGCCCGCCAAAACCACCTTCGAGCAAGCCCACCGCCTGCAATAGAGTGGACTTGCCCGATCCCGACGGACCGAGCAGGGCGACGATCTCGCCGCGGTTCACGCTCAGGTCCACGCCGCGCAGGACTTCGATGGCGGCCGAGCCTTGCTGGAATGTGCGCGTCAGGCCGATCGTCTGGAGCGCGGCCCGGCCCCCTCCGTCGGCTTCGCCGCCACCTCCCCCAGAGGGGGAGGACCTAAGATGCTCCCCCTCTGGGGGAGGTGCCCGAAGAGCGAAGGGGGCCTGGCCCAGATCACTCATAGCGCAGCACTTGCACCGGATCGGTGCTCGCGGCCTTCCACGCGGGATACAGCGTTGCCAAAAAGCTCAGCACCAGCGCCATGCCGACGATCGCGGTGACCTCGACCGGATCGGTCTTGGACGGAAGTTCGGACAGGAAACGGATCGATGGATCCCACAGTTGCGCGCCAGTGAGTGCAGAGATGGCGTTCACCAGCGGCTGGCGGAAATGCAGCACCAAGAACCCCAGCGCGGTGCCCGCCGCGATCCCGCCCGCGCCGATCAGCGTGCCCACGGTCACGAAGATGCGCATCATCGCGGGCCGACTGGCACCCATCGTGCGCAGGATGGCGATGTCGCGGGTTTTCGCGCGCACAAGCATGATCAGCGACGAGAGGATATTAAATACTGCCACCAATATGATGATTGAGAGCACCCAGAACATCACCACGCGTTCGACCGAGAGCGCTTCGAACAGCGACGCGTTCATCGATTGCCAAGGCACGATCGCCGCCTCGTCGCGGATCTTGGGGCCGAGGCTGGCGAGGATTGCGGGCGCGCGATCCGGATCGGTGGTGCGCACCTCGATCATGCCGACGCTATCGCCGAGGCCGAGCAGCGTCTGTGCGCGGTCCAAAGGCATCACCACGAACGCCTTGTCGAAATCGAAGATGCCCACCGAGAAGATCGCACCGATCTTGTAGGCAACGATGCGCGGCGCGGTGCCGAACGGCGTGGTCTCGCCCTGCGGCGAGATCAGCGTCAGATCGTCGCCGACGTGCGCTCCAAGCGTTCGCGCGAGTTCGAGACCGATGGCGACGGTGCGCGGGTCTTTTAGACTGGAGAGGCTGCCCGATTGCACGTTGCTCGCGATCACCTTGGTGGCCGCAATATCGGCGGGCAGCATGCCGCGCACCAGCACGCCCGCCACCCGGCCCTGATAGCTCGCCATCAGCGGCTGCTCGATCATCGGGATCGCGCTGGTGACGCCGGGCGTGGCCTTGGTTGCGGCGAGGATGGGTCGCCAGCCGGGGAGCACGCCATCATAGCCTTGGACGATCGCGTGGCCGTTCAGGCCGAGGATGCGATCGAACAGCTCGGCGCGAAAGCCGTTCATCACCGACATAACCGAGATGAGCGCGGCGACGCCAAGCGCGACCGCGATGAGCGAGATCGAGGCGACGAGGAAGATAAACCCCTCGCCCTTGACCGGGCGCAGATAGCGCGCGGCGACCATGCGTTCGTAGCGGGTGATCATTGCGTGGCTGGTGCGGGGAGCGGGGTGAACGCTGGGTGGATGGGCGCGACTGGGCGACGGTGCCACACTCTCAACCGGGTCCGGCAGTGTATCCACGAACCAAATAGGTGTTTAATTGCGCTTGGAGGGGAGCTACAGTCGCGCGCCCCCCATCTCCGCTGCGATACACCAGTGGGGGGGCCGACGCGCCCCGCGGCCCCTCCAGACGCGACTATCGCGATCGTGGTTAACGCGTTCACTTTGGGGTGACGCGCGCCATCGCCTCGTCGGCTGAAACTTCGATCTTCTCGCCGGTCGCACGGCGCTTGAGTTCGACCGTCCCCGCAGCCACCCCCTTCGGCCCGATCATGATCTGCCAAGGCAGCCCCACCAGATCGGCGGCGGCGAACTTCGCGCCGCCCCGCTCGTCGCGGTCATCGTAGAGCGCGTCTTCGCCTAGCTTGGCGTAGAGCGCGTCAGCGGCCGCCACACAGGCGGGATCGTCGGCGCGCAGGTTGATCAGCGCGGCGCGGTAGGGCGCGATTGCGTCGGGCCAGATGATGCCCGCGCTGTCGTGGCTGGCCTCGATCGCCGCGCCCACGAGGCGGCTGATGCCGATGCCGTAGCTGCCCATGAGCGGGGTGACCTGCGTACCGCCCGGCCCCTGCACGGTCATGCCGAGCGGCTTCGTATATTTGTCCCCGAAGAAGAAGATGTGGCCAACCTCGATGCCGCGCGAGGTTCGCAGCGCGTCTCCAGCGGCCGCCTCGGCGGCGGAATCGCGTTTCTCATCGGTGGCGGCGTAATCAGCGGTTAGGCCCGACACATAGGCCTCAAGCGCGGCGGCATCGTCCGCATCCACCTCGGTCGAGCGCGCGGATTCCCAGTTGCGGTGGTAAAACACTTCGCTCTCGCCGGTGGGCGCGAGCACGATGAACTCGTGGCTCAAGTCGCCTCCGATCGGGCCGGTGTCCGCGCGCATCGGGATCGCCTGCAGCCCCATCCGCGAAAACGTGCGCAGGTACGCCACGAACATGCGGTTGTAGCTGTGCCGCCCCCCCGCCTCATCCAGATCGAACGAATACGCATCCTTCATCAGGAACTCGCGCCCGCGCATCACGCCGAACCTCGGCCGAACCTCGTCGCGGAACTTCCACTGGATTTGATACAGGATGCGCGGCAGATCGCGGTAGCTGCGCGCACCGTCCGCAAACACGCGCGTGAACAGCTCCTCGGCGGTCGGCGAATAGAGCATCTCGCGGCCGTGCCGGTCCTGCACCCGCAGCATTTCCGGCCCATAGGCGTCGTACCGCCCGCTCTCGCGCCACAGATCGGCGGCCTGGATGGTGGGCATCAGGATTTCGAGCGCCCCCGCGCGGTCCTGCTCCTCGCGCACGATCTGCTCGATCTTGCGCAGCACGCGCAGCCCCAGCGGCAGCCACGCATAAATCCCCGCCGCCGTCTGCCGCACCAGCCCGGCGCGCAGCATCAACTGGTGGCTGACAATCTGCGCATCGCCGGGCGTCTCCTTCAGGAGCGGCAGCGTGTAGCGGGAGAGGCGCATTTGGGCAGGTTCCGGAGGCTGGACAGCGCGCGGCTTACCGGGAGCGTTGCATAAGCGCAACGCCGCGCCACCAATCCGTGGTGCCCAAGCGACAGGCAATTGACGCCACATCGGGCAGCCGCGATGCACGCAGCATTGGTTCCGGGGAGGAGCGGCCGGTCCGGCGGACGGCGGACGACGCGCACACAAGCGTCGCTGCGAAACGCGCGTTGACCGGCCGCTGGATGCCCTACGGCGAGCCTGCGCCCCCTTCAAAAGCCCTTGCACAGTCCATCGTTGGGCGCTTTAATATTATGGTTAACGGAGGGAGACCATCATGATCGATCCGAATGACGATATCGAAGCCGACGCGAGCGACACTTCGGACTTGCCACCCGAGGACGATGCGCAGGCCGCGCCCGATGCGTCCATCGCGCAGGCCGCTTCCGAGCCCACACAGGCTGCGCCCGTCATGGGTCGCTCCGCGCGCAACAGCAATCATCCTTGATCGGGAGGGAATGCATGGCCCCGGGTTCGATCGGTCGTCTCGCGATCGCGGTGATCGTTGGTGGCGGGTTGCTGGCCGGTTGCGCGCGGCACGCGAGTTACGGCCCGCACGGCAATAATCATCCGTCGCACCACAACCGCGCCGAGCGGGTGCTGCCTTTGCCCCCACCGCCGCCCGTTCACGACCCGAACCACCCGCAGTAGGCGACAGGCCTCAGCCGCGCGGCAGCGACGCGCGCTGGCGCCGGATCCATGCATCGCAGCTTGCGACGACCGCCCGGAAACCCGGATCGGTTGCGAGCCTGCCCAGTTCGGGGGAGTGATCGAGCCGGGTCGGTCCGCCGCACACGATCGCGGGGTTGATCGATCCCGCCGCCGCCGCAAGACGTGCGATCGCGCCAGCCTTGTTGCCGTTTGCGGTCAGCAGGGCCGCGCCCAGCCACGCGGATGAATTGGGTACCAGCCCGCGCGCCTCGAACTCGGAGAGCCGCGCGGCGGTCAACGCGCGCATGCGTCGCGCCTCGGCCGCGCGCCCGACACGATCGAGTGCGAAGGCGATGGTGGGTGCCAGATCGAGCGCGGACAACCGGATGCCGCGCTCGAGCCAGGCTTCGGGAGAGCGGTACCGCGCATCGTAAAGCGCGACCAGATCGGCCCAGCGGGAGCGCGCGACGAAGGCAGTCGCGGCATAATAAACATCGTTGGGCGAATCCCACAGCGCCGCGCCGGCGCGAAGCGCGCGCGCGATCGCGGCGTCCGGCTTCCCGAGGATCATGTCGAGCGTCATGCCGCTGGCGTTGCCCAGGCCGCTCAGCGCGAGGTTGGACACGAACAGGTTGATGCCGACCCCCGCCAGCGTCTCGCCCGCCTGCGGATCGCCAGGCGTGGTCGCATCGATGCGCTGCGCCAGCGTCACCGCCTCGCCGAAGCGCGCCAGCTGGAACGCCGCCGCCATCGCCACGCGGTCGCGCGCGAGTGGATCGGGGGCAATCGGCGCGAAGCTCGCCGCCATGCGCGCGATCTCCTGGTCCGCGCCGATCTGATGCAGGGTGAAGATCGCGGTCACACGCGGGCGGAACCATAAGGGTTCGAGCGCGACCGCCTGGCGCATCACCTTTGCGGCCTCGGACAGGTCGCCATTCTCCGAGAGCGCATAGCCGAGCCAGTTCAGCGTCTCGACCTTGTGCGGATCGAGCGCGACCGCGTGGCGGAACTCGGCGATCGCGCGCTCCGCCTCGCCCGCCTCGATCGCCACCTCGCCGAGTGCTGCGTGCGTATCGCCAAGATTGGGTGCGATCGCGGCGGCGCGCATTGCATAGCCGCGCGCCGCTGCGACCGCCTCGTCCCTGGGCGTATCGCCATATTGGTCCGCCGCGAGCAGTATCGAAACCTCGGCGAGTGCGGCGAACGCGGGAGCGTAGCGCGGATCGGCGGCGGTCGCCTCGCGCAGCAGCGTTGCGGCGCGCTTCATTTCGGCGGGCTGGCGCGTGCGCACAAGCTGGCGCGCAGCCAGATAGCGCGTGTAGACCTCGGGCACCGTCTGCGGCGCGCTCGCGGCGCGCACGGCGGCGGTGGTGCCAAGCGCACCGCCAAGCCGCGCCGCAACCGCCTGACCGATTTCGTCCTGCACCGCGAAGATATCGGTCAGCCGGCGATCGAAGCTGTCCGCGAAGATCGACTCCTGGCCGGGCAGTCGCAGCAGCCGCACATCGACCTTGGCGCGCCCGGGCGTACTGCGCACGCTGCCTTCGAGCAGATGCGTCACCCCCAGATCACGCTCGATCGCGCGCGGATCGCCTGCGTGCGCGGCGAGCATCGCGGCAGAGGTGCGGCCGAGCACGTGCAGGCGCGGATCGCGCGCGAGCAGGGCGAGGATGTCCTCTGCCACCCCTTCCGAAAACGCGCGGCCATCGGCGGTGTGCGACAGATCGAGGAAGGGCAGCACCGCGATCGTCGGCGCGGTCGGCGCGGTTGCGAGTTGCGTCCACGGCTTCCACACCGCCAGCCCCGCGATCGCAGCGAACAAGGCCCCGCCAAGCGCGAACGCGCGCGGCAGATTTTTCGGCCGGTCGAGCGCGGGGCTCGCCGCGTGCGGCCCGTCCGCCTTGCCCGCCGCAATTTTCTCAACCGCGCGGACCACGCGATCGATCGCAGGATTGTCCGCAGCACCCGTCCACCCCGAAAGATCGATCGCCTGATACTGGCGAAAGCCGATCGGCGGCAGCGTTGCATCGAGCCGCACGGGCACCAGCCGACCCTTGTCGCGGCCGACCGCCGCCTCGTCGCGCACCCAGTCCGAATGCGTCGATGCGGCAGACCACGCGACGACGACCGCGTCGGCGGCGGCAAGCTCGTCCTCGATCGTGGACGCGAAGGCGGCACCCCCTTCGAGTTGACGATCGCACCAGACCGAGAAGCCGCGCGCGCCCAGCGCATCGGCGAGGCTGTGCGCGCGCTCGGCATCGGGGCGAGCGTAGCTCAGGAATACCCGGACCGTGCCGTGCGTCTGCGCCTCGTCCGCGGTCCCCATCCGCTCAGGTTAGCGCGAAGTCCCGTGGTGCGAAAGCGCGGTGGGCAATGTACCCATAGTTCAGCCGGGCACGTTAGGTGATTTGCAACGGGTCGGTTGCAGGAGCCGCGCCGCCGATGGACGCACTAACGCTCGCCCGCACGCAGTTCGCCTTTTCGATGGCGTTCCACATCCTCTTCCCCGCGTTCACGATCGGGCTGGCGAGCTGGCTCGCCAGTCTCGAACTGCGCTGGTTGCGCACGCACGATATGCGTTACCGCAATCTCTACCGCTTCTGGGTGAAGGTGTTCGCGCTGTCCTTCGGGCTGGGCGTCGTCTCGGGCATTCCGATGAGCTACCAGTTCGGCACCAACTGGAGCGGTTACGCCGATTTCGGCGGCAATGTGCTTGGGCCCCTGATCGGCTACGAGGTCGTCACCGCTTTCTTTCTCGAGGCCTCGTTCCTCGGTATCATGTTGTTCGGCTGGGAGAAGGTGGGGGACAAGCTCCACTTTGTCGCCACCTGCATGGTCGCGTTCGGCACGCTGCTTTCGGCGTTCTGGATCCTGAGTGCCAACAGCTGGATGCAGACGCCGGTGGGGTATGCGATCGAGCATGGCGTCGCGGTGCCGGTCGACTGGTGGCGGATCGTGTTCAGTCCCAGCCTACCAACGCGCTTTGCGCACATGGTGATGGCGGCCTATCTGACGACCGGGCTGGCGGTTGCGGGGATGTCCGCGCTGATGCTGATCCGCGCGCGGCGACAAGGCCATTCGGCCGATCGGTTGTGGGGCGCGCGCACGTCGCTGTCGGGCGCGCTCTGGTTCGTTGCGATCTTCGCTCCCGTACAGGCGTTCCTGGGAGATCAGCAGGGGCTGGCGGTGCTAAAGTACCAGCCCACCAAACTCGCCGCGATCGAGGGAAGCTGGAGCGCGGGCGTCTCCAAGCCGCTCGTGCTGTTCGCGTGGCCCGATGAAAAGGCCGAGCGCAACCGTTACGAGGTGGCAATCCCCCGGCTGGGCAGTCTGATCCTGACGCACAGCTTGGGCGGCCGAGTGCCGGGCCTGAAGGATGTCGCGCCCGATCGCCGACCGCCGGTGTTGCCGGTGTTTTTCGCCTTCCGCGCGATGGTCGCGCTGGGAATGGCGATGATCGGGCTCGGGCTGTGGAGCCTGTGGCTGCGCGCGCGCCGCCGGCTGTTCGATAGCCCATGGTTCCTGTGGGCGTGCCTGCTGATGACGCCGGCCGGTTTCGCCGCGGTGCTGCTCGGCTGGGTGACCGCCGAGGTCGGACGGCAGCCCTGGGTGATCTACGGCCTGCTGCGCACAGCAGACGCGGTCTCTCCCGTGCCTGCGGCTGCGGTCGGTGCCAGCCTCGCGGCGTTCGTGGTGACCTATGCGATCATGTTCGGCGCGGGAACGTGGTTCCTGCTGAAGATCCTTCTGCGTGGCCCCGACGCGGATGTGGGGGTGCCAGTCGATACGCCGGCGGGCAAACCCAAGCGGCCGATGTCCGCGACCAGCACCGGCCTCCATACCGGCGCGCTGAGTGGAGCGGCCGAGTGAACGCCCCCGCATGGCTACCGCTTGTCACGCATGGTCAGGCGTTCTGGCTTCCGATCATCTGGGCGGGGCTGATCGGCGTTGCGGTGGCGATGTATGTGGTGATGGATGGCTTCGATCTGGGCATCGGCATCCTGTTCACCTCGGCGCACAACGAGAATTGGCGCGACCGGATGATGCTCTCGGTCGCGCCGATCTGGGACGGGAACGAGACGTGGCTGATATTGGGCGGCGGCGGCGTGCTCGCGGCGTTCCACTTGGCCTATGCGATCATCATGCCCGCGATTTATGTACCGCTGCTGCTGATGCTGATCGCGCTGGTGTATCGCGGCGTGTCGTTCGAGTTCCGCTTCAAGTCGGTCGATAGCAAACATTGGTGGGATCGCAGCTTCCACTTCGGCTCGCTAGTGGCCACGATCGCGCAGGGCTTCGTGCTCGGCGCGTTCGTGCAGGGCTTCGTCTCGGACGGACGGCGCTTCACCGGCGGCGTGCTCGATTGGGCGACGCCCTTCAGCCTGCTTTGCGCGGCAGGGCTGGTCGCAGGCTATGGCCTGCTGGGGGCGACGTGGTGCGTGATGAAGACCGGCGGCGATCTGCAGGTGTGGGCGCGCCGCATGGCCGAGCGCTTCCTGTTCGCGGTGCTCGCGGCGATGGCGGCGGTCAGCCTGTGGGTGCCGTTCCTCAGTCCCGCGATCGGCGCGCGCTGGCTGGTGTGGCCCAATATCGCCGTACTCGCGCCGGTGCCGCTGTTGACGGCGGCATGTGCGTGGGCGCTGTGGCGCGCGCTTCGCCGCGATGCCCATGTGCGGCCGTTCCTGCTGACGATCGCGCTTTTCCTGCTGGGCTTCGTCGGGCTCGTCGTCAGCCTGTTCCCCTATATCGCGCCGCCGCACCTTACGATCTGGACAGCGGCCAACACACCCCTGTCGCAGCAGTTCCTGCTGGTCGGCTTCGCCTTCGCGCTGCCGATGACCTTGGTCTACACCGGCTATGTCTATTGGGTATTCCGCGGCAAGATTGCCGAGGATATCGACGTGGGTGCCTATCATTGAGCGCGCGGTGGCGGTGGTTTGTTGGCATTTACGTGGGCGCGTTGCTGGCGTTCGCGGCGGTGGTGTTCGGCCTGCACGCGGTGACGCGCTGGGCGACGGGGATTTCTGGCAGAGCAGACGCTCCGCAATCCGCCCCGCAGCCTGTCCGGCGGTGAACGCGGGGGTGCCGATCGATGATCGGCTATTCCACGCGGTCATGTAAACCACGTCGATCATCGCCGCGGCTGGACATCGCAAGCCGCCTGCCGCATCCCCATGTCGCGCATACACACCACAAGGCAGGAATACAGCACCCATGGCGACCGTCGCCAACCGATCGGCCCCGGCCCTCGATTTCAGCATGTTCGGCAAGGCGACCGAACTCAAGAAGCGTCTGCTCTTCACGATGGGCGCGCTGATCGTGTTCCGTCTGCTGAGCTTCGTGCCGATCCCCGGCATCGATCCGCTCGCACTCGACGCGCTGTTCAGCCGCACGCACGGCGGCGTGCTCGATTATGTGAACACCTTCTCGGGCGGCGCGCTGCAGCGCATGAGCATCATCGCGCTCAATATCATGCCGTATATTACGGCATCGATCATCGTGCAGTTGATGACTTCGCTGGTGCCCTCGTTCGAAAGCCTCAAGAAAGAGGGCGAGAGCGGGCGCAAGAAGCTCAATCAATATACCCGCTTCGGCACCGTGCTGCTCACCGCCATACAAGGCTATGGCATCGCGGTCGGGCTAGAACATTGGGGCGGGGGCCAGACCGCCGTGATCGATCCCGGCATGATCTTCCGGCTGACAACGGTGATCACTCTGATCGGCGGTACGCTGTTCCTGATGTGGCTGGGCGAGCAGATCACCTCGCGCGGCATCGGCAACGGCATCAGCCTGATCATCATGGCGGGCATCGTCGCGCATTTGCCCACGTCGCTCGGTGGACTGTTCGAACAGATGCGCACCGGCGCGATCGGTGGTGGATATGTGGTGCTGCTTGCGGTTGGCGCGATCGGTGTGGTCGCGTTCATCTGCTTCATGGAGCGAGCCCAGCGGCGCATCCTGATCCAGTATCCCAAGCGCCAGGTCGGCAACCGCATGTTCCAGGGGGATAGTTCGCACCTTCCGCTCAAGATCAATACTGCGGGTGTGATCCCGCCGATCTTCGCTTCCTCGCTCCTGCTGATGCCGCTGACCGTGGTGCAGTTTCTGGGCAAGGGTGGCGGACCCGATTGGGTTATCACGGTATCGACCGCGCTCCAGCGCGGCGCGCCGCTCTACATGGCGCTCTACGCGATCGGGATCATCTTCTTCAGCTTCTTCTACACTGCGGTCGTGTTCAATCCTGAGGAAACTGCGGACAATCTGAAGAAATACGGCGGCTTCATTCCTGGGCGTCGACCAGGCCAGCAGACCGCGCAGTATCTCGATTTCGTGCTGACGCGCCTGACCGTGATCGGCGCGGCCTATCTGACCTTTGTCTGCCTGCTGCCCGAATTTCTTCAGGGGCAGGGAGCGGTCAACTTCTACTTCGGTGGCACGAGCCTGCTGATCGTGGTCAATGTGACGATGGATACCGTCAGCCAGATCCAGAGCCACCTGCTCGCGCATCAATATGAGGGGCTGATCAAGCGATCGAAGCTCAGGGGGGCTCGCCGTTGAATGTGATTCTGCTCGGACCGCCGGGCGCGGGGAAGGGGACGCAGGCGGCACGGCTCGAGAAGCAGCACGGCATGGTCCAGCTTTCCACCGGCAACATGCTTCGCGCGGCGGTGGCGGCGGGCACGCCGGTCGGTATCGAGGTCAGCGCGACGATGGAGGCGGGTCAGCTCGTTCCCGATGCGCTGGTGGAAGGCGTGCTTTCCGAGCGGCTCGATCAGCCCGATGCGCGTCAGGGATTCATTCTCGATGGCTTCCCACGCACCACGAGCCAGGCGCACGCGCTCGACGCGATGCTTGCGGCCAAGGGGATGCATCTGGACGCGGTGATCGTGCTCGATGTCGACGAGGACGCGCTCGTCGAGCGCATCGCTGGGCGCTTTGCGTGCGGCTATTGCGGCGAGGGCTATCACGATAGCTTCAAGCCGGTGCGCACGCCGGGCCGCTGCGACGTCTGCGGCCACGACGATTTCCGCCGCCGCCCGGATGATCGCGCCGAGACGGTGCGCACACGGCTTGTTGAATATCATGCCAAAACCGCACCGATTTTGCCCTATTATCGTGCGGTGAGCCTGGTGAGCCATGTCGACGGCATGGCCGATATGGATCATGTCGCTGCCGCGATCGAGGCGGTGCTGATGCGCGGAAGGGAGTCTGCCGCAATCTGCTGATCGGGATCCGGTCGTGCGGCGCTCGGTTCGCCACCGTTGTATAGGGGGGCCAAGCGAAGCGCGTACAGAACTCTAGCGCAAGCGCGTCCAGGTCTGCGATGTGCAGGCCACCCCGCCGAACAGGCAGCCTTTCGCCACCAACGATTGCGGATCGGTCAGCGTCAGGGTGCCGGAAAAGGTTTTATTGATATCGGGCACATAGACCTTGCCGCGCCACACATTGGGCTTGTCGGCGGTAAAATCCCGGAACAACTGCATGCCCACGAGTTGCTTGTTGCCGCCGCGCGCCGAATCGGCTTTGGCCTTGGGGCTGGCCCAAATCACCGTTCCGCAAAACTTCTTTCCGCACGGGTGCGCATCGACGCGCACGCTTCTGGAAGGATTCGTCCATACTCCAAGCCTGCCGACGGCGTGCGCCCCGCCCGGTGCCAGGACCACTATTGCTGCAGCCACCATCGTTGCGCGCACCGTTCTGCTCCCACCCTGACGATCTGGAATCGGTATACCGATCTGCGCGCGCTCGCCAAGCCGCAGCCTTGCGATTGCAACGCCGCGCGCGCCGCGCCATTGGAGGGGCGCATCCTTTCCAGCCAAGGTCTGTCCCATGCGCCTCGACGACGAACGCGAAAGCTCGAACATCGAAGACCAGCGCGGGCAGGGGGGGCTGGGAGCGGGCGGCTTCGGCGGCGGCGGCGGGCTAAGCGGCATTCTCGGCCTGATCTTCGCCGCACGAGGGCTTGGCATCGGCCTGCCCGCCATCATCGTCCTGGCGCTGGGCTATTTCCTGTTCTTCGGTGGATCGGGCAGCCACCATGCGGCGGTTCCGGACCCAGCCAGCCAGAGCGCCGGCTTCCAGCCGCCAGCGCAAGGCGGCGCGACATCCGGCACCGCCGAGAGCCAGACCGATCGCTTCGTGCGCAAGGTGCTCGCGACGACCGAAGATACCTGGGGCGCGATCTTCAAGGCGAACGGGCAGACATACGCGCAGCCCAAGCTGGTCTTCTATTCGGGCGAGGGAACCTCGGCGTGCGGCGCGGCGCAGACCGCGATGGGTCCGTTCTACTGCCCGAACGACCGCAAGGTGTATCTGGACACCAGCTTTTTCGACGAACTCAGCCGACGCTTCGGCGCGCCCGGCGATTTCGCCGCAGCCTACGTAATCGCCCACGAGGTGGGCCACCACGTCCAGGCGCTCACCGGGCAGATGGAGCGCGCGAAGCGTGGCAGATTCCCTCAGGAGGGCGCGAATGGCGCGCAGGTTCGCATCGAGTTGCAGGCGGATTGCTACGCGGGGGTGTGGGGCAATGCGAACAAGGCGATCCTCGATCCGGGCGATGTCGACGAGGCATTGAAGGCCGCAAGCGCGATCGGCGACGATACGCTGCAGCGCGAGGCGACCGGCCGCGTCTCGCCCGATAGCTTCACGCACGGCACCTCGGCGCAGCGCAGCCACTGGTTCAAGCTCGGATATGACAGCGGCGATCCGGGCGCGTGCGATACGTTCGGGGCGGCGACGCTGTAGGTCGTGGCGCGTGCCCGGCCCGCCAGCAGCGCTCTGACCGCCCTTTTGCGACCGCTGCCGGTCCTGCTTGCGCTCGCAGCAGCCGCGCGCGTGCCTGCGCCAGTGCCCGTGCCGACGCGACCGCTCGCATCGGCGCCAACGCAGGCGCGCATCCACCTGGGGCCGCGAGCCGATTGGGTGGCGATCACCGCGGGCGCGGTCTGGTCGACGAGCACACGCCCCGATCTCGTCCAGCGCATCGATCCGGCTACCAACCGTGTCGATGCGCTCGTGCCTCTGCCCGGGGCGGCGTGCGCGGGATTGGCTGTCGGGCTCGGGAGCCTGTGGGTTCCGGTGTGCGGCGCGCGTCCGGGAATCGTTCGGATCGATCTGGCGCGCGCGCGCATCCAGGCGGTGTTGCCGCTCGAAGCCGTGGTTCCCGAATCGGGCATCGCGGTCAGCGGGGATAGCTTGTGGGCACCGCTCGCGGGCACCGGCAAACTCGCGCGGCTCGATCCCGAGACGGGCCGGGTTCGCCAGATGATCGCAGTCGCGCCGGGCACGTTCAATCCGGTCTATGCCGATGGCATGATCTGGGCGAGCAGCGGCGTGCGGCGCGGTATCACGATGATCGATGCGGGTGCAGGGCGCGCTGTCGGGCGAATGCAGCTCGGTCCGCAACCGCGCTTCCTCGCCAGCGGCTACGGTGCGCTGTGGGCGCTCAACCAGGGCAATGGCACGATCGATCGCATCGACGTGCGCACGCGCGCGCGCGTCGCGACGATCGAGGCGCATTCGCCCGGGCATGGCGGCGATATCGCGGCGGGCGAGGGGTATGTGTGGACTAGCGTGCATGGCGTGCCGCTTACCGCGATCGATCCGCGGACGAACCGCGTCGTGCGCCGCTGGACCGGCCCGGGTGGCGATTCCCTGCGGGTCGGCTTTGGGTCGGTCTGGCTAACCGATCTCGCGCGCGGCGACATCGTGCGCTTGTCGGTACCCGCGCTGCTGGCGGCTAGCGCGGAGACAGCCGCAACACCTCGCCCTCGTCCTCATCGGTAAGCGCCCAGATCGATCCGTCCGGAGCCTGTTCGACGTCGCGGATGCGGTGGTCCATCGAGAATTTCTCTTCGCCGGTCACGTGCTCGCCGCGCACCTCGATGCGCGTGATCGAGTTGGTGGCGAGGCCCCCGATGATCGCGCTGCCGCGCCAGCGTGGGAAGAGCGTTCCCGTGTACCAGATCATGCTGGAGGGAGCGATCACGGGATCCCAGTAATAGATCGGCTGATCCATGCCCGCGTGCGTGGTGATGTCGCCGTCGATCGGCTTGCCGTTGTAATCCTCGCCGTAAGTGATGACGGGCCAGCCATAGTTGTGACCGGGCTTGGGGGCGTTCAACTCGTCGCCACCCTTGGGCCCGTGCTCAATCGTCCAGAGCTTCCCGCTTTCGGGATTGATCGCTGCGCCCTGGGGATTGCGGTGGCCGTAGGACCAGACGCGCTGCGTGATCGGATCGGGGCTGCTGGCGAACGGATTGTCTCGCGGCACGCCGCCATCCAGCGTGACGCGAACCACCTTGCCCATGCCCGCCTTCAGATCCTGCGCGCGCTCCCGGATGGGAGTGTTGAAGCGTTCGCCGTTGGTGATGAACAGCGTGCCATCGCGCGCGAGCACCATGCGGCCGCCGAAGTGATTGTGGTTGCCCGCCCACGACGGAAGCTGTTCCCAGACGATCTTGTGATTGACGAGCCTGAGGCTGTCGCCCGCCACAACTGCATCCGAACAGCGTGCGGTAGTGCCGGTAAGTCCACCGGGTCCGCGTACTGCCGAATAGGTGAGGCAGATGCGCAGGGGATTGGCGCGGACCACGATCACGTCGAGCAGTCCGCCCTGGCCCGCGTAGACCACGGGTGGCACGCCCATGATCGGCGGGAGGATGTGGCCGGTCTTGTCGATAAGGCGAAGGCGGCCGGGCTTCTCGGTGACGAGCGCACGGCCATCGGGGAGGAAGGCGAGCGCCCAGGGGTAGACGAGGCCGTGGGCGATGGGGGTGACCTTCAGCGTGACGCCCGAACTGACCGCGTCGATGCGGGTTTGTCCCGCGAAGGCGGGGTGCTGATCGGGACGATTGGGTTCGTCCTGCTGGACGGGCGCGGCGTGGGCGGCGGCGAGCGTCAGCGCCAAGGCGGCAAGTGCGGGGGGAAGTCGGGTCATAGGGAATCAATCCAGGGGAGGGGTGTGCCAATCGGGGACGCTCTCCAGCGCAATCATGTCTGCGACGGGTACGCGCCTCGCGACCACCTGCCAGCGCGCGCCGCTCGCCATCGCCTCGGGCACCAGCGCGCGTGAATTGTAGGTGGAGGCAAGGCTGGCCCCATAGGCGCCCGCAGTCATGATCGCGACGCGGTCGCCCGCCTTCACCGCGTCCATTGTGCGGCCGCGGGCGAACGTGTCCCCCGATTCGCAGGCGGGGCCAACGACATCGGCCTCGAAGCGGTCGCCTGTTGGATGGACCGCGCGGATTTCGTGGAACGCGCCGTAAAGGCTCGGGCGCAGCAGATCGTTCATCGCGGCGTCCACCACGACGAAGCGGCGATCCACGCCCTCTTTCACGAGGATCACGGTGGCGACGAGCACCCCCGCCTCGGCGACGAGATAGCGGCCGGGTTCGAATATCAGCCGCGCGTTCCAGCCCTTTGTGGCGCGCGCGACCATTGCGCCATAGGCTTCGATCGGCGGCGGCGGCGTCTCGCCGGGTTCGTAGACGACGCCCAGCCCGCCGCCGAGGTCCATCGTTTCGATGGTATGGCCCGCGCCGCGCATCGCGCGCATGAGATCTCCGAGCGCGGCGAAGCTGCGCTCGAACGGATCGAGCGAGGTAAGCTGGCTGCCGATGTGGACCGCGAGGCCCTGGAGGCGCAGGCCGGGAAGCGAGCGGGCGAGATCGGCGGCGGCGAGCGCCCGCGCAGCGGGGATGCCGAACTTGTCTTCCTTGCGTCCGGTCGAAATCTTGGTGTGCGTGCCCGCCGCGACATCGGGGTTAACGCGTAGCGCGATCAGCGCGGTGGTCCCGAGCCTTGCAGCCGCCGCGCTCAGCATGTGAAGCTCGGGCTCGCTCTCGACGTTGATCTGCGCGATCCCGGCCGCGAGTGCGGCTTCGAGTTCGGCCATCGTTTTGCCGACGCCCGAGAACACGATGCGCCCGGCCGGAACCCCGGCCTTGAGCGCGCGCAGCATCTCCCCGCCCGAGACGACATCCGCGCCCGCACCTTTGGCGGCGAGCGTGGCGATGACGCCCAGATTGGGATTGGCCTTTACCGCGAACGCGATCGTCGCGTCGGCAGGAAGCGCAGCCGCGAGGCGACCGTAGCGGTGTTCGATCAGCGAGTGCGAATAGACGTAGAGCGGCGTGTCGACAGCATCGGCGATGGCGTCGAGGGGGACGCCTTCGACGTGGAGCGCGCCGTTACGGAGCGCGAAGCCGGGTTCAAGGGCGCGCGTGGCCCCGCCCCCTCCGTCGGCTTCGCCGCCACTTCCCCCGCGAACGGGGGAGGATAAGTCTTCCTTGTCTTCCCCTGGGGAGCGGGGGAGGTGCCCCGAAGGGGCGGAGGGGGCGCGCACGAGCGTCATCGCCGCGCGCTCGGCGGCGGGAGATCGAAAGGATCGTCATGGCGCTCCTGTTCGGGGCGCTTGATCACATCGTCGATGCGTTCGGGACCGGCATCGGGCGGGGGCTTCAGCGCCTGATCGGTGGTGGCGGGTGCGCTCATGCCATAGGCGGTGGGCGGTGCCGACTGGCCGGGCGCGGGCTTGAGCGTTCCCTTGCGCCCGCACCCGGCGAGCGCGAGCAGGGCTGCGGTGATGAGGAGCGCGCGGTTCATGGTCGGTTCCGCGCGGCAGCGATCGCTTCGCGCACGCGCACTGGGGCGGTGCCGCCGAAGCTGGTGCGACTGGCGACGGATTGTTCGACCGTCATCAGCATATCGCGGCGAATGCGTGGATCGATCGCGGCCAACGTCGCATCGTCGAGCGCGTCGAGGGCTACGCCCTTGGCCTCCGCCGCCGCGACCACGCGGCCGGTGATGTGGTGCGCCTCGCGGAAGGGCACGTCGGCGACGCGGACGAGCGCATCGGCGAGATCGGTCGCGGTCGAATAGCCCATTGCGGCGACCTCGCGCATCCGCTCCGGGTTGAACTGGATGTCGCGGATCATGCCCGTCATCACGGCAAGGCAGAGTTCGAGCGTGTCGGCGGCTTCGAAGACGATACGTTTATCTTCCTGCAAGTCCTTCGAGTACGCGAGCGGGAGGCCCTTCATCACGACGCCGAGGTTCTGGAAGGCGGCGAGCAACTGCGCGGACTTCGCGCGCACCAGCTCGGCCGCATCGGGATTGCGCTTCTGCGGCATGATCGACGAGCCGGTGGACCACTCATCGGGCAGCGTGACGAAGCCGAACGGCTGGGACGCCCAGAGAATGATCTCCTCGGCGAGGCGGCTGAGGTGGAGGCCGCAGATGGCGGCGGCGGAGAGATAGTCCAAGGCGAAATCGCGGTTCGAAACGGCGTCCATGCTGTTAAGCGACGAGCCACGGAAATTCAGGTGATCAGCGGTGAGTTTGCGGTCGATCGGGAACGATGTTCCAGCAAGCGCGGCAGCACCTAGAGGGCTGCGGCCCAATCTCGCCACATCAAAACGCCCGGCATCTCGGTCGAACATTTCAATATATGCAAGAAGGTGATGTCCGAGAGTGACTGGCTGAGCGACCTGCAGGTGTGTAAAGCCGGGCATAACGGTGGCTATGTGTAGTTCAGCCTGCGCATGTATTGCGTTGTGCAGCCTGATTAGCTGGCTGATAGCATCATGGGCGCGACGGTTTACCGACAGCTTGAAATCCGTCGCCACCTGATCGTTGCGCGACCGGGCCGTATGCAGCCGCCCCGCCGCCGGTCCGATCAGCTCCATCAGCCGGGCTTCGACCGCCATATGGATGTCCTCGGCGTCGCAGTCCATCGGAGGCCCGTCCGTCGCGGACCATTCCTCGCCGATCCGCTCCAGACCGGACAGGATCGCGGCTGCGTCCTCCGCGCCGATGATCGCACAATCGCGCAGCATCGTCGCGTGCGCCACCGAACCTCGCAGATCTTCGCGCCACATCCGCCGATCGACTTGCAGCGAGCTGTTGATCCGGCGCATCAGGTCCGACGGGCCGCGCGAGAAGCGGCCGCCCCACATCGGATCGGCATCCATGCGCGCCTCGTTGCTCATCAGTCTTGCAATCCTCGCCGTCGCACCGTTCGCCCCCGGCGATAGGCAGGCGTATGCGGCCACGCAAGGCGGTCCATCGAAGCTCGATCGGAGCCACGCGGGCCAGAGCCCGCCCGCCGCGACGTTCCTCGATCATGCGGGCGCCCCACACCGCATCGCGGATTTTGCGGGCAAGCCCATATTGGTCAATCTGTGGGCGACCTGGTGCGCGCCATGCATCGCCGAAATGCCCGCGCTGGACCGCCTGGCGTTCAAGCCGGGCGCGCCGCAGGTGATCGCGGTCAGTCAGGATCTGGGCGGCTGGCGCGCGATCGATCGCTTCTTCGTCGCGGGCAAATTCGTCGCGGTGAAGCCGTTCCTTGATCGCGAAAACGCGCTGGCGCTCGGCTACAAAGCTGCGGGCCTGCCGATCACGATCCTTTATGACGCCAAGGGTTTGGAGGTGTGGCGCGTCGCCGGGCCGGTCGCCTGGGATGCGCTCGATCCCAAGACGCTGAGCCGCTAGGCGCGCGTCAGCGACGCTGGATCAAGCGCTAGTCTCGCAGCAGATCGTTTATCCCCGTTTTCGACCGCGTGCGCGCGTCCACCGTCTTCACGATCACCGCACAGGCGAGCGACGGACCTCCGTTCGCGCCCGGCATCGTCCCCGGTACCACCACACTATAGGCGGGCACGCGGCCGTAATGCACCGCGCCGCTCGCGCGGTCGACGATTTTAGTCGATGCGCCGAGGAACACGCCCATCGAGAGCACCGCGCCCTCCTCGACGATCACCCCCTCGGCCACTTCGGAGCGCGCGCCGATGAATGCGCCGTCCTCGATGATCGTGGGGGCGGCCTGCAGGGGTTCGAGCACGCCGCCAATCCCCGCACCGCCCGAGATGTGGACGTTCGCGCCGATCTGCGCGCACGAACCCACCGTCGCCCAGGTGTCGATCATGCTGTTTTCGCCGACGCGCGCGCCGATGTTGACGAAGCTTGGCATCAGCACCGCGCCCGGCGCGATATAGGCCCCGCGTCGCACGATTGCGCCGGGGACCGCGCGGAAGCCCGCCGCGCAGAATGCTGCCTCGTCCCAATCGGCGAATTTGAGGTCCACCTTGTCCCAGCCGCCGCCGATGCGCTCCATCGCGCCCAGCCGGAACGAGAGCAGCACCGCCTGCTTGAGCCATTGGTGGACGATCCACGCACCGTCCAGCTTCTCGGCAACGCGCAGGCTGCCACCGTCCAGCCCGGCCAACGCGGCCTCCACTGCGTCGCGTGGTGTGCCGCGTGTCTCCGGCGAGAGTTCCGCGCGCGCCTCCCACGCGAGCGCGATCGCGGCCTGCAGACCGCTCATGCCGCCACCCGCGCGGGGAAGGTGAGGCTATCGAGCCACGCGCTCACATCGGTGATCGTCAGATCGATATAGTCATGCGAGGCTCCGTCTCCGCCGCGCTCCGAGCCATTATCGACCCACACCGTCGTCATGCCGAGTGCTTTTGCAGGCGCGAGGTTGCGCGCCATATCCTCGACGAAAAGCGCGCGGGTGGGATCGATCGCGTAACGCTCCACCAGCATATCATAGGCACGCGGATCGGGCTTGGGCTGATAATCCATGCCGTGGATGCAGTGGATCGCCTCGAACGCGCCCGCGAGGCCCAATCGCGCCAGCACGCGTGTCGCATAGGTGGTATCGGCGTTCGTGAAGATCAGCTTGCGTCCGGGCAATCGCGCCATTGCCGCAACCAGTCGCTGATCGGGCTCGACCGTGCCCATATCGATATCGTGGACATAATCGAGGAACTCGGACGGCTCGACGCCGTGATTGTCCATTAGTCCGCGCAGGGTGGTGCCGTGGCTCGCCCAGAAGGCCTTCTGCACACGGCGCGCCTGCTCGGCATCGACGCCGAGTAACTTCTGGATGAACTGCCCCATCTTGACGTCGATGCGCGGGAACAGCGCGGCCGAGGGCGGGTAGAGCGTGTTGTCCAGATCGAACAACCAAGTATCGATAGAGGCGAAGCGCATCGCGGGGCGGTAGAGCGCGCGTCGCATCCGCGCAACCGATAGGATCGGTTGCGTGCGCGCGCTCGCTCGGCATAGTCTCGCGCGGTTTTTGTCCGAGCACCCGATCATGCGCGCGTATCCCTTGTCCGGTCTTGTCGCGCTTTTGTTGCTGGGCGGGTGTGGGGGGGACGGCGGATCGAGCCCCGCACCGATTCCCGCACCTGCACCAGCGCCCACGCCGGCGCCCGTGCCGACGCCCGTACCGACGCCGACACCGAGCATCTACGATACCGCCGAATACCGGCAATCGAACGGCGCGGTGCAGGCGAACGCACTCGCCGCCTATGATGCGGGCGCATCGGGCGCGGGCGTAATCGTGGCAACCATCGATTCGGGAATCGATCAGGCATCGGCGGAGTTCACAGGCCGCATCAGCCCGCTCAGCCGCGATGTCGTCTCGGGACGATCGATCCACGATCCCGATGGGCATGGCACCGCGGTCGCAGCAGTGCTCGCCGCCGCGCGCAACGATCAGTCGATCGAAGGGGTGGCCCCGCAGGCGACACTGCTTGTGTTCCGCGGCGAGAAGGAGGGGAGCTGCCCCAAATGCTCGTTTGCCGATGGGAGCATCGCCACCGCGATCGACGGCGCGGTCGCGGGCCAAGCGCGGGTGATCAACATCTCGCTCGGTGGTGGCGCGGCGGGTCCGGCATTGGTGGCTGCGGTCGCGCGCGCCACGGCGGCGGGCGTGCTGATCGTCATTGCGGCGGGGAACGAGAACGCCGCACAGCCCGATGCCTTCGCGCTCGCCGGGCTCGACCCTGCGGTCGGCAACGGAGCATACATCATCGCGGGCGCCACCGACGCCAATCGCGCGCTTGCGTCCTACAGCGACGGCAGCGCGACCAATCGCGCGGGTAGCGCGCAGCAGATTTATATCGCTGCGCTAGGCAAGGGAGTCCTCAGCCCCGGGATCAACGGGGAGGAGTTTTACTGGGACGGGACATCGCTGTCCGCACCTGCGGTTTCGGGTGCCGCAGCCTTGCTCGCGGGGGCGTTCCCCAACCTAACCGGCCGCCAGATCGCCGATCTGCTGCTCACTTCCGCCGACGATGCGGGCGCGCCCGGCACCGACGATCAGTTCGGTCGCGGCATTCTCAATATCGCCAAGGCGTTCGCGCCCAAGGGCACGACCTCGCTCGCGGGGTCGCGGGTGCCTGTCTCGACGACGGCCAACGCCACGCTCGGCGGCGCGTTGGGCGACGGGACCAGGCTCGGCGCGGCGCTTTCGGGCGCGGTCCTGCTCGATGGCTATGGCCGCGCCTACCGGACCGATCTCGGCCGCACGCTGGCGCGCGCCGCGCGGCCAGGATTGGCGGGGGCGCTGCTGAGCGCGAGCACCAGCGTCACCGTGGGCAGCGCAACGCACCGCCTGTCTCTGACGATCGATCCGGGTGCGAAGGCGCGGCCGTGGCTTGGCTTTGGCCAGCGCGGGCTCGATGCGCTCGGCGATGGCGGGACGCCGCGCACGGCTTTGGTGCGATCCACCTTGTGGCGGGGGGCCAGCCTCGGCCTCGCGGTGGGCCAGCGCCTCGACACGCTCGCGCGCGGCGACGACGATACTCCCGCGTTCTTCGCCGCACCCGATGGCAGCCTCTCGCCCGCGACCGCGCTGCGCTCGGCGAGCGCGGTGCAGGCCGATCAGCGTGTGGGCGCGTGGCGCTTTGCCATCGGCGCGGGCACGTCGCGCGACGCCAACCCGTTGTTCACGCTCGCCGGGACGTCCGCGGGCGAATGGCGCGTGGCGGCGGATCGCTCCATCGGGTCCGCGCGCGTTGCTGTCGCGTTCGGCGAGCGCACGGAGGCGGGCGGCCTGCTTGGCACGACGCTGGCGCCCGCGTTCGGGCTGCGCACTGCGCGCACGCGCACGCTGGATGCGGAGGCAAGACTGCCGCTCGGCGATGGCTGGCGCATCGCGGCGGCCGCGCGCCACGGCTGGACCGATGCCGAGTTCGGTCCGGGGCTGGTGACCGATGCGCGCGGGCTGCGCAGTTTCGGCTGGCGCGTCGATCTCGCGCGCGACGCATTGTTCGCACCCTCGGACCGTTTCGCGCTGCGGATCGCGCAGCCGATGCGTCTGGTGGATGGCACCCTGCGGCTGCGCGTGCCCGACGCTTATGATTATGCCACGCTCACCACGCATTACGCCGATCGCACCGCCGCGCTCGCGCCGGGCGGGACCGAGCGCGATGTCGAGGCGGTCTATGGGATGGGGTTCGCGTGGGGGCGGGTGGAAACGCATCTGTTCTACCGGGCGGATCCCGAACATGTCGCGGGAGCGGCAGCGGACCGGGGCGGCGCGCTGACGCTTTCGGCGGCGTTCTGAGCCGCGTTTAGAGCGTCTCGATCGTCTCCAGTCCGCGCTCGCCGAGCGCGGGGAGAAGCGCCGGAACATCGCTCGCTGCAGCGGTGAACACCGCGCGGCCGGCCCCTCGCGGTACGGTGTTGCCCAGCAAAGCGGCCACGCGGCGTGCGATCCCTGCGCCGCTATCGACCAGTGCGAGACCGGGGGCGGCCTGCGTGATGGCGTCCGCGAGCAATGGGAAGTGCGTACACGCCAGCACCAGCGTGTCCATCCGGTCGCCCCCGGGCTGCGCACGCAACGCTTCGAGCGCGGCGGCGATGGCGGCGTGGTCGATAGCGCCGCCGCGTAGCCTCGCCTCGGCGGCATCCACCAGCGCGGGCGCGCCGTGGCGCAGCACGGTCATCCCGCGCGCGAACTCGGCGACAAGCGCATCGACATAGGGCTGGCGCACGGTGGCGGGCGTGCCGAGCACGCCGATCACGCGGCTTCGCGTCGCGGCGGCGGCGGGTTTGATCGCGGGCACGGTGCCCACCACCGGCACGCCCAGCGCCGTGCGCGTGGGGCCAAGCGCGATCGTGGAGGCGGTATTGCAGGCGATGACCACGAGCGTGGGTCGGTATCGTTCGGTCAGCCGCCCGAGCAGTACGGGCACGCGCGCGGCGATTTCGGCTTCGGATTTCGTGCCATAGGGGAAGCCCGCATTGTCGGCGGCGTAGGTGACCGCAATCCCGGGCAGCGCCGCGCGGATCGCATCGAGCACCGAGAGGCCACCGACGCCGCTATCGAACACCAGGATCACAGCCTGGCCAGCAGGCCTTCCACCCCCGCGAGCACCAGCCGATACGTCTCCTCGAACCCGTCCGCCTCGCCGTAATAGGGATCGGGCACGTCCGCGATGCCGGTGTGCGGCGCGTGATCGAGCAGGCGGGAGAGGTGCGCGCGGCCGTCCGCCGGGCGCATCGCTTCGAGGTTGGCGAGGTTGGACGCGTCCATGGCGACGATGTGATCGAAGCGGCGGAAATCGTCTGGCGTGACCAGCCGCGCGCGCAGGTCCGAAATGTCGTGCCCATGCCGCCGCGCTATTGCCTGCGATCGCGGATCGGGCGCGCGGCCGAGGTTCCAGTCTCCCGTTCCCGCCGAATCGACGTGCACCGCGATGCCGCGTTCCTCCGCGAGCGCGCGCAGCACCCCGTCGGCCAGCGGCGAACGGCAGATGTTGCCGAGGCAAACGAAGAGGACGGAGGGGGAGGCGATGTCGGTGCGGTGGAAGCCATCGGCATAATCGATCGCAGCCACGCCGGAGTATGCCCGCGCGCGGGCCTCGCCGACGCTTTCCCCACAGCCCACGATGGTGAGCACGCGGCCACCCACCGCGATGACGCGCCCGTATCGGTCGAGCGCAGTGCCCGCCTGCAGGACGAGCGTGGATGGCGATCCGTTCGCCGCCAGGTCGAGCCCCGACACGAGGCCGCCCCCCACCGGCGCGTCCGGATAGCCGCGTGCGGCGACGACCACGCCGACCGCCACGCCCTCGCTCCAGTCGAGCGCCATCTCGCCAAGCCGTCCGTCCGCCCCCGCAAGCAGCACCTCCAACAGATCGCTCCGCAGCCGGGGCAGCACCACCTGCGCCTCGGGATCACCGAGCCGGACATTGTATTCGATCAGCTTTGGCCCCTCGGCGGTCAGCATCAGCCCTGCATACAGCCAGCCCTGAAACGGCGTCCCCGCCGCCACCATCGCGCGCGCGGTGGGCCGCA
Source organism: Sphingomonadales bacterium (assembly GCA_038238915.1). Classification (GTDB taxonomy): domain Bacteria; phylum Pseudomonadota; class Alphaproteobacteria; order Sphingomonadales; family Sphingomonadaceae; genus JAVVHE01. Next base: position 31,091 of record JBBSFH010000013.1, read on the forward strand.
CGATCTCGGCCAAGGCGCGCTCCACGAGCGGGAGGGTGAGCGCAGGGGCGGGGGAGACTGCGCCCATGCCGCCAGTGTTCGGGCCGGTATCGCCGTCGCCCACGCGCTTGTAATCGCGAGCGGTGCCGAACGGGATCACGGTTTCGCCGTCCACAGCCACGAACAGGCTCGCCTCCTCGCCGAACAGGCATTCCTCGATCACCAGCGGGCCGAGCGCCGCGAGCCGCACCACCGCCGCCTCGGCTTCGGCCAGCGTCGCGGCGACCACCACACCCTTGCCCGCCGCGAGACCGTCCGCCTTCACCACCACCGGGATCGGCCCGCCGCGCACGTAAGCCAGCGCGGCTGCCGCATCGTCGAACCGCGCCCAGGCGGCGGTGGGCACGCCTGCCCTGTCCGCGATCTCCTTGGTGAACGCCTTCGACGCTTCGAGCCGCGCCGCCGCCGCACTCGGCCCCCACACACGCACGCCCGCCGCGGCCAGCGCATCCGCCAGCCCGGCGGCGAGCGGCCCCTCGGGCCCGATCACCACCAGATCGATAAGCTCGGCGCGCGCAAACGCGACCACGGCATCGTTGCCGTCCAGCACCACGTTGGTCGCGATGTCCGCCGTCCCCGCATTCCCCGGCGCGCACCACAGCGCGCCCAGCCCCGACGATCGCCTCAGCGCCCAGCACAGCGCATGTTCGCGCCCGCCGCCGCCTACCACCAACACCCGCGCACCCGCGCCGCTCACCTGATCCATAGCGTGCTGCCTTGCGCCAGCCCCCGGCACCGCCGCAAGCTCCGCCGCCGCGCGTTACCGGACCACCATCCGCAGTTCATAAGGATCGCCCCCACCATCGCGCGCGCAGCGGACCGAGATCGCGGACGCGCTCGCCCTGCCCGTGCAGGTTTCGGGGTTCTTCGCCTTGTCGCCCGACCAGTTCCACTCGACCTTGCTGCCATTCACCGTGCCGTCGCCGGTCAGGCGCACCTTGTCCTTGTCCATCGCGCGCTGCCCGCCATCGTAGGCGATCACGCCCAGAGCACCGCCCGATTGGCGCACGCTGTAATAGCGCCCGCGTGCATCGATCCAGTCGGCCGGGAGGCTTAGCGCGCCGGTGCCGGTGCGCGTGGCGGGTGCGGCCCTGTGCGCGGCGGTGGGTCCCGAACCGCCCCCCGTCAGCACCGCTCCCAAATCCACCTTGCCCACCAGCGCGGCCGCGACCGTGCCGATCGCGCCGATGCTCGCCGCAATCATGATCGGCCAGTAAACGCTCCGTCCCTCGTCCGCCATTCCGCTTGCTTCCCGAACTGTGGGGAGCATCTATAAGCGTTGATGGCTCTCACCCAAACCCTCTCCGCGCCGCCCGGCAACGCCCCCGAGTTCACCGTCACCGAACTTTCGGGCGCACTTAAGCGCACGGTGGAGGATGCGTTCGGGCGCGTGCGCGTGCGTGGCGAGATTAGCGGGTATCGGGGGCCGCACAGCAGCGGCCACATGTATTTCTGTCTCAAGGACGCGGGCGCGAAGATCGATGCGGTGATCTGGAAGACGGGGCGCAGCACGCTTGCCGTGAAGCCGGAGGAGGGGATGGAGGTGATCGCCACGGGCAAGCTCACCACCTATCCTGGCAAATCGACCTACCAGATCGTGATCGATCGGCTCGAAGCCGCAGGCGTGGGCGCTCTGCTGGCGCAGCTCGAACGGCGCAAGATCGCACTGGCCGCCGAGGGCCTGTTCGACGCTGCGCGCAAGCGCGCGCTGCCGTTCCTGCCGCAGACCATCGGCGTCATCACGTCGCCCACCGGCGCGGTGATCCGCGACATCCTCCACCGGCTGGCGGATCGGTTCCCGCGGCGCGTTCTGGTGTGGCCCGTCGCGGTGCAGGGGGAAGGGGCAGCTGCGCAGGTCGCCGCCGCAATCGCAGGTTTCAACGCTGCGCCCGCGCATCTGAAACCCGATCTGATCATTATCGCGCGCGGCGGCGGTTCGATCGAGGATCTGTGGGCGTTCAACGAGGAAGCCGTCGTGCGCGCGATCGCCGCGTCCGCGATCCCCACCATCGCCGCGATTGGCCACGAGACCGATACGTCGCTCGCCGATCTGGCGGCGGACCGCCGCGCGCCCACCCCCACGGCGGCGGCCGAAATGGCGGTCCCCGTGCGCGCCGATTTGATCGCGCAGGTGGCGAGCCTCGCCGCGCGGCAGGACCGCTGCGCCACCCGCCACCTCGAACACGCCACCCAGCGTTCGCGCGCCGCCGCCCAGCGCCTGCCATCGGACCGCGCGCTCCTCGCCTTCGCCACGCAGCGGCTCGATGATCTGACCGCCCGGCTCCCGTCAGCCCGCGCGCTGCTCGGCATCCGCGCCGAGCGTCTCGCCGCGTCTGGCCGCCGCCTCCCCACCGCGCTGGCGCAAGCGGCACGCACGCACGCGCTCCACCTCGATCGCTCGGCGCGCGCGCTCACCCCCGCGCTCCTGAGCCGCCGCACCGCCGCCGCGCAGCGCGATCTCGCGCACAACACCACCTGCCTCGCCAAAGCCGCCACCGCCATCCTCGCCGCCGCCGACCGTGCCCGCGCGCGCGCCGCCGATCCGCTGCGCCACGCGCTGATCGCCACGCGGGTCCGCACTGCCAGCGCCCAGTTCGCCGCCGCCGCGCGCGTGCTCGAAAGCCTGTCCCCGCTTGCAACGCTCGCGCGCGGCTATGCGGTCGTCCGCCGCGAGAATGGCGGCGTGCTCGCTTCTGCTGAAGCTGCTGCCAGCGCGCGCGGGATCGTCATCCGCTTCCACGATGGCCATATCGCCGCCGACATTCGCCGCGCGCCGCCCCGGCTCGTTCCTCCCGTTCAGGATCGCCTGCTCTGATGCTCCAGCGCACTCCCGGCCGCCTCGCGCGGCTTCGCTACACGCTCAACAATTTCGAAGTGCTGAGCCCGGGCGATCATGTCGTGTGCGCGGTCACCGGCAAGCGCATCCCGCTCGATCTGCTGCGATACTGGTCGCCGCAGCGGCAGGAGCCTTATGCGGACGCGGTCGCCGCGACGCAGGCTTTCACCAAGGCCCCGCAATGATCGGGCGCCGGGCGACGCTTGCCGCCGTGCTGGCGGTGGCGGCGTGCACCACCTCAGGACCGCTCCCGCCTGTTGCACGGGGCACCGCGCCGCCAGCGCCCGAAGCCGTGCCCATCCTGCGCCCGATCGAACGGGTCGAACCCCGCGAGTTCGCGTTTCAGGGTGCGCTGATGCAGGGCGGTCTCGCCATCGGCCAGGCCCCGCCCGGTGCGCGCGCCGTCCTGTTCAACGGCGAACCCGTGCTGCTCGCCCCCGATGGCCGGTTCCTGATCGGCTTCGGCCGCGATGCACCGCCACACGCCACGGTCGAGGCATTGCTTCCGGGCAATGTCCGCGCGCGCCAGACGCTCACCATCGCCGACCGCGAGTGGCAGATCGAGCGGATTCCCGGCCTGCACCGAGGGACGGGAGAGCCCAGCCCCGCCTACCGCGCGCAGCGCGAACGCGAACTGGCGATGATCCATGCCGCCCGCGCCACGCCGTCCACGCTCATGAACTGGACCGAGCGTTTCACCTGGCCCGTCACCGGCCGCATCGCGGGCGTCTTCGGGTCACAGCGTATTCTGGGCGGCGTCGCGTCCGCGCCGCACGGGGGCCTCGATATCGCGCGGCCAACCGGAACCCCGGTCACGGCGCCTGCCGGCGGTACGATCGTGCTCGCCTCGCCGCCGCGCTTCAGTCTGGAGGGCAACATGGTCTTCATCGATCATGGCCACGGCCTCGTCTCGGTCCTGATGCACCTGAGCCGAATCGACGTCAGCGTGGGCCAGCATGTGCACCAGGGCGACATCATCGGCGCGGTCGGCATGACCGGCCGCGCGACCGGGCCGCACCTGCACTGGGCGATCAGCCTAGGCGAAACCCGCGTCGATCCGCAGTTGCTGGTGGGGCCACTGTAGTACTTTGGCAACACACAAGTTGCTGACTGTGGGAATGCTGTGACAGTTGCGCGCACTCAGCCGCCCGCAATCCAATTCTATTGACCGGGCTGTCTGCACGAAGTTTGGGGGCTGGGAGACGAGGCTAGGGCAACACTGCCGGTCCGTTCTGACCATTCAAGGGATTTTCATGCTTCATCCATTCCGCATTCGCTTGCTGACCTCCACCCTCATCGGCTCCGCCGCGCTCATCGGCATCGGCGAGGCGCACGCGCAGGTCGCCGCACCCGTTGCGACCACCGCCGCAGCCGTTCCGGCCGACGAGACGATCATCGTCACCGGCACGCTGTTCCGCCGCAAGGATACCGAGACCGCCTCGCCCGTCACCGTCGTGACCCAGGATGATCTGAACAAGCGCGGCATCCAGACCACGCAGGCGGGCATCCAGTTGCTGGCCTCGATCAACGGCCCGGCGCTCACCAACAGCTTCTCGTCGAACGGCGCGTTCGCCAGCGGCGCTTCGGCGGCGTCGTTGCGCGGTCTGAGCAGCAACTCGACGCTGACGTTGTTCGATGGCCTCCGCGCGACCTATTACCCGCTCGCTGACGATGGCTCGCGCAACTTCGTCGATCTGAATACGATCCCCGACGAGATCGTCGAGAGCTTCCAGGTTTTGAAGGACGGCGCATCGTCCGCGTATGGCGCCGACGCGATCGCGGGCGTCATCAACATCATCACCAAGAAGCAGGTGGTTGGTCTCCTTGGCAGTGCCGAAGCGGGGATCAGCGAGCGCGGGGACGCCGCCAATCATCGTATCAGCCTAACCTACGGACATGGCGATCTCGGCCGGGACCGCTATAATTTCTACATCAGCGGCCACTATGTCGATAGCGATGCGCTGTATAACAATCAGCGGGGCTATCCCTATAACAGCTCCGATCAATCGCGCGTCTGCTACAACGGCGTCTGCGGACCCAATAACATCTCCAACGGCGTGACGAACGGCGTCTACAATGGGCTATCGACTGCTCCCGACGTGTTGATCGTCCGGCCGTACGACGCCACTAACACCGTGAGGTTAGGCCGTTACCAGCTGCTCAACCCGGCAGCGGGTTGCGGCCAAAATTCGACGCCCTACACGCTCTCCGATGCCGATTATGCGGCTAATACGGCCGCGCCGCGTACCGTGTGCCAGCAGGATCTGGTGCGCGACACCGGCCAGATCGAACCAAAGCTGTATCGCTGGGGCGTCTCGGGCCGGTTGACGGTCGAGGTCGGCAGCGACGCCGAAGCCTTTGTCGAGGCCAATTACGAGCGCAGCTCGTCTACCTCGACCGGTCAATTCGGGCGCATCCGCGCCACCGGGCCCGCGGGGATCGTGTTCCCCGCCTACACCACCGCGGCGGGCGCGACGATCCTCACGCTGCCCATCTATGTCTGCCCGCGTGGCACGGTGGTGGCCTGCACCGCGGCTAACGGCACGCTCAACCCCAACAATCCGTTCGCAGCGCAGGGGCAGGTCGCGCGTCTTGCGGGGCGCCTCTCCAACGTCAAAGAGCAGAATTCGACGCTGAGCGAGACCTATCGCATCGAGACCGGCATCCGTGGCCACTTCGGCGACGGCTGGGAATATGATTTGGCTGGCACCGCGAACGAAAGCCTGCTGCGGACAACCGCCTCGGGATATGTATTCATCCAGCATCTGCTCGATGTGGTGAACGATGGTTCGTTCAATTTCGTCAGCCCGCAGGCGAACAGCCAGGCAACGCTGGACTATCTGACGCCGACTCAGAGCCTTCACTCGAACTCGCATCTCTATCAGGGCCAGGCCATCCTGAAGAAGAGCTTCTTCCACCTGCCGGGCGGCCAGGTGCAGGTCGCGGTCGGCGCGGCGGTACGTTACGAAGATCTCTATAATCCCAGCGGCAACCCGGATTACAACGGCCCCACGCAGCGCTATTTCGTGCTCAACGCCTTCGGGGCGACCGGCCACCGCAATACCGAGGCCGGTTTCTTCGAAATCAACGCGCCGGTCTTCAAGCAGCTCGAGCTTAACGCTTCGGGTCGGTACGACACCTATTCAAGCGGCCAGAGCCACTTCTCGCCGAAGTTCACCGCCAAGTTTACGCCAGTCAAGCAGATCGCCTTCCGCGGCACCTATGCCCAGGGCTTCCGCATCCCGAGCTTCGCTGAATCGGGCGCGCTGCCGACGACGGGCTACGTCACCGTCCAAGCGAGCCAGTTGCCCCAAGCCTTCCTTGATCAGCATCAGGTAATCGGCCCGGACGGCAAGTCCCGCAACGACGCCTATCTGCAGGGCATCTCGATCGGCGAGACTACGGTTGGAACTGCAGGGCTCCGGCCCGAAAAGTCGCGCAGCTTCACGCTGGGCACCATACTGAAGCCGCTGCGCGACGTGACGTTCACGGTCGATTACTACAATATCAAGAAGACCGAGGCGATCACCTCGGTGAACTTCCAGTCAGCAATCGACGCCTATTATGCGTCCGGCGCGCTCAAGACCGGGCCCGTCACCATCATCCCCGGCGAGGTCGACGTCGATCACCCCACCGCTCAGCCGCTCGCGGCGTTCGCGCAGGGTGGGTTCATCAACGCCAATACGATCGAGACATCGGGCCTCGACTTCGGGCTGACCGCTACGCACCGCTTCAGCGATCGCGTTCGCTTCACTTCGCAGGGCGAAGCGACGTGGATCCTCAAGCTGAACACTAGCTTCCCCGACGGGCACACCGAACATTATGTCGGCACGCTCGGCAACTTCAACCTGACCGCCGGATCGGGTACGCCGGAGTGGAAGGCGACGTGGCAGAACACGCTCGATGTTGGCGTGTTCTCGTTCACTACGACGGCGTATTACACCAGCGGCTACAATTACTCGGCCGAAGATCAGGGCAGTGTTGCGGGCGATTGCAGTCTGGTGCCGACCAATCGCGATAACTTGGCGTATCAACCCTGCAACGTGAAGTCTTTCATCGAAGTCGACATGCACGCCGAGATCAACGCCACCCCGAACGCCACCTTCTACGTGGATGTGCTCAACGTCGCGGGCGTGAAGCCGCCGTTCGATGGCACGACCTATGGCGCGTATCTCTACAATCCGGTGGTCGGCGACCAGGGTATTCTGGGTCGCTCGTTCCGGGCGGGCGCGCGCTTCAAGTTCTGATCGTATCGCGCGTTGCAGGGGGCGGCCCGGAAGGACCGCCCCCCGGGACCCGCCGCCGTTCCTACCGCACGCGGTGCACACGCACCGCGAAGCCGCGATCGACGACCAGGAAGAAGCTGCCGAGCACGCCGCGCTTGATCTCTGCAGTCGATCCGGCGTGCGGCTTGCGGTAGATTTCTTCCGCGCCCTGTTGCCGCCAGACGCTGCCATCGGCGAGCCAGAAAATCCATTCGTTCAGGAAACTGCTCTGCAGAGCCTGCAGCACGGTTCCCTCGTAGCGATCGCCCTTCGGCACGCGCAGCGGTGCGGTCGCGGCTTCGGCGACGCTTTGCGTCTGGGGCAGGCCGAAGCGTTTGTGCCGGTCACGCTCGACATGGGCGCGGTCGATCACCACCACTTCGTGATTGGCCTCCGCCGCCTCGAGCGCGGCGATCGCGGCGTCCATGCACGCGAGCCGCGCCTTGTCGTTGGTTTCGTGGCGGCACTCGACCACCTGCTGCCAGCGATCGGGACGCGGCGGCGGCGGTGCCTCCTGCGCGATGGCGGAGCCCGCGCCCATCCCCAGCAGCATCACAGCGCCCGCGATCCTCAGCATTACGCAACTCCATCCTGGCTTCGTGCCCAGCTTACGCCGCCGCGTGTCCCCCCTCAACCATGTCGAGTGTGTTTTCCGGGCGACAGTGCGTCCGGTTTCGCAACGCTCACTGCAGAGGATCATTGACGTTCCCCCCACCCTTTCGCTTCAGTGAACATCTGAACCGCAGCGGAAGTCCGTTGCGGCAAGACCCTACCCGCGCACGTGCCCCGTGCCGGCAACCATCCAGAGGATTTTCCTATGACCACCGATCGGACGATCCGGGCCACATTGCTGGCGACCACCATGTTCTGCGGCCTCGCGATGGCCGGCTCCGCATTCGCGCAGTCGACCGGCCCCGGTGCGACCGGTGCCCAGAGCGACCCGGCGAAGGGCGCGACTGACGCGACCGGCCGTGTTGCCGAAGCGCAGGATCTTATCGTTGTCACCGGCTCGCGCATCGCGCAGCCCCAGCTCACGTCGGCGACGCCGCTGACGGTGGTGAGCGCGGCCGAAATCCGCAACACCGGCTCGTCGCGCATCGAGGATCTCGTCAACAGCCTGCCGCAGGTGTTCGCGGGGCAGAGCGCCAACCTGTCGAACGGCGCGAACGGCACCGCCACCGTCAATCTCCGCGGACTGGGCACCACGCGCACGCTCGTGCTGGTGAACGGCAAGCGCCTCGTCCCCGGCGATCCTTCCTCCCCCGTCGCGGATTTGAACTTCATCCCTGCCTTCCTCGTGCAGCGCATCGACGTGCTGACCGGTGGCGCATCGTCTACTTACGGGTCGGACGCGGTTGCGGGCGTCGTCAACTTCGTGATGGACACCAATTTCGAAGGCTTCAAGCTCGACGCGCAGTACAGCTTCAACCAGCATGATAATGCTGGCGATCAGCGCGCGCGCGACGCGAATGCCGCGCGTAATTTCAGCGTTCCTTCGGGCAGCATCATCGACGGGCAGGGCTATCAGTTCAACGTCGCGATCGGCGTGAAGTCTCCCGATGGACGCGGCCACGCGGTCGTCTACGCGGGCTACCGCACGCAATATGCGGTCACGCAGAATGAGCGCGATTTCTCGAACTGCGCCTTGTTCGAAGGCGGTGATGGCACGTTCACCTGCGGCGGTTCGGGCACCACCGCGCCCGCGCGCTTCCGCACCAATGGTGCAGCGCCGCTGGCCTTCCGCATCTTCAACCCTGCCACTCATCCGGTGTCTTTCCCGGTGCCGACGAATGCGCAGGGACTGCCGCTCGATCCGACGACGGGCATGGTCTTCATCAACCCCAACAGTCCAACGACCGACAAGTTCGGCAAGCCGATCGCGCAAGTGCCATTCATGCTCGGCGACGTCGTTCCGCAATTCGACTTGCGCCCGACGATCGTCGTCAACGGAAACACGGTCCCCAACCCCAATTTCAACCGCGTCCTGATCTCCGCCACCGGCGGTACTGTCCCGCAGGTGTCCAGCCGCACGCGTGTCTTCGACCGTTCGCTCAACAATGGTACGTTGCGGCCCTATCGTGGCTCGACCGACGCGTTCAATTACGCCCCCTACAACTATTACCAGCGTCCGGATGAGCGCTTCACGCTCGGCGGTTTTGCCGAATATGAGGTCGCGGACTTCTTCAAGCCGTATCTCGAAGTCATGTTCATGGACGATCAGACCAATGCGGTCATTGCTCCATCGGGCATCTTCCAGCAGAACCTGAACGTCAATTGCGACAACCCGCTGCTGTCGGCCGATGAGGTCACCAACATCTGCACGCGCAACGGCTACGCGGGTGCGGATAGCGCGCCGCTGGTCATCGGTCGCCGCAACATCGAGGGTGGCGGGCGCGACAGCAACCTCACCCACATCTCCTATCGCATCGTCGTCGGCACCAAGGGCGATCTCGGCGAGGGCTTCTCCTACGATCTGTATGCGCAATACGGCCGCACGCGTCAGAACCAGATCTACTTCAACGATTTCTCGCTTCGCCGTTCGCAGAACGCGCTCCAGGTCGTCAACTCGAACGGCGTTCCCACCTGTAAGTCGGTGCTCGACGGCACCGATCCGACCTGCGTGCCCTACAATATCTTCGGCGGCACCACGACGATCCAGCCCAACGCCACGCAGGGCGTCACCCAGGCGGCACTCAACTATCTGCAAACGCCCGGCTTCCAGATCGGCAGCGCTACCGAGCAGGTCGTCTCGGGGTCGATCACCGGCGATCTGGGCAAGTTCGGCTTCAAGAGCCCGTTCGCGGATAATGGTGTCGGGATCGCTGTCGGTGGCGAGTATCGCTCCGAAGACCTCCGCACCGACACCGACGTCGAATTCTCCACCGGCGATCTCGCCGGCCAGGGTGGCCCGACACTGCCGGTCAAAGGCGGCTTCAACGTCGCCGAAGGCTTCGGCGAAATCAGCATCCCGCTTGTCGAGCACAGGCCGTTCTTCGAACTGCTGCGCGTCGATGCGGGCTATCGCTATTCGAGCTACAACCGCGCCGGGACGACCGACGCTTACAAGGTCGAAGCGGTTTACTCGCCGTTCAAGGACATCAAGCTCCGCGGCGGTTACAACCGCGCCGTGCGCGCCCCCAATGCGGTCGAACTGTTCGCGCCGCAGTCGCAGGGGCTATTCAACGGCAATGATCCTTGTGCGGGCCTTGCCGACGCTGCAGGCCTGGTTCAGGGCTTCACCAAGGCTCAGTGCGCCAATACTGGCGTAACCGCCTCTCAGTTCGGCAACGGCTCGATCGATTTAAGCCCGGCGGGCCAGTATACGTCGGTCATCGGCGGTAACCCGAACCTCAAGCCCGAGAAGTCGGACACCTACACTGCGGGTGTCGTGCTGACGCCGCGCTTCCTGCCGCGCTTCAGCCTCACGGTCGATTACTTCAACATCAAGGTGAAGAACACCATCAGCGCGATCGGGTCACAGGTCATCCTGAACTCGTGCGTGACCAGCGGCAATCTCTGTGAACTCGTCCACCGCGATCCGGCGACGGGCTCGCTTTACCTGAACCCCAACGGCTTCGTGAGGAACACCAACCTCAACATCGGCTCGATCGGCACCAAGGGCATCGACGTCGCCGCGTCCTACCGGATCGATTTCAGCGATCTCGGCCTAGGCCTGCCCGGTGGGCTCGGCTTCGATTTTGTCGGCACCTATCTGTTGAGCCTGACGACCGAACCCGGCGTTCTCGGTCCCGACAACGTCACGCGGCAATTCGACTGCAAGGGCTATTTCGGCCTGAACTGCGGCACGCCCAATCCCGATTGGCGCCACACGCTGCGCGTGACCTACACGTCGCCGGGTGGCTTCTCGTTCTCGACGCGCTGGCGCTACTTTGCCCCGACGCTGAACGATAGCCTCAGCACCAACGCCTTCCTCGGTTACACCGCTCCTGGTGCCGATCCGGTCGATGCGCGCCTGCACGCGGTGCACTACATCGATCTGGCCGTCACGGTGAAGGCGAGCGATCGGCACTCGTTCCGCGTCGGCGTCAACAACGTGTTCGACAAGGATCCGCAGGTTCTGGGCGCAAACGGCCTCGGCACGTTCAGCAACGGCAACACCTACCCCGGCGTCTACGATACGCTCGGCCGTTACATCTTCGCGGGCTTCACCGGCAACTTCTAGTCGCACGCCACGCGGTGCAATGCGGCGGCGGACTTCGGTCCGCCGCCGTTTGCGTTTAAGGCACGGCCCATGTCCGACGTCCTCGAATCCAGCCTCTCGGCGCACCAGAGCGGTCGCCTGCTCGAAGCCTATGATCTCGCGCGCGGTCACGCGCGCGCGCACCCCCGCGACGCGCGCGCGTGGCATCAGTTGGGGCTGCTGCTTCAGGAGATGGGCGATCTGCCCAGATCGGCCGCGATGCTCGATCGCGCGCTCCAGCTCGCCCCGCACCACGCGACGCTGCTCCATCTGCGCGGCCGGGTCGAACTGGCGCGCGGTCTTCCTGCGCTCGAATGGCTCGATCGCGCGCAGGACGCGCGGCCCGATGATCCCGCGATCGCGCTCAGCATCGGCATGGCCACGCTCGCCGCGGGCGATGCGGGGGACGCGCTTCACCGTTTTGCCCAGGTCACGATGGCCTATCCCATGCTTCGCCAAGGCCATGCGAGCCTCGCCTCGCTGCGCTACCAGCTCGGAGACCGCGACGCGTTCGACGATAGCTACGCTGCCGCGCTCGCCCACACCCCGGCCGACGCCGACCTCTGGCGCGCGTGGGCGGTTGCGCTGGTCAGCGCCGAGCTCCCGGCACGCGCGCTCGACGTGATCGCGCGCGCGCGCGCTGCGGTGGGAGACGGCGCGCGCTTCGACGCGGTCGAGCTCAGCGCGCTGACCGATCTCGGCGAAACCGCCGCCGCCGCTGCAAAGTTCGCCGCCTTGCCCGTCGCGGCCGACGACGGCGTGCTGCGCCACACGCGCATCCGCCACCTGATTGCGGCGGGCGATCCGACCGCCGCCGCCGCGCTCGCCGAAGCAACCGTAGCCGGGCCGGGTGGGGAGGGGGCGTGGCCGTGGCTCGCCACCGCATGGGCGCTGATCGGCGATCCGCGTTACGAATGGCTGATCGGCGATCCGCGTCTGATCGGCATTTATGATCTGGGCGATCCGCCCGAAGGCCTCGCCGATACTCTGCGCGCGCTCCACACCACGCGTATCGAACCGCCCGAGCAATCATTGCGCGGCGGCACGCAGACCGATGGCGATCTTCTGCTGCGCGAGGAGCCGCCGATCGTCGCGCTGCGCGCGCAACTCGAAGCCGCGATCGCCGTGCATATCGCGCAGTTGCCACCGGCGGACGCCGCGCATCCGGTGCTCGCCCCTCGGCGCGGGCGCACGCGTTTCGCGGGGAGCTGGTCGGTCCGGCTCGGCGGCGCGGGTTTCCACGTCAACCACACCCACCCGCGTGGCTGGCTCAGCTCCGCCTATTATGTCGTGGTCCCGGATGCGCCGCCGCCGCAGGGCTGGCTGAAACTGGGCGAGCCACCCGCGAACAGCGGTGCCGATATCGCAGCGTTCCTTCGCATCGAACCCAAGCCGGGCCGTCTCGTGCTGTTTCCTTCGATCCTGTGGCATGGCACCGAGCCGTTCACGGCCGGGGAACGTATCAGCGTCGCCTTCGATGTGGTCCCGCTTGTTTAACCTGCAGCGTACCAGGCGCGCCGCGCGAGCATCATCGCCTCAACCCCGTGGCGCTCTGCTTGCGTGAGAAAGGGGTTCCACGCGTCGGCGATCATCACCACGCGCGTTTCGCCCGCGTCGTTCCACGCCTCATGCTCGATCGTATCGTCGAACGCCCATGCCTCGCCGATCCGCCATTCGCGCGTGACATTGCCCACCCGGAAGCGCGCGGGGCCGGGCAAAATCAGCGGCAGATGGACGATAGCGCGCGTGTTGGTCGATCCGGTGTGCGGTGGAATATGCGCGCCCGCCGTGAGCGCGGAGAAGACCACGGTCGGGCCGAACCCCTTCTGCCAGAGCATCGGCAGGCGTTCGATCAACGCGGCGGTGCCGGGGCAGGTCGCGCAGGCTTCGGCCTGCCGCACGCCGTCGCGCCAGAGGTAGAGCGTGCTCCAGTCAGACGAGCGGTTGAGCCCGGCCCACTGGTTGACCGGCACGCCCGGGGGCAGATCGATATAGGGCGCGAAGCGGTCCGCGAGCCGTGCGGTGGCGTGTGCGAGTTCGGCCTGGATCATCGGTGTCGCGGCTTCGAGTTCGGCAAACCACGGGAACAGCGCAGGATCGAAGAAGGGCACGGCGGCAAGGCGCGGGAAATGGAGATAGGCGGGTTCGGGGGTGTAGGCGCGGCGGGTGCCCGCAAAGATCGCGGCTGCTTCGGCGAGGCGTTCGTCCGCAGGGCCGATCGCGGTGTCCAATGCCCGCGCAAGCGCGTCGCGATCCGCCTCGACCACCGCGCGCGCGCGCGCCAGCGGGGCCACGAGCGCGGGGGGCGTGCGTTCAGCGGGGGGCGCGCCCTTCAGCGCATCGGCGAACGCCAATGCTGCGGCACGCGCGTGGCCCATTCGATCGAGCACCGCGCCCTTGGAAAGCAGCGCGATCAAATTGCCCGGCGAAACTGCGAGAGCTGATTCGATCGCGGCCAGCGCGTCTTCGAAACGCCCCGCCGCACGCGCAGTCGCCGCCCCGGCCAGCGCCGCATCGAGGCGCGGATCGGGCACCGTCACGCGATTGTCTAGCCGCCCGGGCCCTTGTAGCCGATGTGCTGCTGCCGCTCGAGGGTCTCGCGCTGGTCGCGGTAGATACGCTCCCATTCTTCGGCGGTGGCGCATTGCTTCACCGCATTCAGCCGCGAACCGAGCGTCTCCGTCGTGTGGCAGATCTTTTTCGTTTTGGCGGGCGTGGTAGATGCGACCGTCGTCGTGGTCGCCGGAGGTGGCAGATCCTGCAGCTGCGCCAGAGCGGGTGCCGCTGCGGCGAGGCTCAAAGCCAGGATTATTGAACGAAGCATCGGACCCTCCGCGGAAGCATGCAACATGTTCCCAGAAGCCGGCCGCGCTGTCCAGCCTTCACACCACCGAAAGCGCCAGCGCGCCATCGCCTTCGTCCACGCGCACGCTCGATCCATCGGGCACCTGCCCGCCCAGAATCAGGTCCGCGAGCGGATCCTGCACGTTGCGCTGCACCGCGCGTTTCAGCGGCCGTGCGCCGTACACTGGATCATAGCCCACTCGGCCCAGCCAGCGGCGGGCAGCGTCGGTCATTTCGAGCGCGATCTTGCGGTCCTTCAACAGACGGCGCACGCGTTCCACCTGCAGATCGACGATCGGGCCCATATGTTCCTGGCCCAGCCGGTGGAACAGCACGATCTCGTCCAGCCGGTTCAGGAACTCGGGCCGGAAATGCGCGCGGACCGCGTCCATTACCTTGTCTTCAGCGGCGGTGACAGGTGCGCCATCGGGCAGCGCGGCGATGAACTGCGAGCCGAGATTCGAGGTGAGGATGATGAGCGTGTTGGTGAAATCCACCGTGCGCCCCTGCCCATCGGTCAGTCGGCCATCATCCAGCACCTGCAGCAGGATGTTAAACACGTCCGCGTGCGCCTTCTCCACCTCGTCGAACAGCACCACCTGATAGGGGCGGCGGCGGACGGCTTCGGTCAGCACCCCACCCTCCTCATAGCCGACATAGCCCGGCGGCGCGCCGATCAGGCGGGCGACCGCATGCTTTTCCATGAACTCGCTCATGTCGATGCGCACCATCGCGCTGTCGTCGTCGAACAGGAACCCGGCGAGCGCCTTCGTAAGCTCGGTCTTGCCCACGCCCGTCGGCCCGAGGAACAGGAACGAACCGAGCGGCCGGTTCGGGTCCTGAAGTCCCGCGCGCGCGCGGCGCACGGCGGCTGAAACCGCGCGCACGGCGGCCTCCTGCCCGATCACACGCTTGCCGAGCGCCGCCTCCATTTGCATCAGCTTCTCGCGCTCGCCCGCAAGCATCCGCTCCACGGGGATACCCGTCCAGCGCGCCACCACGCCCGCGATATCGTCCGACGTCACCTCCTCGCGTACCATCGCGCCCGCGCCCGCCTCCTCGGCCGCGACCAGATCGCGCTCCAGCCCGGGCACCACGCCATAGGTCAGCTCGCCCGCACGCGCGTAATCGCCGCGCCGCTGCGACTGTTCGAGTTCGAGCCGCGCTGCCTCGAGCGCGGCCTTAACCTTGGACGCGCCCGCCAGCTTCTCCTTCTCGCCCTGCCAGCGCGTCGTCAGCGCGCCGGATTGCTCCTCCAGCCCCGCCAGCTCGGACTCGAGCGCGCTCAGCCGGTCGCGCGATGGCGCATCGGTCTCGCGCTTCAACGCCTCGCGCTCGATACGGAGCTGGACGATGCGGCGGTCAAGGTTCTCGATCTCCTCGGGCTTGCTCTCCACCTCCATGCGCAGGCGGCTCGCGGCCTCGTCCATCAGGTCGATGGCTTTATCCGGCAGGAAGCGATCCGCGATGTAACGGTTGCTGAGCGTGGCAGCCGCCACCAGCGCACCATCGGTGATGCGCACATGATGGTGCTGCTCGTACTTGTCGCGCAGCCCGCGCAGGATCGAGATCGTATCCTCCACTGTCGGTTCGCCGACGAATACCGGCTGGAAGCGCCGCTCGAGCGCGGCATCCTTCTCGATGTGCTTGCGATACTCGTCGAGCGTCGTCGCGCCGATGCAGTGCAGCTCGCCGCGCGCCAAGGCGGGCTTGAGCAGGTTGGACGCATCCATCGCTCCCTCGCCCCTCCCCGCGCCGACCAGCGTGTGCATTTCGTCGATGAACAGGATGATCTCGCCCTCGCCCGCGCGCACCTCGTCGAGCACGCCCTTCAGCCGTTCCTCGAACTCGCCGCGATATTTCGCGCCCGCGATCAGCGAGCCCATGTCGAGCGACATCAGCCGCTGGTCCTTCATCCCGTCGGGCACGTCGCCGTTGACGATGCGCAGCGCGAGCCCTTCGACGATCGCGGTCTTGCCCACGCCGGGCTCGCCGATCAGCACCGGGTTGTTCTTCGTCCGCCGCGCGAGCACTTGGATCGTGCGCCGGATTTCCTCGTCGCGCCCGATCACCGGATCGAGCTTGCCGTCGCGCGCCGCCTGCGTCAGATCGCGCGCAAATTTCTTGAGCGCATCGTAGCGGTCCTCCGCCGACGCGGTGTCGGCGGGGCGGCCTTTGCGCAGGCTTTCGATCGCGGTGTTCAGCGCCTCGGCGCTCACCCCCGCCGCCTTCATTGCAGGGTTCCCCGCGACCGCGAACGCAAGCAGCAGACGCTCCACCGTCACGAAGGAATCGCCCGCCCTGGTTGCGATCTGCTCGGCGGAATCGAGCAGCCGCACGGTGTCGTTATCCCACGCGGTGCTTTGCGCCCCCGATCCGCTGACCGCCGGAATCCGCGACAGCGCCCCGTCCACCTCAGCCGCCGCCAGCAGCGGTTGGCCACCCGACGCGCGGATCAGCCCCGCCGCCATCCCCTGCTCGTCCTCGAGCAGCGCTTTTAGCAAATGGTCGGGCGTGATCCGCTGATGGCTCAATCGGATCGCGACGGTCTGCGCCGACTGGAGAAACCCCTTGGCGCGTTCGGTGAATTTTTCGACGTTCATAGCGCGGGAAATGGGTGTGGCGTTTTGGACACACAAGGGCACGTCGTCGGTGGCGCCACCCCGTTGCGCACTACGCCCCCCCCAGGTCCGCCTCCTCGGCGCGCCCCACATCCCCCCGTCGTACCGCCATCTGGATCGGCCCCTCCGCGCGTCCCGCCACGAACTGGTCCACATAGGGGTTGCCGCTCATGTACAGTCGGTCCTTGGAGCCGTCCCAGATGATCTTGCCGTTGTAGAGCATCGCCACCCGGTCCGCGATCTTGCGGGCGGACGAGAGATCGTGGGTGATGGTGACGGCGGTGACGCCCAGATCGCGGACGAGTTCGACGATGAGGTTATTGATCACGTCTGCCATGATCGGATCCAACCCGGTGGTGGGTTCGTCGAAGAACATGATCTCGGGGCGCGCGGCGATTGCGCGGGCGAGAGCGACGCGCTTCTGCATGCCGCCTGACAGTTCGGCGGGCTTCAGATCGGCGACATCCGCGCCAAGCCCCACGCGCGCGAGATTGTCTATCGCCTGAGCACGCAGCGAGGCGGAGCGGCCGATGTCTCCCTCGGTGAGCGCGAAGCTCACGTTGCGCCACACGGACAAGCTGTCGAACAGCGCGCCGCCCTGGAACAGCATTCCGAAGCGTGCGCGGTGACGCGCCATGGCCGCACCGCGCAGCTTGCCCACCTCCACCCCGCCCACCAGCACGCGGCCGCGGTCCGGCGTCATCAGGCCGAGGATGCATTTGAGCGTAACCGATTTGCCCGTGCCCGAGCCGCCGATGATCACCAGCGATTCGCCGGGCTCGACCGATAGGCTCATGCCACGCAGCACGGTCTTCGGGCCGAAACGCTTGCAGACATCCTCCATCAGGATCAGCGGTTCGCTCATTTGGTGCCGAACACGAGTACGGTGATGATGAGGTTGGACGCGAGGATGAGCACGAAGGCGGAGACCACCGCATCGGTGGTCGCGCGCCCCACGCCCTCCGCGCCGCCCTTCGACGAGAAGCCGTGGTAGCAGCCCATCAGCGCGATGATGAACCCGAACACGGCGGCTTTGACCATCGAGGAGGTGATATCGTCGGCTTTGAGATACTGGCGCGTCACGCTCAGATATTCCGCGCTGTTGAAGCCCAGCCGCGTCACAGCGAGCGCCCAGCCGCCCGCGACGCCGATGATGTTGGTGATGAGCACCAGCACGGGCATCACCAGCGTGGAGGCGACGATGCGCGGCATGATCAGATAGCGCACGGGATCGGTGCGCAGCGTGGTCAACGCGTCGATCTGTTCGGTGACGCGCATCGTGCCGAGTTCGGCCGCCATCGCGCTCGCGACGCGGCCTGCCATGATGAGGCCACCCATCACCGGCCCCAGTTCGCGCACCAGCGCGATCACGGTGACGGCGGGAACGGTGGAGGCGGCGTTAAAGCGCGAGCCGCCGACGAAGATCTGCTGCGCGATCGCGGCCCCGGTGAACAGCGCGGTCATGCCGATCACGGGGAGCGAGAAATAGCCGACCGCGATCAACTGCGCGGCGAGGCGGCGCGGGTAGAAGGGCGGCGAGAGCGCGCGGATGAGCGCGGTGAAGGCAAAGCGCGCCACCCGCCCGATTTCGGCGAACGCACCGATCACCACCGTGCCGAGCGCGATCAGGAGGCGCAGCACGATAGTCACGCCTGCGTGTAGCGCCGCTCGAAACGGTGACCCAAGCCGGTCAGCAACTCATATTGCGAGCGGCCGCTTGCGGCGGCGAGGCGCGGCAGATCGAACGCGATCTCGATCCATTGGCCGACATGCACGGCGCGGGCATCGGTAAGATCGATCGCACTCAGGTCCATCGATACGCGCCCTACGACGGGGTGCTCCCTCCCGTCCAGCCACGCGGTGCCGCCGGGCGCGCGCGGCAGCCCGTCTGCATATCCGATCGCGATAATGCCGAGTTGCGTGGGGCGCGTGGCGATCCAGGTCGCTGCGTAACCGACCGCCTCGCCGGGGACGACATGGCGAAGCTGCAGCAGCCGCGCCTCGATGCGAACCACTGGGCAAAGATCGGTCGCGGCGGTGCAGGGCTGGCCACCGTAGAGCGCGATGCCGGGGCGGACGAGATCGAATGCGTAATCCGGGCCCAGATACGCACCTGCCGAAGCGGCGAGGCTGCGCCGGGCCGCCCCCATCTCGATCGCCGCGAACGCGCGCAGCATCGCCGCGTTGGCGGGGTGCCCTGGCTCGTCCGCGCAGGCGAGGTGGGACATCAGAATATCGACGTTAACCTCGGGCAGCGCGCCCAGATCGGTCACGGCCAGCCCAAGCCGGTTCATGCCGGTATCGACCATCAGATCGCACGCGCGGCCGGGCATTGCCGCGTACCACAGCGCCGCCTGTTCGACTGAGTTGAGCACGGGCACCACCGCGCCCAGCGCGCGCGCGGCGGGCAGATCGGTTTCGCTCATCCCCTGGAAAACATGGACGCGCGCGCCCGCCGCAGCGTCGCCGAGCGCGATCGCCTCGGCCCAATCGGCGACGAACAGATCGCGGCAGCCTTCCGCGACCAGCCGCCGCGCAATCGGGGTCGCGCCCAGCCCATAGCCATTCGCCTTGATCGCCGCGCCCGCCGCCACGCCTGCGCGCCGCGCGACGGTTCGCCAGTTCGCCGCGACCGACCCCAGATCGACGGTGAGCCGGGCGGCGGGCGGAGCAGGTTGCACGTGGCGGGCGCTAGCCCTGCTGCGCGCGCATGGCAAACGCCGCCGCAAGAGCCGCCCAGGCGAGCATGAGAAGCGTGCCTCCGATGGGGGCGACCGGTCCGAGCGACGGACCGCCGAGCGCGTGGACATAGACCGCGCTCGCGAACAGCGCCGCGCCGAGCACGAAAACCGCGCCGATCACGCGCCCGCGCAGTCCCGTAATCATCGCCAACGCGAGCAGCGCGGCGGGTGCGTGCACCAGCTCGATCGTCGCGGCGGTGGCGACGCGCGCGGCGGTGGCGGGATCGTGGACCACATGCGCCCCGATCGCCGCGAACGCGACGCCGAACAGGCCATGGAGCGCGGCGAGCGGGGCAACGATGCGCATGGAATCTCCCGAACGCCGCGCTGGTTGGTGCACGCACCGACTGGAGCGCGCCCCGTGCGGCTGCTAAGCCTGCGCCGATGGCAGACCATCTCTATCTCGTCGACGGCTCGGGCTTTATTTTCCGCGCCTACCACAAGCTTCCTCCGCTGACGAACCCCGCGGGCTTGCCCGTGGGTGCGGTGTATGGCTTCACCACCATGCTCTGGAAGCTGGTCAAGGAGTTGCAGGGCGAGGGCGGCCCGAGCCACCTCGCGGTGATCTTCGACCATTCGGCGAAGTCCTTCCGCAACGACATGTACGCCGATTACAAGGCGCATCGTCCTCCCGCGCCCGAAGACCTCGTTCCGCAGTTCCCGCTGGTGCGCGATGCTGTCCGCGCCTTCTCGATCCCCTGCATCGAGGTCGCGGGGTTCGAGGCGGACGATGTGATCGCCACCTATGCGTGCCGTGCACGCGAACTGGGCATGCAGGTCACCATCGTCAGCTCGGACAAGGATCTGATGCAGTTGGTCGGCGACGGCCTCGACATGCTCGATACGATGGGCAATCGCCGCTTCGGCCCCACCGAAGTCCGCGAGAAGTTCGGCGTTGGCCCCGATAAGCTCGGCGAAGTCCTGTCGCTGATGGGGGACAGCGTCGATAACGTCCCCGGCGTGCCGGGCATCGGCCCCAAGTTCGCCGCCGATCTGATCAACGAGTTCGGCGATCTGGAAACGCTTCTGGCGCGCGTCGATGAGGTCAAACGCCCCAAACAGCGCGAGGCGTTGCAGGTCCACGCCGCCGCCGCGCGCATGAGCCGCGAACTCGTGCGCCTCCACTGCGACGTGCCGCTCCCGCACGCCATCGCCGATATGCGGCTGGGCACGACGCCGCCCGAGCCGCTGAAGGCGTTCCTGTCGGCAATGGGCTTCAAGTCGCTGGTGGCGAAGGTGGAAAGCCCCGTCGAAGCCGCGCCCACCGATGCGCCCGCGCCGCCACTGTCCAGACCCTTCGATCTCGACAGCTACGAACTCATCCTCACCGAAGACCGCCTCCAGTGGTGGGCAATCGAAGCCATCATGCGCGGCACGGTCGCGGTGGACACGGAAACCGATGAACTCGGCGCGATGACTGCGGGCCTCTGCGGCGTGTCCCTCGCGCTAGACCCCGGCCTCGCCTGCTACATCCCCATCGATCACCGCGGCGATGGCCTGCTGTCTGAACGCCCGGCCCAGCTCACGCTGGCGCAACTGCAAGCGGTGCTGGGACCGATGCTCGCCGATCCCGCGACGCTCAAGATCGGCCAGAACATCAAATATGATCTGATGGTCCTCGCCCGCCACGGCATGCCGGTGATCGGTTACGATGACACGATGCTGATGAGCTACGCGCTCGATGCGGGCACGCGCGGCGGGCACGGGATGGACGAACTCAGCCAGAACCACCTTGGCCACAAGCCGGTTGCGTTCAAGGATGTGTGCGGCACGGGCAAGAAGGGCATCAGCTTCGCGCAGGTCGATCTGCGCCAGGCCACGCGCTACGCGGCGGAAGACGCGGACGTGACGCTACGCCTGCACGGCCATTTCAAACCCCGCCTGTCCGCCGAAGCCGTCACGCGCGTCTACGAAAAGCTGGATCGCCCGCTGATCGGCGTGGTCGCCGGGATGGAGGCGGCGGGAGTGAAGGTGGATCGCGCTGTGCTCGCGGGCCTCAGCCGCGATTATGGCGAAGCGATCGTGCGCCTGGAGGGCGAGATTTACGGGGACGCGGGCCACCCGTTCAACCTCGGCTCGGTCAAGCAACTGGGCGAGGTGCTGTTCGAAAAGCTCGGTTACAGCGGGGGCAAGAAGGGAAAATCGGGGAGCTACGGCACCGATGTCGACATTTTGGAGCGGCTGGCGGCGGAGGGTGCCCCCATCGCCAAGAAGATGCTCGACTGGCGCCAGCTGACCAAGCTCAAGAACACCTACACCGATGCTTTACAGGCGGCGATCAATTCGAAGACGGGCCGGGTGCACACCTGCTTCAATCTGGCGGGGTCTTCCACCGGGCGGTTGTCGTCAACCGATCCCAACCTGCAGAACATCCCGATCCGTACCGAACTCGGGCGGCGGATCAGGGACGCGTTCGTCGCCGAACCCGGCCACGTCATCATCGCGGCCGATTACAATCAGATCGAACTCCGCCTCATGGCGCACATGGCGGACGAACCTGCGTTGCAGCAGGTCTATGCCGAGGGGGGCGACGTCCACTCCCTAACCGCGCAGGAAGTGTTCGGGGTGAGCGCCGCCGACATGACCCGCGATCACCGCAGCCGTGCGAAAACCATCAACTTCTCGATCATCTACGGCATCAGCGCGTTCGGCCTGGGCAACCGGCTGGGCATCCCGCGCGACGAGGCCGCCAATTACATCAACCGTTACTTCGCCCGCTTCCCCGGCATCCGCGCGTACATGGCCGAACGCGGCCGCGACGCGCGCGAGAAGGGCTATGTCGAGACGTTGTTCGGCCGCAAATGCCACCTCCCCCAGATCACGAGCAAGAACCAGGCCGAGCGCGCCTTTGCCGAACGCGCCGCCGTCAACGCCCCCGTCCAGGGCACCGCCGCCGACATCATCAAGCGCGCGATGATCCGGATGCCCGGTGCGCTGGCGGCGGCGGGGCTGGGGGGGACGCGGATGCTGCTCCAGGTCCACGACGAACTGGTGTTTGAAGCGCGGGCGGACGAGGCCGAGGCGGCGTCGGCGGTGATTTCCCAGACGATGGCGGGGGCTGCGGGGCCATGGCTGGAGCTGAAGGTGCCGCTGGGGGTGGAGGTGGGTGTGGGGGCAAGCTGGGGGGCGGCGCATTGAAAGGGCTATTGAGGCCATAGGGCTTGACCGCATCGCATCCGTGCTCAACTTCTAGGACATGCTTCCCGGACATCCTCGAATCGCGATCGACCCGCGCGTCTGTGGCGGCCGTCCGACCATCGCGGGCACGCGCGTCCGCGTCACCGATGTGCTCGTCACGCTCGCCGACGGGACAAGCCAGACCGAACTGCTGGCCGATTTTCCATATCTTACGGGCGACGACATCCGGGCCTGCCTCGCATGGGCGGCCAGCGCCACCGATCACCCGGTCGTGCTCGCGGCTTGATGCGCTTCGAGAGCTGCCGTGATCGCTGACACGATGGCGGGCTCGGCGGGGCGAATGGGGGAGTTGGGCGCGGGGGTTGGATGGGGGACGACGCAGTGAGCGAGGGGAGAATATGAGCGGCCAAATTTTAGCGCTGATAAGAGTGATCGACTCTCTGGCGACGACCTACGGCGCGGTTTACGTCGGCAGTTCCTTTTCGCAACCACACTTCTTCTTGCGACGACTGACTACAGGCAGAACCGATCTGTCGGGCAAGAGCCAAGAGTTAGGAATGGTACAGAGGTATCACGAGCGAACTGACGAGCCACGTGCTAAGCGGTTATTTCGATATGTTCGTATATTCCTATGCGTGACTAGCGTTTGCATTTTGATGTATCACGTCGGCTACGGAGTTTTCCGAGCAGTTCACTACAGCTGGGGGGGAGAAGACGAGGACGGGACTTGGCGGTCCGATCACGAGTATCTCGTCGGAATGTTCGCCCTACTTGGTGGTATGTTCGTGGCCTTTTATGCAGAGTCGACCGCTCGCACTCTCATCAAGGTTGAGCGACACAGAGATTAGCGTTCTGTGTGGTGTAAGGTGACTTCTCAGATCCCAATTGAACACAAGCAATTTCGCCGCCCCTGTGAACTCCAGCCGCTCCGCCCTGCTCACCGCTACGCCATCCGCGTCGGCCAACGCGCGCCGCCCGACACCTCGGTCTAATCCGCCCCACCTTCACCAAGCGTGGCACCTCGAAGTAACGCGCCCCATCGATCAGAACGGCACATCGTCGTCCAGATCGTCAGCAAAGTCGCTGCCGCCAAACGGCTTGGCTTTCGCGGGCGCACTGCCGCCACCGCGATCATCGACCCCGTAGTCGCGGCCGCCGCCACCATAATTCCCGCCGCCACCGCCGCCGCCTTCACCGCCCGCCTTGTCGAGCAACGTCAGTTCACCCTGAAAGCGTTGCAGCACCACCTCGGTCGTGTAGCGATCCGCGCCGCTCTGGTCCTGCCATTTGCGCGACTGGATCGCGCCTTCGAGGTAGACCTTGCTGCCCTTCTTCAGATACTTCTCGGCGACCTCACCCAGCTTCTCGTTGTAGATCACGATATTGTGCCACTCGGTCTTTTCCTTGCGGTCGCCTGACGCCTTGTCGCGCCAGCTTTCCGAGGTGGCGAGGCTGAATTTTACCGCGCGACCACCGTTCGAGAAGGATTGGCTCTCGGGGTCTTTGCCCAGATTGCCGACGAGGATCACCTTGTTGACGCTTCCGGCCACGCGGCCCTCCTTCAAAATCGAAGTGCAAGGCTAGCGCACCCGTGCGCGCCGCGAAAGCCAATGGTTACCGCCCCGATGCGGTCCGCCGATCGACGTAGCCGCCGACAATCCCCATCAGCTCGTCCATCTCGCCCGCGAAGAAGTGGTTCGCGCGCTCGATCACCTCGTAATCGATCGTGATGTGCCGCTGCGTTTTGAGCTTATCCACAAGTTTCTGGGTGGCGGGTGCGGTCGCCACCTCGTCCGCCCCGCCCTGGACGATGATGCCCGAGGACGGGCAGGGAGCGAGGAAGCCGAAATCATACATGTTCGCAGGCGGCGCGATCGAGATGAACCCCTTGATCTCGGGGCGGCGCATCAGGAGCTGCATCCCCACCCATGCGCCAAAGCTGAACCCCGCGACCCAGGTGATCGGCGGCTCGGGGTTGAACTGCTGCATCCAGCTGAGCGCGGCGGCTGCGTCCGAAAGCTCGCCCACGCCGCTGTCGAACTCGGCCTGGCTGCGGCCAACGCCGCGGAAGTTGAAGCGCAGCGTGGCAAAGCCGCGCTCGGCGAACAGGTTGTAAAGCTTGAACACGATGGGGTGGTTCATCGTCCCCCCCGCCTGCGGATGCGGGTGGAGGATGAGCGCCAGCGGGCTGCGCGGCTTTGGGCCGGGCTGATAGCGCCCTTCGAGGCGGCCATCGGGGCCGGGGAAAATGACTTCGGGCATTCATGTCCTTGGGCGGCTGGGTGCGATGCGCGGGCGCGCGATCGACGCTATATGGGCGCGAACTCATCTCGAACCAATCCTAATCGGCGGGTGGACCGGCTTTTGGCGCAGCGCATCTATCTCGACTGGGCGGCAACCGCGCCGATCGATCCGGCAGCGGTGTCGGCGATGGCGGGCGCGGCGCGCGATTGGGCCAATCCCTCCTCGGTCCATGCGGAGGGGCGGCGCGCGCGGGCTGGGCTGGAGGCGGCGCGCCGGGCAATATTGGCGGGGCTGGGAGCGCGCGGCACCGCGATCTTCACCAGCGGCGGGAGCGAGGCGCTCGATTTGGCGCTGCGGCGGGCACGAGTGGGGGCGACGCTGATTTCGGCGGTGGAGCATGAGGCCGTCCGCACTGCCGCAGGGCCGGAAGCGGGGGCGGTGCCGGTGGATGGGGATGGCCGGGTGGATGTGGAAGCGCTGGCGGCGCAACTGCGCGATGCGCCCGCTCCCGCACTGATCGCAGTGATGCAGGCGAACAACGAAACCGGCGTTGTCCAGCCGCTGGATGAAGTGGCGGCGGTGGCGCACGCGGCGGGGGCGTTGCTGCTGGTCGATGCGGTGCAGGGCGCGGGCAAGCTTGCGTGGCCCGATGCGGATTTCGTCGCGGTATCGGCGCACAAGCTCGGCGGGCCGCCGGGCGTGGGAGCGCTGGTGGTGCGCGATCTGGCGACGCTTGCGGCAGGCGCGGGCGGGCAGGAGGGCGGCTACCGGGGCGGCACGGAGAACGTGCCCGGTATCGCGGGCTGGGCGGCGGCGATGGCGGAGCGTGCAGCGGATGCAGGCTGGACGGCGCGCGTGCACCGCTTGCGTGAACGGCTGGAGGCAAGGCTGCGCGTGGCGGGCGGGGTGATCGCGGGGGAAGCGGTGGAGCGACTTCCCGGCATCGTCTGCGTGGCGATGCCCGGGGTGGAGGCGATACGGCAGTTGATGATCTTCGATCTGGACGGTTTCGCGGTCAGCGCGGGCGCGGCATGCTCGTCGGGCAAGGTCGCGGCCAGTCATGTTTTGCGGGCGATGGGATGGGGCGCGGCGGCGGGCGAGGCGATCCGGATCAGCCTGGGCTGGACCACCACCGAGGCGCACGTGGACGCCTTCGCCCACGCGTGGGAATGCGCGGCATCCCGGCTTACCCGGCGCGCGGCGGCATGATGCCGATCTATCTCGACGAGCAGGCGACCACCCGGCTCGATCCCGCCGTGCGCGCCGCGATGGCGGCTGCGCCCGAGGGCAATCCGCACAGCGCGCATCGGCATGGCAGCGCGGCGCATGTCGCGGTCGAGATTGCTCGCACGCAGATCGCGGCGCTGATCGCCGCTCCGGCCGAGAGCATCGCTTTCACCAGCGGCGCTACCGAAGCCAATAACTGGGCGCTGATCGGCACGATGACCGCACCGGGGCAGACGCGGCGACGGCTGGTGACGCTCGCCACCGAACATTCGGCCGTGCTCGAACCCGCGCGCTATCTTGCGCGGCTGGGGGTGGAGCTGACGGTGCTGCCGGTCGGCGCGGACGGATTGATCAGCCTCGATACGCTGGCGGCGGTGCTCGATCAGAATGTGGCGCTGGTCTCCGCGATGCTGGTCAATAATGAAATCGGCGTGATCCAGCCGATCGCCGAGATCGCTGCGCTGGCGCATGCCGTCGGCGCGCGGATGCACTGCGACGGCGCGCAGGGATTCGGCAAACTGCCGATCGATGTGGACGCGCTCGGCGTCGATCTGATGAGCTTTACCGGGCACAAGATTTACGGGCCGCAGGGCGTGGGCGGGCTGTATATCCGTCCCGGCGTGGCGCTGGCACCGCTGCTCCATGGCGGCGGGCAGGAGCATGGGCGCTCGGGCACGCTCCCCGTTGCGCTCGCGGCGGGGCTGGGTGCGGCAGCCCGGATCGCGGGCGAACGCATGGGCGAGGATGCCGCGCATGTGGACGCGCTGTGGACGCGCGCGGAGGGCGCGCTGGCGGGAGTGGAGCATCGGTTGAACGGCTCGGCCACGGAGCGCTGGCGCGGCAACATGAACGTGCGGTTCGATGGCATGGACGGCGCGCGGTTGCTTTCGGACATCGGCCGACGGGTGAGCATCAGCGCGGGATCGGCCTGCTCGGCGGACTCGGCAAGGCCAAGCCACGTGCTCTCGGCGCTTGGGCTGTCCGCAGCGCAGGCGCGCGCGTCGCTGCGGATCGGCTGGGGGCGGTTCACCACCGAAGCCGACGTGGATGCAGGTATCGCCGCAATCGTGAGCGCGGTGCGCACGCAGGAGCGTCGCGCAGCATGATCCACGTGCGCTTCACCTCGGCCGATGGGCTGCGGGTGGTGGAGATCGAGGCAGCACCGGGCGCGCGCCTGCTCGATGTGGCGCAGGCGGCGGGGCAGCCGCTCGAGGGCACCTGCGGCGGCGCGATGGCGTGCGCGACGTGCCATGTGGTGCTCGACGCGGCGAGCTATGCGGCGCTGGGCCGCCCGAGCGCGGAGGAGGAGGATATGCTCGATTTCGCGGCGGGATCGCGGCGGGGGAGCAGGCTGAGCTGCCAGGTGCGGTTGGTGGCGGGCATGGATGTGGTGGAGGTTCGCGTGGTCAACTGAAGGTTGGTGGGATATCGATGGTTTCGGGCAGTTTTCGCGGAACCTTTTCGAAAGCGGAATGGTTTGTCGCGGATGCGATCCTGTTTCCTTGTACTTTGTCTGGTGCTGGCGTTCGCGCCAACCGTGTCGAATGCCCAGCGCGCCGGAGCGCTGATCGACGCCCGGTCCGTTGTCGATACGCCGCCCGGCACCCAAGCCTGGCGGGTCCAGTATTGGACTCTAAGCGATCGCAACCAGCCAATTCGCGTGACGGGTATGGTCGTCGCGCCGAGAGAGGCCCTGCCTCAAGCGCCGCGCAAGGTGATCGCGTGGGCGCATGGGACCTGGGGCGTGGCCAGCAAGTGCGCCCTGTCGCCGGGCACATTCTTCAGTGCAACGCCGGGACTGGGTGATGCCATACGGCGCGGTTACACGATCGTTGCCCCCGACTATCCGGGGCTGGGCAGTCCGATGGCGCATGGTTACCTGGCTGGTATCAGCACGGGGCGATCCGTGCTCGATGCCGTTCGGGCGGCGCGGAGTATTCCGGGTGCGGCAGCAGGGAGCGAATTTGCGGTGTGGGGCGAATCCCAGGGCGGACATGCCGCCCTGTGGACGGGCCAACTCGCCCGGCGATACGCCCCCGATCTCCGGCTTGTCGGCGTGGCGGCCGCAGCGCCCACCACCGATCTCGTGCAGAATCTAACCGCAGGAACTGACCCGTCGGTCCGCGCATTCCTGACCGCGTTTGCGGCCTATAGCTGGTCCGAGCATTTCGGTGCCCCGCTTTCGGGATTGGGCGGGAAGTCCACACAGGGAGTGATTCGACGTCTTGCACAGAACAACTGCGTCGTGCTGGGCGCAAAGCCGAAGCTGGGAACGGTTCTTGGTGTGATGGTGCTGCGGCGCGACTTGAAGAACGTCGATCTTGGCCGCATTCAGCCGTGGGCACGCATAGCGAGCGAGAACTCCCCTAGCGCGCGACCTTATGGTGTCCCGTTCCTGATCGCACAGAATCCAGACGATGCGATCGTTGCTGCGAACGTCACGCAGGATTTCGCCCGCCGCCTGTGCCGCGCTGGTGGAACGGTTCGATATGTATCCATCAGCGGCAAGGGGCACGAGACGAGCGCTGCCGATAGCAAGGATGTTACGCTCGACTGGATCGATGCGCGATTTGCGGGTCGTCCTGCTCCAAACAATTGCCAAACTCTTTGATGGGAGAAATGCAGTGCGGAAGTCGCTCGCGTTTACACTGTGGGTTTTTGCGACGACAGCATCAGCGTCGACACCTGCAGCATGGGATCAGATGAACACGCGCGTCAATCGCGCATGCATTGCAATGTCCGGACTGGCGCGTCCCGAGTTGCTTGCTCGCAAAATCAGCTTTTCGGACACGATCGGTACCGAGGTTCGCATGATGAGGGGCGCAGACAAGCGTGGGCGCATGAAACGTCTCCTGTGCGCCTATAACCGCTCGACTGGCCGAACCGAGGTCCAGGAAGCTGACGTCTGGACCGGGCCCGTTATCAGGCCTTAGTGCGGCAGTCTCACTCGTCTGCATGTTGATGGGGCGAGGTGTGCTTCCGATTTTCGGTCGTCAGCCGCCAATCGCCGCCTCCACCGCGCTCACTGTCCGCGCGACGTCCGCCTCGGTCGTCCGCCAGTTGACCACGCTGATCCGCATCGCGCGCCGTCCACGCTCGCTCACCCCGCCGAAGAACACCTCGCCGCCTGCGTTGATCGCGGCGATCACCGCATCGGTGCGATCGAGGTCGCTGCGGCCCGAGGGATCGGGGAAGCACACCAGCGCCTGGTTCAGCACCGGTGCGGCGATCAGCTCAGCCCCCGGCAGCGCGGCGATGCCGTGGGCGAGTGCAGCGGCGCGCGTGCAGCAGCGTTCGATCAGATCGGCGACGCCGTCGCGGCCCAGTTCGCGCAGCGCCGCCCACACCGCGAAACCGCGCGCGCGCCTGCTCCACTCGGGGTTCCAGTCGATCGCATCGCGGCCGTGGTCCGAAGGTGCGAAATAGCTGGCGCGCACCGTCATCGCGGCGCGGTGCGCGGCAGCCTCCGCGACCACCGCGACGCCGCAATCGAACGGCGTATTCAGCCACTTATGCGCGTCGGTCGCCCAGCTGTCCGCGCGCTCGATGCCGGCGGTCAGGTGCGCGCGCGTGGGGGCGGCGCGTGCCCACAGGCCGAACGCGCCATCGATATGGACCCACGCGCCCGCCGCGTGCGCGAGATCGATCAGTTCGGGGAAAGGATCGAACGCGCCGAGGTTGAGATCACCCGCATTGAGCGAGAGGATGGTGGGCGCGTCCGATTTGGCAAGCGCGGCGGTGAGCGTGGCGGGCGTGAGGCAGCCATTCGCGTCCGCATCCAGCGCCACCAGCGCGCGACTGCCGATGCCGAGGAAGCGCAGCGCGCGATCGATCGAGGTGTGGCGCTGCGAGGTGGCGAGCACGCGGATCGGTGGCGCACCCGCAAGCCCGTCCGCCTCCACATCCCAGCCGCGGCGCGCGAGCAGCGCGTGGC
Organism: Sphingomonadales bacterium; assembly: GCA_038238915.1. Classification (GTDB taxonomy): domain Bacteria; phylum Pseudomonadota; class Alphaproteobacteria; order Sphingomonadales; family Sphingomonadaceae; genus JAVVHE01. Next base: position 61,181 of record JBBSFH010000013.1, read on the forward strand.
GCGCGGCGGCGAGGCAGGTCATGTGCGCCATCTGGCAGCCGGTTACCAGCGCGAAGGAGGCGGTGCGGGGCAGACCGAGCAGTTCGAGCAGCCACGCGCCCGCGATTTCCTCGGCTACCGCAGCCGAGGGCGAAGTATCGTAGATCGCGCCATTCTGGTCCCAGACGCTGGTCAGCCAGTCGGCGGCGAGCGCGGCGGGGAGCGCGCCGCCGATCACCCACGCGAAGAAGCGCCCGGTGGTGGAGCCGAGGTGCCCGCCCTCGGTGCCCGCGACGAGTTCGTCCACTACTTGCGTGGGCGGCGTGCCTGCGTGGGGCAGTGGCCCACCAAGGCGCGCGCGCATCTGCGCGAGGGTGGCGGTGGTTCCGACCGCTCGGGTATCGAGCGAGTCGAGATAAGCAAGCGCATGGGCGTGCGCTCTCGCAAGCGGTTCGACGTGATCGGTCATGGAAATCCCAAGTTGTTCGGGGCGATCTGGCGCGTTCTGCGCGCGCTGGCACTCCGCTGCGTGCGGGCAAAGTCATGCGGGAGGGTTGAGCTTGATCCGCAGCGCGCGCATATAGCCATCGGGAGTCGGGCGGGCAGGTCGCTCGCGAACCCGGTCAGGTCCGGAAGGAAGCAGCCGTAACGAACCCGCCCTGGGTCGTCCCGGCTCCCACCCATCATCCCCGCGACGCCAGCGCTAGTGCGGTCGCGCGCACCGGGTCCGCGCCGATCGCCACATCGTGGGCGGTGCGCCGGACCGCGATGTCGGGCACGATCCCGGCGTCGGGCTGCGGGGTTGCCGGGAAAAAGCCGATCAGCGGAATATCGACTTCGATGCCTGTCGCGGGCAGCCGCAGGAACAGGAACGCGCCGCCGTTGATCCCCCGGCGGTTGCCCCCGGTCGGCTCGCCGATCAGCGTTGCCAAACCGCGCTCCTTCATCGTCTGCGCGAACTGGAAGGTGGCTGAGCTGTTCGCCGCATCGGTGAGTATGATGACTTTACCCGCGAACGGTTTTCCGGCCGGGCGGATCAGCGTGCGCCCCGAGGCGTCGTCGTCGAAGCGGGTCAGTCGGTAGAAACCCGCCGCATCGGGGCCGATCGCGCCCGCGCCCCAATCGCGGAAACTGTCGTCCCAGGTATCGACATGGGTAGACAGGTCGACGGGCAGTTTGCGGTAGCGCACGCGCCGTTCGGTGGCCAACTGCGCGACCGGTTCGCGGATCAGCCGCGCGGTGACGAGATCGCCGCAATCCTGCCCGCCTTCGTTGCCGCGCAGATCGATCACCAGCGCGCGGGTGCCGTCGCTTGCGATGCTGTCGAGCTGTGCGGTGAGCCACGTTTCCCACGGCCATTTGCTGTTGTAGACGCCCCAGTCAGGCATGGTCAGCCACGCGGTGTGCCCCTCGCGGCGCATCGTCCAGAGCGGCGCATCGGCGGTCTTGGTCGCGGCGGTAGGGATTTTGGCAGTGCGCTCCTTCGAGGTCATCAGCGGCAGCGTCAGTGCGCGCGCGGTGCCGTCCGGGGCGCGCACATTGAGACGCGCTGTGGCGTCGGCTACCAGCGCGGGGAACAGCATCGGCCAGTAGACATCGAACGCTTCCCAGGTGTCTTCGCCATGCACCTCCAGGTTTCGCACGCGCTTGGCGTCGTTATGCCCGTCGGCGCGCAAGAGCGGCATCAGTGCGGCGAGGATGCGCGCGGCGGGAATGCCTCCGATCGTCAGCACCTCGGTGCCGGGCGCCAGCACGGCCGATGGCGAGAGATCGCGCAGAACGATCATGTGCCCATCGATCCACGCGAACAGGAACGGCAGTCGATTTCGTCCGGCGAACAGCGCGGTCTGGATTGCATAGCTCTGGTTGTAGAAATTGGGATAGCTATGCCCGCATCGCACCGCCGACGTGAGCCGGGCGACCGCGACATAAGCCTGCGCTATCGTGCAGGTGGGTGCGAGCGTGCGCGCGAGATCGTCGAAATGCCCGTCCATCTGCGCGGGCGTGTTGTAACGGTACAGCCCGGGATGGAGCGCGGTGTAGGCGCGGCGGAGCAGCGCGGCGTCCTCGCCGAATGCGGCGGGTGCGGGTGTCTGCGCCGCCGCTCCGCTCGCGTGCAGCGCGGCGAGCGCTGCGGTTCCTTTGATCAACTCGCGACGGGACGGGTGGAGCATCTTCGGCCTCGGCAAGGCAAGCGGGAGTGGCAATAGCACGGCGTGGTCGGCGGCGCGTCCCCGTCGTTGCCGTTCGCGCGCGGCATTGCTAGTTCTCTAGCGTGTCCGAAGCCATAGACCTTGCCGCCGCAGCCGCCGCGCTCGGCGATCTGTGGTCGCCGCGCGTGGTAGCGAGGACCAATGGCCAACTGGTCAAGGTAGCCAGGCTCAAGGGCGAGTTCGTGTGGCACGATCATGCCGCAGAGGACGAGCTGTTCCTCGTGCTCGCGGGCGAACTGACGATCCAGTTCGAGGGTCGGCCCGAAGTGCGACTGGGGCCAGGCCAGATGTATGTGGTCCCACGTGGTATCCGGCATAATCCCGTCGCTGTGGAAGAGTGCCTGATTGCGTTGATCGAACCCGAAAGCACCGCGCACACCGGCGATGTAGTGACCGCGCGTACGCGGACCCTGGCCGAACAGATGGCGGAATCGCCGCTCTGACCCTCGCTATTCGCCCGGCGCGCGCGGGCGATGCGCCGCTGGTTCACGCCATGATCGTGGAACTCGCCGAATATGAGCGGCTCGCCGACCATGTCGACGCGACCGTTGTCGATGTGAATGCGGCGCTGTTCGGGCTTAACCCGCGCGTGTTTGCCGACATCGCCGAGGTTGGCGGTGTCCCCGTGGGCATGGCGCTGTGGTTCTACAATTTTTCGACCTTCGTGGGGTGCCACGGCATCTGGCTCGAAGATCTGTTCGTGCGGCCCCACGCGCGCGGTAGCGGTGCTGGCAAGGCGCTGCTCGCGGGCCTTGCGCGGCGCTGCGTGGATGAGGGGCTAGGCCGCCTCGAATGGTGGGTGCTCGATTGGAATACACCCGCGCTCGGCTTCTATGCTCGGTTGGGCGCGGAGCCGCAGCGCGACTGGACGGTGCAGCGGATGAGCGGTGCCGCACTGGCCGCGTTGGCCGAGAGCGCGACGACGGGCGGGTGACGGCGCGGCCGGGGCGCGCTACGTTCCGCATGTGAGCACAACTCCCTACCGCGTCCTCGCCCGCAAATATCGCCCGCAGCGCTTCGATCAGCTGATCGGGCAGGAGGCGGTGGTGCGCACGCTCGCCAATGCGATCGAAAGCGGGCGGCTGGCACACGCGTGGCTGCTGACGGGCGTGCGCGGCGTCGGCAAGACCACCACCGCGCGGCTGATCGCCAAGGCGCTCAACTGCATCGGGCCGGACGGTGCCGGCGGCCCGACGATCACTCCGTGCGACGCGTGCGAACCGTGCCGCGCAATCGCCGAGGGGCGGTTTATCGATGTGCTGGAGATGGATGCGGCGTCCAACACCGGCGTCGATAAGATGCGCGAACTGCTCGACGGCGTGCCCTATGGCGCGGTCTCGGCGCGGTTCAAGATTTATGTGGTGGACGAGGTCCACATGCTTTCGACGAGCAGTTTTAATGCGTTGCTGAAGACGCTTGAGGAACCCCCCTCACATGTGAAGTTCATCTTCGCCACCACCGAGGTGGGGAAGCTGCCCGTAACCATCCTCTCGCGTTGCCAGCGCTTCGATCTGCGGCGCATCCCCTCCGAGAAGCTCGCTGCGCATTACGCTTATGTGTGTAAGGCCGAAGGTGTGGCAGCCGAGTCCGAGGCGCTGGCGCTGATCGCGCGCGCGGCGGAGGGTTCGGCGCGCGACGGGCTATCGCTGCTGGACCAGGCGATTGCACACGGCGGCGGCGCGGTCACGGCCGCAGCGGTGCAGGACATGCTCGGCATGGCGGATCGCGGCCGCGTGCGCGCGCTGCTGGGGGATGTGCTCGTGGCGGACGCGGGCAAGGTGCTGGCGGACATGGCGGCGCTGAACGATCTCGGAGCCGATCCGGCGGGTGTGCTGAAGGAGATGCTCGATCTGGTGCACGGCACCGCGCGCGTGGCGGCCGGTGCGGGCGCGGATGCGGGGCGCGCGCACGAGGAGCAGGCGGCGATCGCGGCTTGGGCGGCTGCGCTGGGGGCAGGGGCGCTACATCGGCTGTGGCAGCTGCTGCTGAAGGGCTACGCGGAGGTGCAGACCGCGCCCTTGCCGTGGGAAGCGGCCGAGATGGCGCTGCTGCGCATGGTCCACGCGGCGGGGTTGCCCGATCCGGGTGCGCTGCTGCGGCGACTGGAGGGGGCGTCCGATGCCGAGGTCGCGCGCCCGGCTGGCCGCGACGCCGACCCCGCGCCGCGCGCGTCCGCTGCCGAGGTCGTATTGCTGCCGCGGGCCGCACCCGAGCCTGCCGTATTTGATGCGCCCGCCGATTTCGCCGGGTTGGTCGCGCTGTTCGAGGAGAAGCGCGAGGCGGGACTGGCACTGTGTCTTCACGATCAGGTGCGCCCGGTGCGCTATGCGCCGCCGCTGATCGAACTCGAGGCGGTGGGCGATCTGCCGCGCGATTTCGCGCCTCGCCTCGCCCGTTGCCTCGATGCGTGGACCTCGGCGCGTTGGACGATCGTGTTCGCCAAAGAGGGCGGCCAGCCCTCGCTGCGCGAACGCGACGAAGCCGCGCGCGCGGCGGTGCTCGCCGAGCCGACCGTCGCCGCACTGCTCGCGGCGTTTCCCGGAGCCGAGCTGATCGACTATGGACCGGGCGAGCCGACGCGAGAGGATATGCGCGCATGAACATGGACGAAATCTTGAAGGCCGCGAGCGAGATGCAGGCAAAGCTGGCGCAGGCGCAGGACAAACTGGACGAGATCGAAGTGGAGGGTGCCTCGGGCGGTGGCCTGGTGCGCGTGAAGGCGAGTGCCAAGGGGCGGATCATCTCGCTCTATTTGGAGCCCTTGCTGATCGATCCTGCGGGCAAGGAAATGCTCGAAGACCTGATCGTCGCCGCGTTCAACGATGCGCGCGCGAAGGCGGACGCGGCGAGCGGGGCGGAAATGGGCAAGTTGACCGCCGGGCTGCCGATGCCGCCCGGCTTCAAGCTGCCGTTTTAGGATTTGTTTTTCACCGAGCGCTGATCCATTCTCGATCCGAGGCGATTGGTCTTGGGAGCCTGTCGAGGGGTTCATGAGCATGGGCAAGCGGATTTCGTGGGTGATTGCGGGCGCATCGATCCTGTGGCTGGCGGGTTGCGATAAGAATCACACGCAAGACCCGCCCAAAGTCCAGCCCGTCGCCGAGACTACCATAACCCCGCCCCCCACTTTGAAGTCCATGGAAGAGGTGAACAGCCTGCTGGCCGATCGCGTTCGGAAAGGCCATGAACAGAACGACGGTTACGCCGTTTTCGTAACAAATACCGCCTTCCAGGTGGGGACGATTCTGCCGATCAGAGGCAATGGCGATTTTGAAAATGATCCGGTCGATTACGACGCTTGTGCCCCGACGGGTAGCGTCCACGAATCCCCGATTCCCAATCTGTTCGTCAATCAATCGCTGTCCAATACCCTCGCCGCCAATTTCGGCATTGATAATGCGTTGATCAGATCGCTGGCCGATGCGGGGGTGGACATTAGCCGAGCTACCTCAGTCAATCTGTCGTTCATTGATCCCAAAGTCGCGCTACTGTCACAAAATGAAGTCAAGGCTATCGTCGCCAAGCCCGGTTGCCGAACCGCTTTGGGGGACAAGCCGGCCTGGGTGGTGCGCGGCTACGTGATCGCAAAGCGCAACTTCGTGCTGACCGCCGATCGGGTATTGCAAGCCCACGGGAGCGTCACCGGCGTCGCCAAATTCAGTTTCGACGCCGGGTCGGGGAAACGCACGGTATCGCTCGTTGACGATGCGCCCCAGAACTTCATCCAGATTCTGAGCAAGATAACGCCCGCAAGCGGTCCTGGCACCACCGCGACCACCGCCCCCGCGATTACCGCGCCTGCGATCACCAGCCCGGCGATCGCGGCTCCACGGCCGACGCCCGCCGTCAACGTCGGCAAAATCTACATCCAGAAAGCGTCGGCGGACATTTCGGATCGCCCCGGGCTCGTCCTGGAGGGTCTGCGTCGCAGCTTTTCAGTTGAGCCGCGCATCCAGTCGCTGGATGCGCGCAAGATTCCCGATCACGCCGAGGTCCGCTATTTCAACAGCGAAGACGAGGAAAAGGCGGCGCAGGCGCGCACGAAACTGCTTGCGACCTATCCCGACGTTCGGATCGTGCGCGTGAACCTGCCCTCGCCAAAGGGCCAGTTGGAAGTGTGGTTACCGGCAAATCCTGGGTCGATCCCCAAAGCTGGACGATAATGGATCGACTATCCATTCGCGCAGGCATCGGCGGCTGGACCTACGAGCCGTGGCGCGGGCTGTTTTTCCCGCCCAAGCTGCCCCACGCGCGCGAACTGGAATATGCCTCGCGCGCGCTCACCACGATCGAGGTCAACGGCACCTTTTACCGCACGCAGACGCGCGCCACGTTCGAGAAATGGGCGGCCGAGACACCGCAGGACTTCGTCTTCTCGCTCAAGGCCCCGCGCTATGCCGTCAACCGCAAGCTGCTCGGCGAGGCGGGCGAATCGATCGAACGGTTCGTCGAGAGCGGGATTGCGGCGCTCGGCGACAAGCTCGGGCCGATCCTCTGGCAATTCGCGGGGACGAAGAAATTCGACGCGGAGGATTTCGCCGCCTTCCTGAAGCTGCTGCCCCGGGAAGCGGAGGGGCGCGCGCTCGTCCATGTCCTCGAACCGCGTCACGTCAGCTTCGATGCGCCCGCGTTTCGAGATATGGTCGCCGCGCACGGCTGCGCGGTGGTGGTGGCGGACGCCGATGATTATCCCAACCTTGGCGACGCGACCGGCCCGCTCGTCTACGCGCGCCTCCAGCGCTGCCGCGCCGGGATCGAGGCCGGCTATCCGGCGGACGAGCTCGATCGATGGGCGGCGAAGGCACAGCAATGGGCGGCGGACGATCGCCCGGTCCACATGCTCTTCATCTCGGGCGCTAAGGAGCGCGCGCCTGCCGCCGCGATGGCGTTGATCGAACGGGTCGTTCGCGGCCTGTAGGGCGTTGACTGACGCGTTGCGGGTGCGTGCCGCGCGCAAAGCATGATAGGCCGCCATCGAAGCCGCTCGGATAAACGCGGTCCACGCCGGGAGAGTGTCATGAGCCAGCCGATGACCGCCGAACGCTACGCGACCGATCACGCACGCGCGCTCGCCGATCCGGATGGGTTCTGGGGTGAACAGCTCGGTCGGCTCGACTGGATCGCGCGGCCCACGCGCATCGATGAAAGCTGCTTCGACGAAGCGAATTTCCAGGTGCGCTGGTTCGCCGACGGCGTGCTCAACGTCAGCGCCAACTGCCTCGATCGGCATCTGGCCATGCGCGGCGATCAGGTGGCGATCCTCTGGGAGCCCGACGATCCCGCCGAACCGAGCCGCGCCATCACCTACCGCGAGCTGCACGCGCAGGTTTGCCGGTTTGGCAATGTGCTCAAGGCGGCAGGCGCGAAACGAGGCGACCGGATCACGCTCTACCTACCAATGATCCCTGAGGCGGCGGTGGCGATGCTGGCGTGCGCGCGCATCGGCGCGATCCATTCGGTGGTGTTCGGCGGTTTCTCGCCCGAGGCGCTGGCAGGGCGGATCACCGATTGCGATTCGACGATCGTGGTCACCGCCGACGAGGGGCGGCGCGCGGGCAAGCGCGTGCCTTTGAAGGCCAATGTCGATGCCGCGCTGAAGCACTGCACCAGTGTGCGGCTGGTGATCGTCGTGCGCGCCACGGGTGGCGAAGTCGTGATGACGCCGGGGCGCGACCAGTGGCTGCACGAGGCCGAAGTCCATCCCGATTGCCCGCCCCAGGCGATGGGGGCCGAAGACCCGCTGTTTTTGCTGTACACGAGCGGCTCGACCGGCAAGCCCAAGGGCGTGATGCACACCGGCGGCGGCTATCTGCTGTGGGCGGCGATGACGCACGAACTGGCGTTCGACTACAAAGCGCCAGACGTGTTCTGGTGCGCCGCCGATGTCGGCTGGGTCACGGGTCATACCTACATCGTCTATGGCCCGCTCGCGAACGGGGCGACGACACTGATGTTCGAGGGTGTGCCGAACTGGCCCACCCCGTCGCGCATTTGGGAGGTGGTGGACCGGCACAAGGTCGCCACGCTGTTCACTGCACCCACCGCTCTCAGGGCGCTGATGCGCGAGGGGGATGCTTTTGTCCGGGCCACGTCGCGCACTTCGCTGCGGCTGCTGGGTTCGGTCGGCGAGCCGATCAATCCCGAGGCGTGGCGCTGGTACCACGACGTCGTCGGCGATCACCGCTGCGAGATTATCGACATGTGGTGGCAGACCGAAACTGGCGGCGGCATGATCTCGCCCCTGCCCGGCGCGTGGCCGCAGAAACCCGGCTCGGCGACCAAGCCGTTCTTCGGGGTGGAGCCGCAGATCGTCGATGGCGAGGGCCATGTGCTCGAAGGTGCCGCAGAAGGCAATCTGGTGCTCGCGCGTAGTTGGCCCGCCCAGATGCGCGGGCTGTGGAACGATCAGGCGCGCTTTTTCAGCGCGTACTTTCAGCACTTCCCCGGCAAATATTTCACCGGGGATGGTGCACGGCGCGATGCCGATGGCGATTACTGGATCACCGGCCGGGTGGACGATGTGATCAACGTCAGCGGCCACCGCATGGGCACGGCCGAGGTGGAAAGCGCGCTGGTGCTGCACGCGCTGGTCGCAGAGGCGGCGGTTGTCGGCTTTCCCCACGAGATCAAGGGGCAGGGCATCTATGCCTATGTAACGCTGAATGCGGGCGAGCAGCCGAGCGAGGCGCTGCGCCGCGAGCTCGTGCTCCATGTCCGCAAGGAGATCGGCCCGATCGCTGCGCCCGATGCGATCCAGTTCGCGCCGTCGCTCCCCAAGACGCGCAGCGGCAAGATCATGCGGCGGATATTGCGCAAGATCGCGGAGGGGGACGTCTCCACCCTGGGCGACACGTCCACGCTCGCCGACCCGGCGGTGGTTGAAAGCCTGATCGAAGGGCGGATCGGGTGAATGCGCGCTTGGGCCGCAGTGTAACCAGGGCGCGCCCACCAGCGGATGGTTTACGCGCGGCGGACGGCGCGGCGATTGATCTTGCTTTGATGCGCGCGATGTTGCGCAATGCGAACGCGGGCGGATCGGCGGCTTCTGGTCGTCAGGTGGGGCGCATGCATAAGGGATGACAATGGCTTCGATCGCACCGACCGGGTTTTCTGAAGATGGAGCGCCGCCCATTTCGCGCCGACGGTTGGCGTATCGGCATCCGCTCTCGCGGCGGATCAATCACTGGGTGAATGTGATCGCGGTGATCATGCTGCTGATGACGGGCCTCAACATCTTCAACGCGCACCCCGCGCTCTACTGGGGCCAATATGGGTCCGAGTTTGACAAGCCCGTGCTCGCGCTGCGCGGCGAGAGTGGGAAGGGCGTGACGCACATCGGCTCGCACACGATCGACACGACCGGTGTGCTCGGTTGGTCGGGCGGGGAGAATCGCGGATTTCCCGCTTGGGCGACGATCCCGGGCTTCCGGGATCTCGCCGCCGCGCGCAACTGGCACCTGTTCCTGGCGTGGGTGCTGATCCTGAACGGGATCGCCTATTTTCTATTCGGGTTGTGGAATCAGCACTTGCGCAAGGATATCCTGCCCAATCGCCACGATCTCGCTCCTTCGAACATCGCGCACGACATCACCGAGCATGTGAAGTTCAAATTCCCCACCGGGCGCGACAGCAACCGCTATCATGTTCTTCAGAAGTTCGCCTATGCGTCGCTGGCGCTCGTCTTCCTGCCGGGCATGGTGATCACAGGCCTCAGTCTTTCGCCCGGTGCGGACGCGGTGTTTCCGGGCATCGTCGATCTGCTCGGCGGGCGCCAGTCGGCACGCACGCTGCATTTTGTCTTCATGGCGCTGACGGTGGGTTTCATCGTTGTGCACGTCTCGCTCGTCCTGCTCGCGGGGTTCCTCAACCAGATGCGCTCGATGATCACCGGCTGGTGGGCGTTCGACGATGACGAGGTCGATCCGGGCATCCCGACCACGCTGGCGCGGAAGATCGCGCGATGAGCGGCTTCAACCTCACCCGGCGCGGGCTGGTGCTCGGCGGCGGCGGCCTGCTGCTTGCCTCGTGCGACCGGCTCACGAGCGCGCCAAACACCACCGACTTCCTGCGCCGCAACGGCGAGGCGGCGACCTACGGTTGGCAGCGGCTGATCCAGAGCAATCAAGGTCTGGCGCGCGAGTTCACCAAGGCGGACATCTCGCCGATGTTCAAGGCCAATGGCTCGACCGATCCGCAGGACGATGATTATCTGGATCACGTCGACGAGAATTTCCAGAACTGGGTGCTCAAGATCGACGGGCTGGTGATGCGACCGCTCGCGATCCCGCTCCAGCAGTTCCGGCAACTTCCCGTGCGCACACAGATCACGCGGCACGACTGCGTGGAAGGGTGGAGCGCGATCGGCGAGTGGAGCGGGCCGCAGCTTGGCCCGCTGCTTCAGCGCACTGGACTGCAGCCGAACGCGCGCTTCATCGTGATCCACTGTGCCGATACGCTCGATGGCGAACCCGCCAAGGGCGGCGATCAATCGGCGGGACGCTATTACGAGAGCTTCGATCTGGTCGATGCGTTCCACCCGCAGACGATCCTCGCGCACACCATGAATGGTATGCCGCTGACGGTGCCGCACGGAGCGCCGATCCGGCTGCGCGTCGAACGGCAGCTTGGCTACAAGCAGGCCAAATATGTGCAGCGCATCGAAGTGGTCGACCGGCTCGACAAATTCGGGATGGGCAAGGGCGGCTATTGGGAAGATCGGGGGTATGAATGGTACGCAGGCATCTGATCGCGGCTGCAGTGTTGCTGGCGGCAGGCCCGGCCTACGCCCAAGAGGCGGCCCCTGCGGACGCGACCGCTGCCCCCGCAGCGCGCGCTGCCCGCCCGCCCAGCGCGGCGCGCATGGCGACCGCGCCCGGGGCCGATCCCGCGCGCGATGCGATGCCGCCCCGCCGAATGCACGGCAAGGGCAAGATGGCGCGCTCGGCGCGGTCGCGGATGATGGATCAGACCACGCACGATATCATGATGCCCCAGCCGGACGCCAAGCCGGATGCCGTCGCCGCACCGCCGCAATAGCCCTGGAGCGACGCTAAAGCCCCGCCAGTTTCGCACCCCAGTAGGTCGCGCCCGCCGCGACATAAGCGGCGGCGAACAGATAGCCGAACATGAACGCGGGCCATTTCCAGCCATTGGTCTCGCGCCGGGTGACCGCGAGCGTCGAGATGCACTGCGGCGCGAAGACATACCAGGCGAGGAAGGCGAGGCCGGTGGGCAGGCTCCACGCGCTGTGCAGGCGCGCGATCAGGCCGTGCTCGTCCCCGCCTAGCGAATAGACCGTGCCGAGCGCTGCGACGGCAACCTCGCGCGCCGCCATCCCGGGCACCAGCGCGAGGCTGATCTCGCGGTTGAAGCCGATGGGGGCGAAGAGGTGTTCGAGCACGCCGCCGATGCGGCCCGCGATCGAATAGGCGAGCGGGTTGAGGCCCGCGCCGACGGGCGGCTTGGGGTAGCTGGCGAGGAACCATAATGCGACGGTGGAGCCGAGGATGATGGTCCCGGCGCGTTCCAGAAAGGCGCGCGCGCGTTGCCACAGGCTGAGCGCGATGTCGCGCGGCTCGGGCCATTGATATTTGGGGAGTTCCATCATGAAGAGCTGCGGCTTGCCCTTCATAATCGTGGAACGCAGCACCCACGCGGCGAGCAGCGCGCCGGCGACGCCGGTGAGGTAGAGCGCGAACAGCACGATGCCCTGCAGGCCGATGGGCCCCCACAGCGTGCGCGCGGGGATGAAGGCGGCGATGATGATTGCGTACACCGGCAGGCGTGCCGAGCAGGTCATCAGCGGCGCGATCAGGATCGTGGTGAGGCGGTCGCGCGGTTCCTCGATCGTGCGCGTGGCCATGATGCCCGGCACCGCGCAGGCGAAGGAGGAGATGAGCGGGATGAACGCGCGCCCGCTGAGGCCCACCTTCGCCATCAGCCGGTCCATGATGAACGCCGCGCGGACCATGTAGCCCGATTGTTCGAGCACGAGGATGAAGGCGAACAGGATGAGGATCTGGGGCAGGAACACCACCACCGCGCCCACTCCGTGGATCACGCCATCGACCAGCAGAGAATTGAGCGCACCCTGCGGGAGCGCGGTGCCGATCGCGGTGCCAAGGCTGTCGAAGCGGGCGGTGAGCCAGTCGGCGGGGGCTTTGGCGGCCCAGAAGACCGTCTGGAACATGGTGAACAGGATCACGACGAGTGCGAGCGGGCCGATCAGCGAGTGGAGCAGCACGCGGTCCAAGGCGCGGGTTGCGCGCGCGGCCCCGCCCTCGCCGATGGTGGCGGCGCGCGCGATGGACGCGGCCTCGCGCTGGAGCGCGCGCAGATCGGCGATGCGATCGGAGGGGGGGCTGACGGCGGCGGTAGGGGTGCGCGCGAGCAGGGGGGCCAGCAGCGCCCCCAACTCGGCCATCCCGCGTTTGCGGACTGCGACGGTGGGAACGACCGCCAGGCCCAGCCGATCCGTCAGCACCGCCAGATCGAACTTCAGCCCATCGCGCTCGGCCAGATCGACCATGTTGAGCGCGACTACCATCGGCAGCCCAAGGCGCTTGAGTTCGAGGACGAAGCGCAAGTGGTTGGCGAGATTGGTCGCATCGATCACTGCGATGATCGCCTGCGGGCGGCGCTCGCCCGCGCGCAGGCCAAGAATCATGTCGCGCGTGACCGCCTCGTCGGGCGAGCGCGGTTCAAGGCTGTAGGCACCTGGCAGATCGATCACCTCGACCACGCGCCCATCGGGCAGGCACAGTCGCCCCGTTTTGCGCTCGACAGTGACGCCGGGATAATTGCCGACCTTCTGGCGCGATCCGGTCAGCGCGTTGAACAGCGAGGTCTTGCCCGCGTTGGGATTGCCCACGAGCGCGGCAAGCGGCGGCTCGACTTCCCAATCGGGGGCGGTGGCCATGGCCTCAGGCCGTCAGTTCGATCAGTTCGGCCTGCGCGCGGCGGATGCACACCGTGGAACCGCCCACACGCACCGCGATCGGATCGCCGCCGAACGGCGCGCGGTGGAGCAGCTCGACCTCCACGCCTTCATCGAACCCCATCTCGCGCATCCGCATCGCGCAGCGCCCATCGCCGCAGCAGCCGATCGCGGCGACGGTAGCTGGAGTGCGGGGGGCGAGGGCGGCGAGGCGCATGGGTGGACGGGTCCAGTGTTGTTATTGCGAGACGTTAGCAGAACGTCCGACGGCGACGCAAGTGGTGTTGTTGCGACGCATTCGCCAGTGGCAGTTTCCCCCGTGTCACGCGGCGGGACGCTCCGAAGCTTGCGAGAAGGTGGCCCGGCTCCGATCAGTCTGGACGCGCCTGGCCGGACCGTGGGTGCTGCCGTTCGCAACGCAGCGATCGCGGTGCTCCCCGGAATCGAAAATCGCATTTTCGATCTCCCTGTAAGATGACGCCATCAAAGCGAGCGCTACGCCCCTCGTTCGCATCGGCCGCTCGTGCTAACCGGGATTTCGCTCCGATCTTTCGCCAATGGATTGCCGATTTGGACAACGATCCGCTGATCCGGCCGCCGCCCGCGATCGATCTCGCGCACGTGGCGGACTTTTGCATCGGCGATCTCGTGGTTCGTCCGTCCCGCCGTGAGGTGGTGGGCGCGGGCGGGCGCGAGTTTGTCCAGCCGCGCGTGATGCAGGTTCTGGTCGCGCTTGCGAGGGCGCAGGGAGACGTGGTTTCGCGTGACGATCTGATCGCCTCGTGCTGGGGCGGGCGGGTCGTGGGCGAGGATGCGATCACGCGCGCGATCGGTCATATTCGTCGCCTCGGCGAAGGCGTCGCGGCGAGGGCGTTCGCGCTCGAGACCGTGCCGCGCGTCGGCTATCGGCTGGTCGCGCGGGAAAGCGCCGCTCGGGAGTCGTGCGCCACTTCGCCCCCGTGGACCGCCATGGACAATGCTCCTGTCGCCGCGCCACTTGTTGCCGAATCCGCTCCCGCGCCGCTTCCGCGCCGTAGCCGCCGCGCGCGCACGCTGCCGCTCGCGCTCGCGGGCATCGCCGCGCTCGGCAGCGCGCTCGCGCTGCGCCAGGCGGCCGACCCCCGGCCCGTCCCCGCGCGCGCCGCGCTCGTCGCGTCGCAGCAGCCTCCGCCGCTCGATGCTGCGCGCGATCTGGAAACGCGCGGACTCGCCGCCGTCTTCGAGGGCACCCCTGAGCAGACTTCGCAGGGCCTCGCTTATCTGCGCGAGGGGATGGCAATGCGCCGCGACTACGCGGCCGGCTGGGGTTCGCTCGCCATGGCCTATGTGCTCAGCCTGCCGCACACGCCCGCGGCCGCGCGCGCCGAAGTCGCGATGCGCGTGCGCGAGGCGGCGGCGCGCGGTCTTGCGCTAAACCCGCGCGACGGCCATTCGCTCGCGGCACTGACCAGCCTCGAACCCACGTTCGGTGCCTGGGACGTGAAGGACCGTGCGCAGCGCCGCGCGCTCGCGCTGGCGGGTGCCGACTGGCCCGCGCTCATGAATCAGCGCGTGCAATTCCTGATGCAGGTCGGCCGTACGCGCGAGGCGCTGGTCGAGTCCGAACGCCTGCAGGCGATCTCGCCGCTCATCCCGTGGATACAGGCCAATCGCATCATGCTGCTCGCGGCGAACCACCGGCCGGATGAGGCCGAGCGCGCCGCAGCTTACGCGGGCCATATCTGGCCGCGCAATCGCCAGATCTGGTTCACGCGCTTCTGGTTCGATGCGCTGAGGGGCCGCCCCGAACGCGCGCTGGCGATGATCGCCGACAGGCCGGGCTGGCCCACGCAGACCGATCCCGCCGAGATCGCGCTCTGCGGGCGCGCGGCCGCCGCGATCGCCAGCCGAGCACCCGCCGATGCCGATGCGATCCTTGCGACCTACCGCGGCCTCGCCCTGCGGGCACAGAGTCACGCCGAAACCGCCATCCTCGTCGCCGCCGCGCTCGGTCGCCGCGAAGACGCGCTCGCCTTCGCTCGGACGCTCTACACGCGGCCAGTGCCCGCCGGCCCGCGCGGCTGGCTGACACCGGCGATCGGTTACGAGCGTGCCGGAGAGCGCATCACCGCGCCGCTGTTTGCGCCACCCGCTGACCGGCTGTGGGCCGATCCGGCGTTCTTTCGACTAACCTCCGACATCGGCCTGGTCGCCTGGTGGCGTTCGACGGGTCCGCCCGATCTCTGCCGCGATCCGGCGGCGGCGCCGCTGTGTGCCGCGAATGGGATCACGCCTCCGGCTTGAGCATCGCGTCAGCGCCGCCTACGCCCCCATCCATGTTCCGTCTCCTCCTCGCGCGCGATCTGGCGCTGGCGCGCGGGCGTGCGGGGGCGGCGGCGCTGCCGGTGGTGTTCTTCCTGCTGGTGGCGGTGACGTTCCCGTTTGCCCTCGGGCCGGATGCGCGCGTGCTGGCCAAGGTGGGCGCGGGGGTGGTGTGGGTGGCGGCGCTGCTCGCCGCGCTGCTCCCCATCCCCACGCTGTTCGAGGCGGACCGCGCCGATGGCACGCTCGATCAATATGCGGCGCGGGCGATCCCCGCCGAAATCGTCGCGGCAGCGCGGTGGATGGCGCACTGGATCGCGTTCGCTGTGCCGCTGTTGGTGGCGGCGCCGCTCGCCGCGCTGTTGTTCGGGCTGTCCGCGCCCGCCATAGCGCGCCTCGAACTGGCTCTGCTGCTGGGCACGCCGGGGCTGGCGTCGCTCGCGGTGGTGGCAGCCGCGCTCACCACGGGCGCGCGCGAGGGGGGGATGCTGGCGGGTCTGCTGGTGTTTCCGCTTGGCGTTCCGCTGCTGATCTTCGGCGCGGGCGCGGCGGGGGGATCGGGGGCGGGCGCGTTCAAGCTGCTGGGTGCGGCGACGCTGATTCTGGTGGCGATGGGGCCTTTCGCCGCCGGGGCCGGCATCCGCGCCGCGCGGGGGTAGGCCGCTCCCCCTCCGCCCTGCGGGCACCTCCCCCAGAGGGGGAGGATCGATCCTCACCCTCTGGGGGAGGTGGCGGCGAAGCCGACGGAGGGGGAAGGGCCGGGCGCGCTTGGGACGCAGTATCGCCTCGGTTCAGACCCTCATATATACGTGACCAAACACATGCACCGCTTTGCCAACCCCGCCCGTTTCCTGCGCATAGCTGGCGTCGCGACGCCGCTGACGCTGTGGCCCGGCCTCGCCATCACCGCGCTCGGGCTGGCGTGGGGGCTGTTCTACGCGCCGCCCGATTATCTGCAGGGCGATAGCGCGCGGATCATGGACGTGCATGTGCCCGCCGCAATCCTTGCCGAGCTGGGCTATGCGGGGCTGGCGGTGGCGGCGGCGGTGGGTCTGGTGTGGAAACACCCGCTCGCCGAAGTCGCTGCGCGCGCGCTGGCGCCAGTGGGCGCGGTGTTCGCCGCGGTGTGCCTGATCACCGGCTCACTCTGGGGGCAGCCGACCTGGGGCACTTGGTGGGTGTGGGACGCGCGCCTCACCTCGATGCTCGTGCTGTTCTTCCTCTATCTGGGCGTGATCGCGCTTTCGAACGCGTTCGACGAGCCGGGCAGGGGGGCGAAGTCCGCCGCGATCCTCGCCATTGTGGGTGCGATCAATCTGCCGATCATCAAATATTCGGTCGACTGGTGGAACACGCTCCACCAAGGCGCATCGATCACGCTGACCGGCTCGACCATCGCCCCCGCACTGCTGTGGCCGCTCGGCATCAGCGCGCTCGGCTTCTCGCTGCTCTTCGCCGCCACCGTGCTCATGCGAATGCGCGCCGAGATCGCGCAAACCCGAGTCCGCGCCCGCGCGCGCCGCATGGCGGAGGCCTTCGCATGACGCACGCCGCGTACATTTACCCCGCTTATGCAGTCGCGGTGATCGCCACGCTCGCGCTGGTGATTCACGCCTTCACCTCCATGCGCCGAGCCGAACGCGCCGCTGCCGAGCAACGCGACCGCCGCGCATGACCGCCAAGAACCAGCGCCTCTATCTCCTCGGTGCCGCCGTCGTCGCGATGGGCGGCGCACTCGCGCTCGGCCTGTCCGCGATCGGCGACAGCGCGACCTATTTCTACGCCCCGTCGGACGTACGCGCCCACCCCCCCGAACCCGGCCGCGAAATCCGCCTGGGCGGGTTGGTCGCGCTCCACTCGATCGCGCGCCTGCCCGATGGCCTGACGATGGCCTTCGCCGTCACCGACAACCGCGCGACCACGCTGGTCCGCTACAAGGGCCTCGTCCCCGACCTTTTCCGCGAAGGTTCGGGCGTCATCGCCACCGGCACGTTCGCGCCGACGGGCCTGTTCGTCGCCGAGCAAATCCTCGCCAAGCACGACGAAAAATACATGCCCCCCGAAGTCGCAGGCGCACTCCACAAGACCGGCAAGGTGGAGCGTTGACCTCCCCAAGCACTCCCGTCATCCCGGGCTTGACCCGGGACCCAGCTGCCTCCGTGCCGCCCGGCCGCGAGAAAGAAGACAGGTCCCGGGTCAAGCCCGGGATGACGTGTTTGTTTGAGGCGGACGACCGCCCAGCCCCATCCTCCCCCCACCGGGGGGAGGGACAGGCGGCGCAGCCGCCAGGGAGAGGGAACGCGCGCGCGACCGGGAGCCACCCTCGCGGCACCCGCGCTCCCTCTCCCTCGCTCCGCTCCGCTCCGCATTTCCCTCCCCCCGATAGGGGGAGGGCCGGACCGCTGAATGACGCGGAAGCGCGTCGTTATGTCGGACGCGCAGAGAGATGAGCTTGGCCGACAAGATCGCGCGTTTGGTCCTCGCGGCCGTTGGAGCGCTTGCTCTCACTACTGCGTCCCTCTTTCTCTTGTATAACTCAGCTTTTCCGCCGAATGCATTTTTTGGTTTCGTTGTTATGACAACTGTGTCTGAGTTTCTCCCTTGGAAACGACATGGTGTTTATCGCTGGTCACCTTTGATCGTCCCTCTCGTGCCTGTACTGTTGATGCTGTTCTATCCGCGCGTGAGTTACGCTCGCATTCCGCCGGACTATTTGGAAGTTAGCAGGTTTGTGACACTGTTCAGCTTTTACGGCACAGGGATTTTGGCACAAATGCTAATCAAACTTGCCGGGAGGCGTGTTGCGGAACCAGAGCTTCCCGAGCTACCGCACAAGCAAGGCGGGTTCAGGTGATCACCGAACTCGGCCACCTAGCCCTATGGCTCGCCGCAGCGCTCGCCCTCGTGCAGACCTTCGCTGTCGGCGTCGGCCTCGCGCGCCGCGACCCTGCGCTCATCGCCCTCGCCCGCCCCGCCGCACTCGCCCAAGGCCTGCTCACCGCGGTCTCCATGGCTGCGCTCTTCCACGCCTTCGCCACCTCGGATTTCTCGGTGAAGATCGTCGCCGAGAACAGCCACACGATGAAGCCGCTGCTCTACAAATACACCGCGCTCTGGGGCAATCACGAGGGGTCGCTGCTGCTTTGGGTCACCGTGCTCGCCATCGCGGGCGGAGCCATCGCGCTCGCCCCCAACCGGCTCGGCCCTCGTTTCAAGGCGCGCACGCTGCAGGCGCAGGGCGCGATCGCGCTTGGCTTCTACCTGTTCCTGCTCGGCGTCTCGAACCCGTTCGCGCGCCTCGCCCCCGCGCCGACCGAGGGCAACGGCCTGAACCCCGTATTGCAAGACCCCGGCCTCGCCTTCCACCCGCCGCTGCTCTACGCGGGCTATGTCGGCCTGTCGGTCGCGTTCGCCTTCGCGGTCGCCGCCATGCTCGAGGACGAGGTCACGCCGCGCTGGGCACGCGCGGTCCGGCCGTGGGTGCTCGCCGCATGGGCGGCGCTCACCGGCGGCATCGCGATGGGCAGCTTCTGGGCCTATTACACGCTCGGCTGGGGCGGCTACTGGTTCTGGGATCCGGTCGAAAACGCCAGCCTCATGCCGTGGCTCGCCGCGACCGCGCTGCTCCACTCGGTCGCGGTCCTCGCCAAGCGCGACGCGCTGCGCGCCTGGACCCTTCTCCTCTCGGTCGCCGCGTTCAGCTTCTCGATGGTAGGTACCTTTCTTGTGCGTTCGGGCGTCCTCACCAGCGTTCACAGCTTCGCCGTCGACCCGCAAAGAGGCCTTTTCCTCCTAGCCCTGCTCGGTATCTACGTCGGCGGTGCGCTCACCCTCTACGCTCGCCGCGCCACGAGCATCCGGGCCGGTGCCACCTTCGATCCCGTCAGCCGCGAGGGCGCGCTCGTGCTGAACAACCTCATCCTCGCCGCGATCCTCGGCGTTGTCTTCCTCGGCACGATCTACCCGCTGCTGATCGATCTCGCGGGCGCGACGCCCTTGTCCGTCGGCCCGCCCTATTTCCAGGCAACCGTCGGCCCGCTGATCATCCTGCTGTTCCTGGCTCTGGGCGTCGGCCCGCTTCTAAGCTGGCGGCGCGGCGGCACGCGCGGTCTCCCTACCAAACTCCTCGCCCCCGCGCTTGCCGCCGCCGCAGCTGGTCTCGCCACCCTCCTCCTCGCGCGCGATCCCACCGCGTCGGCCGTGCTCGGCTTCGGCCTCGCCGCATGGGTGGCGTTCTCCAGCCTCGTCATCCTAGCGCGCGCGCCCAAGCCCACCGCGCCCATCGTCGGCATGACGCTCGCGCACATCGGCGTCGCGGTCGCGCTGGTGGGCATCACGGCGGCCTCGACACAGACACAGGAACTCCTTGCCTCGCTGCACGAGGGACAGAGCGCGCGCATGGGCAGCTTCGAGACCAAGCTGATCGCGGTTGGCCCCATCGCAGGGCCGAACTACACCGCGTTGCGGGGCCGTTTTGGCGTGTCGCGGCACGGTGAGAAGCTGGGCGAACTCATGCCCGAAATTCGCACCTTCTTCGCGCCTGTGCAGGATACCACCAGCGCCGCGATCCTCAGCCTGTGGGACGGAGATGTGTACGTCACACTCGGCCAGCCCACCGGCAACGGCGCGTGGCAGATGCGGCTGAGCTTCCGCCCGCTCGTCACGTGGATATGGACGGGCGGCCTGCTGATCGCATTGGGCGGCCTTACAGCGGGGTTCGCGGGCCTGCGCGTGCGCGCCACCAGGCCGAGCGGCTACCGCGCGTCCGCCCCCGCTTGGTCCGCGCCGCTTCCCGTTCCGGCGGAATAACATGTCCCGCCTCGGTCGCTTCGCCCTCCTCGCCCCGCTCACGCTGTTCGGCGCCTTCATCATCGTCGTCGGCTTCGGTCTGCGCCACGATCCGCACCATGAGGTCCGCAGCGCGCTGATCGGCCACCCCGCGCCCGCGTTCGATTTGCCGGGCTACGACCCTACGCACCCCGGCCTCGCCTCCTCCGATCTCGCGCACGGCAACGTCACCGTCGTCAACGTGTTTGCCTCGTGGTGCCTGCCCTGCCGCGTCGAATCCCCCCAGCTCGCCATGCTCGCCAGCCAGGGCGTGGTCGTCCACGCGATCGCCATCCACGATACGCACGATGGCCTCGCCAGCTTTTTCCGCAACTACGGCAATCCCTTCCGCCGCATCGGGCTGGACGATAGCGGCAAGGCGCAGATCGCGTGGGGATCGTCCGGCGTGCCCGAGACTTTCATCGTCGATGGCAAGGGCATCGTGCGCCTCCAGCACATCGGCGAAATCCGCGCCGACGACATGCCCGATCTGATGCGCGAAATCGCCAGAGCGCGCTCGTGAAACGGCTCCTGATCGTGGCTGCGCTGCTTGTCACTGCGCAGACCGCCGCGCCGCCCGAGCATCCTTTGCCCGATCCCGCGATGGAGCGGCAGGCGCAGTCGCTGATGCACACGCTGCGCTGCGTCGTGTGCCAGCAGGCGAGTATCGCGGACAGCCAGGCCGAGATGGCGGGCGAGATGCGCGCGCTGGTCCGTACCCGCCTTGCGGCCGGGGAACGCCCCGAGCAGGTGCGCGCCTATCTGGTCGGCCGATACGGCCCGTGGATCGATTTCCGCCCGCCGATTTCGGCGGAGACCTATCTGCTGTGGGGCGCTCCGCTCCTGATCCTGGGCGTTGGTGCGCTCGCGGTGCGCCCGCTCTTCCGCCGCAAGCCCGCCACCTCATGACCCGCGCCCATCTCGCGCTCGGCATCGCCGCCGCCGCCGCGCTTGGCGGCTATGCGCGGACCGGCCACCCTTCGCAGCCCGATCGCCCCGCTCCGCCGCGCGTCGAGACGCCGATGGCCGAGCCCGAGATCGAGGCCGCGCGCACCCGCCTGCTCCAGAATCAGGGCGATGTCGGCGCGTGGCTGCTGCTATCGGACGCGCTCGCGCGGCAGGGCGCGACCGAGGAATCGGTCGCAGCGATGCAGGTCGCGCTGAAAGCCTTCCCGCGCTCGCCCGATCTGTGGGTGGGGCTGGGCAACGCGCTTGTCCTGCACGCGGGCGGCGCGGTCACCCCCGCTGCGCGTCTCGCGTTCGGCCGCGCGAGCATGATCGATCCGCTGCATCCGGCACCGCGCTATTTCCTGGGGCTGGCCTATCTGCAGGCGGGCCATCCCGAGGATGCGCTCGCCACCTGGCAGGCGTTGCGTGTCGACAGTCCGGCGGGTTCGCCGTGGCTGCGTGATCTGGACGAGCGCATCGTCGCAGTCAGGGCGATGGTTTCGAGCGCGCGCTAGTATTCCTGCGCGCAAAGGCGTGAGCGGCTGCGGCAACGCCGCAATGCGGCAATCGGCGGCTTGTCCGCCGGGGGCCGCGTTCGTATAGCCAATGCATAAGCGGTCCTCCGAGTCCGCCAGCCGTGGCTACAAGGTTACAGTCCATGAACGGTTTCAACCGCCTGCTTCTTGCGGCGATCCTTGCACTTTCGCCCGCCGCCGCGTTTGCGCAGGCGGCGACAGCGCCGGCTGATGCTGCAAACTTGGCCCCCGCAGCAACTGCAGCCACGCCCGTGACGACTGCTGCAAAGATCGCCCCGCCCGCCGCGCCTGTGGCTGCCGCCGTCAAGCCAGCAGTGTCGGCGGTTGCGGCACCGCCGCGCCTCACCCCCGCCGATATCGTCGCGCAGCCCACGCCGGGCGATTGGCGTCTGCAGAACCCGCTTTCGCCCATTGGGCACGAGGGCGCGTTCATGAACGACAAGGTGCTCGAGCCCGTGCTCGCCGCCGTGTGCGTCTTCGTGTTCGGGCTGATCGGCTACGCGATGATCGCGTTCCGCCGCCGTGAAGGCAGACTACCCTCCAAACTCAGCCACAACACCACGATCGAGGTCATCTGGACCGTGGTGCCCGTGCTGATCCTGCTCGGCATCGCGGTGCCATCGTTCCAGCTGCTTGCCAATCAATATGATCCGCCCAAGCCCGATCTCACGATCAAGGCGACCGGACATCAATGGTATTGGGAGTATACCTACCCCGATCAGGGCGGTTTCAGCTATGATTCGGTGATGTTGACCGAGGCCGAGACTGCGAAGGCGGGAACACCACGCCTGCTCGATGTCGATAACCGTCTCGTGGTCCCCGTTGGCGCGACGGTGAAAGTCCTCACCACTGCAGCCGACGTGATCCACGCGTTCGCAGTTCCCAGTCTCTGGGTGCAGATGGATGCGGTCCCCGGCCGCATCAACGAAACGTGGTTCAAGGCGGAGAAACCCGGCCTTTATTTCGGCCAGTGCTTCCAGCTTTGCGGCACACGCCACGGCTTCATGCCAATCGCGATCGAAGTTGTGCCGCGCGCGCGTTTCGATGCGTGGATCGCCGCCAAACAGGCGGATAACGGCCTCAAGCCCGTCGCGCCTCCCGTACCCACACCCGTTACCGTCGCGCTCAACAAGTAACGCGAGGATCAAAGAGAGATCATGGCCAGCATCCCAGCTCCCTCCGCCTTCGCCGCCGATCACGGGCACGACGATCACGCGCACGCCGATCATCCGACGCTGAGCTTTGCCCAGCGGTGGCTGTTCTCCACCAATCATAAGGACATCGGTACGCTCTACCTGATCTTTGCGATCATCGCGGGCGTGATCGGCGGCGGCATATCGGGCCTGATGCGCGCCGAACTCGCGCACCCGGGGATGCAGTATCTGCCCCAGCTGGTTGGCGGCAACATCGATGCCAGCTACCATCTGTGGAACACGCTGATCACTTCGCACGGCCTCATCATGGTGTTCTTCATGGTGATGCCCGCGATGATCGGCGGCTTTGGCAACTGGTTCGTGCCGATCATGATCGGTGCGCCGGATATGGCCTTTCCGCGCATGAACAACATCTCGTTCTGGCTGCTCGTCCCCTCGTTCCTGCTGCTGCTGGGTTCGATGTTCGTCGAGGGTCCGGCAGGCTTCAACGGTGTCGGCACCGGCTGGACGCTCTACGCGCCGCTCTCCACCAGTGGCCACCCCGGCCCGGCAGTCGATATGGGCATCCTCGCGCTCCATCTCGCGGGCGCGTCCTCGATCTTGGGCGCGATCAACTTCATCACTACGATCTTCAACATGCGCGCGCCGGGCATGACGCTGAACAAGATGCCCTTGTTCGTCTGGTCGATCCTCGTAACCGCGTTCCTGCTGCTGCTCTCGCTCCCCGTGCTCGCGGGCGCGATCACGATGCTGCTCGCGGACCGCAATTTCGGCACCACCTTCTTCGATCCTGCCGGCGGCGGCGATCCGGTGCTCTACCAGCATCTGTTCTGGTTCTTCGGTCACCCCGAAGTCTACATCATGATCCTGCCCGGCTTCGGCATGATCAGCCAGGTCATCTCCACCTTCAGCCGCAAGCCGATCTTCGGCTATCTCGGCATGGCCTACGCAATGGTCGCGATCGGCCTGATCGGCTTCATCGTGTGGGCACACCACATGTTCACGAGCGGTCTGGACGTGAACACCAAGATGTACTTCACAGCCGCCACGATGATCATCGCGGTCCCCACGGGCATCAAGATCTTCAGCTGGGTAGCGACCATGTGGGGTGGGTCGATCAGCTACAAGACGCCGATGCTGTGGGCGATCGGCTTCCTGATCATGTTCACGCTTGGCGGTGTAACGGGCGTCGTGCTGTCGAATGCGGGCGTCGATACGATTTATCACAACACCTATTATGTCGTCGCCCACTTCCACTATGTGCTCTCGCTCGGTGCAGTGTTCGCACTGTTCGCGGGCTTTTACTACTGGTTCCCCAAAATGTGCGGGAGGATGTATAACGAGGCGCTGGGCAAGATCCACTTTTTCATCTTCTTCATTGGCGTGAACGTGCTCTTCTTCCCGATGCACTTCTTGGGTGCCAACGGCATGCCGCGCCGCATTCCCGATTATCCCAACGCGTTCGAGCACTGGAACTATATCGCCACCGTCGGCTATATGATCATGGCGTTCTCGATGATCTTCTTCTTCGTCAACGTGTTCTACACGCTGCTCGCGGGCAAGAAGGCCGAAGGGAATTATTGGGGCGAAGGTGCGACCACGCTTGAATGGACGCTTCCTTCGCCGCCGCCATTCCACCAGTTCGAGACGCTGCCGCAGGTCCATTGATGCAAAGCGTCCGCATTACACTGCCAGACGTCGCCGGTGGAGCCGCGTCGGACTGGCGCGATTACTTCCAGCTTCTGAAGCCGCGCGTAGTCGCGCTTGTCGTCTTCACCGGCGCGGTCGGCTTGATCGCCGCACCGGGACACATTCACCCGCTGATCGCCTTTGTAGCGATCCTCGCCATCGCGCTCGGCGCGGGCGCGGCGGGGGCGCTCAACCAGTGGTGGGAAGCCGATCTCGATATCCGCATGAAGCGCACCGCGAGCCGTCCTGTCCCTGCGGGCCGCATCGGCGCGAAATCGGCGTTCGATTTCGCCATGGTCACCGCGGTCGCCTCGGTCTTCCTTATGCAGGTCGCGGTTGGCCTATTCGCGGCCGCGCTGCTGCTCGCGTCGATTCTGTTCTATGTGTTGATCTACACCGTCTGGCTCAAGCGCCGCACACCGCAGAACATCGTCATCGGCGGCGCAGCCGGGGCGTTTCCGCCACTGATCGGCTGGGTCGCTGTTACGGGCAACCTCGCGCCGCTGCCCATCCTGCTGTTTGCAATTATCTTCGTCTGGACGCCGCCGCACTTCTGGGCGCTCGCTATGTTCGTGCAGAAGGATTACGCCAACGCTGGCGTGCCCATGCTGCCGCTGACGCACGGCAATGCCGAGACTCGCCGCCAGATCTGGCTCTACAGCCTGGGGCTCGTGGCAGTTACGCTCGCACCGATCGCGATTCATGCCACCGGGCTGCTCTATGCCGTGCTCGCGGTCGGCCTTGGTGCGGCGTTCCTGTGGTTCGCGTGGGGCACCTACCGCAACACCGCCGATGAGCCCAAGCAGATGAAGCCCGAAAAGCGTCTGTTCGGCTATTCGATCCTGTATCTGTTCTTCCTCTTTGCGGGTGTTGCCGCCGACGCGGTGATCGCGCGATGACGCCCGAGGAAACGCAGGCCTTTTATGCCCGCCGTGCAGCACGCAGCCGCGTAATCGGGATCGTGCTAGCCGCGCTCGCGGTGCTGTTCTTCCTGCTGACTGTTGTGCGGATGGGCAAGCATTGACGCCTGTTCGCCGCACCGCGCTCGCACTTGGCGTCGTCGCCGCCACGATGCTCGGCGTGGCCTATGCCGCCGTCCCGCTCTACCGCATGTTCTGCGCCGCCACCGGCTACGCGGGCACGACCCAGCGCGCCGAGGGTCGCGCCCCGCTCACCGCCGCCGCAGTTGCGCGCGGGGCTGCGCGAACGATCACGGTGCGCTTCGATGCCAACACCGCGCCCGGCATGGGCTGGGATTTCCATCCCGATCAAGTCACGCAACAGTTGAAGATCGGCGAACGCGGCCTCGCCTATTTCCATGCGTCGAACCCATCCGATGCGCGCACCGGGGGCCAAGCCAGTTACAATGTGACGCCGGACACGGTTGGCAAATATTTCGTCAAAATCCAGTGCTTCTGCTTCAACCAGCAAACCCTCGCGCCGCATCAGTCCGCCGAGATGCCGGTTATCTACTATATCGATCCCGCCTTCCTCGATGATCCCGAGGCCGCCAAAGTGAAAGAGGTCACGCTCAGCTACACCTTCTTCCCGGCTCCGCCTGCGGCGGCTGGCTTCCCCGCAGCCCCCGAGCCCGCTACACCATCGCCGCAACGCACCATTCCGCAAGGTTAGCCCGCCATGGCCTCCGCCAAGACGCATGATTTCCACATCCTCAATCCCAGCCCGTGGCCGCTGCTAGGCGCGGTCGCCGCGCTCGGCTTCGCTGCCGGCGCGATCGCGTGGATGCACGCCTTCTGGTGGGGGCCTTGGGTGTTCGCAGTCGGCATCGGCGGCATCTTCACCACGATGTTCCTGTGGTGGTCCGATGTCGTGCGCGAGGCCAACACCGGCGATCACACGCCGATCGTCCAGCTCCACCACCGCTACGGGATGATCCTGTTCATCGCGTCTGAAGTGATGTTCTTCGTGGCGTGGTTCTGGGCCTATTTCAACGCATCGCTGTTCCCGTCCACCGCCGCAACAGTGGGCGGCGTCTGGCCACCCAAGGGGATCGAAGTGCTCGATCCGTTCGAGATCCCGCTCTTGAACACCTTCATCCTGCTGCTTTCGGGGACCACGGTCACGTGGGCGCATCACGCGCTGATCGAGGGCGATCGCACTAGCGCGAAGCAGGGGCTGTGGCTCACCGTGATCCTGGGGATCTGTTTCACCTCGCTCCAGGCCTATGAGTATAGCCATGCGGGCTTCGGCCTCGCAGGCAACGTCTATGGCAGCACCTTCTACATGGCGACCGGGTTCCACGGCTTCCACGTGGTGATCGGCACCATCTTCCTCGCGATCTGCCTGCGCCGCATCTACAACGGGGACTTCACCAAGACGCACCACTTCGGCTTCGAGGCTGCCGCGTGGTACTGGCACTTCGTCGATGTGGTGTGGCTGTTCCTGTTCCTGTCTATCTATATCGTCGGCAGTCACTTCGGAGCGGCGGTCCACCCGGCGGCGGGATGATCTCGCCCTCGCCGCTGGCGTCGGGCGTGCGGGGTCTCTGCCCCCGCTGCGGCGGGCGCGGGCTGTTCGCGGGCATCGTCAAGTTCGCTCCGTCGTGCCGGGCATGCGGGCTGGAATATGGCAGCTTCAATGTCGGCGATGGCGCGGTGCCGTTTCTTGTCTTCATCGTCGGAGCTGTGGTCGTCATTGGCGCGGTGTGGCTGCAACTCACGCAGCATCCGGCCTTCTGGGTCCATATCCTGATCTGGCCTGCACTTACGCTCGCGCTGACACTTGCACTGACGCGCATCGCCAAGGGCCTGCTCCTCGCGCTCGAATATCGGCATCAGGCGGGCGAGCACCGCACGTGAGGCTCCCGCTGCTTCCAACGATCACCGTCGTCATCGCCGTCCCCGCGATGATCGTGCTCGGCTTCTGGCAACTGGATCGCCGCGTGGAGAAACGTGCCGAACTTGCTGCGTTCGCGCACCCGCAGCGGACCATATTTTCCTGCGATCGGCCCCAGCCGCCCGTTCGCCAGACCGGCGGTCTCGGTCCCGGCGGTGCGCCGGGCTTTGCGCATCGGTTCGAGTGCGGCACGGCGACCATCGATCTCGGCTGGTCCGAACGCCCCGTCGAAATCGCGCTCCCGCCGCCGGGCCAGATCGAGGGGACGCGTTACATCATCCCCGAAAAGGGCACGCTGCTGCTGGCCGCGCATCCGCCCGCACCGCTCCGGCCGAGCACACCGCCGTCCGAGGACGATATTCCCAACAACCACCTCAGTTACGCGGTCCAGTGGTTCGCCTTCGCTGCCACGCTGGCCGTAATTTACGCGATCTACGTGCGTCGCCGCGCACGCGGCTAGCTGCCGTTAGGACCGCCGCCCGTATTGTCCTGATCGCCGGGCCGCGATTGGGGTCCGGCACCCACGCGTCCGATGTTGCCGAATACCGCGCTCCAGAAGCTGGTCTTCTTGCCGAGCGTCGGCGTCATATCGCCGTTCGGACGGACATTGGCCGCAAGCTCCAGACCACGGTGGCTCACCTTGGTCACGTTGCCCTTGGCGTCGAAGTCCACGATCATGATCGTCTGGCTTTGCGGACGCGGATCCTTGAACGCGAGCTGCTTGGTCAACCGCGTGATGTAATACCAGCGCTTGTCGCTCCACTGCGCCATCAACGAGGGGCGGCCGAGCGATTTCGCCACCGAATCCTTGTTGTCCACGCCGGGTTTGACCGTCGCCATCAGTTCGGCGTCACCGATATAGCCCTGCGTGTTGCGGATGCGCGTGCACCCCGCCGTCAGCGCCATCGCCACCACGCACGCGCCCAGCGCTGCCTGCTTCATTCTCACTGAACGCCGTCCTTGAATGTCGCGCCCATTGCGCCGGGCACTCGGCTTGCGGATATGACGCGCATGTCCCTGAAGAGCAACTTAACGCGCGCGTTCGGTCTTGCCCCGCGCGGCCCCAGCCCCGCCGCAGCGCTTTACGCCTCTGCGCTCACGCGCGCGCGCGATCCCGCGTGGTTCTCGGCGGGCGGCGTGCCCGATACGCTCGACGGGCGCTTCGATATGCTGGCGCTTGTGCTGGCGCTGACCATCGGGCGGCTGCAAGTGCTGGGCCTGTTCCAGTGCGAGGCGGACCTGACCGACCGGTTCACCGAGGATATGGACGCCAGCCTGCGCGAGATCGGGGTGAGCGATCTGGCGATCGCAAAGCAGGTGGGCAACACGGTCGGCGCACTGGGCGGCCGCATCGGTGCGTACCGCGCGGGCTTCGCCGATGACGCGCTGCTCGCCGACGCGCTCACCCGCAACCTTTATCGCGGTGTTGTGCCCGAACCGTCCGTCCTCGCCTGGGCGGTCCGCGAAGCGCGCGTAATGTCCGAGCGCATCGATGCGCGCGACGCGGCGTCGCTGACCGAGGGGCGGCTGTGAGCGAGTTCGCGCGTCCGCTGCGGCTCGATGCGATCGGCAATGCGCCCACTGCGCGCGCGATCGAGGCGACGCCGGCCGAACGCGTGGCGCTCGCGCGGCGTTTTGATCTGATCGCGCTCGACGGGCTCGAAGCCGAGCTTACCGCACAGCGCATTGCCGGCGGGATCGCGCTTGGTGGCCGTTTCGAGGCGTCGGGCCAGCAGGCGTGCGTGGTTTCGGGGCTTCCGGTAGGCTTTGCGCTCAGCGAGCCGCTGGCGTTGCGTTTCGAGCGCGCCCCCGCGTCCCCGGTCGACGAGATCGAGCTGACCGATGCCGATCTCGATGTGCTGCCGATCGAGGGCGATGCGATCGATCTGGGTGAGGCGGCGGCGCAGGCGCTCGGCCTCGCGCTCGATCCCTATCCCAAGGCGAGCGATGCTGAACTCGCCGAGGCGCGCCGGTTGCTGATGAGCGAGGAAGCGGCCGCGCGCGCGCGCAATCCGTTTGGCGTGCTCGCGCCCGATGCGGACTAACGCGTCCGACCGATTCCCATGCGCTGGAGCTCGGCGTGCTTGTCCAGAAACTGGTGCTTGAGCGCGCCCGCGATGTGGAGCGCCACGAGCACATAGAGAGCATAGCCCAGAAGGCCGTGAAGATCGAACAGCCGCTTGTGCCAGCCCTCGCGCATCGGTTGCGCCATATGTTCGAGCGATGCCCAGCGCGGCCATTCGAACAGGCCGTACCAGTAATCCGGATGCGCGGCTGAATCCTTCCACGCCGAATCGTGCAGATAGCCCGAGACCGGCAGTGCGATCATCAATGCGTAGAGCGCATAATGCGCCAGATGTGCGCCGGTGCGTTCGATCTTGGGGTAATCGATGGGAAGTGGAGGCGGCCGGTGTGTGGCGCGCCACAGGATGCGCATCAGCGCGAGGCCGATCACGGTCATGCCGGTCGACTTGTGCCAATCGATCGTGGGCCGCTGCATGTCCTGGGGCAAGCTGTCTACCACCCACACCGCCACGACGTTGGCGATCATCAGCGCCGCAATCAGCCAGTGCAGAATGATGGCAGGGCGGGTGTAGCGTTGGATCATGCGCGGCTCCGTCGCGGCGGCGCGGGTAGCGCGGCGCTGCTGCATCGCCATATAGCCCGCTGAACCGCCGCGCGCACGCGGCTTTGTACGCCCGGGTCCATGTCTGCACTGTCGCTCGCCGCCGCCTTTGCCGCCGCCTCGCCGCGCGCCCGGCCGCCGCGCACGCCGTGGCGCAGTGTCGCAATCCACGGCGGCGTGGCTCTGCTGTGGATGCTGCTGTTCATCCCCGCGCTGTGCGCCACGGGCGGCTGGGCGTGGGCGACGGGTATTGTTTATGTGAGCTACGATACCGCGTTGCTGGCGTTTACCGCATGGCAGGCGCGAACTTTGCTGCGGCCATCGCCGCCACCGTCTCCCGGGGTTCGCCCGACGCTCGGCGTTGTGATCGCGGCGCGGAACGAGGCGGCGGCCCTGCCCGCCACGCTCGCCGCGCTGCTCGCGGGAACCGATCGGCCCGATCTGATCGTAATCGCGGATGATGGCTCCACCGATGGCACCGCTGCGTGGCTGGGGCGCGACTACGGCCTCGCCCCGCCCGCGCTGGGAACGCTCGGTCCCGCATCGCCCACCCAGTCCCGGCTGCGCTGGTTGCGGCTGGCGCAGGGCGGCAAGGCGCGCGCGCTAAACGCGGCGATTCAGCGGATCGAAACCGATCTGATGGTGACGATCGATGCCGATACGCACGTGCGGCCGGGCGCGCTCGCGGCGATGCGCGCGGCGTTCGCTGCCGAAGCCGCGCTCGTCGCCGCGACTGGCGTGCTGGTGCCGGTATGCGCGCCCGTCGGCGGCGGGCGGCTGTTCGGCTGGTTCCAGCGCTACGAATATGTGCGCAACTTCCTGTCGCGCTACGCTTGGATGCGCGCGGGCGGCCTGCTGCTGATTTCAGGCGCGTTCGGGGGCTTTCGGCGCTCGGCGTTGCTAGAGGTGGGGGGCTTCGATCCCGATTGCCTGGTGGAAGACTATGAGCTGATCCACCGTCTGCGTCGCCATGCCGCGCTCCGCGCCAAGTGCTGGAGCACGCGTGTGGTGGGCGATGCGGTCGCGCTCACCGATGCGCCCGCCACGGTGCGCGCGTTCCTCAGCCAGCGGCGGCGCTGGTTCGGCGGGTTTCTGCAGACGCAGTGGTGGTATCGATCGATGGTCGGCGATCGGCGCTTCGGCGCGCTGGGGGTGGCGATGCTGCCGATCAAGGCCTTCGATACGATGCAGCCGATCTACGGACTGGCTGCGCTGGCGATCCTTGTGGGCCTGATCATGGACGGCAGGGCAGGGGTGCTGCTTCCGGTGGCGCTGATCACACTGGGCAAGATCGCGATCGATCTGGCGTTCCATTTGTGGTCGCTGCGTCTTTATCGTCGCTGGACCGGCGAGACGTTGCGGGGCGGACCAAGCGCGGTGCTCGCGTCGTTCGTCGAGCCGTTCAGCTTCCAGATCCTGCGACACGTGGCGGCAGCGCTCGGCTGGGTGACCGCGCTCGGCGGGCGCGCGACGTGGGGCGTGCAGCGCCCGGTGGCCGTTGCGCAGCCCGTCGCGGTGCGTTAGCCGATCGGCACTACGCGAACGCCGCAGAGAGGCGCGCACGGTCCGCCACGCCAAGGTGCAGGCCGAGCTTGGTCCGCCGCCACAACACGTCCTCGGCGCATGTCGCCCATTCCTGCGTGCGCAGGTGGGCCAGTTCGGCCTCGCTGATACCGCCCACGTCCTCGCCAGGGTGGGCGAGCATCGCGGCGGCTTCGGTGCCGTACAGCCGGGCCAGCCGATGGACCGTCGCGGCCGCTGTCTGCGCATGTTGGCGTGCGAGATCGGCGGCGAAGCGCGCGAATGCGGCGACCATGGTCTCGCCCGCCCCGCGCGGAATGTCGCCCCCCGGAAGGGGCGCGGTTGCGGTCCACGCGGCAGTGCCCGGTGCCAGATGCGCCGCCACCTCCTGCGCGAGCAAACGATAGGTGGTCAGTTTGCCCCCCAGGATCGTGGTCGCCGCGTGCGCGTGGTGGACGAACTGCCAGTCGCGCGTCGTCTCGCGTTCGGATTTGCCCGGCTCGCTGATCAGCGGCCGCACCCCTGCGAAGCGGTGGACGATATCGGCGGGCAAAAGCGGCCGCGCGAGCCAGCGGTTCGCGGCGGCGAGCAGATACGCCTCCTCCGCGGCCGAGCAGGACGCCGCCCCGGGATCGTCGATCGCGCGTTCGGTGGTACCGATCAGCGAGTAATCCTGTTCGTAGGGGATGACGAAGACGATCCTGCGATCGGGGCCCTGCAGGATGTATGCATCCTCGGTCGGATTGACGCGCCGCGTCACGAGGTGCGCGCCCTGCACCAGCTTGAGGCGCGGCGCGTCGTTCAGGCCCATCACGGTGCGCGCCACCTGCTCGGCCCACGGCCCCGCCGCATTGACGATGTGGCGCGCTTCAAGCGCCCGCCCGCTCGCGAGCTCGGCACGCCAGCCCGCGCCCTCGGGGCTCGCGCGCACCACGCCGTCGCGCAGGATTACCTGTGCGCCCAGCCGCGCGGCGTCGCGGGCGTTGGCGACGACGAGGCGCGCATCGTCCACCCAGCCGTCCCAGTAGCGAAAGCCCATCCCCGCGTGCGCCAACCCTAGCCCGGCGGGATCGCGCGCGAGATCGATGCCGCGCGAGCCCGGAACCTCGCGGCGCCGCGCGAGATGATCATAGAGGAACAACCCGGCGCGGATCATCCAGCGCGGCCGCAGATCTGGAGCGTGCGGCAGCACGAAGGCGAGCGGCCACGCGAGGTGCGGCGCGATCCCGATCAGCACCTCGCGCTCGGCCAGCGCCTTGCGCACAAGGCCGAATTCGTAAAGCTCGAGGTAGCGCAGGCCGCCGTGGATCAGCTTGGTCGATGCGGATGAGGTGCCGCCGCCCAGATCGCCCTTGTCCACCAGCGCGACCTTCAGCCCGCGCCCCGCCGCATCGCGCGCGATGCCCGCGCCGTTGATCCCGGCACCGATGATGAGCACGTCGAACACCCGCCGTAGTTACGGGGCAGCGCGGGCGCGGGCCAGTGGCATCAGGCGCGCGGGTGCGCGTGGGTGTAAATATCGATCAACCGCGCGGCGTCGACCTCGGTGTAGATCTGGGTGGAGGACAGGCTCGCGTGGCCAAGCAGCTCCTGGATCGCGCGCAGATCGGCACCGCGCGCGAGCAGGTGGCTTGCGAAGCTGTGCCGCAGCGCATGCGGTGTGGCCGACGCAGGCAGGCCCATGGCCGCGCGCGCCCGGCGCATCGCAAGGCGCACCTGTCCCGATTCGAGCGCGCCACCACGCGCGCCCCGGAACAGGGGCCCGGCGCGATCGAGCGGCCAAGGGCAGATCCGCGCATATTCCGCCACGCCCGCGCGCACGACGGGGAGGATCGGCGCGATGCGCGTGCGGGCGCGCTTGCCGGTGACGCGCAGGCTGTCTCCCAGCGGCAGCGCCGCGCCGGTGAGGCTCAGCGCCTCGGCGACGCGCATCCCGCAGCCGTAGAGCAGTAGCGCGATCGCGGTATCGCGCGCGGCGATCCAGGGCAGGCCCGCGCCCTCGCCGATCACGCGGGGCAGGCGCGACGCATCCGCCATCGATAGCGGGCGCGGCGCGCGGCGCGGCACGCGCGGCGATTTGAGCGCGGCGACCCCCGCGCATTCGATCCCCGCGTTGGCCGCGCACCAGCCGAGAAAATCGCGGATCGCCGCCACATCGCGCGCGATCGTCGCCTGTCCGACGCCGCCCGTCCGCCGCGCGGCGAGAAATGCGCGGAAATCGGCGCGCTCGAGGCCGGCAAGTGCGGGGCCATCGACCGCGCCGCCCAGATGCGCGCCCACGAAGGTGAGAAACTGGCCAACGCTCGTGCCGTAGGCGCGCAGTGTATGCGGCGAACGGCGCCGACCATGATCGAGCCACGCGAGCCAGCGCGCGCCGAGCGCCGCCGCCTGATCGGGGGCCCGAGAATCGATTGGCTGGTCGACGAAAAATTCCATGACTTGTTTTTTGTCCACCTGCGTGCGCGAACCAGCCCGATCATCCCCAGAAACGCGCGATTTCGTCCAATGGCTTCTTGATCGCGGCGTGCACGGGCATCGTCGCGTCCGCCGCCGGATAGCCGCAGACGAGCAGCAGATAGGGTTTTTCGCTCGGCGGGCGCTCGCAGATCTCGTTCAGGAAGTTCATCGGGTTGGGCGTGTGGGTGAGCGTCGCCACACCCGCGCGGTGGAGCGCGGCGATCAGGAACCCCGTCGCGATGCCTACGCTTTCGTTGATGTAGTAATTCTTGGCGTTGTTGCCCGCGCGGACGCCGCCGCGGCGCTGGGCGAAGATTGCGATCAGCCACGGCGCAATCTCCAGATACGCCTTGTCTTCGTCGGTGCCGAGCGGTGC
>JBBSFH010000014.1:0-88475 GCA_038238915.1 Sphingomonadales bacterium
CGGGTTGGGGGTTTTCGGCCGGCGCGCCGCCGGGGCTTGGTTGATTGTGGGGCGGGGGTGGCGCCCCCCCCGAGTTGGGGGGGCCCCGACACCCCCTCAGGTCAATCAGGCCGTCCGGTTGCGGCGACGAAGCACCTGGCCCACCAGGCCAAAGCCGAACAGCATCAGCGCCGCACCCGCAGGTTCGGGCACTGCGGTGCTGGTGGGCGTATAGAGATAATTGTCCGGACTGCTGCTCGAAGTCAGCACGACCTGCCCGGCGTTGTTCAGCCCGAACGCGAAATAGTCCAAAATCCCCGGAGGCGTCAGGTCGGTAAACTTGTCCGTCGTGATGTTGAACAGGAACGGATGGAGCAGGCCCGCCGCATCGGCGAACTCGCCGCTGACGAGGCCGTTGTTGTTGATGTCCTCGAAATAGGTCGTGTTCGCGTTCAGCGCGTTCGGGTCGGAAAAGAACGTCAGAATGCCACCGACATCGACGTAGGCCTGGGTGATGCCGGTCGAATTATCCCGGTTCCAGCCGACGATGATGCCGGCATCGTTGATGCCGCGCGCGGTCGTCTTGACGCGAAAGTCGGTGCTCGCGGCAATGTCTGTAAAGGTCGAGCCGTTGATCTCATAGCCGTGGCGGAAATTATGGCCACCCGAGGCGTAAAGATAATCGCCGACGATCGCACCCGAAGCATTCTGCCCCTGCGCGATGCCGTGCAGCGCCTCGGATGTCACTGGATTGACGAGTGTGGTGATCACCCCGCCGGCCGAGCGCTGGAACTGGGTGTCGGTCATAAGCGCCCCCGTCGCGTCGGTTGCGTAGCCGGTGATGCTGTTGCTGTTGCTGATGTTGCGACCCGTGGTGGCATAGCCCGCCGAGAACGTCGTGTAGACGCCCGCCGGATCGCGGCTGAAGCCCAACGCCGAGCCGCTCGCGTCGGCGATCGAACCCGTCATGTAGCCCGCGTCGTTGATGCCCAGCACCTGGGTCGTCGTCCCGGTGCTGACGTAGGGCGTGATCAGGGTGTAGCTGCCCGCGAGCGCCGGGCCGCTTGCGCCGATGATGGTTGCTGCGGCGGCGGCAAGAGCAAACAGGCTCACAGAGCCGAGCTTCATGGCGTTGCCGCCATTTCCGCAAGCTGTTGAATTCGTATTAAACGCAAACCCCATGTTATCTCTCCGCAGAAATTGAAGACGTGCGATCGTAGACAAACCCGACCGTTATCGTGCGTGGCACGGCCCAAGGATTTCCGATAATAGTCTTTACGATTTTGAACGAACGAACATCGAACAAACGCGGCTTCGCCCCAACATGTCGTATCACGCCCTCTTTTGCCCTTTCCAAAAGCAGCCGAAGATCCACACCCGCGCACCCCGGTTTGGCTCCGGCGCGGCGATGCGCTTGCGGGCTGGAGCCGATCGGGCGCCGCTGACGGTACGAGCCGGGTGTCGAAGCGATCGAGGGGTGGCGGCGGGTGGGCCGCGCGCCGTAAGAGGGTCCGCTTCAGCGAACAGCGAAGGTCAGGCATGGCGGTACGGTCCCCAACTGGGCAGAACATCCCCTCACAGCGCCGCAGTCATCAACCGTCAGGCTCCCGGCCATGGGCCTGATGGCGGACCGCTGGATCGCCGAGCGCGCGCGCGCCGATGGCATGATCGAACCCTTCGAGGATGGCCAGCGCCGCGAGGGGACGATCAGCTATGGCCTGTCGAGCTACGGCTACGACGCGCGCGTTTCAGACGAGTTCAAGATTTTCACCAATGTGGACAGCGCGATCGTCGATCCCAAGAATTTCGCGCAGAACAGTTTCGTCGATCGCAAGGTGGATGTGTGCATCATCCCGCCCAACAGCTTCGTCCTCGCGCGCACGGTCGAGTATTTCCGCGTACCGCGCGACGTGCTGGTGATCTGCCTGGGCAAAAGCACCTATGCGCGCTGCGGCATCATCGTGAACGTCACCCCGCTCGAACCCGGATGGGAGGGGCATGTGACGCTGGAGTTCTCGAACACCACGCCGTTACCCGCGAAAGTCTACGCCAACGAGGGCGCGTGCCAGTTCCTGTTCCTCAAGGGAGACGAGGAATGCCTCGTCAGCTATGCAGACCGGGCGGGCAAATATATGGGACAGCGCGGGGTGACGTTGCCGAAAGTCTAGCGTTTCACGCGGAACGCAGGAATCGCTAGCGTTGGATTAGCGAAGGGAGTGCTCATGCCCGTTCCGGTTAATGGTCCGCCGCCTGTAGCAGTCAGCGCGCCTGCTCCTCCGGCGCGGATGCCCGTTCGCATCGATTTGCTGGGC
Organism: Sphingomonadales bacterium; assembly: GCA_038238915.1. GTDB lineage: Bacteria > Pseudomonadota > Alphaproteobacteria > Sphingomonadales > Sphingomonadaceae > JAVVHE01. The sequence continues at coordinate 2,292 of JBBSFH010000014.1, forward strand.
CTCGGGTCCGCTCGCACCTGCGCCACGGGGACTTCCGGCGAGATTGTGGTGTGTGCTCGGCGCACGCCCGATCCTGATCGGCTGCAGCCATTGCCTGAGTTCACGCAAAGCTCGCTACCCAAGGCGGAGTTCAAGTTCCTGGGGCAAAGCAGGATCGCTGCCGAGGTGGACCGCAAGGATTTCGGGCGGGACGTAAGCAACCGGGCGCAGATCACGCTCAAAATCCCGTTCTGATCGGATCGCCTTCAGCCGATCGTCACCACGACCTTGCCCACCGCCTCGCGCAGCGCAAGCCGCGCGATCGCCTCGCCGCCCTGCGCGAGCGGCAGCGTCAGGCCGATTTCGGGCCGCACCTTGCCCGCCGCCCAAAGCGCGAACAGTTCGGCGATGTTCGCGGCGTGCGCGGCCGGGAAGCGTTCGGTCCACGCGCCCCAGAAGACGCCCATGATCGAGGCTTCCTTGAGCAGAGTCAGATTGAGCGGCGGTGAGGAGATGCCCGCCGGAAAGCCCACCACCAGTAGCCGCCCGCCCCAGCCGAGCGCGCGCAGCGCGGCCTCGGTATAAACCCCGCCCACCGGATCATAGACCACGGCCGCACCCCGAGCGCCGCACGCCGCCTTGAACTGCGCGGTCAAAGCCTTGCCCTCGGGATCACGCGGATAGACCACAGTTTCGTGCGCCCCGTGCTCGCGCGCTGCCTGCGCCTTCGCCTCGGAGGACACCGCCGCGATCACGCGCGCGCCCGCCGCGACGCCAAGCTCCACCGCCGCCAGCCCCACGCCGCCGCCCGCGCCCAGCACGAGCAACGTCTCCCCCGGCTGCAGCCGCGCGACGTCTTTGAGCGCATGGTGCGAGGTGGCGTAGGTGAGCAGGAAGCCCGCCGCCACGTCCAAGGGCATCGCATCGGGCACCGGGATCACGCGCGCCGCAGGAGCGATCACCGCCTCGGCCAGGCCGCCCCATCCCAGAAAGCCGATCACGCGCTGGTCGACGCTGAGGCCGCTCACCCCCTCGCCGAGCGCATCGATCGTGCCCGCGACCTCGCCTCCGGGCGCGAACGGGCGCGGGGGTTTGAACTGATAGCGATCCTCGATCATCAGCACGTCGGGATAGTTGATCCCGCACGCAGCGACGCGGATGCGCACCTCGCCATTCGCGGGAACAAGTTCGGGCACGTCGCGCAGCACCAGCGTTTCGGGACCGCCGACAATCGTGGAGTAGAGAGCCTGCATCGGCGGGGGTTGCGCCACGCCGCCGGGTCCGGTCAAGCCATGCGATGGCGTTCGACGTCGACGAGGTGGAGGCGCTGCTGATCGCCTCGGCGAGGGCGCGCGCGCCGATCACCTATTCGGACGCGCTGCTGGCACTCGGCCATCGCTTCACGCGGCCCAGAATGCGCGCATTGTGTGTGGTGTTGAGCGAGATCGATGCGCGGGGGCGCGCGAGCGGCGATCCCGAACTCGCGGTGCTGGTTGTGCGCCAGTCGGATGGTCTGCCGGGGCAGGGCTGGTGGATCGGCGCACGCGATTATTCGGGGCCGTGGCAAGGGCCCGAAGCGATGGCACATGTGCGCCTGCTGCAATCGCGCGCTTTCGCGCGATGGAGTGTGCCATAAAAGTGTAATAAACGGCTCCCGAACGTGTTTGATACTTGCGGCGTCGCATCGAAGACTGGCGTGCTGCGCCGCAACGGCTTGCTCCTTCACGCGCCAATCGCTATCGGGACGCCAGCAGTGGCAAATTGCCGTCACGCGACCGACAATCAGAGGTATCCGTGAGAGCAGGACGGCCGAGCGCGGGCGCGGGACGGGCGTGGAGCGCGATTGCGCTCCTCCTGCTCGGCACGTCCGTCGCCGCACGCGCGCAGCCTGTCGGGATCGTGCCGTCCGATTCGCACCGCGCGACCGATCCCTCGCCCACGCCGATCCTGCGCAAACCCGATCTGAACGCCGCGCCGGTGCCAGCGCCGCCGCCGCAGCCTGCGCCGGGCGAAGCGAAGTTCCTGATCGCGGGCTATGATGTCGTCGGCAACACGCTGATCGAGCAGGCGGTCGTCGAGCGCACCGTCTATCCGTTCTTGGGGCCCGACCGCACCGTCGCCGATGTTGAGCGGGCACGCGCCGCGCTCGAGGCGGTTTACCGCGCGCGCGGCTATCAATCGGTGTTCGTCGCGCAGGGCGGTGCCACGAACGATAATTATGTGAGCCTGGTGGTCACGCAGGCAACGATCGGGCGGCTGCACGTGACGGGAGCCAGATATTACAGCCCGCAGGCGGTGCGCGCGCAGGTGCCTGCGCTGCAGGAAGGCGAGGTTCCCAATCTTACCGAGGCGCAGCGCGAACTCTCTGCGCTCGAACGCACCGGCCCCGATCGGCGCGTCACGCCGCGCATCGTGCCAGGACTGATCCCGGGCACGATCGATGTCGATCTGGCGGTGGAAGATAGCCTGCCGTTGCACGGGGGCGTGACGGTTTCGAACGATCACAGCCCCAACACGCAGCCGCTGCGCGTGCTCACCAACGTGCGCGCCACCAATCTCTGGCAACTCGGCCACACGCTCAGCTTCTCCTACCTGGTGGCACCGCAGCGCCGCGAGGATGCCGAGGTCTATGCGGGATCCTACCTCGCACCGATCGCGAATTCGCCGTGGTCCATTCTGGTCTACGGCTACAAATCGAACAGCAATGTCGCGCTGCTCGGCGGGGCGAGTGTGCTCGGCAATGGTTATGCCGTTGGCGCGCGCGCGGTGCTGGCGCTGCCGCGCACGGGCAACTGGAGCCACAGCTTCAATTTCGGCGCGGACTTCAAGGATTTCATCGAGGATACGAACGTGCCCGGTCCCAAGGGTGCATCGATCATCCGCGCGCCCATCCGCTATGTTCCCGCGCAGCTCACCTATTCGGCGCAGCGCGTTGGCGACACCACCACGCTCAGCACCACGGTTTCGGTCACGCTCGGCCTGCGCGCGTTCGATGAGCAGACGTTTGCGGGCAACGCCAGCGGCCCCAATGGCGAAGTAATTCCCATTTACACGCCGAGTTTCGCCAATCGCCGCAACGGTGCGAGCGAGAACTTCGCGCATGTGAATGTGGACGTCGATTACAATCGCACGCTCAAGGACGATACGCGCCTGATCGTGCGCGGTGCGGCACAATATGCGAGCCAGCCGCTGATCTCGAACGAGCAGTTCTCGGCGGGCGGCATCGCCTCGGTGCGCGGCTATCTCCAGTCCGAAGCGGTTGGCGACGATGGCTTCTCGGGCACGCTCGAAGTGCGCACGCCGAGCTTCAACAAGTTCGGCGGCAAGTTCCTGAGCGAACTGCGCGGTTTCGCGTTCGTCGATGGTGCCTATCTGGCGATCCGCCAGCCGCTCGCCGACGAGACGACGCAATATTCGCCGCTGGGTGCGGGCGTCGGCCTGCGCGCGGCGATCTACAAATTCCTGTCGGGCGATGTGATCCTTGGCGTGCCGATGCTCGATGGCACGCAGACCAAAGCACGCGATTTCGACGTGCAATTCAACGTGAAAGCCGAATTCTGATGGGGGGCGTGATGAAGGAGACCGTGATGCGGCGTTTGGGAGCCCTGCTGCTGTTGCTGGCCGTCGGCCTCGCGCCGACCGCCGCCAATGCCTGGTGGAACAAGGCGTGGAGCTACCGCAAGCAGATCACGATTGATGCGACGCCATCGGGCGTCAACGTCGCTGGTCCGGTTGGCCGCATCCCCGTGCTCGTCCGCCTCCACAGCGGCAACTTCAGCTTCAAGGACGCCGCCGATAATGGGTCCGACCTGCGCTTCGTCGGTGGCGACGACAAGACGCCACTCACGTACCATATCGAAAGCTTCGATCCGCTGCTCGGTGTCGGTACGGTGTGGGTGGATGTGCCCGCAGTCGCGGGGGGCACGAAGACCAGTTTGTGGCTGTATTTCGGTAACAAGAGCGCGCCCGCGGGCGTGGACACCGGGGGCACGTTTGACGCCGATTACACGCTCGTCTTCCACTATGATTCCGCAGCCGGCACCGCGCCGACCGACAAGACTGCGAACAAGAACAACGCCTCGAACGCATCGGCCGGGGTGAACGATGGCGGCATCGTCGGTCGCGCCGCGCGGATGACCAGCGGGCTGCCGATCACGGTGCCCGCTTCCCCCACCACCGCTATCACGGCGGGAAGCCCGTTCACCTTCTCCACCTGGGTCAAGCCCGATGCGGGCGCGACCGGCGCGCTGTACGCGCGGCACGAGGGGGCCAGCAATCTCGTCATAGCACTCGCGGGCGGCGTGCCCACCGTCACCACGAGCGGCGGCACCCCGGTTTCGCTTCGCGGCACCGCTGCGCTGGCACCGGGCCAGTGGAGCCATGTCGCGGTCACCTTCGATGGCAAGGCGGCGGTGCTCTACGTCGGCGGCCACCCGGTCGCCAACGCAGCGGGCGCGCTGCCCGCATTTGCTGGCCCCGAGCTGATCGGCGGCGACAACGGCGCGGGGCTCGCAGGCGAGGTCGACGAAACGCGCACGTCCAAGGTCGCGCGCCCGGCCAATGTGCTGCTGCTCGATGCGGCGGGTCAGGGCCAGGAGGGCAAGCTCACCGTTTTCGGCAAGGATGAGGAGCAGGGCTCGGGCGGCGGCGTGATCGGGTTCATCCTGAACTCGGTGTCGAGCCTCGATTGGGGAATCATCGGGCTATGCATGTTGCTGCTCGCGTCCGCGATCGGGGTGATCATCTGGAAAGCGGGCTACATTGCTAAGATCGCGCGCGCCAACGCCGATTTCCAGAGGCTCTACCGGCGCATGGAGGGCGATCTGGAGAGCTTCGATGAGATGAGCCTTCCGCCGGCACAGACGGCCGCGCTGAAGCTCAGTCCGCTCGCGCGGCTCTATGATGCCGGGATGGTGGAGGTCGAACACCGCCGCACGCTCTATGGCAACAAGCCGCTTTCGGACGAGGCGGTGATTGCGATCCGCTCCGAGCTCGACGCGCAGCAGACGATGGAGAACCAGCGGCTCGACCAGTTCATGGTGCTGCTGACGATTGCGATCTCTGGCGGGCCGTTCATCGGGCTGCTCGGCACCGTGATCGGCGTGATGACCGTGTTCGGCGGCGTGGCGATGGCGGGCGACGTCAACGTCAACGCAATCGCGCCCGGGATCGCTGCGGCGCTGCTCGCCACGATTGCGGGGCTGGCGGCCGCCATCCCGTCGCTGTTCGGGTACAATTATCTCAACAGCCGCATCAGCGCGATTTCAGACGAGATGCGCGTGTTCGTCGATCGCGTCGTGGCGCGACTGGCCGAAACGCAGTCGCACAAGGCAACACCGCCACCGCTCAAGATCGCTGCAGAGTAGGGGAGCGAAACGATGGCCTCATCGGGACCAGGCGGGCGCAAGCCCTATAACGAAATCAACATCACGCCGATGCTGGACTTGGCATATGTGCTGCTCGTCATCTTCATCCTGCTCGCAACCGCGAGCGTGCAGGGGATCAAGGTCGATCTGCCCAAGGCGAGTTCGGCGGTGAACCTCGTGGCACCCAAGACCAAGGCGATCACGATCAACCCGCAGGGCCAGTTCTTCCTAGACGCCTATCCGGTGACGATCGCGGACCTGGAATCGCGGCTGCGCACGGTAAAAGCGGAGAACCCCGATACGCCGATCGTCGTCAAGGGCGACGCCACGGTGCAGTATATGAAGGTGACGGAGGTGCTCGACCTTCTGCGTCGCCTCGACTTGAACAAGGTGGGCCTGGTGACGGGCAAAGCCACCAACAGTCCGGCGGGTTGAGGCGGGTGCGCGCCGCCCCGTCTTCGGTTCGTGGCCTAAGTACCAGGCTAATCGCCCTGTGCGCGGTTGCGTATCTTGGCGCGTCTCCGGCCAGCGCGGGCGAGCGGACTATCCTTATCAATATCGCAAAGGACGGGGCGATCACGATTAAGGGGCGACAGGTCGATCGCGCGGATGTTCCGCTGCGCCTCAAGGAATTGCACGCCACGTCACCAGCTGCAGCACTGAACTTCCGCGTTGCGGCGGACTTGCCGTACCGCGACATCGGCGGGCTGATCTACGCCGCCCAAAACGCAGGCTTCTCAAAAGCCGACGTTGTTGTCGCCCCGCCTGCAGGACAGCGCTGACTATGGCCTTCCGCGATGAACCCGTTGCGCCCGCGCCCCAATCCGGCCGGCGCCGCTGGCTGATGCCACTGCTCGGCGTGCTGCTGATCGCGGGCGCGGTCTTCCTCTATCGCTACCTCAGCAACCCCAGCGGCCGCACTCGCCAGATCGCCAACGACACCACCATCGACCTGCTGCCGCCCCCCCCACCACCGCCCCCGCCGCCGCCGCCCAAGGAGCAGCCGCCCGAACCCACGAAGACGAACGAAACCCCCACCGAAAAGCCCACCCCTGAACCGCCGACCCCCAAGGCCGCCGACGCCCCCAAGGCAGTCGCGATCGATACCGCCACCGCGCAGAGCGGATCGGACGCGTTTGGCCTCAAGGCGGGCGGTGGTGGGGGCATGGGCTCACCGGGGTCGCTCGGTAACGCGCTCGGCGCGGCGGGCGGCGGCGGTGGCGGCGGTGGCGGCGGTGGCGGTCTCTACCGGGGTTATCTCGCGCAGGAACTGCAGCGCGCGGTCGAGCGCGACGATCTGATCAAGCGCCGCCAGTTCCGCGCCAAGTTCGCCATCTGGGTCGATCCGCGCGGGCGCGTGACGCGCGCCGAGCTTGTCGATGGCAGCGGCGACAAGAAAGTGGACAGCGCGATCGAAGCCGCGCTGACGACCGTTGCGCTTGGCCAGCTACCGCCCGCCGATTTCAAATTCCCCGAACTCGTTGCGATCACCGGACGCCGCGGCGTATGACCCTTGGAGCTAGCCCCGTGAAAACCATCCTGCTCGGCGGCGCCGCCGCGCTCGCCATGATCTGTGGCACCGCGCACGCGCAGACCGCTGCCAGCGCGCCCGTAACGCAGGCGGCGGCGCCCGCGCCGTCGCCGATCGCCATGGTCAACCTCGTGCGCGCGCTCGTCGCCAAAGGCACGCTGTCGCGCGCCGATGGCGACGCACTGATCGCGCAGGCCGAAGGCGAAGCCGCGCGCGCGCAGGCGGTACAGGCGAGCGCACCGCCACCGGGCGCGGTGCGCGTGCCCTATGTGCCCGAAAGCGTGCGCGCCCAGATCCGCGATGAACTGAAGGCGGACGTGCTGCAGACCGCCAAGGCGGAGGGCTGGGCGCAGCCTGGCAAGGGTCAGGACTGGGTGGGCAAGATCAAGCTGTACGGCGATTTCCGCTATCGCGCCGATTTCACCTACTTCGGACGGCGCAATGCGAATAATTTCTTCGATTTCCAGACGTTGAACGCCAACGGCCCGACCGAACTCAACCCCAGCCAGACGAACTTCGCGCCGCCGTTCCTCAACACCACGCGCGATCGCAACAACCGCGAACAGTTGCGGCTGCGCTTCGGCCTCAACGCCGACATCAGCGACGCGGTCAGCCTCGATCTCCGGCTCGCGACCGGGGACAACAACAGCCCGGTTTCGACCAATTCGACGCTGGGCGGGGGCTTTGCCAAGAAGAACATCTGGCTCGATCGCGCAGCGGTGACGCTGAAGCCGGTCGATGGCGTCGCGCTGACCGGTGGCCGGATGGAAAACCCGTTCACCGATACCAGGACCACCATTTACGACGATCTGCTGTGGGATCCGGACGTCAATCTCGACGGAATCGTCGCCAACGTCAGCAGCGGCGATCGGTTTGGCGAGGCGCTGAACGTCCATGTGTTGGGCGGCGCGTTCCCGCTCGAATTCGGCGGCGCGAATTTCCCGGCGGGCGACCAGAACAAGGCGCGATCGATCAACAAGTGGCTCTATGCAGCGCAACTGGTCGGCAATTACCAATTCAGTCACGACATCGGTATCAAGGCGAGCGCAGCCTATTATCACTTCGATAACGTCCAGGGCATCCCGTCCGGCCCGTGCGAAACCTTCATCGCCGGGACCGAATGTTCGAGCGATCCCTATCGCCCGGCCTTCCTTCAGAAGGGCAACACGGTCTTCGCGCTGCGCAACATCGTCGGCCCGCCGGGTGCGGCGGACTTTTCGCAGCGGCAGTTCGCAGGGCTGACGTTCGGCTATCATCTGCTGGACCTGAAGGCCGACGCGACGGTGAAGCTCGACGAAGACAAACAGGTCACCGTTGGTGGCGAGTACGTCAAGAATCTTGCTTTCAAGCGCAGCGACATCTGCAAGACCTTTGCGGGTTTCCAAGGGTCGGCCGCAACCTATCGCCCGCCACTGAATAACGTGGCCGATCTTACTGCGTGTACCGCGGCCGGCAACCTTAGCAGTTTTACGGGAGGCGATACGGCGTGGCAGGTGAAAATCCAGGTAGGACACCCGGCGATCAAGCATTTTGGCCAGTGGAACGTAGCGGCGGGATATAAATATATCGAATCGGATGCGATGCTGGACAGCCTGACCGACAGCGATTTCCACGCGGGAGGTACCAACGCGCAAGGGTATTATATCGCGGGAACGCTGGGACTGTTCGACGGCGTCTCGGCGCGCGGCCGCTGGCTCAGCGCGAACGCGATCAGCGATCAACTCGTCGTCAACCCCGACGGCACATCGAGGCTGCTCCCGCTCGCGATCGACGTCCTGCAGCTCGATCTGATGGTAGCGTTCTGATGCGCCGCGTCGCGCTCCTCGCGCTGCTGCTCGCCGCCACCCCCGCGTTCGCGCAGACGGGGAGCCTCGAGGATCGGCTGCGCGGCGAACTGCGCGCGACCAAGGCCGCGCTCGATACCGCGCAGGCGCAGACCGCGCCGCTCAAGCAGCGCGCCGATGCGGCGGAGAAAGAGCGCGACGCACTGAAGGCGCAACTCGCCAAGGGCAAACCTGCCGCCGCGCCCAGCACGGCGGAAAAGGCGCGGCTCGCCGCCGCCCAGTCCGAACTCACCGCCGCGCGCGCCAAGCTCGCGCGGGGGGCTTCGGCCGATCAGGCACAGATCGCGCAGATGCAGGACCAGTTGCAGACCGCGCTGGGCACGGTTGCCACGATGCGCACCGAGCGCGACCAAGCGTTGGTCGCGGCCAAGGCGCAGGCCGACGCGAGCGCACAGACCAACGGGCTGCTCGGTGCCGCGCAAGCCAAGAACAAACGGCTGCTCGCGCTCTCACGCGAAATCCTGGGTCGCTACGCGCACGTCGGCTTTGCTACTGTGGTCGCGGGCCACGAGCCGTTCATCGGCCGCGCGCGTATGCGCATCGAGAACGAGGCCGAAACTTTGGGCGACCGCATCTACGCCAATACCTACGATGCTCGTATCGATACGCCAAAGCCCGCCACTCCAGAACCCGCCGCCGCCCCACCCGCGCCCAAGCCATAGGGACCGAACGTCGATGCGCCACCCGCTCTCCCGTTCCCGGCTGCTGCACGGCGCAAGCATCCTGTGCCTGACGCTGCTCGGCGCAACCAACGCGCACGCGCAATCGGCGTCGGCGGTGCGCGCGGCGCTCGGCCTGCCCAACATTCCCGCAAACGCGATCCCGATGCCCGGCGTGCCGACCAATCTGGGTTCGGTCAGCCTGCTGCGCGATCAGGCGTCGGCGTCGGCGCGCCAGATGGCGACGCGCCAGCGGCTCGCCAATTCGCTCGGGCTGGTGAACCAGGCGCAGGCGGCCGCGCGCATGACGGCCGCGATGGTCGCGCAGACGGTGCCGAACGGGCTGGTGCCGCGCGGACTCGAGCTGGCGTCGGGCCTCGTGCCCGCCACGCAGGATCCGACCGGGGTTCACACACTGCAAAACGCGCTCGCGCCGACCCAAAGCGTGAAAGAAGGGGCGACGACGGTCACGATCACGCAGACCGACAGTCGCGCGATCATCAGCTGGCAGACGTTCAACATCGGCCGCGACACCACGCTCGTGTTCGATCAGAAACTGAATGGCGTGATCCAGAAGGACTGGGTGGCATTCAACCGCGTCGTCGGCCAGCTCGATCCCGCGACGGGTCTGCGCGATCCCAAGCTGGCACCCGCGCCGAGCCAGATCTTCGGCCATATCCAGGCAGACGCGCAGATCATCATCGCCAACGCCAACGGCGTGTTCTTCAGCGGGAGCAGCCAGGTCCGCGCGGGATCGCTGACCATCCGTTCGCTCGATGGCGCGGGATCGGTCGTATCGAGGGTATCGGGCCCGCGCATCGTTCGCCCGGCGACATATGCGGAGGCGAACAGCGCCTTCCTCAATCTTTCCAACGCGATTTATGCCGCCGCGAACGCGGGGCAGATCCAGGTCCCCGACCCGATCTTCGGTGGCGGATCGCTCAGGACGGTTGCCGAGCCAACGATCGAGGGCGACGTCCAGATCGCAGTCGGCGCGGACCTCGCGGTCGGCGATGCGGGGACATTGCTGATCGAGGCACCGCACATCGTCAACGCGGGATCGCTCAGCGCGGTCAACGGCTCGATCCTGCTCGCGGCGGGGCGCAACATCGCCATCGGCAGCTCGAGCGGTTCGGCGACCGACATTCCCGATGTCCGCGGCCAATATATCCGGACCGCGGGCAGCGATGCGTCGGTCGGCAGCTATATCCTCAATACCGGTTCGATCAGCTCGGTGCGCGGCTATGTCGATCTCAGCACCGATACCGGCGCGATCCTGCAGCAGGGCGCGATCAGCGCGACCACCAGCGTCGCGCGCAACGGCTTCATCGATCTGGGCGCGGCGGACATCCGCCTTGCGCCGGGCTCCATCATCGCGATCACGCCCGACGAAGATGGCTCGACGATCCCGCAATCCTCCGATTCGGTCGCCGCGTTCAAGTCTTCGCGCGTGCGCATCGGTCAGCTGGCGGGGTCACGCGTCGAGGTCGCCACCAACAGCCTGCTCTACGCGCCGGGCGCACGCGTGTCGTTTGGTGACGAGACAAGTCGTCTCGCCCGACTCTTCGTCGATACCGGCGCAACGATCGATGTGGGCGGCGTAAAGGATCTGCTCGTCCCGGCGTCGCGCAATCAGATCACGATCAGCCCCGCCAAGCGTAACGAGCTGCGCGATACGCCCAATTATCGCAACGGCTTTCTCAACGGCGCGACGATCTATGTCGACCCAAGGCGCTCGGGGGTTCGCGCCGACGGGGTTGCCTGGGTTGGCTCGCCGCTGGTCGAGGCGGGAAGCTATTATCAGGACGTCGGCATCACGGCGGGCGAGCTGCTCACGAAGGGTGGCAGCGTCAACATCGGCGCGCAGACCGATGCGATCATCAAGCCCGGTGCCACGATCGACATCAGCGGCGGCTTCGTGCGCTACGCGGCGGGGCAGGTGCAGACCAGCCAGCTAATCACGCGCGGTGGGCAGATCGTCGATATCGGCAATGCCGATCCCAACGGCGACTATGTCGGGCTGGTCAACGCGTTCACGACCACGAACACCCGCTTCGGAGTCACCGACGCGTTCCCCAACGGCACGATCCAGGGTGTCACGCAGGTCGCGGAATATACCGAGGGGCGCGACGCGGGGGCGCTACGGATCACCTCGCCAACGATCGCGCTCGATGGCGCGGTCTACGGCCAGGCGTTCGCGGGCTCGCTGCAGCGCGGTGGCGCGGCGCGTGGCACGGCAACCTCGTCGATCGTGGGCGATGTCCGCACGCTGCAGGCGGTGCCTTCGCAATTGCCCTCGGGGGGTCTGCTGGCGATCAATCCGGTTGAGGCCAACGCACCGGCGGCGGGCGATATTCTCGTGACCACTTCCTCGGCGATCGCGGCGGTGCCCGTGACGCTGGCCTATGGGCAATCGGTATCGATCGCGGATGGGACGCTCAGCCGCGTCGCGATGCGCGATCCCGCCTCGTTGCTTGGCACCGAACGCACGCAGACGATCGAACTGGGCGACGCCACGCTATCGACGATGGGTCTGGGCCAGCTCACGCTCAATACCTCGGGCGCGCTGACGTTCGCGGCGAACACGCTGACCACGCTCGCGCCGGGCGGCGCGCTGACCGCGCTCGACGGGCGACGCGTGGAAATCGATGGCGCGATCTCGGCTCCGTCGGGCACGATCGACATCAGCACGTTCAGCATCGCGGGCGGACAGATCACCGCGGCCACTCCGCTCAGCGGGTCGGCGTTCGCTTCGGGATTGCCCGGCGTCGGCGCGTTCGACGTGATCGTCAACGGCACGCTTTCGACGCGCGGGCGCTTCGTCAACGATTTCGGCCTCGCGGGCGATCAGGCGGACGGCGGGGCGTACACGGCCGGCGGCACGATTTCGATCTACGTTGCGCCGCGCGTCGGGACGACGATCGGAGCGCCCGTGAACGAGGTCACCGACATTTCGGGATCGATCCTGATCAACCCCGGCGCGCTGGTGGACGTGTCTGGCGGTGCGCTGGTCAGCGCGACGGGTGTGGTCAACACCTCGGCGCGCGGCGGCTCGCTATCGCTGTATAATGATACGACCTACGCCGAGCTGGCATATGATTACACGACGCGCGGCCCCGCCAATCTGCGCGGACTTCGCTTCAGTCTCGATGGCCCGCTTCCCAGCGCGGCCAATATTCCACAGCCTGTTACCCCATCCGATTTCGCGGTGAATCCGCGGACGCTCAACGCGCGCGTCACGATCGCGCCGGGAACCGTCCGCGCGGCGGGGTTCGCGGGTGGTGGCGCGTTCAATCTCACCACGCCCTCGTTCGATTTCGGGACTGGCCCCGTCGCCGATGGCACGCGGCTCCCGCTCGATTTCCTGACAACCTCGGGCTTCGGCAGCGCGACGATCCAGGTGCTGCAGACCAGCCTGTTCGCCAACCGCTTCGTCAATACGCTCGGCGGCTACAACGCGCTCCTCTCGACCAACACGATCACCATCGGCGCGGGACAGACGCTCGTCCTCAGCCAGTCGCGCTATTCGCGGTTGCTGGCAAGCGACCAGACGCTCGCGCTGCGCGCGATGCCAACCGGCGGCGATCTCGCCTCGGTTCTGGTGCCCTTCGTGCCCACCGCCGCCTTCGATCAGCTGCCGATCGCGCTCACCCTGACCGGGCTGAACGAACTCGATGTGGCAAGCGGCGGCAGCGTGGTGGGCGCGCCGGGCGCGTCGATCACGGTCGCCAAGCTGCTCGATCAGGGCAGCATCGTGATTCCGGACGGCACCGTCACCGCGCGAGAACGCCTGCCCTCGATCTATCTGGTCACCGAGCCGCTGAGCAGCGGGATCGGTGTGCATGCGCTTTCGGACGTGCTGACGACGCGCACGAACGGAGACATCGTCGAAACCGATCCCAACGCGGTCGGCGCAAGAGATCCCAGCTCGCTGGCAGTTTTTTCGAACCGCGATTATGCGCTGCTGCATCCGATCTACCTGCTCGGCAGGCTCGACCAGAACGAGGGGATCCGCATCGCGCCGGGGGGCACGATCGACCTTTCGGGCGCGAGCCTTCGCAACCCGCGCGCGGTCACGCCGACGGGCGTGCCGATCATCGACGGGCACCTGCTGGATGGCGGTACGCTGACGTCGGTTGCGCGCTCGCTCGGCGGGGGCGGCTATTTCCAGATACGGCTGGGCAGCGTGTTCGGTGCGCTCAACAGCGCACTCAGCACCACGATCGCGGGCGATCAGCTGAACGCGCTGCCGGGATCGACGATCAACCTCTCGGGCGCGGCAGACAGCTATGCGCGGCTCAACGCAGCCGGGGTTTATGCGCCCACGGCGGAGTGGAGCAATGGCGGCACGCTCGGACTGCGCGCGGGCGGCACGCTTGCGGGCGCGACGATCCGCGCGGCAGGCGGGGCCGCGCAGGCGACCGGCGGAACGCTGATCGCACGCGATCTCGTGCTGCGCCAGACCGATCCAACCGGGCCCACTCCGGCATCGGGCACGATCGCCGCCGATCAGATCGCGGCTTCGGGGTTCGATACCGTCGTCGCCGAGGGGTCTTTGAACTCGGTCGGCGCGGTCAATCTGTCGCTCAGACGCGCGTTCATCGTGCAATCCGCTCCCGATGATGGCGCAGGCAACCGCGGCGCGGTGCGGGTGGGCGCGGGCGATACGCTGGCGATCAGCGCGCCGATCATCCGCTTCGCCAGCGTCCAGCAGGACATCGGCCAGACCGCCGCGAGCATCGCCGCGATCGCGCCCGGCACCGCGCGTGCGAGCTTCACCGCGAGCGCGCTCGACGTGGAAGGCGCGGTATTCTTCGATCCCTCGATCGCGCAGGCGACGCTGCAATCGGCGGGGGATCTTCGGCTGATCGGCGTGCAACCCTATGTGAACGTCTCGGGCATTGGCCAAAGCGTAGCCAATTCGCTTGCTGGACAATTGGTTACCGAGGGCGATCTGACACTCGCCGCCGCGCAGGTGTATCCAACCACGGGGACGAGCTTCGTCGTCGCGTCGGCCGTGCCCACGGGGACGATCCGGCTCGCGCGCACCACTGCTGACGCACCCGCGACGCCCTATTCGGCTGGCACCGATCTGAGTTTGCAGGCGGCCACGATCGAGCAGGGCGGCATATTGCGCGCGCCGCTCGGTACGCTGCGGCTGGGCGCGAACACGCCGCTCGTCTCCGCGACCGGGCTGGCGCTCGCACCCGCGACCGCCACGCTGCATCTGGCGTCGGGCAGCCTCACCTCGGTCTCGGCCGATGGCCTCTCGATCCCGTATGGCATCACCACCGATCAGACCGAATATTTCTTCACGCCCACAGTCGCCGCGCCGCTCACGCAGCCTCCCGGTGCCGTGCTGCGGCTGGGCGGGGCGAACATCGCACTCGATACCGGGGCGACCGTCAACCTCAAGGGCGGCGGCGATGTGTACGCCTACGAGTTCGTGCCCGGCGTCGGCGGATCGCGCGACGTACTCGATCGGCTGAATTCGGACCAGTTCAGCAGCCGCAACGGGTTCCAATATCCCGATGCGCGCCAAGTCTATGCGATCGTGCCCGGCCTGCAGACTGCGGGGCTGGCCACGGTCGATCCGATCTATTCGGGCGATTATGGCGCGCTCACCAGCGCGAGCCAGGTCGGTCGCCGCGTCTATCTGAACGCCGCGCCGGGGCTGGCGGCGGGCTGGTACACACTGCTTCCGGCCAAATATGCGCTGCTGCCCGGCGGCCTGCGGATCGTCGAGCAGCCCGAATATGGGAGCGCGGTTCCCGGACAATCGGCCAAACTGCTCGATGGTACGATCGTGGTCGGCGGCTATTACGGCACGGCAGGGACGAACCTGCAGGAGAGCGAACTGCGCACCTTCGCGGTGCAGACGCAGACGACGTTCCGCAACGAATCGAGCCTCGCAATCACGTCCGCCGATACCGTCTTCCCCGCGCGCGCCGCACGCAACGGGCTGGTCTCACCGCGCATCCCGCTCGATGCGGGACGCCTCGTGATAAACGCGATCACCGGGATCACCGCGAACGCCACCTTCCAGACCGATGCAGCGATCGGCGGCCGCGCATCCACAGCAGATATCGGCGGCAGCAATTTCGAAATCGTCGGCACCGCCCCCGCGGTGCCCGCCCCCGCAGGCACGATCGTCATCACCGCAGGCACGTTGCAACGCCTCAACGCCGCGAGCCTGCTGATTGGTGGCACGCGCACGGATAATGTCGATGGCACCACCAGCCTCGCGATCACCGGCCAGTCGATCCTGCTGGCGAACGATGCGGCGAGTGCGCTGAGCGCACCCGAACTGCTGTTCGCGGTCGATGGATCGGGATCGTCGATCCTCTTCAATGATGGTGCGTCGGTCAGCGCGACCGGCCCGGCCGGCGACACGCGCACGGGCAATTACGTGATCGCGGGCAGCGCTGCGGGGCAGACCGGAGCGGGCGCGCTGGTTCGCCTCTCCACCGGCCCCGAACGGCTGGTGACGCGCACGGGCGTGCAGACGGTCGCGGTCGCGCCGTCGCTTGGCATCGGTCTCGCGCATCTGTCCGCCAACGCTCTGCTGCTCGACAGCAGCGGCGATCTGACGATCGCCAGCCCGACGACCGGTTCGGCGGACATCACCGCGACCGCGCTCGCGATCGGCGCGCAGCAGATTTCGTTCACCAATGGCGCGGTCACCAGCGGGCTTGCGGTCACCCCCGCGCTGCAGGCCGCCTTCGCACGCGCCTCGACGCTCAATCTGCGCAGCGCACAGGGGATCGGCTTTGCGTCGGGGACGTACACGCTTGGCGCGCTGACCCTCGATGCGCCGACGCTCGCGTATCTGGGCTCGGACGCGGGCGCTGTCGGCCTGAATACCGGCAGTCTGCGGCTTGCCAACAGCGCCACGCAGGCGCTCGCGTGCACGCCGGATTGCGGCGCGGGAACGCTCGCCATCAATGCAAGCGCGATCGCGTTCGGCTCGGGCCAGATCCGCACGCCGGGCTTCGGCGGCGGCGTGACGCTGAGCGCACCGGGCGGAATCGTCTTCGATGGCGCGGACAATACCAACGCAGCGGCGAACAATGGCACGGCGGGTCTCGACGCGGGCAGCGCCCCGCTCGCGCTCGTCACCCCCTTCCTTGGCGACCGGGCGATCGTGCTCACACCGGGCCAATCCGCCGTGCTGCCGCGCCTCGCGCTGACGACGACGGGTGCGCTGACGCTGACGAGCGGCGGTGCCTCTGTCCCCACCGTCACCGGCACGCCGGGCGCGCGCCTGGCCCTCACGGGCAGCGATATTGCGATCGCCGACACACAGGTCGTGGCCACGGCGGGAACACTCGACATTACCGCGACCGGCGCGATCCGCGTCAGCGGCGCGGCAAAGCTCGCCACGCCGGGCTACGCCAGGATATTCGGCGACGCCGCTGATCCCGTTTCGCAGAGCGCGCCGGGTGGCCTGCTGCGGCTGACCGCCGGCAGCGGCGACATCACGCTCGGCAAATCGACGCTGGTTTCGGTCGGCGGCGGCGCTGGCCAATCGGGCGAACTCGATCTCACGGCGACCAACGGCATCGTCACCGCGCTCGGCGCAATCGACGCGAAGACCCCCGATGGCGGCGGCGCGTTCCGGCTGCTGTCGCGCGGCGCGTTCGATCTGGGGCAGTTCGTCACCAACTCGGCCGCAGGGTTCGATCGCTCGGTCGAAATCCGCAGCGGCGCGGGCGATCTGTCGCTCGCGAGTGGCCAATCGCTGGTCGCGCGCCATGTCGGGCTGACCGCGGATGCTGGCACGGTCAATATCGCGGGCACGATCGACGCGTCGGGCGTGAACGGCGGCGACATCGCGCTCTACGGCGCGAACGGCGTCATGCTGACGTCCACCGGCACGCTCGTCGCGCGCGCGAGCGGTTACGGCGCGAACGATAGCCGCCAAGCGAAGGGCGGTGACGTCGCAATCGGCACCGATGGCGCGGGCACGATCACGCTCGCGGCGGGATCGACGATCGACGTCTCGGCTACCCGGCCGGGCGATCGCCTCGTCACCGATGTACGCGCGGGCACCACCTATTACCGGTTCGCTCAAGGCGATCTTGGCGGCACGCTGCGCGTTCGTGCGCCGCTGATCGCAGCCGCGAGCGGCAACACGGTCAACGTCAGCGCGGCGGGGACGGTCAAGGGCGCGCGCGAGGTTTCGGTCGAGGCGTTCAGGCGGTTCGATCTCGCGGCAATCGCGGCGAGCGGCAGTTACAGCGGCGTCAGCGACGATGGAAGCACTGCGCTGCTGGATGCGGGCGCATCGGCTTCCAGCACGTTCAACTTCCTCGCTGATCTGGCGCCCGGCACGATCCCCGATTTCGTCCAGAATTTCAGCATCGCCGCCGCTGCGCCCAAGTTGACCGGGCTGGGAACCTACCGCGCGCGCCCGGGGATCGAACTCGATTACGCGGGCACGGTGCAGATCGGCACGCTCACCACCACCGTCGACGCGGATGGCGTGACGCAGACCACCGCGAGCAACTGGAACCTTGGCGCGGGCACGATCGATATCGCGGGCGCGACGGCAGCGGGCGATATCGGGGCCAATCC
Organism: Sphingomonadales bacterium; assembly: GCA_038238915.1. Taxonomy (GTDB): domain Bacteria; phylum Pseudomonadota; class Alphaproteobacteria; order Sphingomonadales; family Sphingomonadaceae; genus JAVVHE01. Next base: position 20,248 of record JBBSFH010000014.1, read on the forward strand.
CGCGCAGCCGGGCGCGGTCTACATCGTGCCCGGGCGCGAGGCGGATGTGTTCCAGCGCTTCACCAGGCTCACCTACCGCGTCCTCGGCAAGGTGGACGGCGAACCAGGCGTGCTCAGCGTGCGCGCGGGCGGGACGCTCGACATCAAGGGCAGCATCACGGACGGCTTCTTCGCGTTCCGAGACCAGACGACGCCCGGTGCGATCAACTACGCCTTTGGCGGCGGCAATCGTGCGTACACCGCCGTGGTGCAGCCCGATTGCGCCGATGGCGCGTGCGCGGCGGTGATCGCGTTCGATCCCACCGTGACGATCACCACGAACAATGCGATTGCGATCAACTTCAGCGCGGTCGGCCAAGGCACCGAAACGCTGATCCCGATCAGCTATAACCCCGACGCCAACAGCCCCTCCGCACCGAGCGGCTTTCCGGCGAGTTCGGGGGACGCGCTCGGCACCGCGCAGGTCTTCCCGCGCCTCACCACCGCGACGGGCACGCGCGCGGTCGATAGCTGGACCTACCGCTTGGTGGGCGGCGCGGACCTCGCCGGGCCAAGCGGCGCGCCGAGCGTCAACCCGCTCGCGGTCAACCCGGCAAGCAAGGCGGGCGTAATCGTCGAGGGTGAGACGAGCTACGCGGTGCAGCCGGTCGCGGGCAGCGGGGCCTACGTCGGCAATCTGCAGGTCCTCGGCGACATCGCTTTGAGCGGGACGGGCGCGCCGACCGATCCGAGCGGCTTCGTCGCCGCGTTCATCGCGGCGCGGACCCGCGCGGGCGTGGCGATCGATACGAGCAGCGCGACGCTACTGACGCTCGCGGGCCCCGTTGGCCCTGGCGATCCCGTCAGCACCTTCCTGGTGGACCGCGCGACCAGCTATTTCGCGGCCTATCCCGCTCAGGCGGTCTTCGGCACCGCTCCAGACGGCTCTACCACTGTAAGCACGCGCCTCGATCTCGCGGGCGGCTTCGTTCAGAGCATCGCGGCGGACTATAACGCGCTCATCACCTCGGGCGCGGGGGGTTATGCGCCGCCAACGGTGCCATCGCCGACCGCGACGCCCACCTTCGTCACCAACTACGTGCGCACGCGAGTGCGCACCGGTACCGGATCGATCGCAGTCGCAGCAGCGGGCGATATCGATACGAGCAACGGGCCGGTGGTCACGCGGCTAACGAACGCGGTGAACACGTCCGGCGCCGAAGTGCAGGTTGGCGGCACGTCGATCTACACTGCGGGCGCGCTCGCCGATCTGAGTGCGCGCACGGTCGTCGATCCGGCCGGCATCATCCGCACGCTTGATCCCGGCGTCTATGCGGCGAGCGGATCGATCTTTGCAGCCACCGCCACCACCGCGCTCGCGCCGCCGGTGGTCGATGCGCTGCTCGCCGACCCGGCGTATCTGGGCGGCGGCGGCGATGTCGCGCTCGATGCTGGCGGCAGTGTGATCGGTCGGCGCGACGTGCAGGGCGGCTATCGGCTGACGCAGGCGCTCGCGGACACAAGCTACGTTGGCCGAACGGACGCACCCTATCGCATCGCTTCGGTCGATCAGGTCACCGATGTCCGCACCAACGCGCTGCTGTTCCAGACGGGCGTCGGCACGCTGGGCGGCGGCCGCATCCACGTCGCGGCGGGCGGTAATGTGTCCGATCTGACGGTGGTCCAGAACACCTCGATCGCCACCGCCGCCGTGACGGGCAGCGGCACCGCCACACGTGCGCTCGTGACCAATGGCGGCGGACAGGTGGACGTCCAGGCCGCGCGCGACATTGTGAGCGGCGTGCTCGAGGTGGGCGCGGGGAGCGCCGATGTGCGCGCCGGGCGCGACGTGACGACAACGGGGACACTCACCTTCTTGGGTCAGGGCCAGCCGGTGCTCGAGTCGAACGCGCTGCGCGTTCGCGTCACCGATGCAGACGTGGCGCTGAGCGCCGCTGGCCGCGCGTCGGTCTCGGGCGTGTTTGCCTTTGGACCGCGCGACTTCTACACGCCGGTCTCAGGGTTCAGCGCGCGCAGTAACGGGCGCTTCTTCTTCGATTATATTCTCTACGGAAGCGATCGGCGCGATCCGTCGGTGAACGGCTCGCTCTCACCCAGCCTGCCGGCAGGCTTGCAGGTTATCAGCCTGCCGGGAAGCCTGCAGATCACCAGCCTCACCGGCGATATCGATCTGACGCCACGGCGCGACGTCCGGCTTTCGATGGTTCCAAGCCCGATCGGGCAGCTGCAACTGTTCGCGGGGGCCAACATCGCGCCGGTCTCGCTCGGCATGAGCGATACCGATCCGGGTCTCATCCCGGGCTATTTCTCCACCGTCACCTACGATCCGATCACGGGATTGGTCGTCGGCGCGTCTTCGTTGCAGGATGCTGTGCTTTCAACCACGTCGGATAGCGACCGTCGGCGTGCGCTCAACAGCACGCCCACCCACGCGAACGATCCGCTGCCCGTGCGCATCGTCGCGGGGGGCGATATCGATGCGCTGCGGCTGAACACGCCCAAGCAGACGTGGGTGCAGGCGGGGCGCGATGTGCTCAATACTGCTGTCTTCGCGCAAAACCTTGCCCCCAGCGATATTTCGCGCGTGGTCGCGGGGCGTGATCTGATCGCCACCAGCGTGATCGGCCAGCGCTATTCCCAATTGGCAAACGGCTCGCGGGATTATAACGGCCCGGCGCTGCCGATCGGGCAGGGCAATGTGTTCGTCATCGGCGGCCCGGGCACGTTCTTCGTCGAGGCCGGGCGCGATGCGGGGCCGTTCCTGAGTTCGGTCGTCGCCAGCGCGTTGAACGGACAGGGACGCGAGACACTCGGCGGTGGAATCCTCTCGGTCGGAAACGACTGGAACCCATGGTTGCGCCCTGTAGGCGCGAGTCTCATCGTCCAGTTCGGCGTGGGCAAGGGCGTCAACTACGCCGGGGTGCGCGATATCTATCTCGATCCCGCCAATGTCGCGGCACTTCCCGACGATCTGTTCGCGCAGACTATCGATCAATTCGGCCGTTCGGTCGCGGATCGCACCCAACCCATCTATACGCCGGTCCTGATCGCATGGGCGCAGGCCAATGCCGCCGCCGAACTGACCGCCGCATACGGCACCACCGATGTCTCCGCCGCGCAGGCCTATGCCGTGTTCAAGGCGCTCCCCGTGCTTCGTCAGCGGCAATTGCTGATCGAAGGCGTATATTTCAACGAGCTTCGGCAGACATCCATCCCCACCAGCGTCAGCTATCTGAAGTACAGCCGGGGCTACCGGGCAGTGAACACACTGTTCCCGCCCGCGGACGGCTATACCGCGAACGATCTTTCGGGCGGTGGCGGCACGGGTACGGTCCCCATCGAGACGGGCAATCTCGATCTTCGCCTCGCCACGATCCAGACCACGCGCGGAGGATCGATCGACATCCTCGGTCCCGGCGGTCGCGTGCTCGGCGGTTCGACCGTGCGCACCTCGGCACAGGCGGCGCGCCGCCTGACGATTGCCGAGCGCATTTACGATGGCTTCACCACCAACCGCACGGTCATCAATGATCCCTCGCGAGCGGGCCCCTTCCCGACGTCGATCGATTCGATCCCGACCGGGCTCGAAGGCGTGATCACGCTGCGTGGCGGCGCGGTGAACGGCTTCGTCGACCAGAATTTCCTCTTGAACCAGAGCCGCCTCTTTACCGAAGCCGGCGGCGATATCGCGCTTTGGTCGTCCAATGGCGATCTGAACGCGGGCCAGGGGCCCAAGACGAGCGCCAACTTCCCGCCGGTGGTGGTCCGTGTGGGGCCCAACGGCAACGCCGAGGTCGATGCGGTGGGCGGCGTGACCGGGGCGGGCATCGCGGCGTTCCAGCCTGCAGCAGGCGTCCCGGCGCCCGATGTCTTCCTGATCGCGCCGCGCGGCACGGTCGATGCGGGCGACGCGGGCGTGCGTGTGGCGGGCAATCTGTTCGTTGCCGCGCAGTCGGTTGCGAACGCGGACAATTTCTCGGTCGGCGGCAGCGCGTTCGGCATTCCCGCTGGTCCCGTCGTCAACACTGCGGCGGCGGCCGCAGGCAACGCCGCGTCTGCGGCGGCGCAGCAGGTGGCGTCGGCGGCTGCGAACGCGAACAACCGTCGGCAGATTGATCCGCTCTCGCGGATTTCGGTCGACGTCCTCGGCTACTACGGTTCCTCCGATCCGTGCGAGCAGGTGCCGCGCCCGGTGAACTGCCCGAAGAAGCCTTAACGCGGCGAGTACTACCGGGGCGGTGGCGGTGCGGCCTGCCGGTCGCGCAACACGCCATCGAGCCAGCGCGGATCGAGGCGCGGGTCGGCGCGCGCCTCGCGGGGAGGCCGCGCTGGTGCGGCATCGGGATCGTCGTTGGCGGCGGTGGGTGGTTCGTCCGCGCTGCCATCCGGCGGGGGCGCGCCGTCGGCGGGGGCGTTGTCCGTGCCATCCCCGGTGCCCGGTGCCAGCCCATAGGTCTCCGCGTCCGGCTCGGTTGGCGCGGCGTCTGCGGGCACCTCGGTCGTCAGCACGCCGCCCGGTGTGCCCCGGCTGGCGCGGCGCATGAAGGCGGCGAACGCGCGCGCAGGTGCGCGGCCGCCCGCCAGCCCCGCCACCGGCCGGGCATCGTCGCGCCCCATCCATACGCCGGCCACCAGATCGCTGGTGAACCCCAGAAACCAGCCGTCCTTGTTCGAGGACGTGGTGCCTGTCTTCCCCGCCAGCTCGCGCCCCATTTGCGCCTGGCGACCGGTCCCGGTCTCGACCGCCGCTTTCAACAGCCCGGTCATCTTCGCCGCCACATCGGGCGCGATCAGCGTGCGGGGTTCGGGGGCGTCACGCGTCCACAGGACTTCGCCGCCGCTGGTCGACACCTTGGTGATCCCGAACGGCCGTGCCTCGTTGCCGTGATTGGCGACCGCCGCATAGGCCGAGGTCATCTCGATCAGCGTCACGTCGTTCGCTCCCAGCGCCATCGCAGGGCGGGTATCGAGCGTTTCGGTAATGCCAAGGCGCTTCGCCACCGAAGCGACCGTATCGAACCCAGCGCGCTGCGCGAGCTTGACCGCGACGGTGTTGATCGACAGCGCGAACGCCTCGCGCACGCTGACCGAGCCGATGTAGCGGCCATTCGAGTTGCGCGGGGACCAGCCGTTGATGGTGATCGGCTCGTCCACTTCGGTCTCGCCCGGGTCGACGCCGTCTTCCAGAGCAGCGAGATAGACGAACAGTTTGAACGACGATCCGGGCTGGCGCTTGGCGACCACCGCGCGGTTGTAATTGCTGTCGACATAATCGCGTCCGCCAACCATCGCGCGCACGGCACCATCCCTGGTCATGGCGATCAACCCGCCCTGCGCTCCGGCTGGGGTTCCTTGCGCGATCGCGGCTTCGGCGGCGGATTGCATCGCGGGGAGCAGCGTGGTGGTGACGATGAGCGGCTTCTGCGTTTCGTCGGTGAGTGTTTCCAGTTGCTGGAGCGCCCAATCGGTAAAGTAGCGCACGCTGTTCGCCTGCGGCGGCGGCGCGAGGTGGAGCTCGGCGAAGTTCACCTGTTCGGCCTCGGCGCGGGGGATCGCACCCGATTGCGCCATCACCGCGATGACGGTGGCGGCGCGTTCGCGCGCGGCCTGCGGATCGGCCGACGGGGCATAGCGCGAGGGGGCCTTGACCAGCCCGGCGATGATCGCGGCTTCGGCCAAGCTGAGGCTGGTCGCGGGGTGGCCGAAGAAGCGGCGGCTGGCGGCATCGATCCCGTACGCGCCGCCGCCGAAATACACGCGGTTCAGATACAGTTCGAGGATCTGATCCTTGCTGAACCGCTGTTCGAGCGCGAGCGCGAACGCGACCTCGCGGAGCTTGCGCGCGGTGGTCTTGGCCTGGGTGAGGAAGATGTTGCGCGCGAGCTGCTGCGTGATGGTGGATGCGCCCTGCCGGTTCGCCCCCGCGCGAGCGTTGACGCTGAGCGCGCGCGCGATGCCGATCGGATCGACACCGGGATGGCTGTAGAAGCGCCGATCCTCGACCGCGACCATCGCCGCCTTCATGCGCGCGGGGATCTGTTCGGAGGCCAGCCATTCGCCGTAGCTGGGGCCGACCGTGGTGAGCGGCGTTCCGTCCGCGCCCAAGACCTGGACCGTCTGGCCTTGGGGGGAACGCTTGAGCTCGGTGTAGCTCGGCACCTGGATCAGCGCGATGGCGACCGCGGCGGCAAGGCCGAGCGCGCCGACGATGGCAGCGATTAGGCCGAACTTGAGCAGACCGGAGAGGAAACGGATGGCGGGGCGCTCCGGAGCGAGGGAGAGGCGTGTTACTCGGGGAACACGGCGGGTTCAAGGCGGGTGCGCGATGGGCTCAATCCGCGAGCGCCGCCGAAAGCATCGCGCGCACCCGCGCCGCAATCTCTGGCGTGATCGGGCCGAGCACGCCCTGCGCCCCCTCGGGCAAATGCGCGGCCGGATCGCCGCCCCGTCCGAAAACATAGTGATCGAACATCCCTGCCCACGCCGCGCGTTCGGGCGGGGCGAGGTCGCGGATCGTCAGCAGCGCGTGGAAGAGCGTGTAGAGCGGGCTGACCATGTGATCCGGCGTATCGCGCCACCACACATTGATCTGCGCGCCGAAGCGGCCGGGTGTCTCGACATGGTGCCACCACATCGCGGGGACGTAGAGCGCATCGCCGGGCGCGAGTTTGGCCACCTCCGCGTGCGCCATCGCCTCGGCGAAGCGGGGGAAGCGTTCCAGATCGGGCGCGTGCGGATCGACGAGGCTGATCGGCTGGCCTGCGGGGGTGATGTCGAGCGGACCGACGTAAAGATTGGCGAGCTGATCGGGCGGAAACAGCAGGAAGCGGCGCGTGCCCGCAATCGTGACCGCGAGATTATGCGCCAGATCCCAATGCGCGGGAGTGCGCGAACCGTTGCCGATCCAAAGCGATACCAGGCGATCGGCGTGCGCGGCGAGGATGGGCAGCGGTGCCTGTTCGGCTAGGCCGGGGAAGTGTTTGGCAAGGTTGAGCGCGCCCGCGTAAATGGGCGGGACAGCGGGATCGTCCTGCGATTGCATCAGCGCGGCGAACAGGTGACCGATCGGCATCTCCTGCCGCTCGAAATCGAAGCCAGCAAGATCGGGGCGATAGCCGAAGCGGCCCGGTGTGGCGGGGGAGCCGATCCACGCTTCCACGTTGGTGGCACGGGTGAAGCCGTGCAGATATTTGGCGAGCGCTAACGGGCCCTGCGCGGCGTGCGTGACGGCGGGCCAGTCCGCTGCCAGCCCGCGCAGCACGATGGGGCGGTAGGCGGGGAGGACTTCAACATCGAAGCGCGCGGCGTCGATGCCGGTTTGTTCGGGGGTGCGGGGCAGGCCTTCCAGCATGGGTAGCCTGCCTACTCAGCCCTTGGGCGAAAAGTCGAGCGAGGCGGAGTTCATGCAGTAGCGCAGGCCCCCCTCGGAGCGTGGGCCATCGGGGAAGACGTGGCCGAGATGGCCGCCGCAGGTAGCGCATTGGGCTTCCACCCGGCGCATGCCCAGGCTGCTGTCTTCCACCTCGTTCACCAGACCCGCGGCGACGGGTTTGGTGAAGCTTGGCCAGCCGGTGCCGCTATCGAACTTGCTGTCCGCGCTGAACAGCAGCGTGCCGCAGCCCGCACACCGGTAATCGCCGGGGCGCTTCTCGTCCCAGGTGAGGCCGGTGAACGCGCGTTCGGTGCCGTGCTCGCGCAGCACCGCATATTGCTCGGGCGAAAGCGTGGCGCGCCACTGCGCATCGGTCTTTTCGATCGTCGGCATGGGGGCTATGTCTCTCCGTATACAGCGGCCTCCCGGTGAGGCTGCAATCGCAACATGGGGTTCGAACCGATGATCCGCATCGTTACCATCGTCCTTGCCTTGTTGCTGAGCGCACCCGCCATCGCGGCGGAGGGTGCACGCGTGTACGCGGCCGCGAGCCTCGCCGAATCGATCGACGCCGCCGCCAATGCGTTTGCAGCGGGCCATCGTCCGCACCCGGTAGTGGTTTTGGCGAGCAGTTCCGAACTCGCGCGGCAGATCGAGGCGGGGGCGCCGGGCGGGGTGTTCGTGAGCGCGGACGAGACGTGGATGGATCATGTGGCTGGCAAGAGCCTGCTGATCGCGGGGACGCGCGCGGATTTGCTGACCAATACGCTGGTGCTGGTGGTGCCCGCTGCCGACGCGCGCCGCGTGCGACCCGGCAAGGGCTTCGATCTGGCGGGTTTCGTCGGCGACAAGCGCTGGACGACGGGCGATCCGGGGTCGGTGCCTGCGGGGATCTACGCCAAGGCCGCGCTGATTTCGCTCGGCGCGTGGGACGCCGCGCAGCCCAGGCTGGTTGGCGCGGCCAACGTGCGCGCCGCCCTGGCGCTGGTGGAGCAGGGCGAGGTGGGGGCTGGGATCGTTTACGGGACCGACGCGCGCGCTTCGACCAAAGTGGCGGTTGCAGGCGTGTTTCCCGAGGCGAGCCACCCGGCGATCGTGTACCCGCTCGCGCTCACCAGAGGCGCGGGTGAGGAGGCTCGCGCGTTCGCGGCGTTCCTGCGTGACGGCAAGTCGCGCGCGATCTTCCGAGCGCACGGCTTCGGGATCGCGCGCTGACGCTGTCGCCCGCCGAGTGGGAGGCGCTGCGGCTTTCGCTGCGGATCGCGGGGGTGGCGGTGCTGGCGACGCTGCCGGTGGCGTTCGGCCTCGCGTGGCTGCTCGCGCGCGGGCGGTTCGCAGGAAGGATGCTGCTCGATGTGGCGGTGCACCTGCCACTCGTGCTACCGCCGGTGGTGATGGGGTGGCTGCTGCTGCTCGCGTTCGGTCCGGCGGGGCCGATCGGGCATGCGCTGAAGTCGATCGGCGTGGAAATCGCGTTCCGCTGGACGGGCGCGGCGGTGGCCGCAGGCGTGATGGCGCTCCCGCTGATCGTGCGCACGATCCGGCTGGCGCTCGATGCGGTCGATCCCCGGCTGGAGGAGGCGGCGCGCACGCTTGGTGCATCGCGCGGCCGCGTGTTCCGCACGGTAACGCTGCCGCTGTGCGCACCCGGCGTGATCGCGGGCGCGGTGTTGGGTTTTGCGAAAGCGCTCGGCGAATTCGGCGCGACGATCACCTTCGTGGGCGCGATCCCCGGCGAAACGCGCACGATCCCGCTGGCGATCTGGGGCGCGTTGCAGTCTCCCGATGGCACTGCGATGGCGGCGCGGCTCGCGGGGCTTTCGGTGGCGATTTCGGCCGCAGCGTTGATCGGTGCGGAGCTGCTGGCACGTCGCGCCCGGGCGCACGCGCTGTGAGTTTTGCCATCAATGTCGCGCGGCGGCTGGGCGAGCAAGACGTGGCGCTGGCGTTCGAAAGCGATGCTGCGGTGACCGCGATCGTCGGCCCCTCGGGCGTGGGCAAGACGAGCGTGCTCAACATGGTGGCGGGGGTGCTGCGGCCGGATCGGGGACGAATTGCGGTGGCGGGCGCGGCGCTGTTCGATGCGGCGAGCGGGTTGGATGTGCCGGTGGCTCTGCGCCGCGCGGGCTATGTGTTCCAGGATCGGCGGCTGTTCCAGCATCTGCGCGTGCGCGCCAATCTTCTTTATGGCGCGCGCGGGCCCGAGCGATTGGCCGAGGTGGCGGCGCTGCTCGATCTGGCACCCTTGCTGGCGCGGTGGCCGCGCCACCTTTCGGGAGGCGAAGCACAGCGCGTGGCGATCGGGCGCGCGCTGTTGAGCGAGCCCGCTTTTCTGCTGCTCGACGAGCCGCTCGCCCATCTGGACCGCGCGCGCGGCGAGGAAGTGCTCACCATGATCGCGCGCGCGCGCGACGCGAGCGGGGTGCCGGTGCTGTACGTGACGCATCGGCCCGAGGAGGCGGAGCGATTGGGCGCGCGCATGGTGGCGATGGGCTAGGCGCGTGGCCGACCCCGCGCGCGGCGCGTTACGGGTGGGGCCAAGCGAAATGAGGCAAGGATGGCGACACCCAAGGCCGGACCGATCGAACATCATGTGATCGACCGCGTAGGCTGGCTGCGCGCTGCAGTGCTCGGCGCGAACGACGGCGTGCTCTCGACTGCGAGCCTGATCGTGGGGGTGGCGGCATCTTCGGCGAGCGATACCCGGCACATTCTGCTCGCGGGGATCGCCGCGCTGGTGGCGGGCGCGATGGCGATGGCGGCGGGCGAATATGTGTCGGTCAGTTCGCAGGCCGATTCGGAGCGCGCCGAACTCGCCAAAGAGGCGCACGAACTCGCGAGCGACGCGCATGCCGAGACACGCGAGCTGGCGACGATCTACGTGAAGCGCGGGCTGGACCGGGTGCTCGCCACACAGGTGGCGGTACAATTGATGGCGCACGATGCGCTCGGAGCGCACGCGCGTGACGAGCTGGGCATCACAGAGATCTCGACCGCCAAACCGGTGCAGGCAGCACTCGCCTCGGCGATGAGCTTTGCGGCCGGCGCGATCGTGCCGCTGTTGACCGTATTGGTCACACCGCCCGCATGGCTGATCCCGGTGGAGGTTGCGGTCACGCTCGTGCTGCTCGCGGTGCTGGGCGCGATTGGCGCGCGCGCGGGCGGTGCACCGATCGGGCGTGCGGCGATCCGGGTGGTGTTCTGGGGATCGCTGGCGATGGGCGTGACGGCGGGCATCGGGAAACTCGTCGGCGCAGTGGTGTGAGCCGCACGCGGGCGGCTATACACCCGACAATGCCCCGCAGCCCGATCCTGCTCGCCGCCATCGGCATCGCGCTGCTCTGCGTGATGGACGGCGTCGTGAAACATCTGACGTTCCGATACCCGATCCCCGAAGTGACGTTCGGCCGCTATCTCGCCGGACTGGTGTTCACGCTGGTGCTGTGGAGCGCGCGCGGGGCACATCCGTTCGATCGGCGGATGCTGCGCTTTCACGCGATGCGCGGGCTGGTGATCGCACTCGCGGGATTGGGCTTTTTCTACGCGGTCCGCGTGCTGCCGATCGCGGAGGCAATCACGATCAGCTTCATCGCGCCGTTGATGGTGCCGTTCGCCGCGCGCGCCTTCCTGGGGGAGGGCTTGCGCCCGATCAGCCTTGCCGCCGCTGCGGTGGGCTTCGCGGGCGTGGTGCTGGCCGAATGGGGCCAGCCGCTCGATCTCGGATCGGCACGGCTATGGGGCGTGCTTTCGGTGCTTGGCGGCGCGACGTTCTACGCGATCACACTCGTGCTGCTGCGCGCGCGTGCGGGAAGCGATGGCCCCGCGCGCACGGGCGTGCTGGGCTCGCTGATGCCCGCGCTGTGGCTCGCGCCATTCGCGCTGGGCCTCGGCACTGCGCCCGCGCTGGGCGATGTGCCCGCGTTCCTCGTGCTGGGGCTGCTCGGCACAGGGGGGATGTGGTGCCTCGCGCTCGCCTATGCGCGCGCGGAGGCGCAGCAGGTCGCACCGCTCGAGTTCACCGCATTGTTCTGGTCGGCGCTGGTGGGCTTCGTGGGCTTTGCCGAGCGCCCGCGCCCGGGATTGTTCCTGGGCGCGGGGGTGATCATCGGCGCGGCGCTGCTCGCGGGGTGGGACGAACGCCGTGCCCGCCAGCGACCCGTGCTGGTGTTTACGCCGGGGTCTTGACGCCTTCGCCCGAGAGTTTGTCCATCACCTGCTTGTGCAGCCAGATGTTCATTGACGCGCTGTCCGATTGATCTCCCGAATAGTTGAGCTCGGTTGCGAGTTCGTGGCGCTTGTCCAGGCTCGAATCCATGGCGAGCGCTTTCAGCAGATCGACTATCGAATGGCGCCAATCGAGATGCTGGCCCTTGTCCGCGACCATCTTGTCGAGGATTGGGGCCATGTCTACCGGCTCGTGGGTGACTGACGCAGGAGCGGCAGCTGCAACCGGAGCGGCGGTCTCAGGAGCCGCAGCCACGGGCTCAGGGGCGGGGGCGGCTTCGGCGTGGCCGAGAATGGCGTCTTTGATTCGTCCGAAAATGCTCATTACGATTTTCCCTTGTGTTGCGCCCGCCCCGATGGGCGGAAGCCTTTCCCCTAATTGTGCTTCATGACGATTGCGCGTCAGCCAGACGTTCCAACGTCGTCGCAGTTGAGATCGAACGCGGCCATGCCGGTCTCGATATACGCGGCAGCCATCGGCGTGCCGAGGATCCATTCCGCGACATCGTCGGCCTCTTCCTCGGCGTCCGACAGTGCCTCGTCCCATTCCGACGCGTCGTAAGCCCCGCGCCCGACGAGTGCCAACGCGACCAGTTCAATCTGTTCATCGTCCGCGAGATCGTCGATCGCGGCGCGCAACTCCTCCTCGACCGAAGTGTCCTCGGCTTCGTCGAGCACGGCGACCGCGCCATCGTCGGTCGGGTTCGAACCCTCGTCGGGATCGGAGGTGGGCACCATCGCTTCATATTCGCGCAGCCGCGCGATGATGCGGCAGAGGCTATCGAGCGAGATCGAAAGTTCCATTGGCTTTGTGTTCCTTTATCGGTCTCGAAACGAGGATCGTTGATCAGGGTTCCGCGCGCGCGGTGGCGAGTTCGTCGCCGTATACGGCGATCTCGCGCACATGCCCCTCGGCTGCGCGCGCACGGTACATGCCGGGCGTGGTGAAACTCCACCCGCCGATGCCGCTGCGACCGATCACGATGACACCGCCGGTGCCCCCCAGCGTTGCGATATCGGCTTTGACGACGCCGTCCGCCGCTGTCTGGATGTCCGCACCGATCAATCGCACGCGCGCGCAGATCTCGTGCGCAGCGCCAACGCGGATGAAAAACTCGCCCGAGCCGGTCGCCGAAACCGCGCAGCCGCGATCGTCCGCGTAGGTTCCCGCACCGATGATCGGCGAATCGCCCACCCTCCCCCAGCGCTTGTTGGTGATGCCGCCGGTCGAGGTCGCGGCCGCGACATGCCCCGCGCGGTCGCGTGCCACCGCACCGACCGTACCCATATGCCTGCGCCCGTCGAAAGCGCCGCTCCGCAGCGCTTCCTGCAATTCCTGCCAGCGCGCTTCGTTGTGGAACCAGTCGGGATCGGTCTGCTCGACATCATTCTCCAGCGAGAATTCGTCCGCCCCCGCGCCGCTCAACATCACGTGCGAACTGCGCTCCATCACCGCGCGCGCGAGTGTCACCGGGTTCTTCGTCCGCGTGACGCCCGCAACCGCGCCCGCCTTCAGCGTGGTGCCATCCATGATCGCCGCATCGAGTTCGTTCCTGCCCTTGTGGCTGAACACCGCGCCGCGCCCGGCATTGAAAGCGGGATCATCCTCGAGCACGCGCACCGCTTGCTCGACCGCATCGAGCGCGGTGCCGCCGGACGCCAGCACTGTCGAACTCGCATCGACCGCGCGCGACAGCCCGGCGCGATGCGCGGTATCTTCAGCGGGTGTGAGCGAACCGCGCACGATCTCGCCGACGCCACCGTGGATCACGAGTGCCCATTTGCCCTCTGCCGCGCCGCTCACAGACCGCATCGCCAGCGCAAATTTCCCAGACCGTCCCGCCGTCTCGCACCCATAGCCGACACCCTTTACGCGCAACCCGCCCACGCCCTATATCGCGCATGCTCCGTGGCGGGGTAGCTCAGTTGGTTAGAGCACGGGAATCATAATCCTGGGGTCGGGGGTTCAAGTCCCTCTCCCGCTACCAAGCGTGATCGCGGTCGGGCCAACGGCGTTGCAGGCGACACGCTGCAACGCGCGATCAACTCCGCGGGCAGCAGGCCGCGCACCGCGTTCCCGATCCAGAAGCCGCCCCGCAGATCGCCGATGCGCACATCGTCCTCGAATGCCCGCCCCCCGGCGATCAGTTTGGCGCGCAGCACGCCGGGGATCAGCGGGCCCGATGGCGTCGCCAGCCTGCCATGCCGCTCGACAAACAGGCTGCTGAAGCTGCCCTCGGTCAGTCTGCCGTCCGCAAGATGGAACAACACTTCGAAGATGCCCGCATCCAGACGCGCGCGATCGTAGAACGCGCGGTCATCGGTCTTGTGGCGCAGGCGATAATCGTCCGGACCTACCGGCAGCGGGCACAGCGAGACCTGCACGGCCCCGTCCGGGCGGGCTGGAAGTGGTCCCGTCTCCACCTCGATCCGCCCATCTTGTTCGAGAAGGAGCCGCACCCTGCACGGCACCCGCACGTGATCCAGCGCTAGGGCGAGCGCACCATCGAGCACGTCCTGAGGGCAGACAAACCCGAGTGCGCGCGCCGAGGCCGCGATCCGTGCGATGTGCCATGGAAGGAGCGCGATCCCCTCTCCTGGCACGAAGCGCATCGTCTCGAGCAAGCGGACGGGTGGCCGCGCGCGCGTCAGGAAGCGCCCCTTTTCCTGGCATTCGGCCCATTCGAGCTCCGCCACCGAATCGGCAACGATCCCTGAACCCAGCCCAAGCCGCGCCTCGCCCGCGCCATCGGCCAGCGCCAACGTGCGGATCGCGACGTTGAACGCGGCATGTTCCGCGCTCACGAAGCCGATCGAGCCGGTGTACGCGCCCCGCGATTGCGGCTCGGCCACATGGATGGCCTCCATCGCGCGAACCTTCGGTGCCCCCGTCACGCTTCCGCAAGGAAACAGGCTGGCGAGCGCATCCACCGGCCCCAACTCGCGCCTCAGCTTCGCGGTCACGGTGGAAGTCATCTGCCACACGGTCGGATAGGCTTCGATCGTGAACATCGCGGGCACCGTAACGCTCCCGGTCTTGGCGATGCGGCCGAGATCGTTACGCATCAGGTCAACGATCATCAGGTTCTCGGCGCGGTCCTTCTGGCTCGATCGCAGCGCGTCGGCCGTCGCCGCATCTTCCATCGGAGAGGCCCGGCGCGGCATCGTTCCCTTCATCGGCCGCGCGGTCAACGCTCCGTCAACGCACGCGAAGAACAGTTCGGGCGAGGCCGAAAGCAGCCAGCGATCGCCGGTGAAAACGACACCGCCCCATCGCGCGCGCTGCGCCATGCGCAACCGCGCGTAGAGTGCCAGCGGTGGACCGGCCACCTTGACGCGCGCGCCGAAGGTGAGATTGGCCTGATACAGTTCGCCGCATTCGATCAGCCGGAGGACTTCGGCGAACGCATCGTCATAGTCGGCCTTGCCAAGCTCGGGAATCGGCGGCCCGTTCCATGCCGATTCAGGCGGGGGCAGCCGGTCAGCAACGTCTTCAAGCTGCTCGGGCGCGTCGAACACGCCGAACCACACCAGCGGCCCCTCCTCGCCAGTCTTGGGGATCAATCGGGCAAGCCTGGGCTCAAGGCTCAGCCCCGCCTCATACGCCAGATACCCCGCCGCATAACCCCCCGCCGCCGTTGCCCTGCGGACCGCATCGAGCGCGGGCGCAACCTCGTCCGCGCAATTCGCGACGATCACCGAACGGGGATTGCGGAACAACAGTGCCGCGCCACCCTCGCAATCGTCGAGCAGCACGAAAGGCGTTCCCGCAGCAGGCAGATCGGGCGAAGCCGCCTGCACCACCAGCCCGTCTGCAACATCGGCCCACCCCGCAGGCCCCTGATCGCGGCTGATCTCCGCAGGTTTCACCGCCGCTATCCCTCGGGCATAGGGCGACTCCATGATCCTCGTCATCGACAATTACGACAGCTTCACCTGGAACCTCGTTCAGTATTTGCGGGAACTCGGCGCGGAAGTCGAGGTGGCGCGCAACGACGCTATCACCGCAGAAGACGCGCTCGCGAGCTCGGCCCAAGCCTTTGTGATCTCGCCGGGTCCGGGTGGTCCGCAAGCGGCGGGGATCAGCATGGATCTCGTGGCGGCGTGCGCGGCGCACGCGCGACCGCTGCTTGGTGTCTGCCTGGGGCATCAGGCGATCGGCAAGTTTTTCGGCGGACAGATCGTGCGCGCGGCCAAGCTCATGCACGGCAAGACGAGCGCGATCGATCATGATGGTTCGGGCGTGTTCGCTGGCCTGCCGTCGCCGTTCACGGCCACGCGCTATCACTCGCTCGCGGTCGAGCAGGACGCGCTCCTCACAAATGCGTGGACCGCCGATGGCACGATCATGGGGCTGCGCCACCCCGGACTGCCGATCCATGGCATCCAGTTCCACCCCGAGAGCATCGCGTCCGAATATGGGCATGCGCTGCTGCGCAACTTCCTCTCGCTTGCGGGTGTCTCGACGGCGGGCAAAGGCAACCGGTATCGGTAGCGCCACACGGCGGCGCTGCGTGCCAAGCGCCGGGAGGGTCAGGCGCGGCTGATGGCCGATTGCGCGCCGCTGCGATTTGCGCTTCAGAGTGCGGACGCGCAGCGGGGGAGCAGAATCGGTCGTGCAAACAGCCCCTTCCGACGTTTCGCCGCAGGCTTTGCCTACCCAACCCGACGTTCCCCCCAACGGGCACGCTGCATCGATTCGCGCGGCGTTCCTCGCTGATCCCGGCGCGTCTCATGGCGAAATCGCCGGGCGTGCCATCCATTGGTTCGTTGCCGGGATCGGCGCTAACGGAGCGTGGCTGGCGCGCGCGGCGGCAGGTTGGGAAGGCTGGGACGCCGCGACCGGCGCGCGTGTCGCTCCCGCGCTCCCCGGCGATTTCGCACCCTGGGCGCAGGCGTTCGACGGGTCGGACTCTCCGCACTGGCGCTGGTTCGTGGGCGGACGGACCAACGCCTGCTTCAACGAAGTGGACCGGCATGTGCTCGCCGGCCACGGTGACGAGGCGGCGCTGATCTTCGAGGGCGATCGCTGGGACATGTCGGCGGATGGCGGACGCGGCGCGCCGCTGGACTGCTTCACCGTGACGCGCAAGCGGCTGCTGCTGGAGACGGTCAAATGCGCGGTGGCACTGGACGCCCTCGGCCTCAAGGCAGGAGACCGCATCGCGCTCAACATGCCGTCGATCGTCCCGCAGATCTATTGGACCGAGGCGGCGAAGCGACTGGGGATCGTCTATACCGCCGTGTTCGGGGGGTTTAGCGAGAAGACTTTGTCGGACCGGATCGCGGACGCGGGCGCGCGCGTCATCATCACCTCGGACGGCAGCTACCGCAACGCACAGGTCGCCGCGTTCAAGACCGCCTACACCGATCCCGCGCTCGACAATTATGTCGCGGTGACGACTGCTCTGGAGGTGCTGGCGGGGGCCGAGTTGGGGTTATCGGCGGAGGACGCGGCGACGGTGCGCGATACGGTGGCCGCGACGCTGGCGGGGGAGACGACGGTCGAGCGATCGGACGTGATGCGCGGCGTAGGCCGCGCGCTCGCCGTGCTGGGCAAGGCGGGGCGGCTGGGCGCGGCGGACGCGGCACGGGTGCGGATCGCTGTCGCGTCGGCGCTGGTGGCGATGCCCGCGCGGGTGGAGGCGGTGATTGTCGTCCGCCACACCGGTCAGCCCGATCTGGTGTGGCGCGCCGAGCGCGATCGGTGGAGCCATGAGCTGACCGACTCGGCGCTGGAGACGATTCTGGCGCGGGCGCGCGCGGCGGGGTTCGATGTGGCGGACGAGGCGGCGCTGCTCGCGCTTCCCGATGCGGCGCTGGTGCGCGCGCTATGGGCAACGTGTCCGCCGCTGCCGGTCGATGCGGACTATCCGCTGTTCTTCATCTACACCAGCGGATCGACGGGCAAACCCAAGGGCATCGTCCACACCCACGCCTATACAGGCGGCATCGCGGATACGATGCGTGCGGCGTTCGATGCGCGACCGGGCGACGTGATCTATGTGGTCGCCGATCCGGGGTGGATCACGGGGCAGAGTTACCTGATCGCGGGCGCGCTGCTGACGCGCGTGACGAGCGTGATCTCGGAGGGCTCGCCGGTGTTCCCACACGCGGGGCGGTTCGCCTCGATGATCGAGCGGCACGGGGTGACGATCTTCAAGGCGGGGGTGACGTTCCTCAAATCGGTCATGTCCGATCCGGCGAACCTGCACGATCTGGAGCGGTACGACATGCGGGGGCTGCGGGTGGCGACATTCTGCGCCGAGCCCGTCTCGCCGAGCGTGCAGGCGTTCGGGATGGCGCATGTGACGCCGCGCTACATCAACAGCTACTGGGCGACCGAGCATGGCGGGATCGCCTGGACGCATTCTTGGGACGACACCGCCCCGCTGGTGGCGGATGCACATGCGCGCGCGCTGCCGTGGATCGCGGGCGATGTGTGGGTGGAGGATGCCGAGGCTGCGGGCAGCGCGGTGCCGTTCGCGCGCGCGGGCGAGGACGGCGTGGCGTGGCGGCGCGCCCAGCCGGGCGAGAAGGGCGAGATCGTGATCGCCGCGCCCTACCCGTATCTGGCGCGCACGATCTGGGGCGATGCGGAGGGGTTCCGCGTCGAGAACGGCTCGGTACAGGCCGATTGGCGCGGAGACGCGGCGCGGTGGGTCGACGGCTACTGGCGGCGGTGGCGCGGGGCGTGGGCGTATACGCAGGGCGATTTCGCGGTGCGGCACGAGGATGGCTCGTTCAGTTTCCACGGGCGCAGCGACGATGTGATCAACGTCAGCGGCCACCGCCTGGGCACCGAGGAGATCGAGGGCGCGATCCTGCGCGACAAGGCGCTCGATCCCGATTCGCCGGTGGGCAATGTGTTGGTGGTGGGTGCGCCGCACCGCGAGAAAGGTCTTACCCCGCTCGCGTTCGTGGTGCCGGTGGCGGGGCGCAAGCTTAGCTACGAGGACCGCAAGCGGCTGATGGAACTGGTGCGCAGCGAGAAGGGTGCCGTCGCAGTCCCCGCCGACCTGATCGAGGTCAGGCAGTTCCCCGAAACGCGAAGCGGCAAATATGTCCGCCGCATGGTCCGCGCACTGGTCGAGGGCGGCGAGGTCGGCGACGTCTCCACGCTGCGCAATCCCGAGGCGCTGGACGAGATGCGCACGGTGATCGGCGACTGGCAGCGGCGGCAGCGATTGTCCGAGGAGCAATCGCTGTTCGAGCGGTATCGGTATTTCGTGATCCAGTACAACATCGTCGCGCCGGGCAAGCGCGTAGCGACGGTCACGGTCACCAACCCGCCGGTCAACGCGCTGAACGAGCGCGCGATCGACGAACTGGGCATCGTGGTCGAGCATCTGGCGCGGCGCGAGGACGTGGTCGCGGTGGTGTTCACCGGCCACGGCAACGCGTTCGTCGCGGGGGCGGACATCCGCCAGATGTTGGACGAAATCCACACGATCGAAGAAGCGCGCGTGCTCCCCAACAACGCGCAAGCCGTGTTCGCCAAGATCGAGGCGATGGACAAGCCGTGCATCGCGGCGATCAACGGCGTGGCGCTGGGCGGCGGGCTGGAGTTCGCGCTGGCATGTCATTACCGGGTGGCGGACACCGAGGCCCGATTTGGTCAGCCGGAAATCAGGCTACGGCTGCTGCCCGGGTATGGCGGAACTCAACGCTTGCCCAGGCTGCTGATGGACAAACGCGCCCGTGCTCACGGCTTCTTTGAAGTTGGAGAGAACTTCCAAGAGTTCACCATTGTAACGCCAGAACAGTCGGGTCAATCCAGTCCAGCCCTGTCGCTACAGGAGGAGGCTGCCTTGATTGACGCGATCGAGCTTATATTGGGGGGTCGAGCGGTCGACAGCACGACCGCGCTAAACATGGGCGTTATTGATGCAATCGCAGCAAATGGGGAGGATGCTCTCTCATTTGCGCATTCGTTAGTGCGCGAGTATGTTACTTACGATGCCAACACGCTGCTTGGTGCTGTGTATGACGAGACTACAGCAAAGCGAGCCGAATGGGCGAAGCCCAAACGTGTCCACATCGGAGATGTCGTCGCCGCTGATGCGCATCTCGAACGCATTCTCGCTCAACTTGCCATCAGCGGCCGCGCGAAGGCCGGAGCGCGCGCGCTGGACGCAATCCGTACTGGTCTCGAACAGGGAATTGCTGCCGGGCTGAAGCGTGAAGCCGAACTGTTTGCCGAAGCGATCATCGATCCCGACGGTGGCCGAGCAGGCATTCGACAGTTCCTCGACAAACAATCGCCCCCGCTGCCCGTTCGGCGTGACGGCGCGGACTATCTAGCCGGCCCCACCCCCTCCGCCCTTCGTGCACCTCCCCCCGAGGGGGAGGATCGATCCTCCCCCTCTGGGGGAGGTGGCGGCGAAGCCGACGGAGGGGGAAGAGCCGGGCGCGATCCGGCGGGGATGTTGCCCGTGGGTGCGCCCTTCTTCCCGGGTTTCACCCCGATCCCCTCGCATCAGCACGCTTTCGGAGTGGCGCGGGATCCCGAGACAGGCGCGCCGATGCACGGCACCCCCGCCGCGCACGAACGGCAACTGATCGTCCCCGTCGCCACGCCCGGCCCCAACGACGCGCTCGTCTACATGCTGACCTCCGAGGTCAACTTCAACGATATCTGGGCGATCACCGGCATCCCCGTCTCGCCGTTCGACAGCCACGACGAGGATTTCCAGACCACCGGCTCGGGCGGCGTCGGCCTGATCGCGGCGCTCGGCTCGGAGGCGCGCGCCGAGGGACGCCTCAAGGTCGGCGATCTGGTGGCGGTCTATTCGGGGACCAACGATCTGCTCAGCCCGCAGGTGGGCCGCGACCCGATGTTCGCCGATTTCGCCATCCAGGGCTACGAGACGCCGACCGGCAGCCACGCGCAGTTCCTCGTCGCCCAAGCCCCGCAGCTCCACCCCGTTCCCGCCGATCTGACGCTCGAACAAGCGGGGAGCTACATCCTCAACCTGGGCACCGTCACGCGCGCGCTGTTCACCACACTGCAGATCGAACCCGGCCGCACGATCTTCGTCGAGGGCTCCGCCACCGGCACCGGGCTGGATGCGCTGCGCAGCGCGGTCCGCACCGGCTTGCAGGCCACCGGCCTCGTCTCCAGCCCCGAGCGCGCCGCGTCCGTGGCGGGGCAGGGCGCGGTCGGCACGCTCGATCGCCGCGATCCGCGCTTTGCCGCGCTGTTCACTGTGGTGCCCGAAGACGCCGACGCGGCGCGCGCGTGGGAGGCGGCGGGCGCGCCGCTGCTGGCGGAATATGAGCGCCTGAACCACGGTCGCGGCGCCGACTATGTCGTCAGCCACGCGGGCGAGACCGCGTTTCCGCGCAGCTTCCAGTTGCTTGGCGAGGGCGGCGCGCTGGCGTTCTACGGCGCATCCTCGGGCTATCATTTCAGCTTCATGGGCAAGCCCGGCCACGCTACCCCCGAAGCCATGCTGCGCCGAGCTGGCCTGCGCGGCGGCGAGGCGGTGCTGATCTATTACGGCCCGCGCTCGACCGATCTGCTCGACGCGACCGGGCTGGAGATGATCGAGGCCGCGCGCGGCTTCAGTGCGCGCGCGGTGATCGCCACCACCACCGACGGGCAGCGCGAGTTCCTCCAGTCGCTCGGGCTGGAGGAGGCGATCGCGGGGATCGTCAGCCTGGAGAGCGTGCGCAGGCGCGAGGGGGCGAACTTCGATTGGCCCGATACGATGCCGCGCCTGCCCGACGCGAAGCAGGACATCGAGGCGTTCAAGGCGGCGGTGCGCGATTATCAGGAGCGGGTGCTGAAGCCGTTCGGCGGCGCGATCGGCAAGATCCTGCGCTCGGCGGATAACCCGCGCGGCAGCCCCGATCTTGTCATCGAACGCGCCGCCCAGGACACGCTCGGCATCTCGACCAGCCTCGTCAAACCCTTCACCGGGCGGGTGGTGTTCGCCGAGGACCTCGCGGGCCAGCGCTTCACCTTCTACGCGCCGCAGGTGTGGACCCGCCAGCGCCGCATCCTGATGCCGACCGCCTCGATCCTCGGCACGCATCTGTGCAACGCCTACGAGGTGACGCGCATGAACGACATGATCGCGGCGGGCCTGCTCGAAGTCACTGATCCCGTCGTCGTGCCGTGGGAGGGCTTGCCCGAGGCGCATCAATCGATGTGGGAGAACCGCCACTCGGGCGCGACCTATGTGGTCAACCACGCGTTGCCCGCGATGGGACTGCGCGGTCGCGACGCGCTACTCGAAGCGTGGGCGGCACAACAGCAATGACGGGAGTACGACGATGGCCAAAGCAAAGACCGATCTCCCCGTCGCCACAACCGCGCATGGCCGCCTCGCGGGCAAGATCGCCGTTGTCACCGGCGCGGCGGGCAATCTGGGCGGGCATATCGTGCGCCGCTACCTTGCCGAGGGGGCGACCGTGGTGATGACCGGCCGCACCGCGCCCCGTCTGGAAGCCGCCGCCGCCGCGATCCTCGCCGAGACCGGTGCCGATTCCGCCCGCCTCGCCACCGTGATCCTCGATGGCGCACACGCGCAGTCGGTCCGCGACGGCATCGCGCAGGTGGTCGCGCGCTTTGGCCGGATCGATATTCTGGTCAACAACGCCGGATCGGCGGGACCCAAGCAGCCACTCGAAAACCTGCCGCTCGATGCGGACGAGCTGGCGGCGCTCCAGAAGCACGGCTCCACCGATACCGAGACGGTGAGCGACGCGATCCGCAACATCTTCGGCGTCGCGTGGAACCTCGCGCGCGCCGCCGCCCCCGCAATGGGCGAGGGCGGAACGATCATCAACATATCCACCATCTTTTCGCGCACACCCTATTATGCGCGCACCGCCTATGTGGTCCCCAAGGCGGCGATGAACGCTTGGTCGCGCGAACTCAGCCTGGAACTTGGCCCGCGCGGCATCCGCGTCAACCTGATCTTCCCCGGCCCGATCGCCAGCGAGCGCATCCGCACCGTGTTCGCCGCGATGGACACCGCACGCGGCGACGGCGCGGGCACCACGCAGGCGCAGTTCTTCGACATGATGTCGCTGGAACGCGCCACCGACGGCGCGGCCAAGGCGAAAACCTTTCCCAACCCCGCCGACATCGCCGCCACGGCGGTGTTCCTGGGCAGCGACGAATCCGCCGCCTACAACGGCCATGATTTCGAGGTGACGCACGGCATGTCCGTGCGCAAGGAAGCGCGCTCGACCTATCTCGCGCGGCCCTCGATGCGATCGATGGATGGGACCGGGCTGGCGGTGCTGATCGCGGCCGGGGACGGGTGGGAGGAGGCGCTGGAAATCGCCCGCGTCCAGATCGCTTGCGGCGCGCATGTGCTGCTCGGCCTCGCGCGGCAGGCGGACGTGGCACAGGCGCAGGCGCGTGCGAAGGCCGAAGGCGTCGGCGAGCGGCTGGCGGTGGTGCGCTTCAACCGCGGCGAACCGGCTGCGATGGCGGACGCGCTAGATACCTACACCGCCGCCAAAATGCCCATAACGGCCGCGCTCCTCATGCCCGCGCGCGGCGCGGACGAGTTTACTGGCACGCTCACGCACGCGAGCGACGCGGACGTGGACGCCTTCATGGACCTCGAACTCGGCGGCGCGATCGCACTCGCGCGCACGCTCAGCCGCTACTGGAAGCGCCACGACAGCCTGCTCCAGGAGCCGCGCTTCGTGTTCCTCTCGAACGCGACCGATGGTGCAGGCGACATTTACGCGCATATCGCGCGGGCCGCGACCGAGCAGTTGATCCGCATCTGGCGCGACGAGTCCGAAATCGATGTGGCGCACGGGCGGCGGCGGCAGGCCGAATGGGGCAACCAGATCGTCCGCTTCACCAACGACGAGCCCGAGAACATCCGCTTCGTCGCGGGCCACGCCGCGCGCATCCTCTTGAAGGAAAGCAAGATCCGCGATGTGACGCTGTATGTCCCGCAATCGATCGGCGAGGCGACCGGCGCGCGCAAGGCGATGCCGGGCTTCAGCGAGAACATCACCGGGTTGCATCTGGGGAAGGTCGCGCTGATCACCGGCGGCTCGGCGGGGATCGGCGGGCAGGTGGCGCGGCTGCTCGCGGTGGCGGGGGCGAAGGTGATGATCGTTGCGCGGCGCGAAAGCGAGCTCGCGGTCGCGCGCGCGCGGATCGTCAGCGAACTCGAAGACGTGGGCTTCGCGGGCGTCGAACGGCGCGTGCAGACGCTCGCCGGCGTCGACGTGAGCGATTTCGCTTCGCTCAAGCGCGCGGTGGATGCGACGTTGAAGGCGTTCGGGCGTATCGATTACCTGATCAACAACGCGGGTGTCGCGGGCGCGGAAGACATGGTGGTCGACATGGACGTCGATGCGTGGACCTACACTCTCGATGCCAATCTCGTGTCCAACTTCCTGCTGATGCACCATGTGGTCCCGCTGATGAAGCGCCAGGGATCGGGCTATATCCTCAACGTCTCCTCCTACTTCGGCGGCGAGAAATATCTCGCGGTCGCCTACCCGAACCGCGCCGACTACGCCGTATCCAAATCGGGCCAGCGCGCGATGGTCGAATCGATGGCACGCTATCTGGGCCCCGAGGTGCAGTTCAACGCAATCGCGCCCGGACCTGTGGACGGCGACCGGCTGAGCGGCACCGGCGGCAAGCCGGGACTGTTCGAGCGGCGCGGCAAGCTGATCCTCGAAAACAAGCGGCTGAACGCGGTTCACGCAGCGGCGGTAAAGGCGCTGCGACGCGGGGTGCGGGTGGAGGCGCTGCTCACGCGCCTCGCGCGCAACGATACCGCGCGCATGAGCCACGATACCAACAACCCGCGCGAAATCCGTGATCTGGCACTCGCCTGCGCGCGCGAAGGCGACGGGGTGTGCAGCTGGGACCGGTTCCTGATGACGCGTGCGATCGCTGCGAGCCTCGTCAAGCGGCTGCGCAATGGCGGCTATTTCCTCGATGCGCCCGGCTGGGCAGACCGCGCCGATACGCCCGAGGCAAACGGCGGCTGGCTGTTGCGCGCGCCGCCCGAGGACGCGCCCTTCCTCCCAGCCGCGCGCATCGCCGACGAGGCGAAGAAGGTGGGCGGCGGCGTGATCCGCCAACTGTATCTGGGCAAGATGCCAACCGAAGGCGACGTGGCGCAGGCGACCGTGTTCTTCCTCGCTGACCGTGCGGTAAGCGGCGAGACGTTCATGCCCTCGGGCGGGCTCAGCGTCGAACGCTCGACCACCGAGCGCGAATTGTTCGGCAGCCCCAAGCAGGAGCGGCTCGACCAGATGCGCGGGAAGACCGTGTGGATCGTCGGCGAACACCTGGTGGATTACATCGCCGAAACTGCCCGGCAGTTCGTGAGCGATTGCCATGTCGCGCGCGTGGTGCTGCTGACCTCGACCGCCGAAGGCGCAAACGCGCTGCACGCCGAGATCGGTGACCTGCCCGAAGGCACGATCGAGGCGATCATGTGCGAGCCGGGGGTGGAGGCCGCGATGGACGCAGCGCTGGTGCGATGGGGTCGACCGACCACGGTCGTCTCCACCCCCTTCGCGGCGCTTCCCGACCGGCTGTTCGCTCTCGATGCGCCGCTCGCCCCCGACGAGTTCAAAGCGCTGGTGGCGGCCAACCTCACCCACCATTTCCGCGTCGCGCGCAAAGCCTCGCTTTACGACGATTGCCAGCTCGTGCTGACCTCGCCCGACGTGCCGATGGGGGACACCAGCCCCGCGTTCGCGCTGGCCAACTTCTTCAAGACTACGCTGCACAGCTTCACCGCCACGCTCGCGGTCGAGAACGAGCGTCTCGTCCACGACGTGCCGGTGAACCAGATCAACCTCACCAGACGGGTCCGCTCGGAGGAGCCGCGCACGCTCGAGGAGCATAACGAGGAAGTGCGCCGCTTCGCCCGCGCAGTGCTGCTGCTCGGCGCGCCGCTTCCAGACGCCGAAGACAGCCGCTACCGCGCGCGCATCTATCGCGGCATGTCGATGACGGTGTGACCGACTATCTCCCGTTCGAACAGGCGATCGAAGCCCTCGATCGCGGTGCCGCGGCCGCGCAGGCCGCCGGAGGCCGTGAGGCCGAAGCGCGCCAGTTCGAAGATCGCGCGCGCCGACAACTTGCCGATCTCTACGGTCGGCTGACGCCGTGGCAGCGCACGATGGTCGCGCGCCACCCCGCGCGCCCGCACTTCAACCAATATGCGGAGGCGCTTTTCGAAGACTTCGTCCCGCTCGCGGGTGATCGCGGCTTCGGCGAGGATCCAGCAATCATTGGCGGCCCGGCGCGCTTTCACGGCAACGCGGTGATGGTCATCGGCCATCACAAGGGCAGCGATACCGCGTCGCGCGTCGCCCACAACTTCGGCATGGCGCGGCCCGAGGGCTATCGCAAGGCGATCCGCCTGATGGAAATGGCCGATCGCTTCGACCTGCCCGTGATCACGCTGGTCGATACTCCTGGCGCCTTTCCGGGCATCGATGCGGAGGCGCGCGGCCAGGCACAAGCAATCGCGCGCGCCACGCAGACCTGCCTGTCGATTGGCGTTCCGCTGATCGCGGTCATCATCGGCGAGGGCGGCTCGGGCGGCGCGATCGCGCTCGCGGCGGGCAACCGCGTGCTGATGCTCGAACATGCGATCTATTCGGTGATCTCGCCCGAGGGGTGCGCGTCGATCCTCTGGCGCAGCGCGGCGCGTGCTGCCGATGCCGCCGAGGCGCTCAAGATCACCGCCGCCGATCTGCTGCGGCTGCGGATCATCGACCGGATCGTCTACGAACCCGCAGGCGGCGCGCACCGCGATCCAGCGCTGACGATGCGCCGGGTCAGCCTTGCGATCTCCGCCGAACTGGCCGCGCTCGCTCCATTATCAAGCGATGTCCTGCGCGAGGATCGTCGGCGGGCGTTCGCGCGGATGGGGTAAGCCTGTCAGGCGAGCCAGTTTTCGGGCGGGTGCGCGGGCCACGAGTCCTTGTCGATGCCCGCCGCGTCGGCGAGCGCCTGCGGAGCAACATCGAGGCCGAGCGCACCCGCGACTGGCTCTATTGTGAAAGCGTGCCACGGCACCGCGAACAATTTCTCGCCCACGCCGAGCACGCCACCGTGCGCAAGCACCGCGTAGGCGATGCCCCCATGTTCGTGATCGATCATGACATCGGTGATCGTGCCGAGCGCAGTGCCGTCGGAAGAGGTGACGGGTGCGCCGCAGATTTTGGTGGAAGGGAGCAGCGCCATCAGGCGGCGGCCTGCGTCGCGGCGGCGGCGGCCTTGTCGTAGCGCGCGCGCAAACCGAGCCAGCGCCAAACTCCGACGATGTTGACGATCAGCAGGAAGGCGTTCTGCCAGGTCAGTGCGGGCTGGTGCGTGAAGATACCGATGGCGATCCAGCCGAGCGCGCCGATGCTGAAGACGATGAAGCCGTAGCCAGTGATCTTCGCGCCGAGGTTGGCGGCGACCATGATCGCCGCGATCGTGGTGGCGATGGGGGCGATCCAGTTGGCGGCGTGCTCCATGGGCGAGGAGACGCGGGGCGGGGTGGGGCGGTTCCGGGCGCGGCATCGTGACCGGCCGGGCCACCCCGCCACGCGCTTCGCGCCGGTCCCCCCCCGTTCACGGGAGAGTTGCTCGAAGGGCGGAGGGGGTGGGGTCCGGCTAAGCCGCCTCGCAGTTGACCATCCACTGCACGCCAAACTTGTCCTTGAACATGCCGAACTCCGCACCCCAGAATTGCTCCGCCATCGGCATTGTGACTTCGCCGTCTTGCGACAGCGCGGCGAAAAGCGCGTGCGCTTTCGCACTGTCGGTCAGCCCGATCGAGAGCGACATGCCCTGCATCGCCTCGCCCTTGCCGCCGTCCGAAGCCATCAGCACATCGGTGCCATCCGAGGTGATGCGCGCGTGCATGATCTGATCGGGGGTGGCGTTGCCGTGGTGCGCTGCCTTGTCGCCAAAGCGGCCAAGGTTGGTGATTTCGCCTAGGCCGGCGGCGGCGTAGAAATCCAGCGCCTCCTCGGCGCGGCCGGCGAAGTGCAGATAGGGGATGAGGTGCATCGAGGGTCTCCCGTGGGGGTGCGCCATGCTAGCGCGGTCCCGGCGGGTCGTCAGCCCTTGGGCTGCGCGCCATCGATCGCGGCAAACAGCGCGTCCAAAGTGGGGCGCACCTGGTAGCCGTCCTTGGTCAGCCTCGCCTGCACGCGGCCGTCCTTGCCGATGACGTAGATGGTGGGGTGGGGGACGCCGTAGGCCATGCTGTCGAGCGGATATTGCGGGTCTCGAAGCGCAAACGCGTCGATCATCTTGGATCCGGGGTCCGAGAGCAGCGTGTAGGTGATGCCGCGCTTGGCGCGGAAATCGGCGAGCACCTGCGGATCGTCATAGCTGATCGTCGCGAGCTTGTAGCCGCGCTTCTCGATTTCGGCCTTGGCGGTTTCGAGATCGATCATCTGGTGCTGGCAGAACGGGCACCATTTCGCCGAGCGCACGAAGGCGAGGACGAGGCCCTTTTGGCCGCTGATGTCGGCTAAGCGCACGGGCTTGCCCGCATCGGTGGTGGCTTCGAATGCGGGCACCTTCATGCCCACGCCGGGTGTGATGGCGGGGGCGGCGGCAGTCAGGAGCATCACGGGGGCGACGAGCGCGAGCGCGAGGCGGCGGGGCATTGGCATGGCAATCCTTCCGGGGGCATCGCAACCCGTTCGCGCGGACGCCGCCTTGGGTTACAGTTTCAGAGCGCCTTGACGATCTGCTCGGTCATCTTCTTCGCGTCGCCCAAGAGCATCATCGTGTTGTCGCGGTAGAAGACTTCGTTGTCCACGCCTGCGTAACCCGCGCCGCCCATGCTGCGCTTGATGAACAGCACGGTGCCCGCCTTCTCCACGTCGAGGATCGGCATGCCGTAGATGGGCGAGGTCTTGTCGGTCTTGGCGGCGGGGTTGGTCACATCGTTCGCGCCGATGACGAAGGCGACGTCGGCCTGGCCGAATTCGGAGTTGATGTCTTCGAGTTCGAACACTTCATCGTAGGGCACATTGGCTTCGGCGAGCAGCACGTTCATGTGGCCGGGCATCCGGCCCGCGACGGGGTGGATCGCGTATTTGACCTCGACGCCCTCCCTGGTGAGCACGTCGCCCATCTCGCGCAGTGCGTGCTGCGCCTGGCTGACCGCCATGCCATAGCCGGGCACGATGATGACCTTCTGTGCGTTCTTGAGGATATAGGCGGCATCGTCCGCCGAACCGCGCCGGTACGGGCGGTCGATCGCGGATGCGCCTGCGGGGCCGGATGCGACCGCGCCGAAGCCGCCCGCGATCACGCTGATGAAGCTGCGGTTCATCGCGGCGCACATGATGTAGCTGAGGATCGCGCCCGAACTGCCCACGAGCGCGCCGGTGATGATCATGGCCGTGTTCTGGAGCGTGAAGCCCATCGCGGCCGCGGCCCAGCCCGAATAGCTGTTGAGCATCGAGATGACGACGGGCATGTCCGCGCCGCCGATCGGGATGATCAGCAGGAAGCCGATCGCAAAGCTGAGCCCCAGGATCGTCCAGAAGATCCAGCCGCCGCCGGTGGTGAGGTCATGGTGCGCGAAGGTGGCAACGAGGCCGAGAATGCCGACCAGCAGCGCGATGTTGATGATGTGGCGCGCGGGCAGGATGATCGGCTTGCCGCTCATGTTGCCGTTGAGCTTGAGGAACGCGATGATCGATCCGCTGAAGGTGATCGCGCCGATGGCGGCACCCAGCCCCATTTCGATGCGGCTGACGGGTTCGATGACGTCCGTGCCGGGGATGAGTATGCCGAACGCGCTGGGGTTGAGGTAGGCGGCCGAGGCGACGAGCACGGCGGCGAGGCCGACGAGGCTGTGGAACGCGGCGACGAGCTGCGGCATCGCGGTGATCGCGATGCGGCGCGCGGTGGTGAGGCCGATCGCGGCACCGATGGCGATTGCGATGGCGATCTCGATCGGGCTGGCGAAGTTGCGGAGCGCGAGCGTGGTGACGACCGCGATCAGCATCCCCGCCATGCCGTAGCGATTTCCCGCCTGGCTGGTAGCGGGGCTGGAGAGGCCGCGCAGCGCCATGATGAACAGCACGCCCGCGACGAGGTAGGCGAGCGCGGCCCAGCCGGGGGTGGCGTTCATGGCGGCGGCGAGCGGGGCGGCGACGGGCTCCACCTATTTGCGCTCCTTCTTCTTGTACATGCCGAGCATGCGCTCGGTCACCGCGAAGCCGCCGAAGATGTTGACGGATGCGAGCGCGACCGCGCCCAGCCCGAGCCATTTGGACGCGCTGCCGGTGACGCCCGAGGCGGCGGCGATCAGCGCGCCGACGATGATGACGCTGCTGATCGCGTTGGTAACCGCCATCAGCGGCGTGTGAAGCGCGGGCGTGACCGACCACACGACATAATAGCCCACGAAGCAGGCGAGGACGAAGATGGTGAGGATGGTGAGGAAGGTCATTAGGGTCTACTTCAGCAAGAGAGTGGCGGCGGTGCCGATGGCCGCCGCCAAGCCGCCAACGATAACGACGGCCGACCAAAGTCTTGTCTGGACGTTGTTGCTGCTGTCGCCGATCTGCTTCGTAAGCCGGACGTCCATCGCGGACATGTCCTTGCGTATGCCTTCGCCTTGATCTGCGATCGCCTTGATGATGCGCGCCTCCATCTCGGCCATGCGGGCGTCCATCCGCGCGTCCTGCGCGGCCAGCCGCAGGTCGAGGTATGGCTTGGTCACCAGATCCTCACGCCCTGCATCGTGCGCGAGCGAGAGCGCGCTCGCGAGCGCGCGCGCCTGGCGGTGTTCGAACCCGGCTTCCTCGAAGCGTTCGGCGAATTCCAGCGTGTCGATCATCGTGGCCATCAGGCTTCGTCGATCCTCTCTTCAATGATAACCTTCTTGCCCTTGGTGAACAACGTCAGCAATCCGAGAATGATAGTTCCAGCTGCCCAGACCGCCAATATAAGGGAGGTACCAATGGTAGCGCCAATTGCGGCTCCAGTCTGCTGGGCCTCCGAACCCATGCCAACCTTATCTCCTACCGCCGCACAACCCTTCACAAGCACGACGAACATCAACAGATTGAAAATGATAAAAAGCCATTTGATGACGAGACCAATCGGTCCTCGTTTGGTGGTCTCCGTTCGGACGATCCTACTCACACTCAACCCCCTTCAGAAATCTAAACTCGATCGAGAACCGCCCCGCCCTCGGTCAGCATCACGCCCTTCACGATCTCGTCCTCGCGGTTCCATACGGGCTTGCCCGCGTCCTTGTCCCAGAAGGCGCTGACGAAGTTGAAGAGGTTGCGGGCGTAGAGTGCGCTGGCGTCGAAGGGGACGCGCGAGGGCACGTTGCGGTGGCCGATGATCTTCACGCCGCCGGGTGTCTCGACCACCTGCCCCGCGACCGACCCCTCGACATTGCCCCCGGCCTCGACCGCCAAGTCCACCAGCACCGAACCCGATCGCATCGAGGCGACCTGGGCTGCGGTGACCAGCCGGGGGGCGGGGCGGCCGGGGATGAGTGCGGTGGTGATCACAATATCCTGTTTGGCGATCGTCTCGGTGATGAGTGCCGCCTGTTTGGCCTTGTAGGCGTCGCTCATCTCCTTCGCGTAACCGCCCGATGTCTCCGCCGCCCTGGTCTCCTCGTCCTCGATGAAGACCGGCTTGGCACCCAAGGACATGATCTGCTCCTTGGTCGCCAGACGCACGTCGGTCGCGCTCACCACCGCGCCCAGCCGTCGCGCGGTGGCGATCGCCTGCAGGCCCGCGACACCGACGCCCAGCACGAACACGCGCGCGGCCGGAATTGTACCCGCTGCGGTCATCATCATCGGCAGCGCGCGACCGTATTCGGCGGCAGCGTCCAGCACTGCCTTGTAGCCCGCGAGGTTGGACTGCGAGGAGAGCACATCCATTGATTGCGCGCGCGTGATGCGCGGCATCAGGTCCATCGCCAGCGCGGTGACGCCCGCCGTGCCGAACGCGGCGATGCGGTCCCTGTTGGCGGACGGGGCCATGATCGCCACGAGCGCGGTACCGGGGCGCACGCCAGCGAGCGTTTCGGGGGCCTGCACCGCGAAGATCAGATCGGCGGCGGCGATCAGCGCGGCGCGGTCCACCAGCGTCGCGCCAGCCTCGGCGTAGGCGGCATCGGGGATCGCCGCGCCCGCGCCCGCGCCGGTCTCGACCGAAACCTCGGCCCCGAGCGCGATCAGTTTCTTGACGGTTTCGGGCGTCGCGCTCACGCGGCGCTCGGCTTCGGCCGTCTCGCGCAGCACCCCGATCAGCATCAGCGCAGGAAAACCAGCATGCCCAGCAGGATAAATGCGACCGCGATGATCAGCCATTTGAACATGCCGATCATGCGATCGAAGGTGCGGCGATGCGCTTCGAGCTGGGCGTTGTTCGCGGGCGAGGATGGGGCGGCGGGCGCGGTTTCATTCGCCATCGCGGTGTCCTGATGATCGTCCATTATTCACGCGTCATAGCAGCGCGGCTGCGGCTGTGAAGGGGTGATGCGCGGATACAAGGGCCAATACGCCGCTCAGGCCAGTCCCGCGCTCGCCATCGCGGCGTGCTGCCGGTCCGCCAGGCTTTCCTCGGTGAAACCGTCGATCAGCGCCTCGAACATGCGGTGCCAGTTGGCGCGCGCGCGCAGGCGCATGAAAACGCCGCCCAGCCCGATCGCAGCGCGATCCATGAACACGAACTCGCGCGGGATGGTGATCGTGCCCTGTTTCTTCAGTTCGGCGTGGACCTTCTGCGCGGTCTCACGCCCGAAGTCCGCGCTCATTCCCTGCGCCTCGATGCTGGTGTCGGCGTCGGTCAGCAGCGGCTGGTAGAGGAAGCGCGCCCAGATGTTGAGTGTATCGATCATCGCGTTCGACAGGCCGGTGAAGCCCCACTTCTCGTATGCATGGACAATCTGCGCACGATCATCGGCCCATAGCCCCCGGTAAAGATCGACAACACCGCCGATGAATCGCGGCGGGAAAATGCGGATCGCTCCGAAATCGAGCAGGTTCAAGGATTGATCGGGGCGCGCGGTGTAATTGCCCAGGTGCGGATCGCCGTGGATCGCGCCGTAGCGGTGGAGCGGCACATACCAGGTGTGGAACAGCGCGATCGCAAGGCGATTGCGCGTGTCCTGATCGGCATCCCTCGCGTCCATCAGCGGCACGCCGGGGAGCCACGTCATCGTCAGTAACCGGTCTGTCGAGAGTTCGGGAACACTGTCGGGCACGTGCGTATCGGGCCAGTCCGCGAGCATGTGCCGGAACAGCGCCATGTGTTTAGCTTCGAGCGTGTAATCGAGTTCCTCGCGCAGACGATCGGCGACTTCCTCGCGGATTTCGCTCATGTCGATCGAGCGGTCCCACGCGCGCATCGCCTTCAACGCGAAATCGAGCTGGTCGAGATCGCTGTCCACCGCCGACGCCATGCCGGGATATTGCAGCTTGACCGCGACCTCGCGGCCATCGGGGAGCGTCGCCTTGTGGACTTGGCCGAGGCTGGCGGCGTGGACCGCGGTCTCCGAGAAGGTGGCGAACCTGGCGCGCCAGTCCGGCCCCAGTTCGCCCGCCATCCGCCGCTTGACGAAAGACCATCCCATCGAAGGCGCGTTCGCCTGCAACTGAGCGAGTTCGGCCGCATATTCCTCGGGCACCGCGCCGGGCACGGTCGACAGGATCTGCGCCATCTTCATGACCGGACCCTTCAGCCCGCCCAACGCCTCGCGCAGGCCGGCCGCGGTGGTGTTCGCGTCGTAATTCCCGCTCAGCCGCGCGGCGGCAAAGCGCGTGGCGAGACCTGCGGCGGTCGCGCCGACGTTGGCAAAGCGGGAGAGGCGGCCACCAAGGCTGCTGCGGTCATCGAAATCGGCCATGGGTGGCATGTGGGGGCGCGGGGGCAGGGTGGGGAGGGTGCGACCCAGCAGCCGCACCCTACCGCCCTCGCGTTCAGCCCCGCTTGCGGCGCGCGAACATCGCGATCACGCCCAGGCCGAAGAGCGCCAGGCTGGCAGGCTCGGGGACCACGTCGAAGATCGGCGCGTCGAAGCGGATCAGCGCAAACTCGTTGTTGTCCGCCTTGCCCGGCGTGCGGCCCGACGAGAACGGATAGTTGTTGTCGTTGCCGATCAGCAGCGTGCGGCTGTCGAGCGGGATCACCGTCTCGATAGTGACGAAGGGCAGGTCGAACACGGTGCGGCCATCGCCGTTCAGGTCGTTCGGATCGGCGATATTCAACTCGTCGAGCAGAAGCGTCTTCTGGAGCGTGCCATCGGGGTTGGTCTTGGTCAGATCGATCAGATAGACCCGCTTGAACACCGACGCCGGACCCTGTGTGCCATCACGCTCGAGCACGACGAATTGATGGTCACCCACCGCCGTCATGTCGCCGATATTGGTTCCGCCTGGCTCCAGCTTGTACAGAAACTGCTCGCCGGTAAACTTCGCCGAGGCCACGTCGAAGGTATTGATACGCAGCGTCTTGGCCGGGTCCCCCGTGACAGTGCCTTCGAGCAGCGTGTAGAGCGTGGTGCCGCTCGCGTTGATCGCCATGCCCTCGAAGCCGCGGCTGCCGCCGAGGTTGGCAGGGGTAGTGCCGCGGAACGGGTTCTCCGGCGCGAAGACGCCAGGCAACGGGATCGGCGCGCCGATCAGGTTGAAATTCTTGTCGGTGTGCAGCAGAAACGGGCCGAATTCTTCGCCGATATAGTAGCTGCCGTCGTTCAGGCGGCGGATGCTTTCGGGATCATAATCTGCTCCGGTCAGCAGCTTGCCCGTCTTGATCGCGGCATCCACCGCGATGCCGCTGGGTGTCGACGTGTTCGTGGTGCGATCGTAGATCGGGTAAAAGTTCTGGTCAGCGACGCGCGTGAAACCCGATTGATCGTGGGTATCGGTGATGCGGTTGCTCTTGTTGACGGTGACCGTGCCGGTGCCGCCGCTTTTGGTCCGGAAATCGACGGTGACGTCGTGCACCATCAACAGCGAATCCTGCGAATTATTCTTGGTGCCAAAACCGTTGTCCTGCAGCACGAGATAGCCGCCATGGCGATTGCTTAGGATGCCGGAGAAGCCTTGGACCGATTGCTTGTCCGCATAGACTTCAGGCTCGCCATTGGTGTTGGTGCCAGCAAACTGGCCCGAGGTCGGCCCGGGCGTGAAAGTGGCGGCTGGCAGGCTCGCCCAGCCGACCAGCGTCGGGGCAGCGTGCGCGGCCGCCGCGGTGGCGGCGAGCAGCGCGGCGATGAAAATGGTTCGCATGATGATGGGATGCTCCCTGTTGGCAGAGCAACCGGAGTAGCGGATGAATTTTACGTTCCGGTGACAACGCGCGGTCGAGCCGCAATTTATTCACAGGTCTGCGTACTGCGGTGTCCGCTCGCGCG
Organism: Sphingomonadales bacterium; assembly: GCA_038238915.1. Lineage (GTDB taxonomy): Bacteria > Pseudomonadota > Alphaproteobacteria > Sphingomonadales > Sphingomonadaceae > JAVVHE01. The sequence goes on from JBBSFH010000014.1 coordinate 55,213, forward strand.
CGAATGCCAGATCGGCGTTCATGCCGAGCGAGAAATCCTGTGCTGGGCGAGGCGGACCGTGTGGCCACACCCGCATGTTCGCTCTAGCGGGCTGAAGGGCCAAGCGCGCTGGTCCGCGTTGAGGGGGCGAAAGCCTCCGCAAGAAAGGCGCGCGTCCGGCTCCAGGCGTCGCGCTGATCTCGAACGATCGCATCCAGAGCTCCGCCGAGTTTGACCGCGCCCGGATCGACATCGCCTCCATCGCCAGCCAGTGCGTGCCCCGCGTCGGGATACACAACGAGATCGGTCGATAGTCCGTCCTTCGTCCGGCGGGCCGCGATTGCACGCGCCATTTCCGCCGACGGCCAAATACGATCGAGATCGCCCGCTATCATGCACCCAAGATGCCGATGCGCTGCGGATCGACCTCGGCCGGTTGACGAGCCAATCGTGCGCGGCTTGTGCCGATCGACCGGGATGTTCACGAATGCGCGCGGAAGGCCGCGATCTCGTGCGCGGAATCACAGCGCGGATCATAATAGGGCAGGCCCAGCACCGAATAGCGGAGCGCGGCGAGAAGCGGCGCGAATTGCTTTGCAACTTCGTCGCCGCCTTCGGACCCGCCGAGCACGATCAGCGCGGGTCGGCGCGCGCCGGGCACCGAAGCGAACACCGCGCCCGGGAACGCGAGGGCGAGGCGCATTGCAACGCTCCGATGGTATGCCGAACCATCCTTGCTCAACGCCATCGTTGCAATGCGAGCCTTACGCCCGTCTACTCCGCCGCCACCGCCTCGGGCGCGGGCAACGCCGCCGCAGCCGCCGCGTCCTGCTGCGCCCGCAACACGATATCGCGCGCATTCGCAGCCACGCGCAGCCGGTTCATGCCAGCACCCGTGCCCGCCGGGATCAGGCGGCCGACGATGACATTTTCCTTCAGCCCGATCAGCGGATCCACCTTGCCCTGCACGCTCGCCTCGGTCAGCACGCGCGTCGTCTCCTGGAACGATGCCGCGCTCATGAAGCTGCGCGTCTGCAGGCTGGCCTTGGTGATGCCGAGCAGTACCGGCTTGCCCTCGGCGGGCTTGGATCCCTTGGGCAGCTTGGCGTTCTCGCGGTCCATCTCGTCGCGATCGGTCTGTTCGCCGATCAGCAGATGCGTGTCACCCGAGTAGGTGATCTCCACCTTCTGCAGCATCTGGCGCACGATGACTTCGATGTGCTTGTCGTTGATCTTAACGCCCTGCAGACGATAGACTTCCTGCACTTCGGCGCACAGATATTCGGCGAGCGGTTCGATGCCGAGCACGTCGAGCATGTCGTGTGGATCGGGGTTGCCGTCGAGGATATAATCGCCCTTCTGCACATGATCGCCCTCCTGGACGGTGATGTGCTTGCCCTTGGCGATGAAATACTCGACCGGATCGCCGCCATCCTCGGGCCGCACGATGATGCGTCGCTTGGCCTTGAAGTCCTTGCCGAACTCGATGCGCCCCGCGATCTTGCTGATCACTCCGCTATCCTTGGGCTTGCGCGCCTCGAACAGCTCGGCCACGCGCGGCAGACCGCCGGTGATGTCGCGCGTCTTGGCAGATTCCCTCGGTACGCGAGCGAGAATGTCGCCCGCCGACACCTTGTCGCCCTCGCCGACCGAAATGATCGCCAGCGGCGGCAGGAAGTAGCGCGCCGCCTCACCCGAAGCCTCGTCCAGCAACGTCACGCGCGGACGCAGATCCGTCTTGTCCTTGGTGGACGTCGCCCGGTATTCGTTCACCACCTTGTTGGCGATGCCAGTCGCCTCATCGACCTCCTCGGTCAGCGTCAGCCCCTCGATCAGATCCTGATACTTCACCACACCCGATTTCTCGGTAATGATCGGCGTGGTATAGGGATCCCATTCCGCCATGCGGTCGCCCTTGGCCACGATCGAGCCATCCTCATGCAGCATCCGCGCCCCGAACGGGATGCGGTGTGTGCTGCGCTCGCGCCCGTCGGTGTCGATCAGCGAAAGTTCGCCGTTGCGCCCCACCGCGATCACACGGCCGCGCCCGTCGGTCAGCAGCGGCAGGTTCTTGAGCACAATCTTGCCATCGACCGGCGCCTCGAGCGTCGATTGCTCGGAAACCTGCGCCGCGCCGCCGATGTGGAACGTACGCATCGTCAGCTGCGTGCCCGGCTCGCCGATCGACTGCGCGGCGATGACGCCCACCGCTTCACCCTGATTGACCGGCGTTCCGCGCGCGAGATCGCGCCCGTAGCAGGCCGCGCACACGCCCGTCTTGGTCTCGCACACCAGTGGCGAGCGGATCTTGACGCTGACGACCGCCGCCTTCTCGATCGCCGCCACATCGACCTCGTCGAGCAATCGGCCCATCGGCGCGAGCATCTCGTTCGTCTTGGGATCGATCACGTCCTCGGCCGTCGTGCGGCCGAGGATGCGTTCGCCCAAGGACACGATGGTCGAACCGCCCTCGACGATGGCTTTCATCTGAAGCCCATGATCTGTGCCGCAGTCTTCGGCTGCGATCACGCAGTCCTGACTGACATCAACGAGACGACGGGTCAGGTAACCCGAGTTCGCGGTCTTCAGTGCGGTATCCGCCAGTCCCTTGCGCGCGCCATGGGTGGAGTTGAAATATTCGAGAACCGTCAAACCCTCCTTGAAATTGGAGATGATCGGCGTTTCGATGATTTCCCCCGACGGCTTCGCCATCAGCCCCCGCATGCCCGCGAGTTGCTTCATCTGCGTCTGCGAGCCGCGCGCGCCCGAGTGCGCCATCATGTAGATCGAGTTGATCTGCGGCATCTTGCCATCTGCATCGGGCTTCGGCGATGAAATCGCCTTCATCATCGCGTCCGCGACCTTGTCGCCGCAACGCGCCCATGCATCGATCACCTTGTTATACTTCTCGCCCTGCGTGATCAGCCCGTCCTGATACTGCTGCTCGTAATCCTTCACGAGGCCGCGCGTGGCATCGACGAGTTCGATTTTCTCGTCGGGGATGCGCATGTCGTCCTTGCCGAAGCTGATGCCAGCCTTGAACGCATGACGGAAGCCGAGGCCCATGATGGCATCGGCGAACAACACCGTCTCCTTCTGGCCCGTATGACGATAGACGACGTCGATGACGTCGCCGATGTCCTTCTTGGTCAGCAGGCGATTGACGATATCGAAGGGCACCTTCGAGTTTTTGGGTAGAGCTTCGCCAAGCAGCATCCGGCCCGGCGTGGTCTGGAAGCGTTTGAGGTAAGTCTTCCCCTTCTCGTCGGTCTGCGGCAGTCGCGCGGTGATCTTGGCGTGCAGAGTCACCGACTTGTTGTCGAGCGCCTGATGCAATTCGGTCATTTCGCCAAACACCATGCCCTCGCCCGGCTCGCCCACGCGGTCCATGGTCAGATAATAGATACCCAGCACCATGTCCTGCGACGGCACGATGATCGGCTTACCATTTGCGGGACTAAGGATGTTGTTGGTGGACATCATCAGCACGCGCGCCTCGAGTTGCGCCTCGAGGCTGAGTGGTACATGCACCGCCATCTGATCGCCATCGAAGTCGGCGTTGAACGCCGAGCAGACGAGCGGATGCAACTGGATCGCCTTTCCCTCGATCAGCACCGGTTCGAACGCCTGGATGCCAAGACGGTGGAGCGTGGGCGCGCGGTTGAGCAGCACGGGATGCTCGCGGATCACCTCGTCCAATATATCCCAGACTTCCTTGCGCTCCTTCTCCACCCACTTCTTCGCCTGCTTCAGCGTCATCGACAGACCCTTGGCGTCGAGACGCGAATAGATGAACGGCTTGAACAGTTCGAGCGCCATCTTCTTGGGCAGCCCGCACTGGTGCAACTTCAGTTCCGGCCCAGTGACGATCACCGAACGGCCACTGTAATCCACGCGCTTGCCGAGCAGGTTCTGCCGAAACCGCCCCTGCTTGCCCTTGAGCATATCGGACAAGGACTTCAAAGGCCGCTTGTTCGCACCCGTGATCGTGCGCCCACGCCGACCATTGTCGAACAGCGCGTCGACCGCCTCCTGCAACATGCGCTTCTCGTTGCGCACGATGATATCAGGCGCGCGAAGTTCGATCAGTCGCTTCAACCGGTTATTGCGGTTGATGACGCGGCGGTACAAGTCGTTCAGATCGGACGTGGCGAAACGGCCGCCGTCCAATGGCACCAGCGGCCGCAACTCGGGCGGGATCACTGGAACGACGGTCAGCACCATCCACTCGGGCTTGTTGCCGCTCTCCATGAAGGATTCGATCACCTTCATGCGCTTGATGATCTTCTTGGGCTTCAGCTCGGACTTGGTCTCGGCGAGCTCCTTCTTCAGCGTCTCGTATTCGCCGGGAAGGTCCATCTCCTCGAGCAGCTTGCGGATCGCCTCCGCGCCGATTCCGGCGACGAACGCATCCTCGCCATGTTCCTCCTGCGCAGAATACAGCTCGTCCTCGGTCAGCAGTTGGAACCGCTTGAACGGCGACATGCCGGGATCGAGCACGATGTAATGCTCGAAATAGAGCACCCGCTCGAGATCCTTCAGCGGCATGTCAAGCAGCATGCCTATACGGCTCGGCAGCGACTTCAGAAACCAGATGTGCGCGACAGGAGCGGCGAGTTCGATGTGGCCCATCCGCTCGCGGCGCACCTTGGAGATCGTCACCTCGACGCCGCACTTCTCGCAGACAATGCCCTTGTACTTCATCCGCTTGTACTTGCCGCACAGGCACTCGTAATCCTTGATCGGACCGAAGATACGTGCGCAGAACAGTCCGTCACGCTCGGGCTTGAACGTGCGGTAGTTGATGGTCTCGGGCTTACGAATCTCGCCGAACGACCACGAACGGATCTTCTCCGGCGAGGCAAGACTGATCTTTATCCGGTCGAACGTCTCCGGCTTCTGCGCCGGGTGGAAGAAGTTCATCAGTTCGGTATTCATAAGCCCGATCCTTCCATGTCACGCGCCCGAAGGCGCGAAAGGGCGGGGCAGACGACCCCTCCCACTGTCGCCCGTTGACGCCAAGACGCCAACGGCTCTTCACATTTAAACCGCGGGTATACCCGCGTCGTTCTCGCCCGACTGCAACTCCACGTTCAATCCCAGCGAGCGCATTTCCTTGACGAGCACGTTGAAGCTCTCGGGAATCCCCGCCTCGAACGTATCGTCACCTTTAACGATCGCCTCGTAGACCTTGGTCCGCCCGACAACATCGTCGGACTTGACCGTCAACATTTCCTGCAATGTGTAAGCCGCGCCGTAAGCCTGAAGCGCCCAGACCTCCATCTCGCCGAACCGCTGCCCACCGAACTGCGCCTTGCCGCCCAGCGGCTGCTGCGTCACCAGCGAATACGAACCGATCGAGCGCGCGTGGATCTTGTCATCCACAAGATGGTGCAGCTTGAGCATGTAGATATACCCCACCGTCACCTTGCGATCAAAGGTCTCACCCGTGCGCCCGTCGTACAGTTCTACTTGGCCCGAGCCATCCAGCCCCGCCAGTTCGAGCATCTGCGTCACATCCGCCTCGCGCGCGCCGTCGAACACTGGCGTCGCCATCGGCACGCCGCCCGCGAGATTGGACGCCAACTGCATCAACCGCTCATCGTCCAGCGCCGCGATCTCGTCCTTGTGCTGCCAGCCATAGATGCTGTTCAGCTTTTCGCGCATGCCGCTCGCATCGGGCGCGGCCGCAAGCTCCTTGCCCTTGGCATAAATGTCCTCGAGCATCGCACCGATCTGCCGCCCAAGTCCGCGCGCCGCCCAGCCAAGATGCGTCTCGAAGATCTGACCTACGTTCATGCGCGAGGGCACGCCCAGCGGGTTGAGCACCAGATCGACCGGCGTCCCATCCTCAAGAAACGGCATGTCTTCCGCCGGAACGATCCGGCTAATCACGCCCTTGTTGCCATGGCGGCCCGCCATCTTGTCGCCCGGTTGCAGCTTGCGCTTCACCGCGACGAACACCTTGACCATCTTGAGCACGCCCGGCGCGAGTTCATCGCCGCGCTGCAGCTTCTCCACCTTGTCCTCGAAGCGCGCGTTGAGGTTACCCTCCGCGCCGTCGAACTGGCCACGTAGCGCCTCGATGTCCGCCTGGCGGGCGTCATCGGACGAGCCGAACTTCCACCACTCGCGCTGCGGGTGCTGGCCGAGCAAGTCGTCGTTGATAACGCTGCCTTTGCGCACGCCCTTCGGCCCGGCCGAGGCGGTCTGCCCCAGCATCAGATCCTTCAGCCGCGAATAGGTCGCGCGATTGAGGATCGCGCGCTCGTCCTCGCGGTCCTTGGTCAGCCGCTCGATCTCGTCGCGCTCGATCATCAACGCGCGTTCGTCTTTGTCGATACCGTGACGGTTGAACACGCGTACTTCCACTACAGTCCCGGCAACTCCAGGCGGAAGTTTTAGTGAAGTATCGCGCACGTCGCTCGCCTTTTCGCCGAAGATCGCACGCAGCAGTTTCTCTTCAGGCGTCATCGGCGATTCGCCCTTGGGTGTGATCTTGCCCACGAGAATATCGCCCGGCTCCACCTCGGCCCCGATATACACGATCCCCGCCTCGTCGAGATTGCGCAATGCTTCCTCGCCCGCGTTGGGGATGTCGCGCGTGATATCCTCGCTGCCCAGCTTGGTATCGCGTGCCATCACCTCGAACTCCTCGATATGGATCGAGGTGAACACATCGTCCTTGACGATGCGCTCCGAGATCAGGATCGAATCCTCATAGTTGTAGCCATTCCACGGCATGAACGCGACAAGTGCATTGCGCCCCAGCGCCAGTTCCCCGAACTGCGTAGAGGGACCGTCGGCAATAATATCGCCCTTGCCCACCACATCGCCCACCGTCACCAGCGGCCGCTGGTTGATGCACGTATTCTGGTTCGAACGCTGGAACTTCTGCAATCGATAGATATCCACGCCGGACTTCGACGCATCGATCTCCTCGGTCGCACGGATAACAATGCGCCCCGCGTCCACCTGATCGACAATCCCGCCACGCCGCGCACCGATCGCCGCGCCCGAATCGCGCGCCACCGTCGCCTCCATACCGGTCCCAACGAAGGGTGCCTCGGCCTGGACCAGCGGCACCGCCTGGCGCTGCATGTTCGATCCCATCAGCGCGCGGTTCGCGTCGTCGTTCTCAAGAAACGGGATCAGCGACGCGGCAACCGACACCAGTTGCTTTGGCGAAACGTCCATCAACGTAATCTGATCGCGTGGCGCCATAAGAAAATCGCCCGCCTCGCGCGCGCTCACCAGCTCGTCGATAAAGCCACCTTCGGCGGTCAACCCGGCATTTGCCTGCGCGATGGTATGCTTGGTCTCCTCCATCGCGGACAGATACACGACGTCATCGGTCAGCTTGTGATCGATGACCTTGCGATACGGGGTTTCGATAAAGCCGTACTTGTTGACACGCGAGAAGGTTGCCAACGAATTGATCAGCCCGATGTTCGGCCCCTCGGGCGTCTCGATCGGGCAGATGCGTCCATAATGGGTGGGATGCACGTCGCGCACTTCGAAACCCGCGCGCTCGCGCGTCAGACCGCCCGGGCCAAGCGCCGAAATACGCCGCTTGTGCGTCACCTCGCTCAACGGGTTGGTCTGGTCCATGAACTGCGAAAGCTGGGACGAGCCAAAGAACTCGCGCACCGCCGCCACCGCCGGCTTGGCATTGATCAGATCGTTCGGCATCACCGTCGAAATATCGACCGAGCTCATCCGCTCCTTCACCGCGCGCTCCATGCGCAACAGCCCCACACGATACTGGTTCTCCAGCAATTCGCCAACCGAACGCACGCGGCGATTGCCGAGATTGTCGATATCGTCGATCTCGCCCTTGCCGTCCTTCAGGTCGACCAGCGTCTTCACCACCGCCAGGATGTCGTCGATGCGCAGCGTGCCCACCGTGTCTTCCACATCCAGCCCGAGCCGCATGTTCATCTTCACGCGGCCGACATCGCTCAGATCATAGCGGTCGGGATCGAAGAACAGCCCCGCGAACATGCCCTCGGCGGTCTCGCGCGTCGGCGGTTCTCCGGGACGCATCACGCGGTAAATCTCCGCGAGCGCATGATCCCGCTCCTCCACCTTGTCCGCCATCAAAGTATTGCGGATCCACGGACCCACATTCACGTGATCGATGTCCAGAAGATCGATCGAAGTGATCCCCGCCGCGTCGAGCTTCTCCACATTCGCCGCCGCCAGTTCATCGCCGGACTCGACGTAGATCTCGCCCGTCGCCTCGTTGATCAGGTCGTCCGCCGCATAGCGCCCGAAAATCTCCTCGCTGGGGATCAGAAGTTCGGTCAGGCCATCGGTCGCCGCCTTGCGCGCTGCGCGCGGGGTGATCTTGGTCCCCAAGGGAAACACCACCTCGCCCGTCGCGCCGTTGATCACGTCGAACGAGGGCTTCGATCCACGCCACTGCTCGGCCACGAACGGCACTTTCCAGCCACCCGTCCCGCGCACCCACGTCACGCGTCCGTAGAAATGGTTCAGAATCTCTTCGCTGTTCAGTCCCAGCGCGTACAATAACGTCGTTACCGGCAGCTTGCGCTTCCGGTCGATGCGCACATTGACAATATCCTTGGCGTCGAACTCCATATCCAGCCACGATCCGCGATACGGGATCACGCGCGAGGCGAACAGGAACTTGCCCGAAGCATGCGTCTTGCCGCGATCATGATCGAAGAACACGCCCGGCGAACGGTGCATCTGAGAGACAATCACCCGCTCGGTGCCGTTGATCACGAACGTCCCGTTCGACGTCATGAGCGGCATGTCGCCCATGTAAACGTCCTGCTCCTTGATATCGAGAACGCTGCGCGCCTCGGTATCCGCATCCACTTCGAACACGATCAGCCGCAGCGTCACGCGCATCGGTGCCGCGTAGGTGATCCCGCGCTGACGACATTCCTCGATGTCGAACTTGGGGTTCTCAAGCTCGTAATGGACGAAATCGAGCTCCGCCGTGCCCGCGAAATCGCGGATCGGGAACACCGATCGCAGCGTCTTCTCCAGCCCGCTCACATAGCCGTCGGCGGGCCGCGAGCGCAGGAAATGCTCGTAGCTCTCGCGCTGAACCTCGATCAGGTTTGGCATATGAATGACCTCGCCGATACGGCCGAAGGTCTTGCGGATCCGGCGCGGGGCCGAAGTCGACATCGCAGTCGACAGGGGGATGGAGATCGCTTGGGTTGCCATCGTTACGGGATCGCCCTTCAAATATGTCCGGATCGGCGTCACACCCGATCAGGGGCCTTGAACTTTTTCGGCACTCGAGCATTCTTGGCTTTGCCCGAGGAGAGACGGGCGCAGAGAGACGCCCGAAGAGACGCCAAAGGGTGCGTCGCCCCCGGCCCGGGAAGCGACGCACCCTTTGGTCGTTTTAAGGTCTACTTCAGCTCGACAGTCGCGCCTGCGTCTTCGAGTTGCTTCTTGATCTTCTCGGCATCGGCCTTGTTGAGGCCTTCCTTCACCGCCTTCGGAGCGCTCTCCACCAGCGTCTTGGCCTCGGTCAGGCCAAGCCCGGTAATCACGCGGATTTCCTTGATCACGTTGATCTTCTTGCCACCGTCGCCGGTCAGGATCACGTCGAACTCGGTCTTCTCCTCAACCGCAGCAGCGGCGGGGCCAGCAGCTGCGGGTCCGGCAACCGCCACGGCGGCGGCGGCGGAAACGCCCCACTTGGCTTCGAGCAACTTTGCGAGGTCCGCTGCTTCCAGCACCGTCAATGCCGAAAGATCGTCAACAATCTTGTTCAGGTCTGCCATGTGTATCTCCATATGGGCCGTATCGGGCCGTATCCAAGGGTTCAGGTCAGGCGGCGTCCCGATCGGGATCGCCATAGGCCGCGAAGACGCGTGCGAGCTTTGCCGCAGGTGCGGTCGAAAGCTGCGCGAGCTTGGTCGCCGGTGCCTGGATGACACCGATGATTCTGGCCCGCAGTTCATCGAGCGAAGGCAGATCGGCAAGCGCCTTGACACCGTTGATGTCGAGCAGCTGCGTGCCGATGGCACCGCCGATGATCTCGAACTTGTCGGTAGTCTTCGCGAACTCGACCGCGATTTTTGCCGCCGCGACCGGATCGGTCGAGGTGGCCAAGGCAGTCGGCCCGATCAGCAGGTCGTTGATCGCGGCGAAGGGCGTGCCCTCCAGCGCAATCCGCGCCAGCTTGTTCTTGCTCACTTTGTAAGCCGCGCCTGCGCCGCGCATCCTGTTGCGAAGATCGGTAACCTGGCTCACGGTCAACCCATGGTTGCGCGTGACAACGACCACCGAAACCTCGTTGAAGAGGCGGTTCAAGCTCGCTACCAGGTCTTTCTTTTCGTCCCGGTCCATGCTCTCTCCTTATCTGGACACCGCTACGCGGGTCCGGTTGAGCCGGGGCCGCAGCGAATACTGCCGCCCCAACCCGCCCGTGGGGTCACGCGCCTTGGGGACCGAAGCACCCGCAGCAGGCCCGCCCGGATCGCACCCGGCCCAGCCCAAACCTGTCCCCGCCTACCGCTGGCGAGTTTTAAGGCCCATACAGGCCACCCGCGGTCTCGGACGGTCATCCGGGGATGGGCGAACCCCTCCCCAAAACCATAAACCCGTCATCCCGGCCCTGAGCCGGGACCTACCTGCCTCCGTTCCGCCGCAGCCGACGGAGCCAAGGCGGGTCCCGGGTCAAGCCCGGGATGACGGCGGCGGCTAAGCGGTCACCCCCGCCGTTGCCACATCCACCTTCACGCCCGGCCCCATGGTGGAACTGAGCGCGATCTTGTTCACATATTTGCCCTTGGCACCCGTCGGCTTGGCCTTGACGATCGCGTCGACGAACGTGTCGAAATTGGCCCGCAGCGCCTGCGCGTCGAAGCTCGCCTTGCCGATCCCGCCATGGATAATCCCCGCCTTCTCGACGCGAAACTCCACCTGACCGCCCTTGGCCGCCTTCACCGCCTCGCCGACGTTCATCGTCACCGTGCCGAGCTTGGGGTTGGGCATCAGCCCCTTGGGGCCCAAAATCTTGCCCAAGCGACCAACAAGCCCCATCAGGTCGGGCGTAGCAATACACCTGTCGAAATCGATCTTGCCCTCCTGCACCAGCGCCATCAGGTCCTCGGCCCCAACGACATCGGCCCCGGCCGCCGTCGCTTCCTCCGCCTTAACGCCGCGCGCGAACACGCCCACACGCACCGTCTTGCCCGTGCCGCTCGGCAGCGTCACGACGCCGCGCACCATCTGGTCCGCGTGGCGCGGATCGACGCCCAGGTTGATGGCCACCTCGACCGTCTCGTCGAACTTGGTCGAGGCGAGAGATTTCACCAGCCCGATCGCCTCGTCCACGCCGTACAGCTTCACCGGATCGACCGCAGCACTCGCGACCTTCTGCTTCTTCGTCAGCTTGGCCATCTAGCCCTCCACCACTTCGAGACCCATCGAGCGCGCCGAGCCCTCGATCGTCTTCATCGCCATCTCGATCGACGCCGCGTTCAGATCGGGCATCTTCGTCTCGGCGATGCGGCGAATATCGCTTGTCTTGATCTTGCCGATCGCGGGATCCTTGTTCGGGTTCTTGCTCCCCGCCTTCACACCCGCCGCCTTCTTGATCAGGAACGATGCCGGCGGCGTCTTCATGATGAAGGTGAAGCTCTTGTCCGCGAACACCGTAATCACGACCGGCAGCGGCGTCCCCGCCTCCATATCGCCCGATTTCGCGTTGAACTGCTTGCAGAACTCCATGATGTTCACACCGCGCTGCCCCAGCGCCGGCCCGATCGGCGGCGACGGCTTGGCTTGCGCAGCGGGCACCTGCAGCTTGATGTACCCGGTAATCTTCTTCGCCATCTCAAATCCTCAATTACGTGGTGCAGACGGCCGCAAAGCCTCCCACGGACAACTACTTGACCTTCTCGACCCCATCGAAGTCCAGATCCACCGGCGTCGCGCGCCCGAAGATCGTGACCGAGACCTTCACGCGGCCCTTCTCGAAATCCAGCTCCTCGACCAGCCCGTTGAACGACGCGAACGGCCCCTCGAGCACCTTGACCTGATCGCCGATCTCGAAGCCGACCTTGCGACGAACCTTCGTCGTCGGCGCGGCGGCTTCCTCCTCCTGCGTGTGCAGGATGCGCGCGGCCTCGGCCTCGGTGATCGGCTGCGGCTTCGATTGATTGCCGAGGAAGCCGGTCACCTTCGGCGTATTCTTCACTAGGTGAAACACCTGATCGTTCATGTTCAGCTTGGCGAGCACATAACCGGGGAAGAACTTGCGCTCCGCCTGCACCTTCTTGCCACGCCGGACCTCGGTCACCTTCTCGGTGGGCACCTCGATCGCCTCGACGAAGCCATCCAGCCCCAGCCGCGCGGCTTCGGACACGATCGCGTCCTTCACCTTGTTCTCGAAGCCCGAATAGGCGTGAATGATATACCAGCGCGACATGGTTAAACCCTAAAACGCCTTCAGCAACATGCGCACCGAATTGCCAAGCACCTGATCCACCCCCAGGAAGAACACCGACAGCACGGTGGTCATCAGAACCACCATCATCGTGGTGCCGAGCGTCTCCTTGCGCGAAGGCCAGGTGACCTTCGCGGTTTCGGCACGCACCTGCCGGATGAACTCGCCCGGAGAAACCCGCGCCATCGAAACTTCCTTCAACGCCTAACGGCCCGCCATCCGGGGGATAACCCCCGAACTGCGGGCCTTGATTTCGTCTCTCGCGCCTAGCGAGCCGTGGCAGGAGTGGGGGGACTCGAACCCACGGCCCTCGGTTTTGGAGACCGATGCTCTACCAACTGAGCTACACTCCTAGGCGCGGAACGCAGCCGTATATGGGAAGGCACACGCGGGTGCAACCCCTACTCCTTCTCCGGCAGCGGCACCGCGAAGCCGTTCAACGTCACGCTAACCAGGCAATACAACCCCACCAGATAGATCAACTCGTTCGCGCCATGCTGGCCAAAGGCTTCCACCGCCATGTCGTAGCACGGTCGCGGCAACGGCCCGCCGTTGACCAGCGAATACGCCACATCATAGGCGATCCCCTCCTCGTTCGACAGATCGGTCGGCCTGCTCCCCGACACCATCGTGGACAGGCGCCCGCTCATCTGCCCCTCGCGCGCCGCCACCGCGACATGCGCGTAGATCTCGTACGCCGCATCGAAATGCGCGCCGACCACCAGGATCGCCACCTGCCGCGCGGCCTCGGGGATCGTGGCCTCCATCGTCATCGCCTTGGTCAGCGCCCAGATCGCGCCGCCGATCTTGGGCTCTTGAAGCCATGGGTTCCACGGCCCCATCAGCGCGCCATCCTCAGGCCGCACCGCAACGAAATCGTTGAAGTTGGACGTGATGCCCTTCTTCATGTCCTCGTACAGCGGTTTCTGCTCGACGCTGAGGTCGACAGGGGCGATGAGCGGCAGGCGCATGGGACGGATCTCCGATTGGGTCGCGGATCAACCGGCGCGGGTGGCGAAGGTTGCAGCCTACCACCACCCACCGCGGAGTTTCAGCCCGCTGCGGGCACCGGCTCGCCGCCGAACGGCCGCCGCCGCCCGACCTTGGGGATCGACGATCCGCCAGTCAGCGTCGGCAACGGCCCTCGCTGTGCTGGATCGCCGCGATCGATCATGCCGCCAGCGAGCACCGCCTTGATGTCCTCGCCGCTCAGCGTCTCATACTCCAGCAGCGCACCCGCGAGCGCGTGCAGCTCGTCCACATGCTCGCTCAGCAGATGCTTCGCGCGGTCGTAGCCGCCGACCACGAGCGTCTTGATCTCCTGATCGATGATCTGCGCGGTCGCCTCGCTCACATTCTGCGTGCGACTGACCGAATGGCCGAGGAACACTTCCTCCTGGTTCTCGCCGTACATCAGCGGCCCCAGCTTCTCGGACATGCCCCAGCGCGTAACCATGTCGCGCGCCAGCGACGTCGCCATCTGGATATCGCTCGATGCACCGCTCGACACCTTGTCGTAGCCGAAGATCACTTCCTCCGCCACGCGCCCACCCATCGCGACCGCCAGATTGGCGAACATCTTGTCGCGGTGGTAACTATACTGATCGCGCTCGGGCAGGCGCATCACCATGCCCAGCGCTCGGCCGCGAGGGATGATTGTCGCCTTGTGGATCGGATCGCTGGCTGTTTCGTGCAGCGAGACGATCGCGTGGCCTGCCTCGTGGTAGGCGGTCATCTTCTTCTCGTCGTCGGTCATCACCATGGATTTCCGCTCGGAGCCCATCATGACCTTGTCCTTGGCCATCTCGAACTCGGACATGCCGACCAGCCGCTTGCCACGCCGCGCAGCGAGCAGCGCCGCCTCGTTCACCAGATTGGCGAGGTCCGCTCCCGAGAAGCCCGGCGTGCCGCGCGCGATCGTGCGCGCGATCACGTCGGGTGCCAGAGGCACCTTCTTCATGTGGACCTGGAGGATCTTGATGCGTCCATCGATGTCGGGACGCGGCACCACGACCTGACGGTCGAAGCGGCCCGGACGCAGCAGTGCTGGATCGAGCACATCGGGGCGGTTGGTGGCCGCGATGATGATGATGCCCTCATTCTCCGAGAAGCCGTCCATCTCGACCAGCAACTGGTTGAGCGTCTGCTCGCGCTCGTCGTTGCCGCCGCCCAGCCCGGCGCCGCGATGGCGGCCGACCGCGTCGATTTCGTCGATGAAGATGATGCACGGCGCATTCTTCTTCGCCTGCTCGAACATGTCACGAACGCGGCTCGCACCGACACCGACGAACATCTCGACGAAGTCCGAGCCCGAGATGCTGAAGAACGGCACCCCCGCCTCGCCCGCGATCGCGCGCGCGAGCAAGGTTTTGCCTGTGCCCGGCGATCCGACCAACAGCGCCCCCTTGGGAATCTTGCCACCAAGCTTCGAAAACTTCGTAGGATCCTTCAGAAACTCGACGATCTCTTCCAGTTCCTCGCGCGCTTCATCGATCCCCGCGACATCGTCGAACGTCACCCGGCCCGATTTCTCGGTCAGCATCTTCGCGCGCGATTTGCCAAAGCCCATCGCACCGCGCCCGGCTCCGCCCTGCATCTGGCGCATCACGAAAATCCAGACGCCCGCGATCACCACGAACGGAAGCATGTTGATCAGAATTGCGGCGAGGATCGAACGCTCCTCGGGCTTGGCCTCAAAGCGCACGCCCTTAGCACGCAAAGTCTTCACCAGCTCGGGATCGTTGGGATTGTAGGTCGTGAAGGTGGTGTTGTTGCTCAGCCGCCCCTCGATCTCCTGTCCGTGGATCTTGACGTCGGAGACCGAGCCATCCTCGACCTTGGCGAGAAAGTCCGAATATTGCATCACGCCGGGCGACGGGCCGCGCGCGGCGCTGCCGCCGAAGTTGATCACCACCACGCTCAGCACGAGCAGGATGATCACCCACAGCGCGAGGCTCTTGCCCCAGGGTTGGCCAGGCTTCTTCGGATCGGACACTAGGCTTTCCTCGTCGACTCTGCAGGCAAGATGGTGCCGATCGGGCGCGCTGGCAATCGCCCCGGGACGCCGCGTGGCGGTTCGGCGACGAAGCGCCACGGCGGGCCGGGTTCGACGAGCGCGCCACGCAGCGTCGCGACCTGCCCCGCGTCGAGCGCGGCGAGCAGGCGCACGAGATCGGGACCGCGAGGAGCCGGGCGGCCCGGTGCGGCAACCGAGAGCGCACGGGCGAGGAGACGCAAACGGAGCGTGCGCGGGAGATCGCCAGCATCGACGCTGAGGCCGTCCGCCCCGACGGCCGAGCGCCCCGCCCACGCGCGCTCGGCCACCCACGCGAGCGCGGCCTCGGCGTCGGCGAGATGCGCGGCTGACGCGGCGAGATTGGCGGGATCGAGCCACGGCGTTGCAGCCAGCAGCGCGCGCGCGCGGGTGCGGGCGTAGGCGGGATCGCGATTGGTGGGATCGTCGGCGGTGCGCAGGTCGTGCGCAGCGCACAGCGCGACCAGATCGGCCTTGCGCCTAGCCAACAGGGGCCGAAGCAGCGTCACCCCGCGCCCGAGCGATCGGGCGGCGCGGATCCCCGCCAGCCCAGGCGGACCGCTCGCGCGCGCGAGGCGCATCAGCAGGGTCTCCGCCTGATCGTCGGCGTGATGCGCAGTCAGCAGAAACGGCACCCGGTTGGAGAAACACCAATCGCGCAGCAGCCGATACCGCGCAGTGCGGGCGGCGGCGGGACGGCCGGTGCGCGGCTTGCGGCCAACCCATGCAAGCGTGACGTGCGGAACTCCCAGCCGCGCGGCCTGGGCGGCGACCATCGCTGCCTCGTCCGCGCTTTCGGGACGCAGCCCGTGATCGACGGTGAGCGCGTGCAAGCGTCCATGGAAGGCCTGCGCGGCGAGCCACAGCAGCGCCATGCTGTCGGGCCCGCCCGAAACCGCAACCGCAAGCGAGGACTGGCCGATGAGCGCGATGCTATCGCTGCTCAAGCGTGGATCAATCATCCCGAACCAGCCCACACACGGCGGCTCCTAGAACCGGAGGCGTCAGTTACACCCTGCCTTGGTCCGCGCGGCCGCGAACTGATCGACGAGTTCGGGCTTCAACGTCTCGGCATAGACCTTACCCGCGAGATCATAAACCTGGCAGGCCTCTTTCGACTTCTTCAACCGCATCAGCGATTGCCCGACCCAGAACAGGCTCTCCTGTGCGCGGTCACCCTTGGGATCGGCCTTGTAATTATCGAAATGCGTTCGCGCGGCGCGATCATATTGCGTCTGCGCGTAATAGGTACGGCCCAGCCAGTATCGCGCATTGCTCGCGCGCTTGTCATGCGGGTATTTGTCGATGAACGCCTGCAGCGCAGGCTCGGCCTCGGGCCATTTCTTGGCTTCCACCAGCGCATACGCCGACCGGTAGCGAAGTTCCGCCGCACCGATCGCAGGCGTGGCAGGATCGGCCCCACTCACCGCCGGATCGGGTTGCAGCTCCGGCTTTGGCACGCCCGCCCTGGCACCGCGCTTTGGCGAGGCGGCGGTCGCGGGCTGCGCCGAGTCTGGCGGAACGATGGGGCCCGCCGTTGGCGCGGGTGGCGGGGCGGTGGCGGCCTCGATCTTGCCCAGACGCGCCTCCGCGTCGGGCTGGAACTTGCCCAGTCGCTCCTCGACCAGTCTGAGCCGGTTCCCCTGCTCCTCGATCTGCGCGGTCAGTTCGCGCTGGCGTCGCTCGATCGCTCCAAGCCGCTCGGACAAGTCGCTTACCGACGCGGCGGTCGCGGAGGCAGGCGGCGGCGGCGTCGCGGCGTCGGGCGCGGGGCCGATCTCGGGCTCGATCAGCGTCTGCTCGCCCTTGGGCAACACCCGCCGGGCAACGCGGCTGACCTCGCGCTCGAGCCGCGTCACGCGCTTGTCGATATCGGGCAGCGTCTGCGCGGCGGCGGGCAGCGCGAACAGCAGCAGCGCGCAGCCACCAAGAAGCGAACGGGCGATCATCATCATGTTCAGCATGGCATTGCGGCGGATGAGCGCTGCGTGAAGGCTCAGCCCGCAGGCGGAGTGCTGGCGGACGTGGTGCCCGACCCGTTGGCGTCGGCCGGTGCCCCCGCCGCGCGCGCGACGAGCGCGGCAGGCGTCAGATCGACGTTGCGAACGGTTTCGACGGGCCCACCGAGCGGCGGCAGCAGCCTGCCGTTCACACGCACTTCGATCGCACCCGCGCGGCCAGTCCAGAGCTGCATGTCGCCGGGCGGCACACCGTAGCGCTGGCCCTGCGTCAGAATCGTCGAGATAACGCGCTGGCTGCTCGCCTTGTCGCGAACCTGAAGCCACACATCCTGCTTCGCGGTCAGCGTCACCGCCGCGTCGGGAGCACCCAGCGCTGGCGGCGGCGGCGCGGCCGCCGTGGTGCCCGTGGCGAGCGTATTTGCAGCAGTCGATGGAACGGGTGGGGAAGATGGGTTGGCGGCGGGCGCGGTCGGATCGGTTCCGGACGGCGGCGTGGCGGCCACCTCGGTCGATGTCGTCGTCGCGGTCAGCGTCGGCGGGCTGGCTGGCGTGCCACGATCGCGCGCGAACCAGAGCACCGCCCCTGCGATCACGAGGATAACCACAATCGCACTCGCCCACGCCAGCCGACGCGAAGGCACGCGCTCGGGCTCGATCGCTCGCAGCGGGGCCGCCATCGGCGGTGGCGGCAGCCGGGTATTCTCGGCGCGATATCGCGTCATCGCCTCAGGTTCGGGAACGCCCACCTCGCGCGCGAGGCTGCGGATGAAGCCGGCGGCGAAGGTGGTGTGCGGCAGTTGCTCGTACGCATCCGCCTCTATCGCGGCGAGCGTGCGTTCGGGGATGCGGGTGCGCGCGGCGATATCTGGCAGCGTCATCCCGCGCGCCTCACGCGCGGTGCGGAGCAGTTCGCCCAGCGTGCGCGCGCGCGGCGGGGGGGCGGCCCCCTCGATCTCGGGTTCGATGTGCATTGTCTCGGGAATATCGGTCATTGCCCCGGCTTCAACTCCGGCACGACGCGGAAGGCAAGCGGCTTATAGACCGTGCGCGCTCAGTCGCTCGCGCGTTTGGGCGTCGGCACCGTAACGGGCGGCGGTACATTGGCGGCAGTTTTCGTACCCGCGCTACCGGTGGCGGCAGCGATGGCGCTCTGGACGCGCGCCGCTGCGGGACACGGGCCCTTGCCGCACAACGTCTGGATGCGCGCCAGATCGATGCCCGCACGCGCGGTCGCGCCGCGCACCGCGAGCGCCTCCGCCTGCCCCGCGAGCGCGTCCAGATCATTGGGTTCCAGCGCGAGCGCCTCGCGGTAATAGCGCACCGCCTTGCCCGGCAGCCCCTGCGCCTTCGCGGCTTCGGCCAAGCCGATATACGCGCGCCGGTTCATGGGATCGACCGCGAGCGCGGTTTCGAACTGATCGGTCGCCGCGTTCGCCTGTTTGGCAGCAAGCAGCGCAAACCCCTGTTCGGCGAGCTTGGCCGAAACCGGTTTGACCGGCGGTTCGCCCGCAGGCGCGATGGCCAGCACGGGGGCGGACGCCGCGAGGAAAAGAGCGAGGGCGAGGGCGAGCTTGGTCTTCATGATCCAGGGTCCGATCGGCGCGAGCGACGAAGCTATGATATGGGAGCGACCGTGGCTATGAAAAACCCGTCGGTCCCGGTGCGACGCGGAGTCAGCGGGATCGGGAAAGGCAACGGACGCGTCCGCCATCGCGGATAGGCTCCAAGAAAGGCGTCGATCCGGTCCTGACCTTCCACCGGCAGGACCGAGCACACCGCATAGACGATGCGTCCACCCGGAGCCACCAGCGTGGCCGCAAGGCGCAGCAGATGGTCCTGCAGCTTGGTCACGGTGGCGAGCCGCTGCGGGGTGAGCCGCCAGCGCGCCTCCGGATTGCGCCGCCAGGTGCCGCTGCCCGAGCACGGCGCATCGACCAGCACCAGATCCGCGCGCCCGTTCAGATCGGCGAGCGCCTCGGCCTCGTGCGGCGCATTCAGCAACCGTCCCTCGACAATCGTTACCCCCGCCCGCTTGCAGCGCGGCCCGAGTTCGGCGAACCGCCCACGATCGGTATCGCTGGCAACGATCCGCCCGCGATTGGCCATCGTCGCGGCCAGCGCCAGCGTCTTGCCGCCCGCGCCCGCGCACAAATCGACGACGATGTCGCCCGGCCGCGCGTTCGCCGCGAGCGCGACCATCTGGCTGCCCTCGTCCTGCACCTCGATCCAGCCATCGAGGAAAGCGGGATGCGCCTCCACATTGAACGGCTCGCGCGCACGAAGACCGAAGGGCGAATGAGGCGTGGGGTCGGTCGGCGGCAGCGCGGCCGCAGCCTCCTCGCGCGTCGCCCTGAGACGGTTCACCCGCAGATCGAGCGGCGCGCGGCCGAGCAGGGCTGCGGCTTCCAACCCCGATTCCGGACCGAACGCCTGCCCGAGCTGCTTGCCGATCCACCCCGGCACCGCGCCCAGCTTCGCTTCGGGTTCGCCCTCCACCAGCGGCGCGGGTGCATGGCCCTCGCCGCCAAACAGCGCGAGCAGATCGGGGTGCTCCGCGCGCGCCCACGCGATCATCGCCGCGCGGCCGCTCGTGGGAGCTTCGCCCACCCCTCGCACCACGCCGTAGACGAGCTCGCGAACGCCACGCCGATCGCCCGATCCTGCGTACCGCCGCGTCTGAAAATAGCGTTGCAGGATCGTATCCGCCGCCGCCCCCCCGCCGCGCGCGGCGGCAATCACCTCGTCCAGCACCTCGATCGCGGCCTGCACCCGCGCTGCGGGGATCAAGTCCGTCCGATCAGCGCGAGCGCGGCGGTGCGCACCGCGTCCGCGACCGCCTTGCCGCCTTCGGGCGAGGCGACCGCGCGCGCCACGGATACACCGCCCGCGAGCAGCCCCAGCAGCGCGCGCGCGCGCGGCTCGCGGTCGCATTCGGGAAGCCAGTCGAGCCCTTCGGCAAACGCTGCCACTGCCTGGTCCCAGCGCACCTCATAAGCTGCGCGCACCTCGGGACCGCCGCGCGCCACCTCGACCGTCAGACTCTGCAACGCGCAGCTTTCGCCCAGATCGCATGTGCGCCGGTCACCCAGATAGCCATCAACGAAGCGCTCCGCCCAGTCCGGCCCGGTGGCGCGCAGGCGCACGATCGCATCGACCAGCGCGCGCATCCCCTCGCACACCGCGGCTGCAAAGCACGCGTCCTTCGATTTGAAATGCGCATAGAAAGCGCCCGAGGTGACCCCTGCCGACTTGGCGATGCCGTCCACACCCACCCCGCCGAAGCCGTGCGCGCGAAACCCCTTCGCCGCGCCCTCGAGCACGCGCGCGCGTCCGCGTTCCTTCGCTCCCGCCGCCGCTGGCACCCGTTCTCCTCCTCCGACAAATAAAATCACGACCGTGATGTTTTCTGGTTGACAAGATAGCGATCGTTATCCAGATGGCAACCCATCACGGTCGTTATGCCGTGACCGCCCGCCTCGCGCAAGGGGCCAGCAGGAGAGCCATCATGAAGAAGCGCTTCGCCCCCTATCTCTACACGATCATCTCCGCGATCGTGACCCTGAACTCGATCGCGGCGCTGGCCTGAACCTTTGGATCCGGCCAAGGCGGTCGAAACCGCCCGGGGGTATTCGGGTGCCGGATCGACCGCGCGTTCACTCGTGCGATTGCAGGCAGGACCGCGTGGCGTAGGCTTGGCACTCGGCCCTCGTGGCCGGGCCGAACACGTGGTGCTGGTCAGCGGTTATCGTGTTGGTGGGCGCAATCAGACAGGATCGGTGCGGAGGCTCGCTGCCGAGATGGGTGAAGACCGACCACGTCGCATCGTCCTGCCGATTTGCCGCTTCCACCATCATTCGTCTTCCTCGCTGCGACAGGGTTTGACTTGGCCCGGAGGCGGGCGTCAAGATGCCGCGCCGGAATGTCGGCGAACAAGGGGGAAGGTCCGATGAAGGGCACGATCAGAGAGGGCGCGAGCGCCGAAGACATGCATGCGCACATGCAGAGCCTTGGCGCGACGCAGACCGGCGCTGGAGCCGAGTTCGACGACGCAACATGCAGCCAGCGCGGATGGATTATCAATGGCTGCTACTGGTGCGGCACGGACAATTGCGTCAACCCAGGCTGGCTCATGGCAACGTGCTGCCACTGCGGCAAAGCGTATTTCGTCAACCGCAACTGATCGGCGCGACGGCAGACTTAACCGCGTGCGATAATTCGGCGCCTCGCGCGTGATCATCGCGCGTCCTATGCCTGCGGTCAGGCCGCGCGGCGTACTGGGGCGATCTCGGCGAGCAGGCCTGCGACCGAAAGGTCTTCGTCGAGCATCTCCGAGTGGATGCAGCGTCGGCTGAGTGCGAACGCGGTCCGTTCCCCGGGCGTGGCGCGCGCCAGCCGCAGGAACCATGCCAGTGGTGCGCCGAGCGTGCGGCCGTCTTCCAGGTCGACCCACATGCGTGTGTCGTCGAAGCGGACTTCAGTTGCCGAAATGCGCATTCCAGGCCTCGATTAAGCGCGCGCGCTCGCGTTCCACGATCCGTCGCGCGCTGGCGAGCGTGCGCGCGTCGAGGCGGTCATTGTACCACATGGCGACATCGGGCCCAGCCAGAACTTGGCTTCGTCGCGTCCACGCCGAACGCGGATGAGCTGTGGTGCGCGCGGCTCGCCCTCGTTCGAGTAAAAGAAGAAGCGTAGCCTATCCTCGCGCCAAATTACCGGCACGCTTCACCGCGTCGGGTAATTGGGCGCCTCCCGCGTGATCGTCACGTCGTGCACATGGCTCTCGCGCAGCCCCGCGCCGGTAATCCGCACGAACTTCGCCCCGCGCAGATCGGCGATCGTGCGCGATCCCGTATAGCCCATCGCCGCCTTCACGCCGCCCACCAGCTGGTGCAGCACGTCCTTCGCCGGGCCCTTGTACGGAACCTGGCCCTCCACGCCTTCGGGCACCAGCTTCATCTGGTCCTTGATGTCCTGCTGGAAGTAACGGTCCGCTGATCCCCGCGCCATCGCGCCCACGCTGCCCATGCCGCGATAGGATTTGTAACTGCGCCCCTGGTACAGGAACGTCTCGCCCGGTGCCTCCTCGGTGCCCGCCAGCAACGATCCGATCATCACCGCGTCCGCCCCCGCCGCGAGCGCCTTCGCAACGTCGCCGCTGGTGCGCACGCCGCCGTCCGCAATCACCGGCACGCCGGCATCGCCCGCCACGCGCACCGTCTCCAGGATCGCAGTCAGCTGCGGCACGCCCACGCCCGCCACGATCCGCGTCGTGCAGATCGACCCCGGCCCGATGCCGACCTTGATCGCATCCGCCCCCGCATCGATCAGCGCGCGCGCCGCTTCGCCCGTCGCCACATTGCCCGCCATCACCTGGCACGCGTTCGAAAGCCGCTTGATCGCGCGCACCGTCTCGCCCACCCGGCTCGAATGGCCGTGCGCGGTGTCCACCACGATCAGATCGCATTCGGCCGCGATCAATGCCTCCGCGCGCGCCAGCCCTTCATCCCCCGTCGTGGTCGCCGCCGCCACGCGCAGCCGCCCCGCGCCGTCCTTGGTCGCGTTGGGGTAGGTCACCGCCTTCTCGATATCCTTCACCGTCACCAGCCCGATGCAGCGGTAGGCCTCGTCCACCACCAGCAGCTTCTCGATCCGCCGCGCGTGCAACAGCCGCTTGGCCTCGTGCCGCGTCACGCCGGGGCCAACCGTCACCAGCCCCTCGTGCGTCATCAGCTCGCTCACCGGCTGATCGGGATCTTCGGCGAACCGGACGTCACGGTTGGTAAGGATGCCCACCAGCCTGCCGCCATCCTCCACCACGGGGATACCGCTGATCCTGTGCCGCGCCATCAACGCCCGCGCCTCGCCCAGCGTTTGCTGCGGAGCGATGGTGATCGGGTTGACCACCATCCCGCTCTCGAATCGCTTCACCTGCCGCGCGGCTTCGGCCTGCTGCTCGATCGTCATGTTGCGATGGAGCACGCCGATGCCGCCCGCCTGCGCCATCACGATCGCCATGTCCGCTTCGGTCACGGTGTCCATCGCTGCCGAAAGGAACGGGATGTTCAGCCCGATGGTGCGCGTCAGGCGGCTCGTGACGTCGGCGGCGCTGGGGAGCGTATCGCTTGCAGCAGGGACCAGCAGAACGTCGTCGAAGGTGAGGCCGAGCGGGATTTCCATCGCGGAGCTATAAGCATGCCGTCCCGACAATGCCATGAAAAGCGACCGCGCGGGCTACGCGCGGTCGCCTCGTCCCGCAGCCTGATCAGCCGCGCGGGCGGAGAGCGGCGACGACCGGGACGCCGACGCCGAGGATCGCGAACGCCCCCGGACTCGGGAGTGCTCGTCGCGCTGAACCGCCGCCCGGCGCACTGATCGGCTGCGAACAACCGCTGGGTTCAAGTCTCACGAACCGTGCGGTGACCGGTGGGTGACGAAGTGTAAGCAATCCGACAGGTCGACAATCGGAGAGGGGGGCACTCTCCCCCGGTGCGGCCTCACGCCTTCTGCGCGAGCCACGCCAGCCAATATTGCGCCAGCATCGCGCGCGGCTCGCCCGTTACAGCCTTGAATGCGGCTTCGGCACCCGCCTTGTCCCCGCTCATGCCAAGCGCAATGCCCAGCCGGGTGTTGACCCGCGCCGCATCGACACCGCCTTTGGACAACGCCAGGCGGTAGGTTTCAGCCGCCTTGCTGTAATCGCCGTGGCCGAAATAGCCGTCAGCGGTGGCGCTGGCGAGTTTGCCGTTGGCGGCGGCTCGCGCCTGCCGCTCGCTCGCGGGGAGCGAGGCACGGTCGGCGGCGATTTTCGCGGCCGGCACCGCGCGCGCGATTTCCTGATAGCTGGCCTTGGCGGGACTGACGACTTTCTTGGCGATCCCTTCCGCGAGAACCGCACGCGCCTCGCCGGGCAGACCACGAAGCTGCGCGGTCTGCGCGTAATCGAGATACTGCCCCTCGCCAGTCATCGCGCCGGTTGCCCGCTGCAGCCGGTACGCGTCGAGATCAACCTGTTCGTCGAGCTTGCGGTTCTGGCGGAACGCATAGACCGCCGCCTCCCAGGTCTTGGCACTCGGGTAGGCGCGCACCAGTGCCAGCGCGGCCGGATCCACGTCAGCCGCGAGATGGTTATCGAGCGCGATCTGGAGGCGCAGTCCGTAAAGGTCCGAATCGGCTTTGGCGCCCTTCGCCTCGGCTGCGGCGACCGCCTTCTGCAACGTCTGGTTGGCGAGCGGGATTTGCTTGGTGCGCAAGTAAATCTTGGCGAGATCGGTCAAAATGCTGGCATCGCCCGGGCTCGCGACGGCCATCTGCTCGTAATATTTCTGCGCAGTCGGGAAATCGTTGGCGTTCACTGCGAGGCCGGCGAGCACGCGGACAAACTGTGCGTGCTGCTCGGGCGGCGTCTTGCCGCTCGCTTCGGCCTGATCGATGGCCTCTTTCAGGAGCGCGAAATCGTTCGACGACTGCGCGATCTGGATCTTGAAGATGGCGATCGTGTAATTATCGTCCGGGGTGCGATTGGGCACCGCCTCCGCCTCCACGAGGCGAGCCTTGGCGGCGGCGAAATTCTTCGCGGCGATCTCCTTCTGGATCTCCGCCTGCTCGCCCGGCTTGGTCGAAGGCCCGAGCGCCTTGACAACCGCGGGCGTCAGCTTGCCGCCCTTCGCCTCTTCGGCTTTCTTCTCGCGCGCGATAGCGGGCGTCGCGACAGTTGCTCCCGCCGCTCCGATCAACGCGAGCGTGGCGGCGATGGTCCTGATCGGGTATCCCATGAGCGTCCCTTTTATGTTCGCGCGGCAGGTGCGCGGCCGTTATCGTCCAAAAGACTTAGGCCGCGTATCATCCCTGCTCAAGTCCGGACACGCACGGCGGTTCCGTATTACGTAGTATTCAGCCGGACGACACGTGATCGCCGCCCGAGAAAGCCTTACGGCGAGACGCGCGGCGGCTCGATCCGCGAAAATTCCTGCAAAACTGTCGTGGCGGCCATCAATATCATCGCGGCAAAAAAAAACCCCGCCCCGGCAATGGCCGAGGCGGGGTCTTTGCTCGTCGAAAGCGCCGCCGCCGCTGGGCGGCGGCGCGTCGGGTTTACTTGGCCTTGTCGGCCGCCTTGTGCATCGCGTCCGCAGTGGTGTCGGCCTTGGCCTTCACGTCCTTGGCGGCCGCGTCGGCACGGTCCTTGATCGCGTCGGCGGTCTTGCCGGCGTTATCCTTGATCGCGTCCGCCTTGGCGTCGAGCTGGCTCTTCATCGAACCGTCGGTCGCCGTGGTGGTCGTCGCCGTGTCGACCGTCTTGGTCGTGTCGGTAGCGGCCGCACCCATCGCACCGGTGTCGGTGGTCGTGGTCGTTGCAGGCATGGCGGTATCGGTCGCGGGCGTGGTCGCCGCCGTGGTCGCGGTGGTCGATGTCGTGGTGTCGGTGGTTTCAGCCTTCTTGCCGCAGGCGGCGACGAGGGCGAGAGCGGCAACGGCCGCGAGCTTGGTGAACTTGGTCATATTGGTGAACTCCGGTTGAACGGTGAGGGGCGCGTTAGCGGAATAGCGTGGCGCGCGAAACACACTTATTCGTCATCTTCGGGAATCCGCGCAGCGGAAACCACCTGCTCGCCGTCGGCGACGTCGAGCAGTTTGACACCCTGGGTGGCGCGGCCCGCAATACGGATCTCGCTCACCTCGGTGCGGATGAGCTTGCCCTGGTTGGTCACCAGCATCAAGTGCTCGCCGTCCGCCACCGGGAAGGTGGCGAGCACCGCGCCGGTTTTGGGGGTCACGTTCAGCGTCGCGATCCCCTGCCCGCCGCGCCCGGATCGCCGGTACGCGTAGGCACTGGTGCGCTTGCCGAAGCCGCCTGCCGTCACGGTCAGCAGATATTGCTCGGCCGCCTTCAGCGTCGTCATGCGCTCGGGTGCGAGCCCCTCGCCGCCCGCCAGATACGCCTCGCGCTCCTCCTGCGAGGCCGCCACCCCGCCCAGAATGGTGAGCGAGATCACCGCATCGTCGGCCGCAAGGCTGATCCCGCGCACTCCGGTCGCGGTGCGGCTCTGGAACTCGCGCACGTCGGTCACCGCGAAGCGGATCGCCTTGCCCGCGCGCGTCGCGAGGAGTGCGTCGTCGGTTTCATCGCACAGCGCCACGCCGATCAGCCGATCCTCGCTGCCCTCCTCGAAGCGCATCGCGATCTTGCCTGCGGTCGGCACGTTGGTGAACGCATCCATCGAGTTGCGCCGCACCAGCCCGCGCTCGGTCGCGAACATCACGTGGAGCGCGCCCCACGTCGTCTCATCCTCGGGCAGCGGCAGCACGGTCGAGATCGTCTCGCCATCGGCGAGCGGCAGCAGGTTCGCCATCGATCGTCCGCGCGCACCCGGAAGGCCCTCGGGCAGCTTGTAGACCTTCAGTCGGTAGACGCGCCCCAACGTGCTGAAGAACAGCACCGGCGCGTGCGTGCTCGCCACGAACAGCTCGGTTATCACATCGTCCGCCTTGGTGTTCATCGCCGAACGGCCCTTGCCGCCGCGCCTCTGCGCCCGGTAGGTCTCGAGCGGCACACGCTTGATGTAACCCGTCATCGTGACCGTAACCACCATGTCCGCACGCGCGATCAGGTCTTCGTCGTCGATCCCGTCGGCGTTCTCCACGATCTCGGTGCGGCGCGGGGTTGCAAACGCGCGGACTTCGGCGAACTCGCCCTGCATCACCGCGTAGAGCTTCGCGCGGTCCCCCAGGATCGCCAGCAACTCCTCGATGCTCGCAGCGATCTCCTTGAGCTCGTCGCCGATCTCCTCGCGCCCGAGCGCGGTCAGCTTGGCCAGCCGCAGTTCGAGAATCGCGCGGACCTGCAGATCGCTCAGCCGGTAGGTTTTGCCGACCGCCTCGCCGTCCACCGCCTCCACCAGCGCCAGATAGGGCCGGATCTCGTCCACGGGCCAGTCGCGTGCCATCAACGCTTCGCGCGCGGCGGCAGGCGTGGGCGCGGCGCGGATCATGCGCACCACCTCGTCCAGATTGGCGACCGCAATCACCAGCCCCAGCAACAGATGCGCCCTCTCGCGCGCCTTCATCAGCTCGTATTT
Source organism: Sphingomonadales bacterium (assembly GCA_038238915.1). Lineage (GTDB taxonomy): Bacteria > Pseudomonadota > Alphaproteobacteria > Sphingomonadales > Sphingomonadaceae > JAVVHE01. The sequence continues at coordinate 82,708 of JBBSFH010000014.1, forward strand.
GGAGCGGCGGGTAATCACCTGCTCGCGGAAGCCGATGAACGCCACCAGGATATCGCGAAGCCCCAGCAGTTCGGGCCGTCCTCCTCGAAGCGCGAGCATGTTCATCGCGAACGATCCCTGCGCGGGGGTATGGCGCCAGAGCTGATTGAGCGTCACCTCGGGCGTCGCGTCGCGCTTCAGGTCGATCACCACGCGCACGCCCTCGCGGTTGGACTCGTCGCGCACGTCGCTCACGCCCTCGACGCGCTTGTCCTTCACGGCGTCTGCGATCTTCTCCACCAGCGCGTTCTTGCCCTGCTGGAAGGGCACCTCGGTCAGCACGATCGATCGCCGCTCGCCGCGCCCCTCCTCGATCTTGTGGCGGCTGCGCACGATCACCGAGCCACGCCCGGTGTGATACCCCGCCCGCGCGCCCGCGCTCCCCAGGATCAGCGCACCGGTCGGGAAATCGGGCGCGGGCACATAGGCCATCAACTCGTCCACCCCGAGCCCCGGGTTCTCGATCAGTGCAAGGCACGCATCCAGCACCTCGCCCAGGTTATGCGGCGGAATGTTGGTCGCCATGCCGACCGCGATGCCGCCCGCGCCGTTGACGAGCAGATTGGGATAGCGCGCGGGGAGCACCGAAGGCTCGCGCTCCTGCCCATCGTAATTGGGTACGAAATCGACCGTATCCTTGTCGATGTCGGCGAGCAGCGCGTCGGCCGATTTCGCCAGCCGCGCCTCGGTATACCGCATCGCAGCGGGGGCATCGGGGTCCATCGAGCCGAAATTGCCCTGGCCATCGATGAGCGGCAGCCGCATCGACCAGTCCTGCGTCATGCGCGCCAACGCATCGTAGATCGATTGATCGCCGTGCGGGTGATATTTGCCCATCACGTCACCCACGATGCGCGCGGACTTGCGGTACGGCTTGCCCGCGGTGAACCCGCCCTCGAGCGCACCCCACAGGATGCGCCGATGCACCGGCTTCAGCCCATCGCGCACATCGGGCAGCGCGCGCGCCACGATCACGCTCATGGCGTAATCGAGGTAGGAGGATTTCATCTCGTCGATGATCGAGATGTGGCCGATATCGGAAGGCGGCGCGGGCGTCGGAGGCGTGTCGGCCAAGAGCGGGTCTCGCAGAGTGTTGGAAAGCCCGATCTAGGTCGGCGCGCGTGGAAACGCCAATGTCCGATTAGGGCTGCGGCTACCGCCGCATCAGCCCGATCAGATCATCCCACGCGCGGCGCGCCAGCGATCGGGCGAAACCAGCGTAAAGCGCAGCGCCCAGCACGATCGAAAGGCCGAGCCGCACGCTCGCCGCCAGCATCGGTGTCGCACGCACGAAACCCGCCACGCCCGCCGCCATCAGCACAGCCGCGATCAGCGGTGGCAACGCCGCGCGCGCATAATCACCCGCGCTCGCCCCGAGCAGCGGCAGCGTGCACCACGCCGCGAACGCCAGCGGCAGCGCAAACGCCAGCCACGCGAGTGCCAGCCCAAGGCCACCCATTCGCGCCGCCCCCCACGCGAACGCGGCGGGCATCACCAGCAGCGCCGCCGTCAGTACGAGCGTCTGCGTCAGCGGGCGCGCAATCGCATACGTCGGCGGACCGAACAGCATGAACAGCGTGTAGACCGGCATCGCCGCCCCTAGCGCGACCAGCAGCGGCGCCGCACCCAGCCAGCGCGGCCCGAGCACCACGGTGGCGAGATCGGGCGCAGTCGCGGCAAGCCCGAGATAGACAGGGAAGGTGGCGAGGCACACCACGCGCACCACCAGCGTGAAGGACCGGCCGAGTGCGGGCCTATCGTCGCGCAGCCGCGCATACGCGGCTAGCCCCACCTCGCCCAGCATCGGCACGAAGCGCGCCACCGGCAGCGTCGCGAGGTAAAAGGCGGTCGAATACAGTCCGATCTCGGTGGTGCTGGTCAGCCGACCGCCGATCAGGATCGGTGTCTGCGCGAAGAGCGTGAACAGGAGCGCGTTCAGCGTGAGCACGCCGCCGAAGCCGATGAACACGCGCGCCTCGCCGAACGTGAGCGAGGGCCAGACGAACCAGCGAGACACGACCGCATAGCCGATCGCGCGCACCAGCAACGCCGCCACCTGGCCGAGCGCCAGCGCCCACACCCCCGCGCCCCACAATGCCAGCGCGAGCGTTACCCCCGCGCCGACGATGCTGCCCGCGACATCCACACCCGCCTGCGCGCGGAAATCGAGCGCGCGCTGCCGCAGCGCGGCGGGGAGCGCGATGAATGGCGTGAACAGATAGCCCAGCACCATCACACGCAGGATCGGCGCGACGGCGGGCGCGTGGTAGAAATCCGCGACCGCCCCCGCCCCCGCCCACTGCGCCGCCGCGAGCACGACATTGAGCACGATCAGTGCGCCGAACACCGCGCGCACCTGGGCACGGCCGATCGCGGGCGCGGTGACGAGCGCGGTGGCAATGCCGCTGCCCGAAAGCGCGGTCACCAACCCGATCACGATCTGCGCGAGCGCCATCACACCGTAGTCGGCGGGCGCGAGCAGCCGGATCACCACCAGCGTCGCCGCCCACGTCAGCCCCTGAACCGCGATCTGGCTCCCGGATCGCCAGATCACCGCCCGCCGCACCGCCTCGCGCATTCTTCGCTCCTCGACGGCCGCTGCGCACCGGTCTAGCGCGCGTTCGTCCACCCCGCCAAGCCGAGGCCATGCCCGCCAGCGTCATCATCCCCGCCTACAACGCCGCCGCCACGCTGCGCCGCGCGCTCGATTCGGTCGCGGCGCAGCGGATCGATGGACTGGACGTGGTGGTGGTCGACGATGGCTCGGCGGACGCGACCGCCGAGGTGGCGGCGGCGCATGCCGTGGGCGCGCGCGTGGTGCGACACGCGACGAACCGCGGATCGTCAGCAGCGGTAACGAGCGCGCTGGCAGCGGCGCGGCACGATCTGGTGGCCTTCCTCGATGCGGACGATGAATGGCTGCCGGGCAAACTCGCCGCCCAGCTCGCTGTGCTCGGCGAGCACATCGCGTTGGTAGCCACGGGCTTTGCGTTCGTCGGCGTCGATGGCAGCATTCGGTGGACTTATGGCGAGGAACCCGCCGCTCGCGCAGGTGCCGGGTTCTGGAAAGCGCTGCTCGAACATTCGATGATCGCCAAGCCTACCGTACTGACCCGCGCCTCGCTCATCGCAAGCGCGGGCGGCCTTGATCCCGCGCTCACCGTCGCTGAAGATCAGGATCTGTGGATCCGCCTCGCGCTCGCGGGGCCGGTGGCCTACCTGTCCCAGCCGCTGGTTCGCGTGCACGAGGCCCCGGCGGGGTTGTCGCGCCGCACCGCCTCCCCCGACCGCGATTATGTGCTGCCGATGGTGGAACGCTACCTGACGCTGCTGGCCGCGCGACTGACCCTCCACGAAGTTCGCCGCGTGCGGGCGCGGCGCTACGGGGCGGCCGCGCGCAATCTGGCGGGAGTGGGTCGGGCGCGCGAGGCGGTGGGGTATGCGCGGGTTGCGGTGGCAAACGGGGCGGAGATCTGGGGGCTGGTCCGCGCGTTGGCGCGCGCAATCCTGCTTCCCCCTTCCGCGCCCGCACGCTAGGCCCTCGCGATGGACCAGATCGTAATCCAGGGCGGCCATCGCCTCTCGGGCAGCTTGCGCATATCGGGCGCGAAGAATGCCGCGCTCGCGCTGATGCCCGCAGCGCTGCTGACCGACGAGCCGCTGACACTGCGCAACCTGCCGCGCCTGGCCGATGTCGATACCTGCGGCCACCTGCTCAACCATCTGGGCGCGTCGACCACCGTCCAGGGCTCGCGCCCCGAGGATATGGGCCGCGTGATGACGCTGCGCGCGGGGCGGATCACGTCGACCACCGCGCCCTACGATATCGTGCGCAAGATGCGCGCGTCGGTGCTCGTGCTCGGGCCGATGTTGGCGCGCGAGGGGCAGGCGACCGTCAGCCAGCCCGGCGGCTGCGCCATCGGCAACCGGCCGATCGATCTCCACCTGAAGGGCCTCGAAGCATTGGGCGCGGAGATCGAACTTAGCGCGGGCTATGTCCGCGCTTTGGCTCCGGGCGGGCGTCTGAAGGGCGGGCGTTATACCTTCCCGCTGGTCAGCGTCGGCGCGACCGAGAATGTGCTGATGGCGGCCACGCTCGCGGCAGGCCAGAGCATCCTCGATAACGCCGCGCGCGAGCCCGAGATCGTCGATTTGGCGCAATGCCTGAACGCGATGGGCGCGCGCATCTCGGGGATCGGTACCGAGCGGCTGACCATCGATGGGGTCGATCGCCTCCACGGCGCCACCTATGCGGTGATGCCGGACAGGATCGAGGCGGGCAGCTATGCCTGCGCCGCAGTGATCACCGGCGGCGATATCGAACTGCTGGGCGCGCGCGCCGAGACGCTTGGCGCTACGTGGGGCGCGCTCGAAGCGGCGGGCGCGGTGCTGGTCGAGACCGCAGGCGGCGTGCGCGTCACCCGCGCCAACGGGCTGCACGGCATCGATGTGACAACCGCGCCCTACCCAGGCTTCGCCACCGACATGCAGGCGCAATTCATGGCGATGCTCGCGCTGGCGCAGGGGGCGAGCACGCTGACCGAAACCATCTTCGAGAACCGCTACATGCACGTGCCCGAACTCGCGCGGATGGGCGCGGACATCGCGGTGCACGGCCGGTCTGCGATAGTGCGCGGGGTCGATCATCTGGTCGGCGCGCCGGTGATGGCAACGGATCTGCGCGCCAGCATGAGCCTGATCATCGCCGGGCTGGCGGCGCGCGGCGAGACCGTCGTCAGCCGCGTCTACCACCTCGATCGCGGTTACGAGCGGCTGGAGGAGAAGCTGCAGGGCGTCGGCGCGGCGATCGAGCGTGTGGGCAGCTGATGGCCACCGACAAGTTTGAGCGGCATCGGCAGCCGTGGACCGCCGACGAAGTGCAGAAGCTGCACACGCTGGCCAAAAAGGGCATGGCGCTGAAGGCGATCGCCAAGGCGCTCACGCGCAGCGAGGAATCGGTCAAGGATCGCGCCAAGGCGGACGGGCTGGGGATCGCGAAACTGCGCTGAGCCGCGCTGCGCTCTGGCATCCGCACGCCCGCACGCCCATCTCGCGCGGTCTATCGAGGAGAACATGCATGACCCAGACCGCGATATTCGCCGGAGGCTGCTTCTGGTGCACCGAAGCCATTTTCGATGATGTGGTGGGCGTTAGTGCCGTCGAGAGCGGCTACATCGGCGGACACATGCCCGATCCGACCTACAAGCGCGTCTGCGACGGCAATACCGGCCACGCCGAGGCAGTGAAGATCGATTTCGATCCCGCGATCATCTCGTACGATGACCTGCTCGATATCTTCTTCCACACGCATGATCCGACCCAGCTCAACAAGCAGGGCAATGATGTGGGCACGCAGTATCGCTCGGCAGTATTTCCGCTCGACGATACGCAACGCGCGGCTGCCGAGACGGGCAAGATGCGCGCGCAGGCCGATTGGGACCGACCGATCGTGACGACGATCGAACCCGCCGCGCCGTGGCACCGCGCCGAGGAGTATCACCAGGGTTATTTCGCCAGCAACGCCGGATCGAACGGCTATTGCGCGGTGGTGGTGGCACCAAAGCTGGCGAAGTTCAGGAAAGCGTTCGCGCAGCGGTTGAAGAGTAACCAGAAGGCGGCTTGAAGCCGCCCTTGCGCGAGCCGGGGGGGGGGGGGGGCCCCCCCCCCCCCCGCGCCCCCCGCGCCGCGGGCCGCGGCGTGGGGGGCGCGGGGGGCGGGGGGGGGGGGGC
>JBBSFH010000015.1:0-86147 GCA_038238915.1 Sphingomonadales bacterium
CAGCGGCGGAGCTCGGCCTGGCGACCGTGCACCTCCCCAGCGGGGCAGGCCACGACGCGCAGATCCTCGCCTCAGTCACCGAGATGGGGATGATCTTCGTGCCCAGCGTGGGAGGAATCAGCCATTCGCCCAAGGAGCGGACCCGCTGGGGCGACTGTGCCAACGGCGCCAATGTTCTGCTAGAGACTTTGCTGCGGCTAGACCGGGAGCCTTAAGGCTAAGGTGAACGGGCCTGGCGCGGCGGCCTGCACGGCCGACGAGGCCGAGCGTGCGCGCTTCCGCGAGATGGTGACAAGGACCATGGACAGGCTGAGGCTGGACGCTTTCGTTTAACCGACCTGGAGCAATCCACCGCGGCTGATCGGCGACCTGAATACCCCCGACGGTGCTGTCAAGTAAACGGTAGTTGGCTCAGACTCGGGTGTGTCATGGACGAAACCACCCGCGTGTTCGGACTACGGTTGACCTCTAACCGAGAAGGAGAGCGTTAGCGTTTGCCAAACGGCACCCAACCGATGCCTTCCATCGCCCGACCAAAGTGTCGGAATTCTTTACACTTTGGAAAGTTCGTTCTCTCGAATCAAGCCGGATTCGTTCATATTTTAATTATTGGCGCAGGCTTTGCATAGATTGCTAGCCATCCAGGGAGAGCAAACATGCGTTTCGTTACCGCATCAATCGCGGCGCTCGCCGCAGCAGCCGCAGTTCCTGCGGCTGCCGCCTTTATTCTGAGCCCAGTCGGGATAACCTCGTCAAGCAACAACCCATTTTTCGGTGACCCGACCGTGCTGATCAATCACGGCGGTCTCGTAACCCCATTTACCAGCGGTGTCACAAACTTCGATACGTATATCGCTGGCAACCCGCAGCACACGATCTTCTCGGCGGGGGCCGAGTGGTTCAGCGATTACCATACAACGGGTGCGACGCTGACGCTCGATCTGGGCAGTACTTACACGCTCGACCGCCTGGCCGTGTGGAACGACGAATATTGGGGCGTTGGTGCGATTGCGGTCTCGACATCGTTCGATGGCGTCACCTACACCCCGAACGTCAGCGGGCTCGCGCCTACCGATCATCCTCTGAACTCCCCGACGACTTACGGCGCGGACGTATTTGCTCTAACAACGACCAGCGCCCACTTTGTCAAACTTGAACTCAGTGGCTGCCCGCAGCCGGACGGTAATCCGGACGGCGGCTGCGGCCTCGGCGAGATCGCATTCAGCGCGGCCACCCCGACCGCCACGCCCGAACCCGCGGCCTTCGCAATATTAGGCATCGGTTTCGTGGCCCTCGGCGCCCTTCGTCGACGCAGCTGACAGACCCTCCAGGACGTAAGCGGCCGCGCGTAGCCCGCGCGACCGCTTTTCGTGGCAATCGTCGCGCCGCTTTATCCCAAGCGATGATTACGATCTTGAAGCCGCAACGAGCGGCCCCACTGCATAGTCCGCGGGGTATGCGCACCGTCGTTTGAAGAGTAGTGCGACTGTCGTTCTCGAAACGACACGCGAACCGGAGCCCCAAAGTGCGCTGTATTGCTATGCTCGTTGCGCTCATCGCGCTCCCCGCCACAGCCCAGTCGCTTGGCGACCTAGGTGGCCTCACCAAGAGTTTACCCGGGCTTGGTGCGGTAGGCGTGCCGGCACCGATCAAGCATATGCTCGATCACGCCTCCGACAATGCGCTCGACAAGCTCGGTAAGCCCGGTGCGTTCTCGGCGGATAAGGCAATCCGCATAGGTCTACCCGCCCTCGGCGGTGGCGGCGTCATGGGCAAGCTGTTGGGTGGTGCGGCCGAACAACTCGGCAACAGCGGCGCGATGAAAGGGCTGGCCGATCGCCTCAACCGCGCAGCCGAAGCTGGAGCACGCGGGGCCAAGCCGATCATGCGGCAGGCAATTGATCGCATGACGATTGCGGACGCAGGCAAGATAGCCACTGGCGGTGGAGATGCTGCGACCGAATATTTGCGCAAGAGCAGCAGCGATGCCGTGGTTGCGCAACTCCGCCCCCTCGTCGCGAGCGAACTCGAAAAAACTGGCGTGCTGAAGCATGTTAGCGCGCTTTTACCCGGCATTGGAGCAGAACAGCTAACGGACCACGTGGCGCGCGGCACCGCTTCGGGGATTTTCCAGTACATGGGAAAGGAAGAAGCGCACCTTCGCGGGGGTGGCGCGAGCGGTCTTCTATCTGACAAGGTGCGCTAGTAACAGCTGTGGGGTAGGTCAGGCTTCCAAGACCCCATCCTGCCGCAATCCGGACCTGCAGCGTTCCCGCCTGCGGCACACGCAGCATCTCACCAACAGGCGCGAAGGCGCTCAGCCAGCCAAGGCCTTCAGTGGGTTTGAGCGTCACGATCTACCGGTCATGAAAGGGAGCCACGTCGGAACCTGACGCGGTGGTAACCCCAGCGGCGACGGAACAATGACGCAGGCCTCCGTGCTCATACTGCTGCGTCGCGCGGGCTTGGCTCTGAGTCAGCATTCTTGGTCCGCACGCTTGATCGACCACGCAGCCTGCGTCGTGTGGCGGGCATGGTTTTATCGTATTGTGCGGCCAACGGTCAGGGCCGTGGAGGCGGCACCGACGCTGCTGGGAGCGAGAAAATGCATGGTGCGAGCGACGAATCTCCTGTTTCTTCGCTCGCCTGTTATGGTCCTGGATTGCACCTGTTATGCACGATAACAGGACCTGTTATGCGCCTATTTCCACCTGTTATCGCCGATAACAGGAAAGCGGCATTTCATCGACAAGAAAACGGCGCATTCCCGACACTCTGGCGGGCTGAGATCGGGTCGATTTACCCCAAAACGCCTGCTTTCACCCCCCGAATGCAGAAATTTCCCTGTTATCAGGCAAAACAGCACCCAACCCATGAACCAGAGACAATCCGCGAACCGGTCGGCAAAGGGCCGCCACCTGCACCAGCGCCGACCTCGTACCGGATTTGCCTGATCGCCCGAACTGTATTCCTGCTGCGCGTTCTAAAAATTCTCTGCATGCCAATCTGAATTCCCTGCTCCTCTGCGCAGGGAATTCAGCCAGGAGGCCACGGGAATCTGCGCTTTACAGACAGCATCTGACGGTCAGGGGTGCCCAGATTTCAAGATATTCCCTGCAAATTCCCATCTAGCAGGGAAAATCGGCCTGAGACCCGTTCGCCGGCGACTGCGTCGCGCACCACGCGCTCAGTCCGAAATTCCCGCCGCCGCCAGTTTCGCCGCAAGCCGGTCGCGCTCGGCTTCCGCAGCGTTCAGGCGGTCGCGGAGCGGTGCGGTGGCGGCGGTTACCTCGTCGTGCGTGAAGCGCGGGGTGATGTGCTGCGGGCAGTTCCAGTCGAACCCCTCGATATCGATCACGATCGCATGTTCGATCGCGGCGACGTAACCCGCGTCGCGCAGTCGGCCTGCGAGTTCGCCATCCGTGTCGGCATCGATCGAGCGCGCATGGCCGAGCAGCTTCAGCCGACGCTTCGCGGGATAGTCCATCAGGAACAGCGCGACGCGGTCGTTAGTCACCAGATTGCCGACGCTCACATATTGGCGGTTGCCGCGATAATCGGCGAAACCCAGCGTTTTGGGATCGAGCAGCTTCAGGAACCCCGGCGGGCCGCCGCGATGCTGGACGTAGGGCCAGCTTTCGTGGGTGACCGAGGCCATGTAGAAACTGTCGCGCGCGGCGATGAACGCGGCTTCGTCGGGGCCGAGCTGGTCACGCGCGGGCGCTTCGGGCCGCTCCATGCGCGCATATGCGGAGCGCGAACCGCGCCGGGCCTGCTCGGCCTTGGCCGCGGGCGAAAACATCAGTTCGGCAAAGCGCAGCGCCATAACGGTCTCCGGTCCGCGCGCGATGCTTGGGAGGGTGCGGCAGATCGCGCCTGAAGATGGGAACGCCGGTGAAGCTTGGCGAGTGCTTGCCGCGCCCCGTCCACGCGGTAAAGGTCATCGCCTTGGGTTGATGAGGAAAACGAAAATGATCGATCGGCGGGATCTTCTTTCGGGCGCGGCGCTTGCCGGTGCGGGCGCGGCGTTGCCGGGGTTCGCGTTCGCTGCCACCGCCGCGCGGCCCGCATCGGCCCAACTACGCGCGGTGCTCGATCGGCTTGCGGATCAGGTGCTCGAACTCTCGCCCACCACCGCCACCACGCTCGGCCTCGACAAGGGCGCGCGTGCGGGGCTGAAATCGCGGCTCGACGATCGCTCGCCCGCTGCCTTCGCGCGTGCCGATGCGATCGTGGATGCGGGAGCGCGCGATCTCGCGCGCATTCCCCGGGCAGCGCTCTCGGGCCGCGATCTCACGCTCCACGATACGGTCGATTACGCGCTCGGGCTCGGCCGCGAGGCGCGCGGCTTTGGCTATGGAGACAAGGCGCAGCCGCTCGGCGGCGGGGCGACGCCGTACGCGATCAGTCAGCAGAACGGGGCATATTCGGGCATTCCCGAATTCCTCGATGCCAATCACCAGATCGATACGCGCGCGGATGCGGATGCGTATGTGGCCCGGTTGCACGGCTTTGCAGCGCAACTCGATCAGGAGAGCGCGCGTGTTGGCACCGATGCGGCGCGCGGCGTGATCGCGCCGACGTTCGTGCTCGATAACGCGCTCGGGCAGATGCGCGGGCTGCGTGGCACGCCGACTGCGCAGCAGAAGATGGTGAACTCGCTTGTGCGCCGCACGGCGGCCAAGGGCATCGCGGGGGATTGGGAGGCGCAGGCGACCAAAATCGTCGAGAGTGAAATCTATCCAGCGCTCGATCGCCAGATCACCGTGATGACCGCGACGCGCACGCAGGCGGACGACCGCGCGGGCGTGTGGAAGCTGCCGCGCGGCGATGCGTATTACGCGTTCGCGTTGCGTGCGGGGACGACCACGCCGCTAACCCCGGCGGCGGTTCACGCCACAGGCCTCGCGCAGGCAAAGGAGCTGCAGGCGCGCATGGACGGCGTGCTCCGCGCGCAGGGGCTGACGCAAGGCACCGTGGGAGACCGGTTGACCGCGCTGACGAAAGACCCGCGCTATACCTATCCCAACACCGATGCGGGCCGCGCCGATCTGATCGCCTACGTCCAGGCGCGCGTGGACGCGGTGCGGCCGCTGCTTCCCAAAATGTCCAAGCTCGGCCTCAAGGCGGAGGTGCAGGTCAAGCGCGTGCCGGTCGATATTCAGGACGGCGCGGCACTCGGCTACATGAACTTCGCCAGCCTCGATGGCTCGCGCCCGGCGATCTACTATATCAATCTGAAGGACAACGGCGTCTGGCCGAAGTGGACCTTGCAGACGCTGACCGCGCACGAGGGCGTCCCCGGCCACGCCTTCCAGGGCGCGTATCTGGCCGAACACAGCGCCGAAATCCCGACGATCAGCTCGCTGATGGGCTTCAACGCCTTCGTCGAGGGCTGGGCGCTCTACGCCGAGCAGTTGGTCGACGAGCTGGGCATCTATAAGGACGATCCGCTGGGACAGTTGGGCGAACTTCAGGCGCTCAACTTCCGCGCGGCGCGGCTGGTGGTCGATACCGGCCTCCACCATCTGCGCTGGACCCGCACCCAGGCGATCGACTGGATGGTCGCCAACACCGGCCGCGCGCGCGCGGCGGTGACGAGCGAGGTCGATCGCTACTGCGTCGCGCCGGGGCAGGCGTGCGGCTACAAGGTGGGCCACAATGAAATCCTGCGTCTGCGCGCGAAAGCGAAGGCCGCGCTCGGCCCACGCTTCGATCTGCGCGCATTCGACGATGCGATCGTAACCACCGGCGGTGTCCCGCTGGCGGTGCTGGGGCCGGTGATCGACCGCTATATCGCGGGGGCGCGGCGGGGGTAGTCTGGTGTTGTTTAAGCGAGAGTCTATTTTGCTACGAACACCGTCGCTTGACGCAGGCTGAGCTTCCATTTGCCGTTCTGCAGCCGCCAAACATCGGTAAAGCGGCGGCGCACTGTCTTGCCCGCCTGCGGCGTGCCGGTCGGCGGCTCGTAGGTCTCCTCGCCCATCAGAACGACCTCGTCGTCGCGGCGTGGGCCCGCATATTCGATTGAGCGATGCAGATATTTGGGGGTAATCACGCCCGAAGCCATCAGCCGGCGCGCCATTTCGGGCGTCGCCACGGTGTTGAACGGGTTGTTGACGCGCGCATCGGGCGCGAACAAGCTGATGAACGCCTCGGTGTCGCCAGCGACGGCCGCCTCGTCGATCCGCGTCGCCGCCGCGAGCGCTGCGGCGACCCGCGGGTCTTTGGCGGCCTCGGTCACGCCGGGGTTCGCGGCGCGCCAGTCGGCCCGGGCCGGGACGGCGAGGGCGAGCGCCGTCATTACTATCGCTCGATGGATCCGCATCATGCACCTCCGCCTGACATCGCCGTGACCCCGCATGTAGCCCGTGCCGATCACGCCGTCTCCTCGAACAATTCCCGCCCGATCAGATACCGCCGGATTTCGCTCGTCCCCGCCCCAATCTCATAAAGCTTGGCGTCGCGCAGCAGCCGCCCCGTCGGGTAATCGTTGATATACCCATTTCCGCCCAGGCACTGGATCGCCTCCAAAGCCATCCACGTCGCCTTCTCGGCGGTCAGCAGGATCGCCCCTGCGCAATCCTTGCGCGAGGTCTCGTCCCGGTCGCACGCTTCCGCCACTGCATAGGCGTAAGCCCGGCACGAGGCGTGCGTTACATACATGTCGGCCAACTTCGCCTGCATGATCTGGAACGTGCCGATCGCCTGCCCGAACTGTTTGCGCTCGTGCACATAGGGCACCACCACGTCCATGCACGCCGCCATGATGCCGAGCGGCCCTCCGCTCAGCACCGCACGTTCGTAATCGAGGCCGCTCATCAGCACGCGCGCGCCATTGCCCTCGTGGCTGAGTACATTCTCGAACGGCACCTCGCAGCCATCGAACACCAGTTCGCACGTGTCGGACCCACGCATCCCCAGCTTGTCGAGCTTCTGCGCGGTGCCGAAGCCTGCCATGCCGCGCTCGATCAGGAAGGCGGTGATGCCGCGCGGCCCGGCCTCGGGATCCGTCTTGCCATAGACCACGAGCGTATCCGCCTCGGGGCCGTTGGTAATCCACATCTTGCTGCCGGTGAGGCTGTAGCGATCGTTGCGCTTCTCCGCCTTCAGCCGCATCCCGATCACGTCGCTGCCCGCGCCGGGTTCGGACATCGCGAGGCTGCCCACATGCTCGCCGCTGATGAGCTTGGGCAGGTGGCGCGCCTTCTGTTCGGCGGTGCCCCAGCGCGCGATCTGGTTGATGCACAGGTTCGAATGCGCGCCGTAGCTTAAGCCAACGCTCGCGGACGCGCGGCTGATCTCCTCCATCGCGATCACGTGCGCCAGATACCCCATCCCGGCACCGCCATCGGCCTCGGCCACGGTGATCCCGTGCAGCCCGAGCGCACCCAGTTCGGGCCAGAGATCGCGGGGGAACTTGTTCTCGGCGTCGATCGCGGTGGCGCGCGGTGCGATCTTGTCGCGGGCGAAGGCGGCGACGGTATCGCGCAGGGCTTCGAGATCGGGGCCGTGGGGGAAGCGGAGGGTGGTATGCATAGGCGAGCGTTTAGCGCGGGGCAGGGTGGGGTGGAAGCGGCGTAGCGCCACGCGCGCGTTGACCGCCAACAAACCGCCCATTAGCGTCGGCGATCCGGGAGCCGACGCGATGCGTTATTTGATACTGTTGTTGTTCCTGCTCGTCGGATGCAGCCAACAGAACGTCTTGACGGTAGTGTCATCGCCGGAGGATCGACAACTATCCGATCGGGTGATCGCGGCGGTTCGTTCGGGCCATTTCGAGAGCGTTCCCGAGTTTCCGAGCGGCCTGGTGGACCGAGTTGCGCCCGACCAGCCCAAGATGCAGGCTATTCTGCCAGCTGGCCCAGCTGCGACGGTCAAACTCGTGGACGCTGGCTTCATAAAGGTCAAATCTACATCGGGCGGGCCAAGCACCACCCGTTCTTACCTCGCCTATGAGGTGGACCAAGGGCCACGAAGGGCATTGGTTCGGATCGGAATCGCTCGGCAAGGATCAATCACGCAGATTACGGATTTGTATGTCAATCAGTTAAATGCACCGGTTAGTGAGCTAACCAAGTTCTCGCTGCGCGATAAATCAGCACTTGAATACACGTTTATAATGTTAGCCGTCCTATCGACTTTGACGTGCCTGTTATCCCTGATTGCGCTTTTTCGTACCAAGGGTGTGAGACGAAAGTGGCTCTGGGCGATCGGATGCGCATTTGCCTTCGGCCAGTTTGCGATCGACTGGGCGAGCGGACAAATCAGCGTCAATCCTTTTCATGTCCAGTTGCTAGGCGCGTTTGCAACCAAAGTCGGTCTTCTTGCTTCATGGCACGTGGGTTTCGGCGTTCCAGTCGTGGCGATTGTATTCCTGTTGAGGAGATCGAGACTTCGCGATACACCTCAGATTTCAGCAATTAGCAAATCCGAAACCGATCCGACCAACGGCGCTCCCTCCGCCACTTGATCGCCCGCCGCGACACGCTTGGATGCCCCGCCGACATGCGGGCGCTGCCTAAAGCCGCGCCTCTAGAACCAGATTGAAGGGCGTCTCGGTTGCACGGCGGAAGCGGGTGAAGCCCGCCTTGGTCACCACGTCGCGCAGCCGCGCCTCGCCCGCTTGTGCGCCGAGACCGAGCGCTACTTCCTGCGAGAGCGAGGCGGGCGTGCAGACCATCGTCGAGGCGGCATAGTAGATGCGACCAATCGGGTTCATGTTCTCGCCGAGCGTATCGCCCGCGAACGGCTCGACGATCATCCACGTGCCGTCGGGTGCGAGCGCTTGCCGCACGTGCGCGCCCGCGCCGACCGGATCGCCCATATCGTGCAGGCAATCGAAGAAGGTGATCAGATCATAGCCCGTGCCCGGAAAAGCCTTGGCGGACGCGACCGTGAACTGGGTCCGGTCGCCCACACCCGCCGCCGCCGCCGCCTCGCGCGCGCGCTCGATCGAAGGGGCGTGATAGTCGAAACCATGGAAGCGCGCTTTGGGGAAAGCCTGCGCCATCAGGATCGTCGATGCGCCGTGTCCGCAGCCGACGTCTGCGACCGTACCGCCCTCCGCCAGCCGCGCGCCCACGCCCGAAAGCGCCGGGATCCAGCTCTCGATCAAATGCGCGGCGTAGCCGGGGCGGAAGAACCGCTCGGTGCCGCGGAACAGGCAGGGCGAATGTTCATGCCAGCCGACGCCTTCGCCGGTGCGGAACGCGTCCACGATCTTGGGCTCGTCGAGCCACAGCGCCTGGATGAGTTCGAACGCGCCGACCATGAACGCCGGCCCGCCCTCGGCCGCGAAAACCATCGCCTGCTCGGGAGACAGCGCGAAGCTGGCAGCTGCAGCATCGCATTCGACATAGCCCGCCGCCGCCATCGCGCTCAGCCATTCGCGCACATAGCGTTCGGTGAGGCCGGTTTTGGTAGCGAGCGCAGGCGACGTGACGGATTCGCCGTCCGCCATCGCCTTGAACAGCCCCAGCCGATCGCCGAGCACGACCAGCGGTGCGCTCATTGAAGCGCCGAGTTCGCCGACCATCCGCCCGGCGAAAGCTTCGAGTTTGACCATATCGAGTTCGCGCATGTGCTTTCCTCCTGCTGACGCACAGAATAACAGAAGCTGGAGCGCGCGAAAATCCGCCGCCATTCCTCGGATTACGGCCAAGCGCATGATCAGCCGCCCCAGCCCCAATTTCGGCGAACGCCGCCTGCCGGTGACGATGGCGGTCATCCATTATACCGGCATGCCCACCGCCGACGGAGCGCTCGATACGCTCACCAGCCCGGCTTCGGGCGTGAGCGCGCACTATATGATCGCGGAGGACGGAACCGTCTTCGCGCTGGTGGACGAGGCCTCGCGCGCCTGGCACGCAGGCGTGGGCCAGTGGCGCGGGGTGACCGACGTCAACAGTGCGTCGATCGGGTACGAGCTGGTCAATCCGGGGTCCGAGTTCGGCTACCGTCCATTTCCCGAGCAGCAGATCGCAGCTCTGGCCGAACTACTGCGCGCCGCCTTCGCGCGGTGGCCGATCCGGCCCGCGAACGTGATCGGCCACAGCGATCTCGCCCCCGCGCGCAAGGACGATCCGGGCGAACTGTTCCCCTGGGGGGTGCTCGCCGATGCGGGGCTCGCCGCGCGCGTGCCCGTGGGTGGTCCCGATCCGGGGTGGAGCGACGCGGGGGCGACGCTGGCGCTGGCGCGTTATGGCTATGGTGTGGCGGATGCCAAGGCGGCGCTGGTGGCATTCCAGCGACATTTCCGGCCCGCGCGCGTGGACGGCGTGTGGGACGCGCAGAGCCGCGCGGTGTTGCTGGCCTTGCTGCGGGCCGAGGGGCGTTAGCCGTTGCGCTTCACCCTCCACGCGACCGACGGCCGCGCGCGCCGCGGCACGGTTCACACCCCAAGGGGCGATATCGCTACGCCCGCCTTCATGCCCGTGGGCACCGCCGCCACCGTCAAGGCGATGCGCCCCGCCGAGGTGCGCGCGAGCGGGGCGGACATCATCCTGGGCAACACCTATCACCTGATGCTGCGCCCCGGGGCCGAGCGCGTGGCGCGGCTGGGCGGGCTGCACGCCTTCATGGGCTGGGAGCGGCCGATCCTGACCGATAGCGGCGGCTATCAGGTGATGAGCCTCGGCGATCTGACGAAGCTGAGCGAGGCGGGGGTCGAATTCGCCAGCCACATCGATGGCAGCCGCCACATGCTCACACCCGAGCGCTCGATGGATATCCAGCGATTGCTCGGCAGCGACATCGTGATGGCGTTCGACGAATGCACGGTCGCGGGCGCGGACGAGGCTGCGGCGGAGGCTTCGATGCTGCGCTCGATGCGCTGGGCGGCGCGCTCGAAGGCGGCGCACGGCGATAGCCCGCATGCGCTGTTCGGCATTCAGCAGGGATCGCTTTACCCCGATCAGCGCGCGGCTTCGGCGCAGGCGCTGACGGGCATCGGCTTCGACGGCTATGCGATCGGCGGGCTCGCGGTGGGGGAGGGGCAGGCGGCGATGTTCGCCTGCCTCGATTATGCGACTGGGCAGTTGCCCGCCGACAAGCCCCGCTACCTGATGGGTGTGGGCAAGCCCGACGACATCGTCGGCGCTGTGCTGCGCGGTGTCGACATGTTCGACTGCGTGCTGCCGACGAGGTCGGGGCGCAACGGGCAGGCGTTCACGAGCGCGGGGCCGATCAATCTGCGCAACGCCAGGTTCGCCGAGGATCAGCGGCCGCTGGATGCGGACTGCGCCTGCCCCGCCTGCCGGGGCTGGAGTCGGGCGTATGTCCATCACCTGATCCGCAGTCAGGAGATCCTCGGCGCAATGCTGATGACCGAGCATAATCTGTGGTTCTACCAGCGGCTGATGGCGGGCTTACGGGGAGCCATCGAGGCGGGCGCAGTCGAAACGTGGGCGTCGAGCTTCCTTGGACGATATGGGCGCGGCGCGATAGACGCTGTCCCGCCCTCGCCGAGATTTCGCGGCGAGGGCGGGGCGGCGAATTGAACGAGGGCGCTTCGCTCACGCTGTAGCCTTACCGCGCCGCCGTCTCGACGTCATCGCCTGTTGGCAGGCGCTGCTGGGCGCACCTCCGACCGCTATCCTCAGGCTCGATCCCTCAAACCGGCCATGCGGTAGCGCCGCCGGACGAGTGCCTCCGGCGGCGGCGCAGCAGCTGAGCAAAGCCGAGGCCACCCAGCATCAGCGCCACCGTCCCCGGCTCGGGCACCGCGTCGAACAGCGGGCCGTCGATCGCCTGCCGCCCGATATTCTGCCCAAGCAGCAGACCCGCCTCGTTGTCGAAGCGGAAGTGGATGCCGCCCCACAACCGGCTGTTCGCACCGTCCAGCGCGGCCTGCTCGAGCCCCGTGAACGAGCGCGTGTCGCCCGCGATCGTGTATGTGAAGCCCTCGTCGCCAAAGGCCTGCAGAAGGATCGTCGAAGCCACGCCCGACAGCGCCGAGTGCGTGGAGATGTAAGTCGGGTGCAGCGGCGTGCCGAAGAGCGGTGCCCATGCGGCGTCGGCCGTGGTGGCGGCGTTGCCGTCGGTGTCTCCCTCCCGGATCGCGGTCACAGGCCTCCACAGCCGATACTCGTATTTCGCGTCG
Organism: Sphingomonadales bacterium; assembly: GCA_038238915.1. Taxonomy (GTDB): domain Bacteria; phylum Pseudomonadota; class Alphaproteobacteria; order Sphingomonadales; family Sphingomonadaceae; genus JAVVHE01. Next base: position 12,104 of record JBBSFH010000015.1, read on the forward strand.
AAGCCGGCGATGAGCGCATCCGCCACCCCTGTTGTGAGCAGCGCGAACGCGCGCGCGTATTCGATCGTGGACAAGCCCTCGTCCTCGGCGACGGTCAGACCAATCCCCAGCCACGTCGCGCCGTTCGACACATCCCAGAACAGCGCGCTCGCAGTCTGGTCGGGGGTGCGCGTTGCGCTCGTCGCGGAGCCGATCTCCTTCACCTCGTTGTAGGCGGCCGCATATTCGGCGCTGTCGAGCGCGGGCGGCGGACCTGGCCGGAACTGATCGCCCGACGCGAGGACAAACGGCATTACGTCCCCCCAGTGGGGTGCTGCCGGATTTCCGGCTGACGTGGGCCGCCAGTCGCCCGGGAGGCCGGTCGTCGCGTAAGTCACCGACGCGGTGGAGCCATCGGTTGCGCGCTTGGCCAACACCGCGGCGGCGTAGGCCGCGCCGGTCTTGATACCCTTGTCCTTCGCCTTTCCGTCGGTAACGAGCGCGAGGCTTTGGGCCAGCGCCGCGTCATATTGCGCGGCGTTCGCAGGATTGAGCGCGACGAGCACGTCGCGCGCCGCCTGCGACGCGGCCGCGCGCGTATCGCCGCCCGGCGTGATGCCGACATTTCCCAGATATGACTTGTTGGGGCGGCCGAGCGCCAGATTGACCGCATCGTGCATCGCGATATTGACCATCGCGAAAGTCCGGGTCTGGACGAACGGCGAGGCCGCCACGTTCGCGACCGCGCGCTGGTTCCAGAAGAGGATCGGGTCATCGGTAACCATGGGCACGGCTGAGGCCGCGCCGCTCGCGGTCATCAACGTAGCCGCGAGGGCGGCTGAGTAGAAACGCATCATCCTATATCTCCTGTTACACTGATCGCGACGAGCGCCCCTTGCCCTCGCCTCGCGCGATCAAGCGCTGTTCCCCACGGCCTGCGCCACAGCGCGCGCCCGATCATCCTCTGATGGAACGCTGATTATGACCTTCGGCGAACTCGCGCGGCTGTGGGAATGCCGTCAGCCCCGATAGTCGGGCCGCGCTCCGCTCGCGCGCCAGTAGTGCTCCAGCCCCAGCTTGCGCAGCAGCGTCTCAAAGCGTGGATCGCGCCGGATCGGCGCGGCGGGAGGCAGGAACAGGATCCTGGTGCTGCGACGGCTGAGCAAGCTCGGTGCCGCGCGGATGTTATCGGGTCGGCCACCGCCGAAATAATATTGTTCCAAGAGGTCGAAGGCGACGTCGATCCGGCCGAAGTTCCCGAAATACACGGCCGCCTCGTGGCTTGCGGCCACCCTGTTGGCGCGTGCCCGCGCAACCAGTTCGACCGCCCGCGCGCGGTCGACCTCGGTGCCCGACGCCAACGCCGTCGCACAGGCGGCGTACATCGCGAGCGGTAGCGGCGATTCGCGCGGGCCTGCCACCGGCAGCGCCTCGACGTCCGCGATCATTGCCAGCGCGGCGCTCGCCTTGCCCATCAGCGTCAGGAAATGAAGACGGTGAAGCCAGGCCTGCGGGTTTCTCGGCCACAGCCGCTGGGTTCGTTCCATGCGTTGTTCGGCCTGCAAGATGTCGCCCGAGCTCCACTCGGCGAAGGCGAGCCGGGATTGGGCGATGTATTGGCGCGCGTCCTGCCCGATCGCTTGGTTCAACAAAGGGATCGCTGCCCGCGGCCGGCCGGCATCGACGAGAAGCCCGCCGAGCGCGGTGTTGAGCCGGGCGTTTCCGGCATGGCGGCCGAGCGCCGCGCGAAGCTCGGCTTCGACCGGGAGCCAGTTGCGGAAAAACGGACGGATCAGGATCATCGCGGTTTCGGCATCGGCGTTGCCGGGATCGAGCGCGAGCGCAGTTCGCGCCGCCTCGCGCGTTCGGGCCGCGTTGGCCTCCTCCACTTCCGAGACGCTGAAGTCGAGCAGCTGCGCGTAGCCGAGCGCCAGCCCGGCCCAGGCGTCCGCCGAACGTGGCGCAAGCTCGATCGCGCGACGGAAGTAGGCGACCGCCTGCTCGTCGTCCTCGGGCAGGCCGCGGAGCAGCGCCTCGTTCCCCGCCGAGATGACGCCCTGGGCCAAACCGGAGATTGCCGGAGGCGCGGCGCTGCCCTGACCGAGGCGCCACGCGCCGAACGCCAGCGCGGTCAACCCTGCCCCGACGCCCCCTAGCATCACGCGCCGATCCAGCTTCGGCGCGATGCGCTCAGCGGCCTCGGTTGTGGTCGGCGTCGGGAGCTCGGCCTCAGCGGGCGCGGCATCGAGCGCCGACAGGCGATACCCCACTTTGACGACGGTCTCGAGCGAGAAACACCCGGCGCCGAGCGTCGTCTCCAGCCGCCGCAGATGCGACATGACGCGGTGGATCGATCCTTCGCCCACCACCTGCCCGCCCCAGGCCCGCTCGATCAGCTCGTCGTGGCTGATCACACGCCCGTCCGCCCGCGCGAGTGCGACCAAGACCTGCATCACGCGTGGCTCGAGTATCTCGACGAGACCCCCGCGCAAAACCTCCCGCGTCGCCGGCCGCACCTCGAGCGCGCCAACGTGAAACGGGGGTTCGTCCGCGAGATGGATCGCGCCGGGATTGAGCGGTCGTCGTTTGTCCATCCGGCCCCTCTCGCGCGTCGAACCGACGAGCTCGCCCGGAGTCTGTAGCCTGCCCTACTCGCGTTGAACACGGAATAGCAGGGTCGCGCTCCGGTCTGTATGCGAAGTACGGGTTGGAGCCTAAAGATCCACCCCCGCCGCGATCGCTTCCAGCTTGCGCACGCGCTCGCGCAGATCGGCGAGTTCGATGCGGCCTGCGATCGGTGCGTGCGCGGGATGGTCCGCGTTCGCAAGTTCGTGGCGCTTGTGCGCGAGCCAGCGCGCCCAGGCCCACGCGGCGGCGGCGGAGAGCATCGCGATTGCGGCCAGAGCGCCGCCGGTCAATACGATCAGGCTATCGAAGGGCGGCATGGTCGCGGCTCCTCAGGCTTTCGATTTTCTCGCCCAGGCGGCGGGTGGGATCGGTGGCGATGCGCTCGAGGACCTCGACACGCTCGCGCAGCCGGGCGACTTCGGCGATCAATGCATCGGTTTCGGGTGGCACCACGGGTGGTACAGCCGCGCGCAGGCGCATCCGGTCGCGCACTACGCGCGCAAGGATCGCGGTGATCACGATCAGGACGATCATCTCATACTGGTTCACGGCGCGGGTCCAATCCGGGAAAGCGGGGGTTGGTTCGGTCGGAGCGCGCCCGTCGCGCGACTTTCGACGAACGACGGCTGCGTTTCGACCGACGTGGCCTAGTTGAGCGGTGCCAGGCGTAGCTTCTCGATCTCGCCAGCGAGTGCGTGGCCGGGATCGGTGGCGATGCGCTCCAGAACAGCGACGCGCGCTTCGAGCCGTTCGATCTTCGCAGCATATTGTGCCGCCTGTTCGCCCGCAGTCGTCGCGGCGAGTTCAAGTGCTCGCTCCTTGAGCTTGATCCAGCGCATCAGCGGTCCTGACAGGATCGCGATGATCGGGATTGATATGCCCAGCAGGGCGAAAATGTGGCCTGAGTTCATGGGATTGGCTCCTAGTTGAGGTTGGTGTGGAGACTGGCGATTTCGCGGTCGAGCCGCGCGCCGGGATCGGTGGCGATGCGTTCGAGCACCGCGACGCGGTTCTTCATCTCGCCCAGTTCGGTGCGCAGGTGGCAGTTCTCTTCGGCGAGCGTGGCAACCATGCGTTCGGCTTCAGGTGTCTTGGTGGGGTGCATCGCCTTGCCCCAGCTGTTCTCGAGCGGGTAGCCGTGGCGCACCCGCAGCCAGGTGGTGAAAACCCACCCGCCGATTGCGAGTGCGCCGAGGCTCATGCCGCCGCCGATGATCCAGGGAAGATTGGGGACGATGAACATTTCCGCGGGGTCCATGATCGGTCTCCTTGGGCATGGGGCTCAGCGCAGCGCGTCGATCTCGTCGGACACGCGCTTGGCGGGATCGGTGACGATGCGTTCGAGCACGGCCACCCGCTCTTCTAGCCGGGTCGCGAGCGCTTTCAGCCGGGCGTTCTCCTCGGCCAATGCCTCGTTCTCGCGGGTGGCGGCGGGGTTAAGCGCAGTTCGTCCGGCGCGTATGTCCGCCTTGCGTTCGCGCCAGGTGCGCGTGTCGCCGTGGCGAGCGCGGATCCAGGTGCGGATGAGGCCTGCGATCACGAAGAGCGCGATGAACCAGAGGAACGTGTGCGAACCGTGCATCCCCTGGTGGTCGAACAGCGGCATCCCGTCCTCGTCCGCCACAGTGGTGCCACTGGCACCGTTGTGGCCGTGGCCGTGGCTGGCCGACGTGATCGTGATCGATCCGTCCGAATTCTTGATCGTTGCGGTATCGCCGTCGGTATCGGGATCGGTGGCGTCCGGGGCAGAGGCGGTGGCGGTCGGCACGGTGGTTCACTCCCTGTTGGGGCGGCGCGCTGTGTTTAGCGCAGGCTGTCGATTTCGGCGGCCAAGCGGGTGTTGCTGCTGACCGCATGGGCCTCGATGTCGCGCAGGCGGCGGTCGAGATCGCGGAAGCGGCTATGGACATCGCGGACGGAGCGCTGCGGGGCGACGCGGACGTCGGACCAGAATTTCGCGCGTTCCGCGTCATCATGATACTGGGCGATCGGCTTGTTGTCGGTGCACCACACGATCACGAAGTAGAGCGGGAGCGGGAAGCCGCCGCCGAACAGCGTGCCCATGACGAAACCGACACGGACCCAGGTCACATCGACGCCGAGGTAGTCGGCGAGTCCCGCGCACACGCCCATCCATTTGGCGTTGACCTTGTCGCGGTAGAATTTGGTACGGCTTTCCATGGCTAATGCCTCGATTGGAGGGGAGATTCGGGCGCGTAGGTGACCTCGCGCCAGCGGGGGTTTTCGGCAGTCATGATCCGCTCGATGCTCTGCAGCCGTTCGTCGAGCCGACGCGCGGTCTCGTGCAGATCGTCGAGCAGTTTCTCGTCCTCGATCGAGATACCGCGCGCGCGCTTCCACTGCGTTGTGTAGTGGAGGAACAGCCACGGCAGGCCGATGAACAGGATCGCGCAGATGGCGATCGGGACCAATGTGTCGCCCATCTTATGCCTCCGCTTTCGCGCTCATGCGCTGCTTGAGTGCTGCGAACTCGGCGTCAACCGCTTCATTGGTGCGCAGATCGGAGATTTCCTCTTCGAGGCTGCGCGTGCGGCCGAGTTCGAGCGCCTCGACATGGCCTTCGGCGATGTCGACGTGACGTTCCAGAAGCTCGAAGCGCGCGAACGCGTCGTCGATCTTGGGACCGCTCGTCATGCGACGCAGGCGGCCGCGGTTCTCGGCGGTCTCCAGGCGCGCGATCAGCGAACCCTGGCGGCTGCGCGCCTCGCGGAGCTTTGATTCGAGCTTGGCGATGTCCGCCTCATAGCCCTTGAGCGCGTTGTCGATCGTGCCGACTTCCTGCGCGGTGGCCTGCCCGAGCTGGCCCATCTTGGCCTTCTCGATCAGCGCCGCCTTGGCGAGGTCTTCGCGGCCCTTGCTCATCGCCAGTTCGGCCTTCTCCGCCCAGTTGGCTTGTGCGGCAGCGAGCTTTTCGTTGGCGCGGCGGAGTTCCTTCTGATCGGCGATGGCACGCGCGGCCGACGCACGGACCTCCATCAGCGTCTCGTTCATCTCGTTGATGATGAGCCGGATGGTCTTGTTGGGATCCTCAGCGCGGTCCAGCATGTCGTTGACGTTTGCCGCGATGATATCACGGGTGCGCGAGAAGATGTTCATGGGTTGGTTTCCTTGGACGTTTGGGTGTCAGGCGAGCGGGGTGCTCAACGCCGGGCTGGCGATGGCAGTGATGAAAAGCACGTTGATGAGGACCGCAGCGGCGGCGAACATTCCGTGGCGCAGATTGGAGAGCATGGCGGGTTCCTTTCCTTCCGAGAGGCGGGGACGATCCCTGCCTACGTCCCATGCGATGCAAAGCGCGTGCCAAGTTTCGAAATGGCGGAATTGCAAGGTTGGCGGGAGGGTGGGCGTCGTGTGCGCCTGCGGAAATTGCCAACCCGTAGGAAAAACCGCTAACCCGCCCGCCGATGGTGACCCCCGCGCAACTTGTCGGCCAATCGGTCGTGTTCCTCGATGCGATCGATCGCGCCGAAGCCGCCGCTGCGCTCGATCGCCCGGTGCTGGTGATTGGCGAGCGTGGTACCGGCAAGGAACTGATCGCCGAGCGCTTGCACCGCGCCTCGCCGCGCTGGGACGGGCCGCTCGTTACGATGAACTGCGCGGCGCTGCCCGAGAATCTGGTCGATGCAGAACTGTTCGGGCACGAGGCGGGGAGCTTCACCGGTGCATCGCGCACGCGGGTCGGCCGGTTCGAGGAGGCGCATGGCGGCACGCTGTTCCTCGATGAAATCGGCACGCTCGCCAAACCCGCGCAGGATCGGCTGCTGCGCGTGGTCGAATATGGCGAACTGACGCGCATCGGTTCGAACAAGCCCATCCATGTCGATGTGCGTCTGGTGGGCGCGACAAATGTTGACCTGCCCAAATGTGTAGAAGCCGGAGCCTTTCGCGCCGATTTACTCGATCGGCTGAGCTTTGAGGTGATCACGCTGCCGCCACTGCGCGCGCGCGGCGAGGATATCCTGGGGCTGGCCGAATATTTCGGGCGCAAGATGGCGGCCGAACTCGGCTGGGAGAGCTTTCCGGGGTTCGCGCTCGAGGTGAGCGCGACGATGGTCCGCCACCGCTGGCCGGGCAATATCCGCGAACTCAGGAACGTGGTGGAGCGGGCGGTGTATCGCTGGGCGGACCCCGCGCAGCCCGTCGGCGCGATCCAGCTCGATCCGTTCGCTTCGCCGTGGCGACCGGGACTTGCTCCCGAAGCGGACGTGCCAGTACCCGCCGAGCCTGTGTCGGCCGAACCCGGCAATTTCCGCGATTCGGTTTCCGCCTACGAGCGCGATCTGCTCGGGCGTGCGCTGATCCACCATCGCCACAACCAGCGCGCGACAGCGGCAGCGCTTGGTCTCACCTACGATCAGTTGCGCCACTCCTTGCGGCGGCACGGAATGCTCGCGGCGGCTTGAGCGCACAGGGTTCGACGTGGCGAGCGCGCTTGCGACGAAGGAAAGTCGGTATTTAGCGCTGGTTTCGTTGCGCGCCATAGTGTCGCTCGTGCGCGAACCTTGCTATGAGGTCGCGCGCGCCGCGCCCTGGAGGACGATCATGATACGTACAGCTTTTGCCATTGTCGCAGTGCTGACCGCAACCGCGAGCATGGCGCAGACGCCAACGCGGCCCGCCGAGGACATCACGCGCGATGCTGTGCGCAAACCCGCAGCCATGATCGCGTTCGCTGGCATCAGGCCCGGATCGAAGGTTGCCGATCTGATTCCCGGCGGTGGGTACTTCACGCGCGTGTTCGCGGGCGCGGTGGGGCCCAGCGGCACGGTCTATGCGCTGGTGCCCGCGACCTATGTGGCATTGCATCCCGAGGGACTGAGCGCGATGCAGGCGATCGCGGCCGCACCGGGATATGGCAATGTGAAAGTCCTTGCCTGGAGCGCACAGGCCTCCCCGCCCGAACTGCTCGACGTGGTGTGGACCGCGCAGAATTATCACGATCTGCACAACGCTCCTCAGGGAACGGTGGAGCGCGTCAACAAGGCGATGTTCGCGCAGCTCAAGCCCGGTGGGGTTTACATCGTGCTCGATCATGCGGCGGCGGCGGGTTCGGGGGTGCGCGATACGGGGACGCTGCACCGCATCGATCCGGCGATCGTAAAGGCGGAGGTGACGGCTGCGGGTTTCGTGTTCGATGGCGAGAGCGGGGCGGTTGCCAATTCCGCCGATCCGCACACCGCGACTGTCTTCGATCCCTCGATTCGCGGACACACGGACCAGTTCGTCTATCGGTTCCGCAAACCCGCCGCATGAGCCCATCGGCGTGTTAGCCAAACGACAAGCGCCGGAGCCGTTCAGGCAGCTTGTTGTTCGAGCACCATCTGATGCGAGAGCGTGCCTGCGATCGGCAGTGCGGTGCCGCAGAAGCCGCACTCGGCGCTGTGGCGTCCGACCAGCCAATTCGAGCGCGCACACGCAGGGCAGATGTTGGCGCGGTCCGCCCAATAGCTCGGCATGAAGGTGCCTGATGGCGTGGGTCGCGTCTGGGCGGCGCGGGGGATGGAGCGAAGCGCAGCCATGATCTCATCCTCACAAACAGCGGTGACTGACATAAGACGCGAGATGGGGCGCGTTGGTTTCACGCCAAGCGGTTGTTCGGCGCATAGCTGTGGATAACTTGGCGGACGGTGTGATGCTGGAAATGCGCGCACTACGCCGAGCGAAATCGTGCAGGCCGGGCGTGCGCGCCTAGCTGCGCAGTGACGGCGTGTCTTGCGCAGCAGTCCCCGCGCTGGTGCCGGGAGCGGCATCGGCATCGAGCGCCACACCCGCCCGCTTCGCCTCGACCGCACGCGCGATCGCGCGGCGGATGCGCGGATAGGTGCCGCAGCGACACAGGTTGGTCATGGCCGCATCGATCTCGTCATTGGAAGGCGCGGCGTTGGCTTTCAGAAGCGCCGCCGCCGCCATGATCATGCCCGATTGGCAATAGCCGCACTGCGGCACCTGTTCGACGATCCATGCGGCCTGCGTCGGATCGTCGCGTTCGGGCGACAGGCCTTCGATGGTGGTGACGAAACTGCCCTCGATCGAGCCGATCGTTACCTGGCACGATCGTCGCGCCACTCCGTCGATATGCAGGGTGCACGCGCCGCAAAGGCCTGCGCCGCAGCCATATTTCGTGCCCGTGAGGTTGGACGCGTCGCGCAGTGCCCACAGCAGCGGGGTTTCGGGCGGCAGCCGATAGTGAACAGGCAGATCGTTGACGGTGAAGCGGGTCATTGCGGTTGACGATAGGCCAGTGCGCGCTGACCGCAAAGGCGCAGAGGAGACGAATCCAATTGTTACATTTTTTGGATGCATTTTCACTCAAGATGTGCTAGTCTACCATTATCGCATGAGGGTTTCATGGACCCTCTGCCTTATATGCACCTCGCGCGCGCGAGTGCCGGGCCAGTTGTCCCGCGCCGCGTCTTCGCATCTCGGAAGGATCCCTCTGCATGGCAGCTAAAGCTTTGAACTTCACGGTGGGCGACTATGTGGTCTATCCCAAGCACGGACTTGGGCGGATCATGGAACTTCAACAGTCCGAAATCGCGGGGGCGAGCCTTGAGTTGTACGTGCTACGTTTCGACAAGGAGCGCATGACGCTGCGCGTGCCGACCAATAAGGCCGAGAGCGTGGGGATGCGCAAACTTTCCAGCCAGAAGACACTCGACGATGCGATGGTCACGCTGAAGGGCAAGCCGCGCGTAAAGCGCACGATGTGGTCCAGGCGCGCGCAGGAATATGAGGCGAAGATCAACTCGGGCGATCTGGTCAGCATCGCGGAAGTGGTGCGCGATCTCCACCGCGCCGAGGACCAGCCCGAGCAGAGCTATTCGGAACGGCAGATTTTCGAAGCTGCGATCGGTCGCCTCGCGCGCGAACTTGCCGCGATGGAGAATATCGACGAGGCGGCCGCACAGGCCAAGATCGTTGAGGTTCTGAAAGCCGCGTGAAGCGACTGGGCGGGCGCGTTTCCGGCTGCTAGGCGGGATCGACGATGAACGATTCCGCCAACAGCCCCGATCCTGCGTCGGTCGATCCCCAACCGTTGCCCGCGATCGATCCGGTCGAGCGCGTGGTTGCGGAGCGGGCGTTCCATCTGGTCGAACGCCTTCTGCTCATTACGATCACGCTGCTGACGCTCGGCGCGGTCGGGCTCGAACTCGCGCGCGTTTTCGGCGCGCGCACGGTCACGCTGGCCGACATCCTCCAGTTGTTTTTGTATACCGAAGTGATCGGCATGGTCGCGGTGTTCTACACCGGGCGCGGCTCGCCGTTTGCCTACCCGATCTTCATCGCGATCACCGCGCTTGCGCGGCTGATCGTGTTGCAGGGCAAGGAGATGGCACCGCAGAACATCGTGTTCGAGGCGTCAGCGATCATCCTGCTCGCGCTCTCGGCAACGATCATCGTGCGCGTGCGCCGCAACTGATGGCGCTTGAACGGCCAACGTGGATCGCGCGCCTGCGCGGCGGACTCGCCCGCTCATCGGACAAGCTGACCGGCGGGCTGGGCGCGATCGTCGGACGGCGTCCGCTCGATGATGCGATGCTGGCCGAGATCGAGGATGCGCTGATCGCCGCCGATCTGGGGCCTGCAGTCGCGGCGCGCATCGCGGGCAAGCTCGGCGCCGAACGCTACGCCACCAGCGTTACTGACACCGAAGTGCGCGAGATCGCCGCGCGCGAGATCGCGGACATTCTGCGCAAGGTCGCGCGCCCGCTCGAGATCACCGCCTTCCCCCGCCCGCAGGTCATCCTCGCGGTTGGCGTCAACGGTTCGGGCAAGACCACCACCATCGCCAAGCTCGCGCACCTGTTCCAGGAGCAGGACTACCGCGTGATGCTTGCTGCCGGGGACACGTTTCGTGCGGCCGCGATCGAGCAACTCCGCATCTGGGGAGGCCGCATCGGCGCGCCGGTCATCGCGGGCGGCGAAGGCGCGGATTCGGCCGGGGTGGCGTATGAGGCGCTGACGCAGGCCATAAGCGCGGGTAGCGACGCGCTGATCATCGACACTGCCGGTCGCCTGCAGAACAAGTCCGGCCTGATGGACGAACTGGCCAAGATCAACCGCGTACTCAAGAAGCAGCGGCAGGCCGCGCCATCGGACGTGGTGCTCGTGCTCGACGCAACCACCGGGCAGAATGCGCTCAACCAGATCGAGGTGTTCCGCGATGTGGCCGGGGTGACGGGGCTGGTGATGACCAAGCTCGATGGCACCGCGCGCGGCGGCGTGCTGGTGGCGGCGGCGGAGAAATTCGGCCTCCCGATTCACGCGGTCGGAGTTGGCGAAACTATCGACGATCTGCGACCGTTCGATCCAGACGCCTTCGCGCGTGCGCTCACCGGATTATCCGGCTAAGCGACGCCGCACCACCACCGGAGACCCGCGTGTCCTTGCCGCCCGACCGTAGCCTGCCCCCGATTCCGCGCCTCGCGATCGATTTCGGTCCGCTCGTGATCTTCTTCGCCACCTACAATCTGGCGCACATGGGGCTGCTTGCCCATTGGAGCTTGCTGCCGATCGCCAAGGCTCGCGCGATCTACTTCGCCACCGAGGCGACGATGGTGGCGAGCGTAATCGCAGTAATCATCAGCCTTTCGCTGACGCGCAAGATTTCGGCGGCGCTGATCATCACCAGTGGCATGGTCGTTCTGTTCGGTGGGGCGACGATCATTCTAGATGATCCACATTTCATCAAGATCAAACCCACGATCGTCTATGCAATGTACGCCACCGCGCTGCTGATCGGCGCGCTGATCGACAAGCCGTTGCTCAAGATCATTCTCGGCCCGGGCTTTCCGCCGATGGCGCATGTTGGCTGGCTCAAGATCAGCCGTAATTTCGGTTTGTTCTTCGCATTCATGGGCGTGCTGAACGAGATCATGTGGCGCAGCTTCAGCGAACACACATGGGTCACTTACGACGTGTGGGGGGTTGTCGTGCTGACTGCCGGTTTCATGGCGAGCCAGTATGCGGTGATCAGCAAGTATATGGAAGACGAGCCCAAGCCGTCCGATCACGGCATGCCCGTCACCCCGCCGCCGCCGGGCTGATCGCCAGGCTCAGGCGTAGGCCGCCAGATCGACCTCGCCCGTGAAGCTCACCGCCGCCGGGCCGGTCATCAGTACATGCCCGTCGGTGCGCCAATCGATCTTGAGGCTGCCGCCGGCTTGATCCACCTCGACGCGGCGGCTCGTCAGCCCGCGCCGGTGCGCAGCGACCGCCGCCGCCGCCGCTCCGGTGCCGCACGCCCGCGTCAGCCCCGCGCCGCGCTCCCAGACGCGCAGGCTGAGCCGATTGGGCGCGATCAGCTCGGCGACCCCCACGTTCACGCCTTCGGGAAACAGCGGATCATGCTCGATGCGCGGACCGATTTCGCCGAGCGCGACCGTGTCCGCGTCCTCGACGAAAAATACGATGTGCGGATTGCCGACGCTCAGCGCCGAAGGCCGCTCCAGCCCGTCCCACGCCAGCGGCAGGTCGGCGGTATCGAGCGGGTAGGCAAGCGGCACCTCGTCCCAGCCGAAGCGCGGCGCGCCCAGATCGACGGTAAAGCCGCTGGCGGCGGGATGTACCGTCAATTCACCCGCGTATGTCTCGATCCGCGCGTGGCCACCCAGCAGCGCGGCGACGCAGCGCGTGGCGTTCCCGCACGCCTGGACCTCGCCGCCATCGGCATTCCAGATGCGCATGAACACGTCGCCGCCGTTGCGTGGCGGCTCGATCGAAATCAGTTGGTCGCAGCCGATCCCGGTATTGCGGTCCGCAAGCCGGGCGGCGAGCGTCGGATCGATCGCAAGCGGATGACCACGCGTATCGAACACCGCGAAATCATTACCCAGACCGTGCATTTTGGTGAAGGCGGCACGCATCGGTTCCAGTTAGGGCACCCGCGCACGCGCCGCCACCTTTTGCGCAAGCCGACGCGCTGGCTTGCGCGGGCGATGATCGCGGGGACGCATTTGCTTCCGGTGGATATCTACCGGCGTCCCCCCGAGCGCTTGCCGGCCTTCGCCTTCGCCTGATTCATTCCCCGCGTGGTCCGCGTCCCCGGCTTGCCGCCCATCGCGCGTCCCGCGATCTTCTGGATGGGTGTCATCGGGATGCCCAGATCGTCCTGCTCCAGCCGCCGGATTTCGTCCCGCAACCGGCCCGCCTCCTCGAACTCGAGATCGGCGGCTGCGGTGCGCATGCGTTCTTCCAAGTCTGCAATATAGGCGCGCAGATTGTGGCCGACGAGATTGGGCGCGTCCTCGTCGCCCGTGTCCACCACCACACTGTCGCGGTTCGAGAGATGCGAGAGCACGTCCGAGATGTTGTTCTTGATGCTGGCGGGCGTGATGCCGTGGGCGGTGTTGTAGGCCATTTGGCGATCGCGCCGCCGCCCCGTCTCCGCCATCGCGCGTTCCATCGAGCCGGTGATGCGATCGGCGTACAGGATCACGCGCCCGTCCACATTGCGCGCCGCGCGGCCGATCGTCTGCACGAGGCTCGTTTCGGAGCGCAGGAACCCCTCCTTGTCAGCATCAAGGATCGTCACCAGCCCGCATTCGGGGATATCGAGCCCCTCGCGCAACAGGTTGATGCCCACGAGCACGTCATACACCCCCAGGCGCAGATCGCGGATCAGCTCGATGCGCTCCAGCGTCTCGACGTCGGAGTGCATGTAGCGCACGCGAAGCCCCGCCTCGTGCATATATTCGGTCAGATCCTCGGCCATACGCTTGGTGAGCGTTGTCACCAGCGTGCGGTAGCCGAGCTTTGCGGTGAGGCGCGCCTCGTTGATGCAGTCCTCCACCTGCGCCTCGACCGGCCGGACTTCGACGGGCGGATCGATGAGGCCAGTAGGGCGGATCACCTGCTCGACAAAGACGCCGCCGGTCTTGCCGATCTCCCACGGGCCCGGCGTCGCGGAGACGAAGACGGTGGGCGGCCGCATCGCCTCCCACTCCTCGAACTTGAGGGGGCGGTTATCGATGCAGCTCGGCAGCCGGAAACCATATTCGGCGAGCGTGATCTTACGGCGGTGATCCCCTCGGCTCATGCCGCCGATCTGGGGCACGGTGACGTGGGACTCGTCGACGAAGAGCAGTGCGTTATCGGGGAGGTATTCGAAGAGCGTGGGGGGTGGTTCGCCGGGGATGCGGCCGGTGAGGAAGCGGCTGTAGTTCTCGATGCCCGCGCAGGAGCCAGTAGCAGCGATCATTTCCAGATCGAAATTGGTGCGTTGTTCGAGGCGCTGGGCTTCGATCAGCTTGCCCTCGGCGTTCAACTCCTTCAGCCGTTCTCCAAGTTCATGCTTGATCGCCTCGGACGCCTGCTTGAGCGTGGGGCCCGGCGTGACATAGTGGCTGTTCGCGTAGACCTTGATGTAATCGAGTTTGGCTGAGACTGCGCCGGTCAGCGGATCGAATTCGGAGATCGATTCGATCTCGTCGCCGAAGAAACCGATGCGCCAGGCGCTGTCTTCATAGTGCGACGGAAAGACTTCGAGCGAATCGCCGCGCACGCGGAAACTTCCGCGCGCGAAGCCAGCATCGTTGCGCTTGTATTGCAGCGCGACCAGCTTGCGGATGAGTTCGCGCGCATCGACCGTCTGGCCTTTTTTGAGCGAAAACGTCATAGCTGAATAGGTCTCGACCGAGCCGATGCCGTACAAGCACGAAACCGAAGCCACGATGATCACATCGTCGCGTTCGAGTAGCGAGCGGGTCGCCGAGTGGCGCATCCGGTCGATCGCCTCGTTTACGGACGATTCCTTCTCGATATAGGTATCGCTGCGGGGGACATAGGCTTCGGGCTGATAATAATCATAATAGCTGACGAAATATTCGACTGCGTTCTGCGGGAAGAAGCCCTTGAATTCGCCGTACAACTGCGCCGCCAGGATCTTGTTCGGCGCCAGAACGAGGGCAGGGCGCTGCACCGCTTCGATCACCTTGGCGACCGTGAAGGTCTTGCCCGAACCGGTTACCCCCAGCAGCACCTGATCACGCTCGCCCGCTTGCGTTTGCGCGATCAGCTCGGCGATCGCACCCGGCTGGTCGCCGCTCGGCGTATATTCGGTTGCGAGCACGAACGGCCGCCCGCCTTCGCTCTTGGCGGGGCGATCGGGGCGGTGGGGGATGAAGGGGCCGGCGGATTCGGGCTCGGCCAAGCCGGTGCGGATTTGGATATTCGCCATCGGTATCGATATGGCGGCGGACGCGGCCGCCCGCAACGCGGGGGGTTGGCGCGGGCAGGCGCGGCGGTTATGGACCGTGACTTGCGCTATTCCTCGGTAGCTCAGCGGTAGAGCATTCGACTGTTAATCGAATGGTCGTAGGTTCGAATCCTACCCGGGGAGCCACGCTGGTGTCGTTCGATCGCCTTGGGGTTCGGTGCCAACAGCCGTAGCGCAAGGTGATCTCGCCGGTCTCCGCTTGCCCTTGCCGCTAACGCTCGCTCGAACCCGAAATGCGCGCGCGGATGCGTGCGGCGATTGCGGCTGCCCATGGCGCGGGATCGGACACGCGTGCGATCGTATCGACACGCGGCCAGCGCGCACATGCGGGTGGGAGCGCAAGCCCTGGCTGCGCTTCCGCCGAGCGCGCGTCGGCGATCGCGTCGCGCCAGATACGCGGCCGTGTCTGCACCGGCACCGGCACCGGCAAGCCCACAAGCGTGGCATATGCGGCATAGGCGATGTTCACGCCGTTCAGCGTGGCGACTTCCTCCTGGTAATCGGTGCGGCCGACGGTGGGTTCGACCATGACGAAGCGGCCGTCGCGCCGATCGCGCTTATACTCGATGCTGGCGAGGCCGATGCAGCCGACCGCGTCGAAGAAGCGCGTGGTCAATGCGGCGAGTTCGGTGCCAATCTCGGGGGAAACCGGCGCGCAACTCGCGGTGCCGCCGACGGCAGGTGGCCATTGGCGCAGCTTGCGGCCGGAAAAATGGGCAATCGTTCGTCCGCTTTCGTCGCGGTGGACGAGCGTGAAATAAATGTCCGCGTCGGTCCCCTCGATCCATTCCTGGACGACAACCGAGGTGCCGTCCGCTCCGATCAGCGCATAGGTTTTGCACAGATCGTCGAAGCTCTCGAAGCGGTAGGCCTTCTTGTTTGTGCGTTCCCACGCTTCCGATTTTGCGGCGGGCTTGAGGACGACTGGGAACGTCAACGCGCTTGCGACTCCTAACTCGTGCGGGCCCGTGAGGCGCACGGTGCGCGGCACCGGGAAGCCGATCGCCTCGGCGCGCTCCTGCGTGCGCTCCTTGCTGATCAGCATCGCGGCGAGATCGGCGTCGGGCATCGTCTGGCGCAGGACGGCCGCGAGTTCGTCGCGGCGTTGCGCAACTGGCAGTACGGTCGCCTCCTGCGTCAGGATCAGAATCGGCCGATCGCCGAGCCTGCGCCCCAGCGCGGCGATCGCATCGACATAGGCCATGCTGCCGCGATCGTGCGGCACGCGGAGCTTGTGGCGCGCATACCGGCTGCTGAAGGCGGGCCCCTCGCTGCTGTCGATCACCGCGACGCGTACGCCCATCGCGCCAAGACTGCGCGTGACGCCGAGCCCATTGACCGCCGCGCCCGAGACGATCGCCCAAGGCCGCACGGCTGTGCTCATGCGGCGGCGGTAGCCATGCAGGCGAGTTCGGCGCGCTGCGCGTCGATCATGAACTTGGCCGCCCAGTTCAGATACTGCCAGCGGCCGTATTCGCCATCGATCGGATGGCTGCCCTTGACGCCGCCACGCCGATCTTCGGTGCCATCGATCAGGATCGTGCGGCGGACATAGCTATTGAGGCGGCGCGCCGGCTGCACAAGTTCGGGTGCATGAGGCGCGAGCAGGAAGAGGCTGTGCGCGATCTGGACGCTGCCGGTCAGGCACACCCACGGCACCGCCGCGCGCCACTGCGCATCGAGCCGACCCGCGAGACGACCATCGGGCTCGACGATCGGAGCGATCGCACGCGCGGTGCGCAGCGCGGCATCGCGGTGTACCGGATCGCCCGAAAGCAGCCACGCCTCGACCACCCCGCGCAGCACATAGCCGATCGTGTGCGTGAGCGGGGCCGGCGGGTTGGTAAGATCGTTGGATGCGAACCAGGCATTGGCCTGCTGCTTGCCGAGTGCCCAGGTAACCTGACGGTAGCCCGCATCGGCGAAGCCTTCGCCCGGCGCGACGCGCTCGGCTTCGAACAGGCCCCAGCTTACGTGCGTTTCATAGGCTTTTTCGCCCGGTTGCGCGAACGGCGTGGGGTATTTGCGCCAGCAGCCATCGGCATCGAGGCTATCGCGCAGCCATGCGGCGGCGCGCCGCATCGGCTGTAGATAGCGTTCGCGGTCGAGGTGCATCACTCCCGCCGCGAGACCGAGCAGGATTTGCCCCGTGTTGAACGTCACGGGCACTTTGGGCGTCTGATCGATGCGACCGCCCTGGAAGCCGCCATCCGGAAACTGGATCGAAACCAGCCATTCGAGACATGCGCGCGCGCGCATTTCGAAGTCCGCGCGGCCGTCCTCGCGTGCGGCGTCGATCATTGTGGGGACGATGTAGCCCGACGTCTCGGGATAGCTGGCCGACCAGCCGCGCGTGACATCGTAGTCGCGGGCGAAGCCGCCATCGTGGCTCGCGCTATGGTCCTGCGCCCTGCCGAGCCATGCCAGGCCCGCCGCGATCGCGGCTTCGGGGCCGGGATCCGCAGCCAGTGGCCCCCGATCGGCAATGCGCGCGTGGCGGGCGGCGGCTGGAAGTTCGAGATCGGCCTTCACGCGGCGGAGGAGCGATAGCACCGGTGAAGTCCCCAAGGCGATTGTGCGCTGGCGGCGCTTCGCACACGGCTGCGCGGGCGACAAGCCGGGGCTTTGCCCGAAGGCGGCGCGCGGCCTAGGGTGGCGGCAATGATCATTCATCCGCTGGTCACGACGACCGCCACGCTTGCCGACCTTTGCCGACGCTGGGCCACCGCGCCCTATGTTGCGGTCGACACCGAGTTCATGCGCGAAAACACGTTCTGGCCCGATCTGTGCCTCGTACAGGTCGCGTCGGCGGACGAAGCGGCGTGTATCGATCCCAAGGCGGCGGGGCTGGACCTTGGGCCGCTGCTCGATCTGATGGTCGACGAACCCGATGTGCTCAAGGTCTTCCACGCGGGCGGGCAGGATCTCGAGATTGTCTATAACCTCACCGGCAAGACGCCCTTCCCGCTGTTCGATACGCAGATCGCCGCGATGGCTCTGGGGATGGGAGAGCAGATCGGCTACACCGGCCTCGTCGAGACCATGCTCGGCGTGACGATCGACAAGGGCGCGCGCTTTACCGACTGGGCGCGGCGGCCGCTCGATACGCGCCAGCTCGATTATGCGGTTGGCGATGTGACACATCTGGTGACACTGTTCCCCAAGATGCTCGAGCGACTGCGCAAGAACGGGCGCGGCGGTTGGCTCGACGCCGAGATGGAACGGCTTGGCGATCCCGCGACCTACGCGAACGATCCCGATCAGGCGTGGCAGCGGGTGAAGGCTCCATCACGCAATCCGACCGTGCTCGGGCGGCTGCGCGCGCTCGCGAGGTGGCGCGAACTGGAGGCGCAGGACAAGGATGTCCCGCGCGGGCGTATCGCCAAGGACGAAACGCTCGCCGATATCGCCGCGCACCCGCCGCGCGCGCAGGCGGAGCTGGCAAGGGTGCGCGGACTTTCGGCGACATGGGCGGCAAACGACATCGGCAGGCGGCTGATGGCGGCGATCGCCAGCGCGCGACCGTTCACCGAGGACGAGTTGCCCGCGCGTGATCGGCCGAGGGCGGGCCTGTCGACAGATGCGGCGCTGGTGGCCGATCTGCTGAAGCTGATGCTGAAGGTGCGCGCGAAGGAGGCCGGGGTCGCGCCCAAATTATTGGCGCGCGGCGAGGATCTGGAGGCACTTGCGGCGGGCGCGCGCGAGGGACTGGCGGTGCTCGAAGGGTGGCGCTTCGAAGCGTTCGGGCGCGACGCGCTCGAGCTCGTGGAGGGGCGCGTGGGGTTCACGGTGAAGGACGGGCGGATGGTGATGGGGGCGATCTAGCCCGGACGTTCGCAGGCGCACGCGACGCTGCGCCTGTTACGCGCCCATCTGCAGGCGCGCGGCGTCGGGCAGGAGGAGCGCGGAATGGGCGGCCACCATCACCGCCCCTCCGCGCGCGCGGTGCGCCGCGATCGCGGCTTCGAGCTGGGTGACCGAGCGTGCATCGAGCCCAGCCTCGGGCTCGTCAAGCAGCCACACCGTGGCCGCGCCCGCCGCAACGCGCGCGAGCGCGGCGCGGCGGCGCTGGCCGTGGCTGAGCACCGCGACTGGAAAGTCCAGCAACGGCGTCAGATCGAACGCGTCCGCCGCCGCCGCGCGCGCGGCCTCCGACGCGCCATCCAGCTTCGCCCAGAAGGCGAGTTCGCGGCGCAAGGTGCCGCCGGTCTTGAGGGCGTTGTCGTGCCCCAGCCAGGCGAGCCTGCCGATGCGCCGCACAGCGCCCGCCACAGGATCGAGCAGACCCGCGAGTACGCGCAGCAGCGTTGACTTGCCCGATCCGTTTGGGCCGGTCACCAGTACGGAGTCGCCGACCGCGAGCGACAGGCCCAGCCCCTCGAATACCAGCCGACCGCCGCGCTCGGCGGCGAGGCCCTCGGCCGCCAGCAGGCTCAGCCGCGCGCCCGACGGCGCAGCGCGAGCGAGGCGACGCCGAGGCCGAACAGCGCGAACACGGCGGGCTCGGGCACGCCGAGCGCATCGAGTGTTTCCTCGGCAAGCGCCTGGTGGAGCGCCGACGTCGGGTGAATCGCGTCCGCGAACGCATAGCCACTGCACGACGGCAGCGCCGAGGGCACCGCGAAGCAGGGCGTGGTGTAGTCGAGCGTGGAGGGCAGCCCGAACTTGGCCGGATCGGCGCGCAGCGCGTCGCCGAAAGCCAATGTATCGACGAAGGTAAAGGTTACGCCGGCTGCGAGTGTGTAGGTGCCCGTGGCGGCCAGACCTGGGATTGCAGAAGCGAGCGCGGCATCGAAGGCAACGCTCGCATTGCGCGCGGCGACAGCAGCCCCGACCGACGAAAACACGGGCTCGGAACCGAGATCGCCGACGTTGTAAAGCAGCACGTGGTGGGCCCCGCCCAAGTACAGATTCCCCGCGAGGCCAAGGATATTGCTGATCGCGTCTGCCGTGCTCGGCGCGTCGGCGGTCATCTGGATTTGCGCGCGCACGTCGTTGCTGCCGAAGTTGATCACATAGAGCGCGTTCGGATCGAGCGGCAGCGAGCCGGGCTGTGAAGCGAAGATGCCGACCTGCGCGGGCAGATCGAGGCTAGGGTCAGCATTGGTGACCGCGCGCGCGCCGCCGACCGCATAGTTGGTGCCATGTGGCCCCGGCAGGCCGAACAGCGCGGGGGCGACCGGATAGCTGGGGCCGCCGACAAGTGCCTGGTGCAGATAATCGATATACTCCGGCCCGTTCGAGAAGCGACCATTGTAATAGCCCACCGATGCCGGCGTGGGATCGCCGAGGCCCAGGGCGAGCGCGCCGATGTGCGCGTTGCCGGTATCGGACAGGCTGTCCCCGAAGACGACAAGCTGGCTGAAGACCTTGGCCGAAGCGGGTGCCGCCGTGAGGAGGGCGACGGTGGCAAGCGCGATCGCGTGTTTCATGACGGTTTCCCCCTTGGTGCATCCGCTTCGTATGTGGCCGAGGATTACCCTAATCTGGGGCGGACCGCAACGATCCGCCGACGCCCGCGCGCCAGCGCCAGCGCGCCCAGCCCGAATAGCGCCAGCGTTCCGGGCTCGGGCACGGTGCTCAACAGCCCGCGGCCAAAGACCGCATAGACCGCGTCGGTCGGGTGGACCGCGTCGAAATATTGATAGCCGGTGCAGGCGGGCGCCGCCCCGGCATAGATGCAAGGCAGCGTGCTGTTGAGACCCGGGAGACCGAAGCTCGCGGGATCGGCACCGAGCCGCTTGCCGAGCGCATAGGCGTTGAACTGACGCACATCGGTGCCAACGGGGAGCAACAGCCCGGCGAGTGCCGAAGTGAGCGCGTGGTCGATGGCCAGCGACGCAGCATCCCCCTGCGACTGGAGGCCAAACGCGCTCAGATACGGAGTGGCGCCCACATCCACGACATTATCGACCAGCAAGTGGCGCGCGCCCAGTCCCACGAGCGCCTGGACGGTCGCCGCGATCGCGGCAGCGCTGTCGGCTGCGCTCGGCGCGCCTGCAACGCTGCGCGCGACCGCGAAGGCATCGTTGCCACCCGCGTTGATGAAGTAGAGTGCATCGGGATCGGCGTGGCCACCAGTGAACGCGGCAAAATAGCCGGTCTGGGCCGCGAGATCGGGAATCAAATCCGCATTGGTCGCGGCGAGCGCGCCGCCGAACGCGAAATCGGTGCCGCCGCGCAGGACGCCGTTGGTGACGTGCCCGAGCAGGCCGAGGCTGAGATAATCGGCGGCGTTGTTCCCGTTGGAGAAGCGGCCGTCATGATAGCCCACCGTGGCGGGCGTGGGATCGGCGAGGCCCGCGCTGAGCGCGAGCGCCTGGACGTTGCCCGAATCCACGAGGCTGTCACCGAAGGTGTATAGCGCGGAGTAACTGGTGGCGTGCGCGACCGGGGCGGCGAGCGCGAGTGTGACGGCAGCTAGGGCTGCGATACGCGGCATAAACAATCTCCCAGGAGTTCTTTATTTTTTGAGCCGAGGAGGTGTCGGCCGCTCGCACGCGCTTGGCAAGAGGCAATCGGACTGGATGCCCCGCGTGGACTCGAACCACGATTGGCGGAGTCAGAATCCGCTGTCTTACCATTAGACGACAGGGCAATCGTCGAATGGGGCAGCTAGGAGCCATGCGCGTGACTGTCAACGTAGCACCGTTGCGGTGGCGCGTAGACCGGCGTACATCGTTCGGGAGCGCGCGTCGGGGACCACCCCGGCGGGTGGATTTGGGACGACGCTTATGGACCGCCTGGCGGGCGACACGCTCGCGGCCGTCGACGCTCCGCGCGTCGAAGACGCCGCCGATCCCCGCGCCAAGCGACGCACCTATGCCGCGCTCGATCTTGGCACCAACAACTGTCGCCTGCTGATCGCGCGTCAGGCGCGCGACGGGTTTTATGTGGTCGATAGTTTCAGTCGCGTCGTGCGGCTGGGGGAGGGGCTGCTGGCGAGCGGGCGGCTGTCCGAAGCGTCGCAGGACCGCGCGCTCGCCGCGCTCAGCGTGTGCGCGGGCAAAATCCGGCGGCGCGAGGTGACACTCGCGCGATCGGTCGCCACAGAGGCGTGCAGGCGGGCGGCGAACGGAGCGAAGTTCATCGAGCGCGTCTATGACGAGACCGGGATCGCGCTCGACGTGATCACGCCGGCCGAGGAGGCGAGGCTTGCGGTACTCGGCTGCCAGGCGCTGATCGAGCCGCGGGTTGCGGACGCGATCGTGTTCGATATCGGTGGTGGCTCGACCGAACTCGTGCTTGTGCGCCCCGGACCGGGCGGCCAGGCCGAGGTGCGCGCCTGGGTGAGCTTGCCGTGGGGCGTGATCAGTCTCGCGGAGACCGAGCCGATGGCCATCCCGACACGCGAGGGGCGTCTCGAGGCGTACGAGCGCAGCCATACGCGCGTGAGCGGGGCGCTCGCCAAGTTCGCCGCGCGCATCGCACCGATGCTTGGTGAGCGTGTCCCGCAGCTTCTGGGCACATCGGGGACGGTGACCACGCTTGCTGCGCTCCAGATGGGCTTGCCGGCGTATGACCGCGCCATCGTGGACGGCTGCTACGTACCGGCACCCGAGATGCGCGAGATCGGCCGGATGCTCGCGGGAAAATCGGCGGCCGAGCGTGGTTTGCTCCCGACCATCGGCGCGGACCGGGCCGATCTGATCGTCGCGGGCTGCGCGATCCTCGAATCGATCCTTGCCGCGTTTCCCACCGAGCGCCTGCGCATCGCCGATCGCGGCATCCGCGAGGGCATTCTTCGCACTCTGATTGCGCGCGATGGCGATTAGCCGGGGGCCAGGCCGCCAGGGCGGCGCGGGGTCCGGTAGGCGCGGCGCGGTCGGCTCGGGAACCGAGGGCGTAGGCGGCGCGTCGCGCGGCCCCAAGACCCGCGTGCTGACCGCGCGCCATCGCAGCCAGGCTTCTGCCGCATGGATCGCGCGGCAATTGGCCGATCCTTATGTGGCGGCCGCAAAGGCTGCGGGATACCGTGCGCGCTCGGCGTTCAAGCTGATCGAGCTCGACGAACAGTTCGGCATCCTCGCGGGTACGCACCGCATCCTCGATCTCGGCGCGGCACCGGGTGGCTGGACGCAGATCGCGCGCATCCGTTGTCCGGGCGCGCGTGTCGTTGCGCTGGACATCCTCGAGATGGAGCCGCTTGCGGGCGTGACGATCCTGCTGGCGGACATCCGCGCGGACGAAACGCCCACGCGCGTGGCGGCCGCGCTGGGGGGCGCGGCGGACCTCGTGCTTTCCGATATGGCCGCCAACACGGTGGGCCACCGCCAGACCGATCACCTGCGCACGATGGGCCTAATCGAGGCAGGGCTCGATCTTGCCGAAACCGTGCTCGCGCCCGGTGGTGCGTTCGTCGCCAAGGTGCTGGCGGGGGGAGCGGATTCCGCGCTGGTCGCCCGGCTGAAACGGGGCTTCATCACCGTGCGCCACGCCAAGCCTGCTGCCAGCCGAAAGGAAAGCCGCGAATGGTATGTGGTGGCGCAGGGCTGGAAGGGCTCGGCGGATTGACACGCATCTAGTTTGGTGACAGCTTTGGCTGGGGAGGGCTGGCAAATGCTAAAGTCGCTGGACGTGCTGATCGGGCTGGCGGTGGTGATGCTGGTCTTGAGCATGGCGGTGACCTTGATCACCCAGTTCATCACGGCATCGTTGCTTAACTTGCGCGGCGTCGTGTTAAAGGGCGCGCTCGCCCGCCTCCTCGCGCTTATGGATAATGGCCTGCATCCCAAGGAAGCGCGTGCGGTTACTGATTACGTGCTGCGTAACTACCTGATCAGTCGGAATGGTAAGCTTGCCGGGACAGTGCACCGGGAAGAGTTTACCAAGCTTGTTATGAGTTTCGCGGCGAGTGGACCCTCGGCCAAAGTAGACAAGATCATGAAGAGTGAAGGGATATTTGAAACAGCTTGGCGCTATGTTCGGCGCAAACTGGTGCTGATTCATCTGACGTTGCTTAGAACTTTGCGTGGCGACGCCGCAGCCAAAGCGGACGATGCGGCAGTCACGGGCGCCGCTGATTTCGCTAATGCGGTCGCCGCTCAGGCTAGTGCAGCCGCCGCGATCGCCAACGCTGCCGATCCTGTGAAGGCCGCCGCTGATCTTGTTGCTACCGCCGCTACCACCACGGTCGCGGAGATCGCCTCTATTGCTGCCGACGCCAACGCCCCCGGCTGGCGAACCCGGGTAAGGCTCAAGGATTTGTCCGAGGCGCTCAAGACCGCGGATGGTGAACGTAAAATCTTTCAGAATCTCATGAAGGACTCGCTCAGTAAGAACGGGGTCACTAATCCTGAAGAACTACTAGCGAAGGTGCGTAACGCAGTTTTAGCTCTAGAACTGGCGAAGCCAGAACTCGCCAACGACGTGCGTCAGACCAAAGCGCTGATTGAAACGCTTCCCAGTGATTATCTCGCCAAAATGAACGCGTGGTTCGACCAGACGGTCGATCGCGCATCGGACATATTCACTGCGCATTCGCGGGCGGTCGCTGTGTTGATCGCGCTTTTGCTGCCCTTCACACTTGAGATCAACGTCATCGAGATCGTGAACCGCCTTTCGGCCGATCCGACGATACGTGAGCAGATCGTAAAGGCGGCACTGGACCACCCCGAGCGTTTCAAATCGGTGGCAACCGACGGGACGGCGACATCTGCGGTGCAGTCTGGCCATGAAAAGACCGAGGATGTTCCTCAACATGGGAAGGATAAGAAGGAGGCACCTGCGGACGACAAGGGCCAATTCGAAGCCAGCGATTCAGCTCCCAAGACGGCGGCAGGAGTGCTCAAGGCGATCAGCGAGAACAAGGATTTTCGCCTGTTGACCACCACCGATGTGCTTGTCCTGCCCGATGGTTTCGACGCCTGGGTGCGATACTGGAGCATAAATCCCTGCAAATCCCCGGGCGGCGTCTTCGAGGCTTTGCGCCGCTACAAGCTTATGGCGGAATGCAAACCCTCCCCGAAGACCGAGGCCGCTGCCGCGCCTAAACTGGAACAGGGCGGCAAGACTGACACGAAATCGCACACACCCGAATGGCTCGGACGGCTTATGGGCGTGCTGCTGAGCGTCGTGCTTCTGAGCTTCGGCGCGCCAATCTGGTACGAACTGCTGGCTAACCTGATCAGTCTGCGCTCGCTCGTGGCGCGGCGCGACGATCAGCAGCGAGACGTGCGCCAGACCACTCAGACCGCGACCACGACCGTGTCAGGACAATCGCTGCGGAACGGACCGTAGCTTACAAAATCGGGGCCACCAGGACGGCGGGACGATTGTGACAGACGCGCGGCGCTCGTCTATGGATGACGCGATGCGGCGTTTGTACCAGTTCACGCGCTGCTCCTTCTCGCGCAGGGTCAGCCTCGCGTTCGCCGACCCGGAGTGACGCGCGCAATGTTCCACGAAACCGATGCGCATACCCACACCCATACGCACGGTAAGCCCGCGGGTGCCGCGCTCGCCGTAGCCGCGCGCGCGTGTATCGAGGCGGCGGGGGAGAAGTGGACAGAGCTTCGGGCCGAAGTGTTCCATACGCTCGCCGCCTCGCAGGGCCCGGCATCGGCTTACGATATCGCCGAGACCACCTCGCTTCGGCTCGACCGTCGTGTGGCGGCGAACAGCGTCTACCGCATCCTCGATCTGTTCGTGGCAAACCAGATCGCCACGCGTATCGAGAGTCGTAACGCCTATATGGTAAACGAGCACCCCGGCTGCGCGCATGATTGCATCTTCCTTGTTTGCGAGGTGTGTAACGGCATCACTCATCTTGATGACGATTCGCTATCCGCCAGCCTCCGCGCCGCCGCCAAAACCACGGGGTTTCGACCCGCGCGGCCTGTGATCGAGGTGCGTGGCAGATGCGGCGCGTGCTCTTGAGGCGCGGCGGCTGACGCGGTTGGTCTGGACGGCTATACTCTCACCTTCCTCTCTGCTTCGTTCATTTCCATGTAATAATATATCATCCAAGAACGCAGCCATGCGCACACTCCTCTTCACCACCACCGCCGCCTTCGCCTTCGCGGCGATCTCCCCCGCCGCGCGCGCGCACGACGCGCCTGATCCGACGCGGACCGACCTGACCGCCGTCGTCAAGCCGCAGCCCTCGGGGGCCACGCCCCTTGCTTCGGCCGAACCGGACATCATCGTAACTGCGCGGCGGCTCGATACTGCGCGCGACCGGCTTCTGCCGAGCTTGGGGGCGAACCGCTACACGCTCGACAGCGCAACGCTGGCGATCCAGCCGCAGGGCGGTGAGCGCACGCTCGCGCGCGTGCTGTTGCAAACGCCCGGCGTGACGCAGGATAATTTCGGCGCGATCCATGTGAGGAACGAGCACGCCAATCTGCAATATCGTATCAACGGGGTGATCTTCCCCGAGCCGATCAGTGGCTTCGGCCAAGTAATTGATACGCGCATCGCCGATTCGATCAGCCTCATCACCGGTGCGCTACCCGCGCAATATGGTTACCGCACGGCGGGCGTAGTGGACATCAAGACGCGCACCGGCGCGTTCGATGATGCCGCCGTGCTCAGCATATACGGCGGCAGCTACAGCACGCTCTCGCCCTCGATCCTCGCGCAAGGATCGAAGGGCGGCTATAACGGCTTTGGCTCATTCACCTACACGCACACCGATCTCGGCATCGAAAACCCGATCGGGCGGCGCGAGACGTTCAATGATACGAGCGATCAGTACAAAGGCTTCTTCTACGCCTCGCAGATTCTGTCGTCGACGACGCGCGTGTCGGCGGTGTTCGGCATCAATATCAGCAGCTTCGAAATTCCCGCGACCCCCGGTCTCGACACCGCCTTCACTTACAATGGCCAAACCGCGTTCAATTCGTCGAAGGTAAACGAGCGCCAGCGCGAGAAGAACTATTATGGTTCGGTCGCGCTGCAATATTCCAAAGGCCCGTTTGATTTCCAGATTGCGCCCTTCTTCCGCCTGTCGCGCGAGCGCTTCCTGCCCGATGTGACCGGCGATCTGATTTTCAATGGCGTCGCCGATCGCTCGCGGTTGTCGTCGGATCTGTTCGGCGTGCAGGCGGACGGACGCTATCAGGTCAGCGGCGCGCACACGCTGCGTTACGGCGCATTCTACCAGCGGGAGATCACGCACAGCTTCATCAACAGCCTGGTGTTTGATCTGGAGCAGAATCCTGAGTCGGACAACTTCGGCAATCAGATCTCCGATCAGCCCAAAGCCATCATCGATCGCCAGCGCAAGCTGGGCACGCTTTATGGCGTCTACCTGCAAGACGAGTGGAACCCACTTCCAAAGCTTACGATCAACTTCGGCGGCCGCTTCGACCGGGTGGACGCCTACACGCGCGAGCAGCAATTCTCGCCGCGCGTCAGTGGCGTGTATAAACTTTCGGACAAAGCGTCGGCGCACATCGGCTACGCGCGCACCTTCACGCCGCCGCCTCAGGAATTGGTCGCCTCGCAGACGGTTACGCTGTTCAACGGCACGACCAAGGCGTCCGAAATCCCGTTCGGCGATCCGGTGCGCGCCGAGCGTGAGACGCTGTATGATGCTGGCCTGAACCTCACGCCGTTCCCGCATTTTACGCTAACGCTCGATGGTTATTACAAGCACAAGCGCAACCTGATCGACGAGGGCCAGTTTGGTCAGGCGCTGGTGCTGGCACCATTTAACTATGCGCGCGGCTATAATTACGGGATCGAGGTCGGCGGCAATTACCGTCGCGGGCCGCTCAACCTGTATGCGAACGTCGCCGCCGCCGAGCAGCGCGGCAGCCAGATTGTGAGCGGCCAGTATTTCTTCGCGCAGAGCGAGATCGATTATATCGCCACGCACTACATCTACACCGATCATACGCAGAAGTTGACTGGCTCGGCTGGCGCGTCCTATCGGCTCGACAATCATTATGGCGGGCTGACGCTGGCGACCGACCTGGTCTATGGTTCGGGTTTGCGCAAGGGACCGGACGATCCCAACATCATCCATCCCAATGGCTCGAAGCTGCCCGCCTATGTGCAGGTGAATCTTGGCATCAGCCAGAAGTTCGGTGAGGCGAGCGGGTTGAAAGGCTTCGAGCTACGCTTCGACGTGGTCAACCTGTTCGATCGCACCTACCAGATCCGCGACGGATCGGGCGTGGGCATCGGCGCGTCCCAATATGGGCCGCGGCAGGCGTTCTACCTGGGGATCGCCAAGCGCTTCGGCTAGCCAGGTTTCCGGTGATAGACGGCGAGTTTGTTGCCACCGAGATCGCGAAATAGGCTCCATGGAAGCCGAACCCCTCGGGGCCGCGAGGTCCGGATCCGCGCTTGTCTGTCGCGCCCCATAAAGGCAGCCGCGTGGTCCAAGTTCCGTCGCGTGTTTGCCGCCGACGGAGCAAAGCAGCGCATCGTGGAAGTGAAGTGCGCGCGGAAGATCGTTCGAGCCGATCATTGCGTAGCAATCACCGCAACATTCTCTTGGGCAATCCTACTGACACGGGCCTGAGCGTTTCGCGCTGATCACCGCAGCGACGGTTCCGGGCCGATCGAACCCGCCACGCACACGAATGACACTGTAATCAACTTGGTCGGTGCTATACGCACCAGTGATGGTCGCGTCCAAGCGCACATTGCTCTCGGTGCACTTCGCTTCGCCGGTCATCTTGCCGTCCTGAAGCGTCACCGATGTGGCCGTGCAGCTTTTGTCGCCGGTGAAGGCGAACAAGGTTTTCGGATCGGCGTTTTTGAAGCAGATTTGATCGAGATAAGGCCGCGTCATGATCGCGCGCATTGCGTTGCCAGATTCGTGCTCGATCGCGGGGGGAAGCGGGATCGCACTGGGGTGCACCGTCACGTCCCAGCGACCAGCGCCCGGCGAGCCAGCCGCAAAGCCGACGGCGGGGAGAAGGCTCAGCGCGGCGGCAGCGATCAGCGGTCTGAGCATCGTGGGGTCTCCTGTGTTCGTGCCGCCGCTTAGGGGCCATTGCCATGCCCAAGCCTGAACAGCGGGGCACGCATGCGCTTCAGGAAAGGAATTGTTCCATGACGATCCGGTCGTCGAGCGCATAATCGGGATCGAAGAGCAGCGTGAGCGCGACCGCGCGGTCGCTCGTCACCAGCACGCGCGCGACGTCGCGCACCTCCACCTGATCGGCGACCGCGCTCACCGGGCGCTTGCCGGGTTCGAGCACCAGCAATTCGATCTTGGAGGTTTCCGGCAGCAGCGCGCCGCGCCAGCGACGCGGGCGAAAGGGGCTGATTGGCGTTAGCGCGAGGAGATCGGACGAGAGCGGCAGGATGGGGCCGTTCGCGCTTAAATTATAGGCGGTCGAGCCGGCCGGCGTGGACACAAGGATGCCATCGCACGCCAGTTCGTCGAGCCGAGCTCGGCCATCGATCCGGATTTCGAGCTTGGCGACCTGGCGGGTTTCGCGCAGCAGCGAGACTTCGTTGATCGCGGGCGAAACCACGCGTTCTCCGCCCACGGTGAAGGCCTCCATTGTCAACGGGTGCAGCGTGAACGAACGCGCGGCCGCGATTCGCGCGGGAAGTGCGTCCGCACGGAAATGGTTCATCAGGAAGCCGACCGTGCCCAGGTTCATGCCGAACACTTGAGTCGATCGACCCTCCGCCATCATCGCGTGCAGAGTGTGCAACATGAAGCCATCACCGCCGAGCGCCACGATCGCATCCGCCTGTGCCTCGCACACCCAGTCATACATCGGCTCGAGCGTGGCGGCCGCCTCGTGCGCAGCATCGGTCGGCGAGACCGCGAGCGCGAGTTTCATCCGCCGGTCACGCTCATATGGCGCGCGGTGGCGGGTGCTGCACCGCGTCGGTCGATGACGAAATCATGCCCCCTGGGCTTGCGCGTAATTGCTTCGGCGATCGCGGCATCTAGCGCGGCTTCGTCCCCCGGATGCGTGCGCACGACCGCGCGCAGATCGGCGGCGTCCGATTGACCCAGGCACAGGTAGAGCGTGCCCGTCGCGGTCAGGCGGACACGGTTGCAGCTTTCGCAGAAATTGTGGCTGAGAGGGGTGATGAAGCCAAGTTTGAGCCCGGTTTCACGCACCCGCACATAACGCGCAGGACCACCGGTTCGATCGGCAAGGGCATCGAGGGTGAAGCGGGTTTCAAGTGCAGTGCGAACGATCGCAAGTGGCAGGTAACGGTCTGTGCGATCGCCTTCGACGTCACCCATCGGCATGGTTTCGATCAGCGTCAGGTCATGGCCGTGCGCGGTGGCGAACGCCAACATTGGCGCAATCTGCGCTTCGTTGAAGCCCTTGAGCGCGACCATGTTGAGCTTGACATGCATCCCGGAGCGGGCCGCCGCATCAATCCCCGTCAGCACCTGAGCGAGATCGCCGCCGCGCGTAATATGCGCGAAATCTTGCGCGTCGAGCGTATCGACACTGACATTGATCCGCTTCACCCCCGCCGCTGCCAGCGCGGAGGCATGGCGTGCGAGCTGGGTGCCATTGGTGGTGAGCGTGAGTTCGTCCAGCGCGCCGCTTTCCACGTGGCGCGCCAGACGATGCACCAGATCGACGAATCCGCGCCGCACAAGCGGTTCCCCGCCCGTCAGGCGCAGGCGGCGCGTCCCATGGCGCACGAAAGCCGACGCGATATCGTCGATTTCGTCGAAGGAGAGGATTTCGGCGCGCGGCAGGAACGTCATGGTCTCCGCCATGCAGTAGCGGCAGCGCAGATCGCAGCGATCGGTCACCGAAATGCGCAGATACGTTACGCGCCGGCCGAACGGATCAATCAGCGGGGCCGAAAGGCGATCGGGGGCGGGGGCGGCAAGCGCAGTCACGTGACGGTTATTGGGTGCGAGGCCGATCAAGTCCACACCGGAGCGGGTGAAGCCCGGCTATTCTGGTGTTGAGGAGGTTATTGCGCTAGAAAGAAACCGAGGCGCGCTGGGCGTGTTCTGGCGTTCGGGGGCCGTTGGCGATGGGCGAAGCCAGTATGGCGATATCGGACGATGACCGCCGCGGGTTGCTTGGCGATGCGCCGATGATGCTGGTCTTGAAGCGCTATGTTGGTGCGCTGAGGCGGGCGGTGTCCGCAACGGGGCGCACGTGCGCGATCGTACAGCCCGCCGACGCGGCGCGCCGGTTTGCCGAAGGTTCAGCGCTGCTCGCGCTTGTCGATGCGCGCGGAGCGTTCGAGGAAGGCGTGGCCGTGGTTCGTTCGCTTGCCGTGCTGGCAGAACGGCGCGGCGCTGCGCTGGTGGTTCTGGTCCCGCGTGCCGATCCTTCCGCGCTGGGCCGCGCGCATGATGCGGGTGCGACGCATGTGCTCGCGAGCGGAGGCGGGATCGCCGCGCTGATCGCGGTGTTGCGTTCGGGCGAGCGCTATGCGCGGCGGCTGCGCGCGCGGGGCGACGCGGCGGCGGTTGCCAGCGCGCAGGCCGTGTTGATCGGCGGTGCGCGCTGGGAGTGGCGACGGGGTGCGCCGGAGATCGAGCTCTCGCCTGCGCTCGCGGCCATGCTGGGCGAGGGAGCGACCGGCCAGGCGCAGCTTAGCGTGGCGCAGGCGTTTGGCCGGCTCGATCCCCCCGACCGCGAGGATTTCGCGCGCGCGCTTGCCCGGCTGGCCCGCGCGGGGCTTTCGGGCGAGCTTAGCCACCGGCTGACAATCGATGGCATGGCGCGCACGATCGCGCACCATGTGCGCGCCCACCGCGACGGACAGGGGCGGTTGACACGGTTGACCGGTATAGTCGAGGATCTGGACGCGGTGCTCGCCGAGCGGCGATTGTCCGCGCATTATGATACGCTGACGGGGCTCGCCAACGCCAGCTTCGCGCGCGACTGGGTGGATAATCTGGTGAGCGGCGGATCGGACTATGATCCCGCGTGCATCCTTCTGATGCTGTCGCTCAGCCGCTTCGACGGGATCAATTCTGCCTACGGGCGTGCGGTTGCCGATGGCCTTTTGCAGGCGGTGGCGCGGCGGTTGCGTCGCGTGGTCGGCGTGGATCGACCTGAGCACCGCGTGCTTGCCCGGGTGGCAGGAGCGGAGTTCGTGATTGCGTTCGCGGGGCCGGTGCGGCTCACAGAGGTACTGAGCGCGGCGCGGCGGCTCGGCGAGGCGTTCGACAGGCCGTTTGTTGTCCAAGGCCGCGTGATCCATCTGGCGTGCCGGATGGGCGTAGTGGTGAGCGAGGCCGACGGTGCGAACGCAGACGTTTTGCTACGCCGCGCAAGCGCGGCTCTAGCGCGCGCCAAGGTGGGCGAGCCCGGCAGCTTCGAGGTCTTCGGCGGTACTGGCCACGACGATCTGCTCGCGCGGGCGGCGAGTCTGGGCGATGACTTGCGCGCGGCGATCGAGGCGGACGCCTTCGAACTGTTGTACCAGCCGGTGCTCGATGTGCTCACCAACAGGATCGTTGGAGTCGAGGCGCTGATCCGGTGGCGTCATCCTGTGCTGGGGCTTCTGCCCGCAGAAACGCTGATGGAGGTTGCCGAGCGGACCGAAGTCGGGCCGCGGCTGGGGGAGCACATCCTGCGCAAGGCGCTCGCTGAGGCGACCGCGTGGCCAGAGTCGCTCGCTTCGCTCCGTATCGCGGTCAACGCGACTGCAGGTGATCTTACCGCGCCCGATTTCGCCGAGCGCGTAACGCGGGCGGTCGCTGAAGCTGGACTCGCGCCGGAACGTCTGACGATCGAGGCGACCGAGAGCGGAGTGATGCGCGATATCGCTCAGGCGGCGCGCGGACTAGGTCAGTTGCGCGCGGCAGGAATTCATGTGGCGATCGACGATTTCGGTACCGGCTATTCGAGCCTCGCCTATCTGAGCGCGTTACCCGCCGATTACCTCAAAGTCGATCGCAGCCTTGTGGTCGACCTGTTCGGATCCGAGCGCGATCGGGTCGTGGTGCGCGGTGTCGTCGAGATCGCACGCACGCTCGAACTGACAGTGATCGCCGAGGGTGTCGAAACCAACGAGCAACGTATCGCGGCGGGGGCGGCCGGATGCCAACTCTACCAGGGATTCTTATGCTCGCGCCCGGTGGATGGCGCAACGCTGGCGACGCTGGTTCCGGAATGGAACCGCGCCGCGGATGCAGCAGCGGCATTGGCGAGCCGATAGGGAAAGTGTTCGGCCGCTGCTGCCGATCGCGCCGATCGCGAAGTAGGCTGCCGGGCTGCTCGATCTTTCGACGCACCCCCCCGACCCAGCAGGTTTGCCGGCTCGGAACTCTCATCCAGAAAAGATCCCGCTAGGCCTCATATCCCGAGAGTTCAGTTCCCATCACGCGCGCGATGTGCAGCACATTGGTTGAGCCTGGCGTTCCGAACGGCACACCTGCGATGATGATCAACGCGTCGCCACCACGTGCCAGGCCGGCGCGCATTGCCATGCGTTTGGCCTTGGCTACCATTTCCTCGAAACTCGCCACGTCGCGGGTAAGGATAGCATGAACGCCCCACACCAGTCCGAGTCGCCGCGCCGTCGCCAGATTCGGTGTCAGCACAAGCAGTGGCCGGTTGATCCGCTCGCGTGCCGCACGCCTTGCGGTCGATCCGGAAAACGTGAAGCATACCAGCGCCCGCGCGGATAGAGTTTGCGCGATCTGCGCTGCCGCTTGCGAAAGCGCATCGGCCGAGGTCGGCTCTGCTTTGGTTTCCGTGAAATGCACCCGTGCATGATAATCTGGATCGGCCTCGACCTGCGCTGCGATTGCGTCCATCATTGCGACCGCTTCCACCGGGTACGCGCCCGCCGCACTCTCTGCCGACAGCATCACTGCATCGGCCCCGTCGTACATCGCATTGGCAACATCGCTCACTTCGGCGCGCGTCGGTGTCGGTTGAGTAATCATCGATTCCAGCATTTG
Source organism: Sphingomonadales bacterium (assembly GCA_038238915.1). GTDB lineage: Bacteria > Pseudomonadota > Alphaproteobacteria > Sphingomonadales > Sphingomonadaceae > JAVVHE01. Next base: position 45,772 of record JBBSFH010000015.1, read on the forward strand.
GGTCGCAACTACTACGGGCTTCCCGGCAGCGCGGGCACGCGCCACGATCCGCTTCTGGATTGGCGGGACCTGCTCGGGCGGCAGTTCGACGCCCAGATCGCCGCGCGCGACCATCACCGCGTCCGAAAGCTCGAGGATTTCATCAAGCCGCTGAACGGCAGCAGGCTTCTCGATCTTCGACAGGATCGCGCAGCGGCCCTTTACCAGCGCCCTCGCCTCGGCGACGTCCTCTGGACGCTGAACGAAGGAAAGCGCGATCCAATCCGCACCATTATCAAGAGCAAAGGTGAGATCAGCTCGATCTTTCTTCGTCAATGCCGGAATTGGAACGACGACGTCCGGAACATTCAATCCTTTGGCGTTTGACAGCGGCCCGCCGACTTCGATCATGGTCTCGATACGATCATGCGTCACGGTGAGGGTCCGTAACCGCAGCTTTCCATCGTCGAGCAGAAGACGTGCGCCGGGTTCGAGCGCGACGAAAATTTCTGGATGTGGAAGGCATACACGCCTCGCGTCACCCGGCGCTGGGTCGCGGTCGAGGACGAACCGCTCACCGGTAACCAACTCAACACGGCCATCGGCGAACTGGCCAACACGCAGCTTGGGCCCCTGCAGATCGACAAGCACAGTTGTCGGCCGTCCCAGAGCAATCTCGAGACTTCGGACCACTGCGATACGTTCGGCCTGCTCTTCGTGCGTACCGTGGCTCATGTTGATACGGAAGGCATCGGCGCCCGCGCGCATCAGGGCGCCGATCGTCGCGGCGTCAGACGAAGCCGGACCCAAGGTCGCAAGGATGCGGACGCGTCGGGTTCGGGGCAGGAGATTGGTCACCAGAGCGACCTCCTATGGATGGCTGGCTCGCAGCGGGTAATCCCTGCGGTCAAAAGAGCAACCCGGCCGAGCATCGCACCAACCGCAAAAAAAGGGCCGCCCCGAAGGACGGCCCTCTATGTTCGTCATATAGTCGGTTTTTTACTGCGCCGGTGTCGCCGTCGGACCCGCGAACGTGATCTCCACGCGCCGGTTCTGGGGCTCACGCACGCCATCGGCGGTCTGTACCGCGAGATGGGTCTGTCCGAAACCCTGCGTCGCGATGACCGAATCCGGCACGCCGTGAGCGGTCATATACGCCTTTGTATTGTTGGCGCGACGCTCCGACAGGCCCTGATTATAGTTAGCCGTACCCGACGTGTCGGTGTAACCAGCGAGCTGCACGCTTGTCTGCCCGGTTGCCTTGAACTGTTCGATCGCACGATCAAGGATCTGGCTTGCATCCGGAGTGATGTCCGCCTTGTCCCAATCGAAGAAGATCAAGAAGGGACCCGGCTGCGCAGGCGGCGGCGGTGGGGGAGGCGGAGGAGGAGGCGGCGGCGGCGGTGGGGGAGGCGGCGGTGGGGGAGGCGGCGGTGGAGCAGCCCTTTCGCCAAAGTTATACGCCACCGTCAGCAACAGGCTGTGCGACCGAAACCGATCGTTCAGTTCCAGCCCGTTAAAAGTGCGGAACTTGAGATCAGGAACGTTGAAGAAACGGTATTTTATGCCAACGTCGACATTGTCGGTGATGTGCCGCCGTGCACCTGCGATGATCTGCCATGCAAAGTGCGTATCGCTGTCATTCGCGATCTGCGGATTGATTTTATCATACGCGAGTTGATTCAACTCGACACGCGCCACACCGACGCCGCCACCTGCGAAGGCGCTCCATCCGTTTTCGTCCCCAACGTCCAGCATGGCGTTAGCCATGAAACTGAGCGCACTTGAGAGCCCTGCGACTTTCGAAAAGCTCTGAGGACCGACCGAACCAAAGCCACCGTTGGGCCGCGGGAAGTTTGCGATGGCACTGTTCAAAGTTATCGAATCAAAAAGCGCCTGCTTGTAAGCGACCTCGAACTCGGTCCTCAGCAGACCGAAGTCATATCCTACGTTACCATCGACATCAAAACCCGTCTTATGGTTCACCCGAACCGCGTTGGATGTTTGATTGCCAGACGTATCGCGCAGGTTGAACCTGTAATCCTCGGCGAGCAAGCCGCCACCTTCGAGTCCGACGTACCACGCCTTGTCACGGGCGAGGGCCGAACCGGACAGTGCGGTCGTCGCCAGGACGATCGCGACGGTCAATTTCCGCATGCTATTCCCCTTTCCTAATCATGCCTGTCGCCAAGCAAACATCTTCGTATCGCGCTAGTGCTGGTTGCGCAAGCGGCTTAACGCCCATCGTCGGCATTCGTTGCGTCCAACACTAACGCAATACGCCTTCAGTCAGGATTCAATCAGCCCGTGCAGTCGGAGCATAGCTAGTAATTGAACCAGCACATTCCTGGCTTCCGCATCGATGTTTGAACCACCGCTGGGCGCACTGATGGCGGCCTGTCGCGCCGAGACCACCGTCTTACCGGAGATTTCAACTTTGCGCATCGGCCATGCGTCCGTTCGCCAACGGCTACCGTCGTAGACCATGTGGGCTGCGTCGGTGCGGTTCCATGCGATACAACCCGCCAAGGGCTTTAAAAAGGTCCAACCTCCGGCCTGAGAAGTGGCGATTTCGTCAGGGTGTTGCGCCCATGCACCACTCCCGGCCGCGCCGACGATCCAGGCATCTCCGGGATTGGGTTCGGGAGGCGGTGTGGTCGCGCCGAACCCATTGACCGATGGATGAAGCAGGCCGTCGACGCGCATCAACGCGTTATTGTGGCTGACCTCTTTGTGCGCTTGTCCCGCGGCAAGCAGAGTCAGCGCGTATCGATCGGTGGTATCCGCCATTTTTGTCTCCTCGGTCAGTGATCCGCCCACGCGAAAAACGCATCAAATATTGCCAGTGGTCGCCGGTCCCACGCCGACTATGGCGCTTACCTGCGCAACGCTCGCCTGAGCCGCGCCGACGAGGGCGCCGGTTTGCGCAATCTGCTGCGACGGTGTGATCGCCAGCGTTTCCTGCGAGGCGTAATAGCTTCGGGCGAGGCCGATCGCGGGTGTCAGCGTCACCAGATATTGTTCGGATGCTTCACCCAAGGGTACGTCCGTCCCGTCGGGCCATCCAAGCCCGATCCGGCTCCGGCGGATCCAACTCATTCGGATTGTTCCGTCCGCATCACGCGTGATCGCAAGGTGCGCTGGAGCGAAGGGCCGCAGATTTGCGCCCGCCAATACGATGCTCTGGGCCGATACCGCCGACGCCGTTTCCATCGGCCCGACTGCTTTCACTTTGACGGACGCCCCAAGCGAAACGCCTCCCAGGTCGGCACGCAGAAGCCGCGCGGGATCGAGCAGCGTGAAGCCCTCCCCCGACATATGGCCTGCCGTTGCGAACTCTGTGCCAAATCGCCCGCGCAGCAGACCCGAAAGCCGGAACCGGCCCGGACCCGTCGCGTCGGCATTGCGATACGCCAGCAACTCTCCCCCGATCGCCGCGAGGTTTTGCCCCGCCAAAACCGCCTCACTACTTGCCGACGTAAGCCAATCGTCGGTGTTGACGAGGCTGATCTCCACTGAGTTGAGTTCGTCCCAGCGATCTCCCGTCTCGTCCGCCAGCACGCCGAGTGTCGTGCCAATCACCGCACGCGTCCGGGCTAAGCCCAGCGATGCATAGGATGTGCCGCCGTCTGTGCTGGCGAGGATTTCCGCCGCGCGCCATGCGCTGTCACCCGAGACCGCGAGCCACAGCCGGGGTGACGTCCCGCCGTCGTCAATGAAAGCTGGCAGGTCGAGGACACGCAACACCGTCGGTCCCTGCGCTGCGAACGGATTCGGCGCGACGCGCCCCGGGTCGGATAGGGTCGCTGGACTTGCAGCGGTGCGGGCCGCGCTGCCTGCCCATGCCTCCATCTCCAGCGCGACGACCATCCCATCGAGCGCCGCGCGTCGCACCCGCCAAATACGCGGATCGTCCTCCACACGCACCATGTCGCCAACCTCGATCCCGACCCAAGCGTACGGCAGCGCTAGGGTTCGTGTCGCGCGCGCAACCTCGGCGTCGCGGGCGATCCGCTCGGCGAGCGTCCGCGCCGCTCCTGCCGTGAGCGCGGCGGGCAGATCATAATGCTTCGTTGTCCGTGTCGCTCCCGCGCCAGTCGCGCGCTGCTGCCCCGCCTGATAATCCCGCGCAGGATCGAAATACCCGATCTCGATCTGCTGAGCCGAACGCTGCGGCGCAACATTGCGCCACGCGTGCGTCTCTGCCCGCCGTGCGCCGGCGTAAGCCCCGGCATCCGCCTCCAGGATCGTCGCCGTCGGCGCGTCGCAAGGCGGTCGGAGGCGAAGCTGCGTGCCGCTCACCGCCGGATCATGCGGCTCGATCAGCGCGAGCTGCGCGATTGCCCCGCCCAGCGTCGCGCCGCCACCGACGCCATAGCCGTCTACCCTTGCGACCAATGCGCTCGCATCGGGCACCGCCGCGCCAGCAGCGGCGAACAGATCGCTCGCCACCACGCCCAGCGTCGGAGCAGCCGCGTTGGCAAACACTTCGAACCCGAATTGCGGCACCCGATTGGCAAAATCGCCCAACTGCAGGTTCTCGAACACCGCATAGGCGAGCCCTCGGTAGGCGGGTGCCCCCACCGCGCCCTCAACCGCCACGATCAGCGAATCCGCCGCCTGATCCTCCGAGCCGGCATAGGTCCGGATGGCGCCCGCCACGCTCAGATTGCCGCTCGCGTCCCGGATCAGCTTGCCGTCCGCCCAGATGCGCCCCACGCCGCAAATCGGCCGTGCTGAAATCCCGATTGCAAGGCTCGTGGAATAGGTTCGGCCTCCGCCACCGCCCAGCTTGTCGAGACCCGATCCCTCTTCCTTCAGCCCGGTCGACCACAAGATGCCACCCGAAACCCGGATGGTGCCGTAGAGCCGCGGGATCGCCTCGCCATAGGCCGCGCTCTGAACGCGCAGCGCCGCCGCGCTGGGCTGAGTGAGCACATTGTCGATCAAGCCGCCCGCGATCGAGCCCAGCGAAGCGCCCACCTGTCCGCCTTCGGCCGCACCAATTGCCGACAGGATTGTTGTGGCCATCGCCTTATTCTCCTTGCACGAAGCGCCAGACCGATCGGATCGGCCAAGCTGGATCGGCGGGCCCCTCGACCACACGGCCGATGCCCAAATGCACCTGGATCACACCGGCTTCGGAGGCGACTGCCAAGTGCGCCACTCCTGCAACGGGCTCGAACACAATCAGATCGCCGGGCCTTATTGCCCCGGTTACGAACACTCCGCCCGCCGCCAGCCCCTCCTCCGCGCGCGCCGCCAATCCGTCGCCGCGCAGCGAATAATCCCGAGGAGCATCGATCGCTCGCCCAGCTTTCGCCAGCGCCGCGAGCACCAAACCTGCGCAATCCAGCGCAAGCCCCGGCTCGCGCCCCTGCGGCCGGAACCGCGTTCCAAGGCACGCGCGCGCGCCCGCCACAATCAGGGCTGCGCTCATAACCCTGGATACTTCAAAATACCGTCGTTCCCCGGCACGTGCGGCTCGCCCCGAAAGTTCGCCATGTTTGCGAAACGATCACGGCAAGTGGCGAACCGCTTGTCGCACCCTTCACGAAGCTCGACCCGCTCGCCTGCTGCCAGCCCCGAGATCGCCGTCCGCAGCGTTGCAGAACCTGCGGCCGATCCATCCACACTGGTCTCGCGTCCCGAAGCCGCACCGCTCAGAACGCGCATACGCCCAAAGCAATAGGTGTCCGTCCCGCCCAAAGCATCGTCAGTTGCCACCGCCACCCCAGCAACGCCCAGCACCTTCGCCACGCGCGTTCGTAGCGCGAGGTCCACGCGGCAGCGCCGGTCTCCCAGCTCGGCCCGGCACGTCGGCGAATATCGCTCGATCGCTACCGCGTTCAGATCGGCCAAGGGCGTCAGCAGCTCGAGCGTAAACGTCCCGTCGTGAGCGGAGACCGCGCCGATCGTGCCCGCCACCAGTTCCATCGTCCCCGCATCGGACTCTTCCCAATCCACCAGCAAACACGAAACGGCGGCCCCTTCATACAGTCCCGCGATCAGGTCCGCCTCGCGCACCCCATCGCTCGTCAGCGCGCCAACGATCTCCATGGCGTGCGCCTCGCCCGCCTGCCCCCAGGTGATTGCCGAAGGCTGGGCGCCGGGCGTTGCGGCGTAAACCATCCCGCCGATCGTCAGCGCGCGGTCATGCGTCGTCAGCCCCAGTGCCACCCCGTCGCGCCGAACGATTTTCCAGCACAGGGCAAGTGTCGTCGCTGCCGCGCCAAGCCGCGCGGCGAACGTCCCCGATATCGCGCGCATCAGGCTTCCTTTACCTCGATCAATGGCACCGAGGGCACGTCGCCCTGTCGGAACGCACTCAACGAAACATCCAGCGCGTCGCTCTCGACGCGAACCGGCACGTCGAACCGATACCCGGCGCTAACCGTCGCCCCCGCGGCTGGAGCGACATCGAACTGCACCGCGCCCAGCGGACCCAGGTTCCACCCGGTGGCTATCATGATACCCGCCACCGCGATCAACACGCTCCCTGCCTCCGGCCGCGTAATCCGACGCGCGGGCGTTGCGCGATCATATGCTTTCAACAGCGGAAACGCGGTCGTCAGCCCGTCGCCAACGCCCAGCACCTGATCGAACGCGCCCGGCGGTCCGGTCATATCTGCTGAACTATGGTCCATGGGATCACGGAAGCGGAACCCCGCCGCCGATCCCCGCCGCGCCCGGAAGAAAGCGATCAGCGTCCCCAGGTCCACATCGGATCTGACACCCAGCCCCGCATCGAAGCGCAGCCGTGCACTGGCCCACTGCGCGTTGCGCTGCTCATGGCCGCTCGCACTCGTCACGATCTGCGTGAAAAATGCCGGTGACACGCTCGCATGGCTGCCGATCGCCAGCGGAAAACTCACATCGTCGAAACTGTTCACCGCGTCTCCGATCCTGAAATACGTGAATCCGTCACGCGCAACCTGCGGCAGTGCCCAGATGAAGATGTCGCTGATCCCTCGCCCCCGCGCAGCCTCGGCCGCGTCCACGATTCGCCCCCACTGCACTGTGCTCCCGGGCAGCGTCGCAAACCCAGCGAAATACTGCTGGTTCGCGAATGGATACCCCAGCCGCGCCTGCACCGTCGCTCGCGCAGTCGCGCCGCACCCGCGTTTCCTGAGGTCACGAAGTCATAATCCTCGAGCTGAAGCGTATCGAACGCGGGCCACGCCCACTCGCTCGGCAGGTTCAATCGCATGAGGTTGCCCGCGTTCGCGTTCACGACCTGCGGTGTGAATAACAGCAGATACACCCGACCGCCCGGAGCCGCCGCCCGCACTGCATCGCGCAGCGCCAGCGTGCTTGCGCCCAGCAGATGCCCCGCCCAATCGAAATACGCGCTTTGGTCCGCGCTCAGCGCCGCCGCCGCGCTCGTCACCGGCGGTGGTAACGGCCGACCCGTCGCGGCATAAGCCGCCACCACGGCAGCATCGTAAACGCACGGCTTCTTGTCCCCGCCCACCCACCACCACGGCTCGCCCACCTGAAAATGAACCGGCTGCCCCGCCGCCACAACCAGGCCCACGAACGCGGTCGCAACCGATCGCAGATAGGCCATCGCCGCCGCATTCGCGGGCGACAGCAGGGTGGAAGGCGGCGAATACCCCGTCGCGGCCGCGTTCCCATCCCACGCGCGCTGCTTCCACGCCTCGGGCGCGTGCGCGTCGAACAGCTCGTAGCTTATCGAAAGGATCACCTGCAGACCAATCGCGCCCGCCCGCTTCAGCAGGTCCGCATGCCACGCCGCGCACGCCACATTCAGCGGCGATCCCGTCCCGCCGGCCAAATACTTCCCGCTCGCCGCATCGAACGCCAGTCCGAAATAATGGCTCTCCCCCACATAATGGTCGAGGAGCCCGCGATAGCCGAGCGCCTGCACCTGCCGCAGGACGCGCGCGGGCGTCAGGTTATAGCTGTCGTCATACCCACTCGCGATGCGCAGCCCATGCTCGGGCAGATACGCATCGCCCACCGTGATCGTCGCCCCCGCACCGTCGCACGCGATCCCCGAAAGTTCAGCCCACCCCTCCACCGGCGCGGGGAGCGGCGTCGCCACCCCCGTATGTCCTGCAGGCACCAGGCTGATAAACATCCGGTCGATATCGCCCGCGTAAATCGGCGATCCCGGCAGCGAGAACCCGCTCGCCAGCGTGCTGAACGGCAGCACCACCTGCGCGGCGGCCCCCGAACCGATCGCATAATTCCACAGCCGCACATACCATGTCTGCGCAGCGCCGCTTGCATCGCGCCCCTCGATCGTCAGCACCGGCCCATCCACCGCGTCGAGCGGTAACACCCCGCCGGACTGCCACCGGAACGAAAGCGTGCATCCCCGGTAATCGCGCGCCGTATCATACGCGAGCAACGGATGATCGAACCGGTCCGCGCTCTCCCAGATCAGCCCCGCCAGATCGCTGCCCTGGTAGAACACCGCGTCTACCCGCAGCGCATCGGGCGCGGTCGTCGTTACCGCCGCCATCATCGGGCGCGGAAAATCGACTGTCCAGAAGCGCGCATCGAACCGCTTCAACCAATCGCGGCGCACCGAATCGCCTGCGCCCGCCAGCCACCATCCCATCGCTCAGCCCTCCGCCCGGCTCAGCGCGAGGACCAGCCCGCGCGCCGACTGCGTCGCTGATCGACCCATATACGCAGGCCGCCCGCGCCCTGCGTGCGCGGGCCGCGCCAACGGCAGATGCGTTCCGCCATGATGCGCTGGTGCCGAAAGTTGGGCGCTCAGCGCCTGTCCCGGTTCGGGCGGGCTCAGCCCTGTGTTGGCCGCGTCGATCCCGGCGAACGAGCGCTCCACCCCGCGCCCCGATCGCGCCAAGCCGCCCCCGCCTCCCGTATCCCCCGCCAGCGCCGCGAACAGCGCGTCGATCCCGTCCGCCACCGCTAAGCTCCCGTCGCTAAAGTGCGCGCGCTGAACTCGATAAGCCCCCGCGTCGGTCCATTCGGCGTCTCCGCGCCAACCGCGCTGCGCAGAAATCGCATCAGCGTCAGGCTATGCCCACCGAGCGCGGGCGGCATCGCCATCACCGCCGCCTCCACAGCGGCCAAAGTGGCCGCGCATCGCGCGGACCGCAGCGGCGCCTCCCAAACCTGCACCCGAACGCGATGCTCGCGTCCCTGCATCGCATAGGTGCTAGCGTCGCCCACCACATCGGGGCCCACCGTCAGATACGGCGACACTGCGCCGGGTGGCGGCGCATCGAGCACGCCCGTCACCGCGGCCGCCACCGCCGGGTCCGCCTGTAGCGCGCCGATCAGCGCCTTCGTCAAAGCCTCGCTCGCACTCGTCATGCCACCACCTCTTCCACCAGCAGCCGCAGCCGATCGGGCGTCGCCGGATCGCGCGTCACGCTCAGCACTGCGAAAGCACACGCGCCCCACCGCAGCCGACACGTCAGATCGATCGCCCCTTCGCGCGCCAGCACCTTCCACCGGCTGTGCCTCACGCGCTGATCGCCCTCCACCCGCGCGTCATCCCCGGCCTCGGTCATCTCTACCCAGATCGAACCGCTCGGGTGCCAGCCGCCATCGAACCCGCCCGCGCCGTCCCCGGCACTCAGCGCCACGAAGCGCTCCACGCCGAGCCGGGTGCGCAGTCGCCCGGCGAACCCGCTCACCATGATGAACCTCCCCACGGCGCACCCGCCAGCACGATCGCGCCGCCAAGCCCGCCCCCCAGCCGCAGTTGCCGGTACGGCCGCCACAGCGCCGCGACCACGGCGGGCGGCCCTCTTTCTTCGGGCGTGTCGCGGTTGGCGAACAGATGCGCCGCCAGCCGCACGATCCCGTGGCGCAGCGGCTCGGCCACTCCGTTCCAGTCGGTTGCCTGCCCGGCCGCATAGGTGACGCGCAGCCGCTGCGCTGTCGCGTCGCTGGTCGCCACGTGCCCGGCCTAGTCCGCGTCGTACACCACTGTGTACCGATCCGGCGTCAACACCGCAGACGTGCCATCGGCGTAGAGCGCCTCCACCTTCGAAACCGCGCCCACCGGCGCACCTGCCAGCCGCGCGCCCGGCTTCGACACCACGGGGACGATTTCCACCGCACCGCGCTCGATCAGCCATGTCCGCGTGAACGCTTCGCACAGCGCGCGCGCGGAGCGCAGAAGCCCCGCGAGCAACGCATCCTCGTCCCCCGTGTCGAGCCGCAGATACGCCTTCAGTTCGCCCAGACCCACCGGCTCGGCAGTAGGGGGCACCGGTTCCACCAGCATGTCAGCGATCCTCCACGCGCAGCACCACGCTACGCTCGTCGCTCCGCCCATCGGAGAATGTTACCGAATTGGTAAGGTGGTACACGTGTCCCGGCACACCGCCGTTCACCAGCGCACTCGTCTGCACCGCGGTGGCCGCGCTCGAGATCACCGCCACGCCGCCCAGCTCGATGGGGCGCGTTTGCCAGACGCTGCCCGTAACCGTCTGCCCGCTCAAATACCCGGCGTTCCAGTCGAACGAATAATCGATCGAAGCACCGGGGTCTTTCAGATAATAATTCATCGTCCTGCCTCCCACCTGAAGTCGAAGCGTCGCTCCACCTTCAGGTCGGATTGCCGAATTCGACGTCCCACGCCGAAAAACTCACCGTTCCACCCAGCGCCAATGTCTGCGCGGGGCAGGTGGTCACGTAGAGCAGCCGCGAGGTGCCCGGATCGGTCAGCGCCACATAGGCGGCCGTCCCCGCCGCGCTCACCGCCACGCCGCTCTTGGCTCCCACGGTCGTTCGCCGACCGTCGATCAGCCCTGCATACGGTGCCAGAAAGTCCACCGCAGCCATCGTCACCGTAGCCAGCGCCTGGCTCGTCGCGGTCGGATAGTCGGCGGGCTGCGCCGCCAGTGCCACCATCCGCGTCGCACTGCGAACCACGGCAATCGCCGCGTCCAGCACATCGGTATTCACTGCCTTTGCCATATCGGTTTCTCCTTGTCGTCCAAAACTGGTTTATCGGTTCAGGCGCGCGGTACCGGCACGGTGCGCTGATCGGACGCCACGGGCGTCAACACTCCGCGCTCGAACAGCGAGAGGCGTGCCGAACCGGTCCGCAGCGCCGATCGTCCCGCTTCCGCTCTCACCGCCGCGATCGCCTTCAGCATTGCGCCGCCAGCACGCGCGGCGCTTCGACCACTCGCAGCGCCCAGCGGGAACGGCATCGTGATGTTCGTTGCCGCGCCCCGGGTTCCGCTGCGCCCGCCCATCGGCGCGACCGACAGTTGCAGGACCAGCGCTGCACCAGGATCGCGGCTTGCCGAGCGTGCACGAGTCGGCCCCAGCGGCAGCGTCAGCGTCACAGCAGCCAGCTGGTCGCGCGTGATCGATCGCCCGCCGCCCGCCGTCAGCGCCGCGCTCGAACCCGTCGACAGCCCCGCATTTCGGTCGCGTGTCGGCGATCGCCCGCCTGCGCCCAACAGCGCGGTTAGCATTGCTCCACCCTCGAAATCGTCCGCCGCCGGATCGAGCGCGGACGCTTTGCCCCACAGCCCAACCCTGGTGACACCCACGAACAGCGCGTCGGCGATCGGATAGCCCGTCGTGGTGCCCACCTGCGCGCCGTTGAAGAAGATCAGCGCGCTCGTGCCGACAATACCCAGTTGCAGTATCGCGGGCAGGGTGATCGTACCAACCGTCAGCTTGACGATGCTCGTCTCGATCCCGCCAATCCGCTTGAACAGTTCGATCTGTGTCGTGCTCGCGATCCGCAGCCCGATAAAATTATTGTGGTCGATCGCGCGCACCGCTGCGGCGACCGAAATGCCCGCAGTAAAACTGCTGGCCTTGGCATAATGGTCCGCCACCGCGACATCGATGCGCCCCAGACACCCCGTGCTCGTCTGCACTCGGACCTGGTTGGTCGCATTGATCTTCAGTCCCGCGAGGTCACCCGCCGTCGCCCCGGCGCACGACCAGGTTCCGCCCGTCCCCGCGCGCCCATTGATCGCGGTGCCCGAGACCCCCGTGAAATTGTCGGTGAACACAACCGCCATCGCGCATGCTCCAGGCCTGGCAAAAAAAGACGCCGCCGAACACGAGGTCCGGCGGCGCAGTCATCGTGCGGGAAAAGGGGAAAACCCGCCCGGAACGCCCGAGGTCTAGCTCACGTCGAACTTGAGCAGTTTGATCGCCTCGCTGTTCGCCACCGATCCGCTCACACGCTTGGTCGCGTAGAAGTTGACGAACGGTTTGTTGGTGAACGGATCGCGCAGGATTCGCGTGTCGACGCGGTCGGCGATGATGTATCCCGCCTTGAAGTCGCCGAACGCGATCGAGAAACTGCCCGGCGCGATCGTCGGCATGTCCTCGCAATCGATCACCGGGTAGCCGAACAGCATGTCCGGCTGCCCCGAAACCATCGAAGGCGTCCAGCTGAACCCGCCATAATTATCCTTCATCCGGCGGATGACCGACAAGGTCTGTGTGTTCATCACGAAGCTCGCGTTCTGACGATACGCGGGCCGCAGCGAGTGGATCAGATTGATGATCATGTCCTGCGGGAACACGGTCGTGGTCTGTGTGGGAAATGCGCCCGCCACGCCGGTGGCGATATATTGCAGCGTGCCGATCGGCCGCGTGCTGTCCGGCGCGGTGCTCGCCGGGCTGGTCAGGAACCCCAGCGGCCGGTTGACCCCCGAGCCGCTCACGAACGCCGCACCCTCGGCCCGTGCGAACTCGCGCGCGATCTCCTGTGCGAGCCAGCCTTCCAGATCGAAGAAACTGTCGTCGAGCATCGCCTGCGTCGCGCTCGGATTGGCATAAAGCTCACCCATCGGCGGTGCGATGGTGGCGAACTTGACCGTATTGGTCGCCGCCATCTGCGTCGTATCATTCTCCGCAACCCAGCCCGATTGCACATTGTTGAGCGTTAGCAGGCGGCGATAGTTGGACGTCCCCACCTGAACCACATTGGCAATTCTGCGGATCGGCGAGATGTCGCGCAGTGTTGCCTGGATCGTCGCGTCGATCTGCAGCGGCACCGCGTAGCCGCCGTCCGCGCCGCTACTGGTCGTCTCGGTGAAGCTCTTTGTCTCCAGCCCCGCCGTCACGCCGCGGCGCAGATACGCCGCCATCCCCGGCTCGCGCACGGTTTCCGCTTTCGCCCCGCTCAGCGCAGGCCGCTGCGCAGTACGCACCGCGCCGTCCACCCGCGCGCCCAGCTTCGCCATCTCGCCGCGCAGCGCTGCGATATCACTCGTAACACCGCCCGCCTCAATCGCATCGAAGCTCGCTTCGAGCACGTCCGCCTTCACCTCATAGTCCATGTCCGTCTCCTTGTATGAAACCCCAACGTCACGCCGCGCCGCCGCCCTCCACCGTATGCACCCGCGCCAGCGGCTGCATCGGAAAGGTCACCAGCGAAACCTCGAGTAAATCCAGATCGGTAAGTTCGCGCACCCCCGTCTTCGCGTCGCGCGCCGATTGGCGCACGCGGTAGCCGAAACTCAGGCCCGCCACCGCGCCGCCCTTGATCAGCGCCATCGCCTCGCGCGCCTGCGCCGATCCTTCCGCCAGCCGCGCGATCACGCGCAGCCCGCGCCCGTCCTCCGCCAACCGCTCCACCCGGCCGATCGGGCGCTTGGCGTCATGCTGCCACAGCAGCGGCAGGCCGCCCCCTCCGCCCGCCGCCATCGCCGCCACCGCGCGCCGGAACGCCCCGCGCCGAACCACATCGCGCCCCTTGTCCGCCACATCGAACACGCTCGCATACCCCGCCAGCCGCGCCTCGCCGCCGGGCTGCGCTCCGCTCACGAGCGCACCAGATCGGCCAGATGCAGCTTGACCGCGATAACCGCGAGCAGCCCCGCCACGATGCCGCGAACCGTCCAGGTGATCGCCGCCTGCGTCGCCTGCCGCTTCGTATCGCGCCACCCCGCCAGTGTCGCGCGCATCGCCGCGATATCCGCCACCGCCGCGCCGTCATCCAGCCCAAGCCGCCTGCATGCGCGCTCGGCCCCCAATTGGGCCGCCTCCTCCACCACCGCGCGCAGCGTCACCAGATCGGCACCCTGATCCTCGGCCTGACGAATCAGCCCCGCCAGCATCGGGCTCGCGTCCACACTGCTCACGCCGCCATCTCCCCACCGATATCGAGCATCGCGCGTTTCTCCGCATCGGTGAGGAAACTCGCCGCCCCGACCTGCGCCCACAGCGCCGCACGGTCCGCCGCGACCGCAGGGATCTGATCACGGTCGATCCCCACCTCCACCTCGGGCCACCAATGCCGAAAATGCCCCTCCAGCGCCGCCGCCAGCTTCTCGGCCAGGGCAGCAGCGTGAGGCGCCACAACGCCCGGTTCGCCTCCGCATAATTGGCATACGTATTGTCGCCCGGCAGCCCGAGCAGCATCGGCGGCACCCCGAACGCCAGCGCAATCTCGCGCGCCGCACTCGCCTTCGCGCCGACGAAATCCAGCTCGGCGGGCGTCAGCGAAAGCGCCTGCCAGCGTAGCCCACCCTCCAGCAGCATCGGCCTGCCGCCATTGGCCGCGCCTGCGAAACTCGCCTCCATCTCGCTCTTCAGCCGCTCGAACTGCTCGGCGCTCAGCGTCGATCCGTCTGCGGGTTCATAAACCAGCGCCCCGCTCGGCCGCGCGCTGTTTTGCAGCAGCGCGGTGTTCCATTTGGAGGCTGCATTATGCGTATCGATCGCGGCAGCCGCTGCGCCCAGGCACCCCAGTCCATAATGATCGTCGAGCGGGTTGAACGTGCGGATATGGCACAATCCCGGCCGCCCGCCCGCATCCACCGCCGGATAGCGCACCACCGCGCCGCCCACCCGGTACACATAGGCCGATGGCCACCCACGCGCATCCGCCTCGATCGTCACACGCTCGGGGCGCAGCGCATAGAGTTCGGCGGGCATCCCGTCCGCGCCCTCCACCACCTCCAGATACGCGTTGCCGTGCAGCAAGAGAAACGCGATCACGCCCTCGAAAAACTCCGGCCCACTCATCGCCGGAGACGGCCGCGCGATCAGCGCGGCGAGCGGATGCGCATCGGGCCGCACCGCCATTGGCGCGCTCGCCACCCCCTCGGCAACGGTGCGCACAGCGCGCTGACCGATCGCATTGCGCACGAACCCCTCGCGTACATTGCCTTCGTATCCGCGAACCAGGTCGCCGCTTGACCAGCCGAAGCTCGCCATCGGATAGCGCGCGATCGGCGGCGGTGAGGCCGCCTTGCGCTGGAAAATGGGTAACCGCACTGGCACCTCCAATTCAAACATGACGCAGCGCGGCCCGGTGGCGTCTGCCATCGTGCCCGCCGCCGAAACCGCAGCCTCGTCCGCATCAAAATCGCTAAAGAATCCGCATCCCAGGTCGCACCGGCTCGCCGCCGAGCATCAGCTCGCTCAGCGCCCACACCAGCGCATCCGCGCGGTCGGGCGAGCGCCCCGGCCCGGCGTACACGCCGCCCACTACCATCCCGCAAAGCTCGTCTTCCAAAGCGGGAAACGCGCCGATATGGCTAACACGCCCTGTCTCGTACAACGCCGCCACCGGTTCGGCGCGCGCGATCTTGCCGTGAGATGCACGCACGCAGCGCACCGGCAACGCGGCCGCCACCCCGCGCAACACGCTCTCCACCATCGCGCCGCCGTTGTTCACTTCCGCGACCACGCGGTCCGCATCGAAATCGCCAGCCGCGCCCACCACCGCGCGCGCCCAGCCCTCGGGCGAGAGCCCCTGCACGCTGCGGTCCGCCAGCACATAGGCGCGCCCGTCGTGCCCGCGCCCCGCGACCACGATCCCGCACGCATCCGCCGCCGCCCCCACGCTCGCAGGCGGATCGACCGCGACCACCACGCGCCCCAGCCCCGGCGCCGCCGCCACCCGGCACTGCTCGATCAGCGCGCGCGACCATAGCGCGCCCACCGCCTGCTCGATCAGCTCGCCGTCGAGTTCCTGCCGCCCGAGCTGCGTCCCCGCATAGGCCGCCTCCACCGCATTCAGGAATGAACGCGGCAGGTTCACGCGGTTGTCGCGCGTGCGGCCCCGCGTCACCACCGCGCCGCGCGCCGCAAGCAGCGATCGCAGCAGCGGCATCGGCCGTGGCGTCGTCGTCGCCACCGCGCGCGGCGCTTCACCCAGCCGCAGGCCCATCTGCAGATTGTCCCAGGTAGTCTGCGCGTAGCTCCATTTGCAGATCTCGTCGCACCACGCGAAGTGATGCTGCGGTCCGCGCAAATTGTCGGGCTCCTCGGCCGAGTACAGGAACGCCTGCGCGCCATTTGGCCAAAGCAGTCGCCGCCGCGACGCTTCGTACACCGGCCGGCTCGCACTCGGTGCGATCGCCATCAGCCCGCTTTCGCCCTCTACCATCGTCGCGCGCGTGTCCGCGTGCGTCGCGCCGACCAGCGCGATGCGCGCCTGTGGATCGCGCTCGGCCCAGCCGCGCGTATATTCGGCCCCCGCGCGCGTCTTGCCAAAGCCGCGCCCCGCCAGGATCAGCCATGTCGTCCACGGCTGCGGCGGCGCGATCTGTCCGGGCCGCGCCCAGAACTTCCACTCATACTGGAGTTCGGCGAGCGCATCCTCGTCCAGTTCGCCGAGCAATTGCCCACGATCGCCCCATGTCGCGGCCACTTCGGCCAGGCTACGGCCGCGCCGCCAGTCGCGCGCGTCCCCCATTACTCGCCCTCACCAATGCGCTCGGCGAGCTTGTTCAGCCGCGCCTCGATCGCCAGACGCGCCGCTTCGCCCTTCTTGCCGTGGATCGCACCGCGCTGCGCCGCCGTGCTTTCCGCACTCTCGCCGCCGCGCTTGCGCCGCAGCACTTCCACCATCAGCCGCTCGGCCATCACATGGCGCGTCTGCCGCTTGCCACCGTTCACCGTCTCCGCCGCCCAGCCATGCACCGCGTGATTGAGCACGATCGCCTCGGCAACATCGGCGTGCGCCGCGAGCGCGTCCGCCCACGCCGCTGCGAACGATTGGTCGCGCCGCCGCAGCGCGTAGAGCGAGGTCAGCCCCATCTCCGCCTTCGCCACCGCGAGGTCCACACGCCCCGTCGCGCCCAGTTCAGCCAGAAAGGCGAGACGACGCTCGGTCGTCCAGCGGTTGGCACCAACGGGTGCCGCGAGCGCATCGTCGAGCGCCTTGGCCTCCGCTGCGCGCCGCGCGTGCGTCTTGTCGGGCATCACCATGTTGACTGCCACCGTGTCGATTGCCACCATGCCGATAATCGCGCCCCCGCGCGCCGCCACCGTTCGTGCCGTGGCGCGCGCCAGCGTTGCGCGTGTCGGCCGCGTCGTCGGCCGCTTCGCCGCCACGCGCGTCTTGCTCGTCTTCCTGTCGATCATCGCGCACCCCGCCCAAAAACGCGAACGGGCGACCCGATTGCTCGATCCGCCCGCACCACTCCGACTTGACCCGTTTGTGTCAGATCAGCGTGACGATGTCAAGCAGAATGTTCCAGAACGGTTACTTATAATTCCCGCCACACCACGCCCCATCCCGCTGGCCAACGGTGTGTGCGGGTGGGCTAGGACAGTGCGCGCCGCCGCGCTAGATAGGCCATCCCTCTGGAGGCGCACCGATGGCGGACACGATACCCCAACCCACCCAGACTCTCGCCCCGCTCGAGCCGCCGCTCACGCTTACGCCGCCCGCGCCGGTCGCCGTCGTTGCGCCCAACGTCGCGGCCGGACTCGTCCCCGTCTCGACCGAAATCGCGAGCGAACTCGATCGCCGTGCTGACGCTGAAGTGGCCAAGCTCGCCGCTGCGGACGCGAACAGTCCCGAATTCGGCCGCCTCGTCGAATCCTTCTCCAACATCGGCCGCGCCGAAATCGCCGACGCCGCGCGCCAGTCGAACCGCTTCCTCGATCGACCCGTCCGCCAGATCAACGATCAGGGCGGCATCGGCGCGAACCTGACCGAGCTTCGCCGCACCGTCGAGGATCTCGATCCATCGCGGCGCGGTAATCTCACCACACAGAAACGGCTGTTCGGGCTGATCCCGATGGGTGGCAAGCTGCGCAACTACTTCGACAGTTACAAATCCTCGCAATCCAACATCCAGAAAATCCTGACCGGCCTCGCCGGTGGCAAGGACGAGTTGATGCGGGACAATGCGGCGATCGATGTCGAGCGCCAGGCGATGTGGGCCGCGATGGGCAGGCTCGAACAGATGATCCATGTGTCCAAGACGCTGGATGCAAAGCTCGAATCCAAATCGATGGAGCTCGAGACGAGCGATCCCGCCAAGTCGACCGCAATCAAGCAGACCGCGCTGTTCTACGTGCGCCAGCGCACCACCGATTTGCTCACCCAGCAGGCGGTTACAGTGCAGGGCTATCTCGCGCTCGATCTGGTCAAGAAGAACAATATCGAGCTGATCAAGGGCGTCGATCGTGCATCCACCACCACCGTCTCCGCGCTGCGCACCGCAGTCACGGTCGCACAGGCGATGACCAACCAGCGCCTCGTGCTCGAACAGATCACCGCGCTCAACACCACCACCGCCAACATCATCGATGCCACCGGCGAACTGCTGAAATCGCAGACCGCCAAAATCCACGAACAGGCGGCCGGATCGACCATCCCGCTCGAAACGCTGAAGCGCGCCTTCCAGAATATCTACCAGACGATGGACGCGATCGATCAGTTCAAGCTGAAAGCGCTCGATAACATGAAGGCCACCGTCGATGCACTCTCGGGCGAGGTCGAAAAATCGCGCGGCTACATCGCGCGCGCGCAGGGAAGTGGGACCGCAGGCTCGCTACCATCCGCCGATAGTCCGTTCGCCGCGATCACCGCCCAGGTGCGTTAGGGCATGGCGGATCCCCGCGTGCAGGCGGCGCTCGCGTCCGCAGACGATCGGCTGGCGAAGCTCGATCGGATCACCCGGGGCGTGCGCGCGCACGGGCCGCAAGTGCGCGCGGCCGCCACCGCGTTGGCGACTCGGGTAACGCGCGCGGTCGGCGTCGCGGGTGCGGCGGGACTGGGCGCGATCGGCTATGCAGTCGCGGTCGCTCCGATCGGCATCGAGGGGCTGTTGATCGGCGTCCCCGTCGCGGGCGCAGCCGCGCTCGGTGCGGCGCTGCTGCCCACGCGCCGCAAGCCCCCGCCCACCCCCAAATTCGCCGAGCTTCCCGCTCCAAAGCTCGGCCCCACCGCGCGCGAATGGTTCGATCTTCGGCGGACCGGGTTTCCGGCGGCGACCGCGCCCGTAACAAAACGCATCCTCGATCGGCTTACCGGGCTTGGGCCGCTACTGGGTGCGCTGGCCGAGGGCGATCCCACGCTCGTCGATGCGCGCCGCCTGCTCTCGGACCATCTCCCCCGTCTCGTCGATGCGTTCACCGCCGTCCCCGCCACCGCGCGCGCCGAAAATCCCGAGGTCGATGAACAATTCGTCGCCGGTCTCGGCGTCGTCGCCGATGAACTCGATCGGCTGTGGACCACGCTGACCGAGGGCAAGCTCCACGATCTGGCGGTCGAGGGCCGCTTCCTCGAAAGCCGCTACGGGGGCGAGTAGGGCCTGGTTTTGCGCGGGTCCATGTCCAGCTTGGCTGAAGTAAGCGCATTTTCCTGAATAAGCACCGCATGAAGCAGGGCCGGAACCGTGCTCTGTTCATGAATTGCTGTCCAAGAGCGCGTTCGTCCAAAAAGCAGTGCTCGATCCGGTCGTTGCGTAGGCGACCAAACTACTTCGTCTGTGGGAACTTGGGCAGGTAAGCGCGATACTGGATCGCGAGTCGCCTCGTCGAATTGATCCTGGGGGTGCCGGACTGAAGTCAGGCCGTCGACCAACTATGCAGTGTCTATGCAAATTCCCTCCGTCGTGATTTAATGTTGACTCGCACTGTATGGTCGGAGACGTTTCGAGCCTGAGCGGGGGTAACGGCGATGCGGATTGAGCGTTGGGCGGCAATGCGGGCGATCGGCGCGCTCGTGCTTCTGGTCCTGATCGGCGGGTGCGCCAACTGGAACGCGGTTTATCGGACGAAAACCATCGGCTCGAACAGGCCGAGAGCCATCACCGTGGACGCGAAGCAGCGCAATGTGCTGATGGTGCCAGAGCCGTTGATCGCTGACGGAAAATATTCCAGTCCCGACAACGCGGGGGGCTGGCGCATGTGCGCTGAGGCATCGCCCGATGTGTTCAGCGCGTTGGCCGCGAGCGCTTCAGGAGCTTTGAAAGTTGACGCGAAGTCGCAGAGCGGCGAAGCCAAGGCCGCGCTCGCTATTGCCGAAACCGCCGCGACTATCGAGCGCACGCAAACGATCAACCTGCTGCGGGAAAGCTTCTATCGCACGTGCGAACGCTATTTAAGCGGCGCGATCAGCAGGAGCGAGCTAGTCGTCCAATCAGGGCGTGACTGGCGCGCAATGATCGCGATTCTGGCGATCGAGCAGCTGACGCGAACCGCACGCCCCACCGCGACGGTTTTGGTTGCTGGCGGGACTTCCGCGTCGGTGACAACGCCGCTGGAGATGGCCGACGCGCTTGGGCGGGCCAACGCCGACATTGCGTCCAAGCAGACCGAAGTCGACCGGCTAACCAAAGCAAAGGATGCTATCTGCGCTGACGGAGACAAGGATTGCGCCGCCGCCAAGGATGGTGCCGCTCAGACGTTGCCGGGTGCACAAAGGAATCTGCAATCGGCTCAGAGCACTCACGACGATCTCCTGAAGCTGAGCGGTGCCTCTCCTTTAGGCGGTGCTGCCGCTGCGACGGCCGGTGTCACGCGGCCTACGCCGATCAAAGAAGGCGAGCGATCCGCAAGCGATCTTGCTTCGGTCGCCTACTATGTTGACCACATCGCCACACAGGCTTTTCAGACCAACGAAATGCAACTCTTTTGCATCCAGCAGCTCGATCGTCTTAGCAGCGGTCGCTTGTACGATTCCTGCCTAGGACTGCTGGCATCCGCGGCAGACAGTGAGAAGGGTCAATTTGAAGCCGCTATTCAAGAGATAGGAAAGGAGTCGTTGACTCTATTTGCAACATTTTGGGAGAAGGTGATCAAGGCTGACGGCACGGTCGATCCTGATCTGCTGCGGGGTAGAGTTAACTCTGTGACTGTCGGGAGGAAAGTTCCACCTAGGCTTGCAAGCCAGTTTGAACAGTTGCGCTCTGCGACCTCAAAAGACCAAGCCCGGCCGATTTTCTTGAATTTGTCGGCAAACGATAAGCAGAAACTCGCTAACTAGGGAGAAGATTATGGAAATCGCGATCGTCGTTGGCCAGTCCGAGCCGGAAATGCGCGCCGACGCAGCAAAAGCTGGGTTGAGGATTATCGAGTCGAGCGTTCAACCGTTCGACGGTATCGAAACCTTCACAAGTTTCCAACTCACCAACTTGGGTAAGATCGAGGGAGATGCTTCGGGTGTGATCGCACTCGCGCGGTTCGATTGATACGGCAAAGATTTAGCGCAGCCGTTAAACATCCAGATTAGCCACGCTCAACGCATTATCCTGAATAAACGCCCGCCTCGGCTCCACCACGTCGCCCATCAACCGTGTGAACATCTCGTCCGCCTGCGTCGCATCCGCCGGATCGACCCGCAGCAGCGTGCGCGCGGATGGGTCGAGCGTGGTTTCCCACAGTTGTTCGGCGTTCATCTCGCCCAGCCCCTTGTAGCGCGCGATCGAGAGACCCTTGCGGCCGATCGCCATGATCGCGTCCAGAAGATGGCTCGGCGTATCGACCGCAGTGCCATCGAGCGTTGCGGGCTCGCGGTATGCATCCACCATTTCAGTCGCCAGGCCGTGCAGCTTGCGCGCCTCGGCGGACGCGAGCAGCGCGCGATCGACGATGTGATGATCGGTGACGCCGCGCACGAGGTGGCTCAGATGATAGCCGCCGTCGGCTCCGACCTCGGCTTCCCAGCCCTCGGCCTCGTTGCCATGGTTGAGCCGCTGGACGAGATTGAACGCCGCCTCGAACCGTAGCGCACGGTCGTCAAGGCGCGCCGGATCGAGCCCGCCAGTCATCGCCAGCGCCTCGACAATCCTCGCATCATATTTGTGCGGCACATGCGCCATCACCGAACGCATCTTGCGGGCATGTTCGGCAAGCGCGCGCAGGTCCGCGCCCGAACGCGCGCCACCGGGGGACTGCAGGATCTGGTCCTTCAGTCCGCCGTCGATAAGATAGTCGTCCATCGCGGCGTTGTCCTTCAGATAGACCTCGCTGCGCCCACGGGTGACTTTATACAGAGGCGGCTGCGCGATGTAGAGGTAGCCGCCCTCGATCAGTTCGCGCATCTGTCGGTAGAAAAACGTCAGCAGCAACGTGCGGATATGCGCTCCGTCGACATCGGCGTCGGTCATGATGACGATCTTGTGATAGCGCAACTTTGAAAGATTGAACTCCTCGCGCCCGATGCCCGTCCCCATCGCCATGATCAGCGTACCGATCTCGCGCGATCCCAGCATCCGGTCGAATCGCGCGCGCTCGACATTGAGGATCTTCCCACGCAACGGCAGGATCGCCTGGAACTCGCGGTTGCGCCCCTGCTTCGCCGATCCGCCAGCGCTGTCGCCCTCCACGAGGAACAGTTCGGACTTCGCGGGATCGCGCTCCTGACAATCGGCGAGCTTGCCGGGCAAGTTGGCAATATCCAGCGCACCCTTGCGCCGCGTCAGCTCGCGCGCCTTCTTGGCGGCCTCGCGAGCGGCCGCCGCATCGATGATCTTGGCGACGATCGTTTTGGCGGGCGCGGGGTTTTCCTCCAGCCACTCGCCCAGCTTTTCCGAAATCAATGCTTCCAACGGCGCGCGCACTTCGGAGGAAACCAGCTTGTCCTTGGTCTGGCTGCTGAACTTGGGGTCCGCAAGCTTTACCGATACAATCGCGGTCAGCCCTTCGCGCATATCTTCGCCGGTAATCGAGACCTTTTCCTTCTTCATTGCACCGGACTTTTCGGCGTAAGCGTTCAAAGTCCGCGTCAGGGCATTGCGAAACGCAGCCAGATGCGTTCCGCCATCGCGCTGCGGGATGTTGTTGGTGAAGCACAGCACCTGTTCGTAATAACTGTCGTTCCATTCCATCGCGACCTCCACCGCAACGCCGTTGCCGCCACCCGCGACCGCGATCGGAGCCGGGATCAGCGCCGTCTTGGACTGATCGAGATGCTTCACAAACGCGGTGATGCCGCCTTCGTAGTAGAGCACGACCTCCCTGTGCTCGGGATGGCGCGCATCGACGATGCTGATGCGCACGCCCGAATTGAGGAACGCCAGTTCGCGGTAGCGCCGCTCCAGATGATCGAAATCATAGTCGGTGATCTTGAAGGTCTCTGGCGATGCCAGAAAGGTCACGCTCGTCCCGCGTCGATCGCCCTGCGGTCCAACAGCCGCCAGCGGTGCTTCGGCGACACCGTGGCGGAAGCGCATGAAATGCTCCGCCCCGTCGCGCCAGATACGCAGATCGAGCCATTCGCTGAGAGCATTGACCACGCTCACGCCCACGCCGTGCAGACCGCCCGACACCTTGTACGCATTATCGTCCTGCGCGTTCTCGAACTTCCCGCCCGCGTGCAGCTGCGTCATGATCACTTCGGCCGCGCTCACGCCTTCTTCGGCGTGGATGCCGGTTGGAATGCCACGACCATTGTCCGTCACGGTCACCGATCCGTCGGCGTTCAGGATGATCGACACGAGGTCGCAATAGCCCGCCAGCGCCTCGTCGATCGCGTTGTCGCTCACCTCGAAGATCATGTGGTGAAGGCCGCTGCCGTCCTCGGTGTCGCCGATGTACATGCCGGGCCGTTTTCGCACCGCATCGAGGCCGCGGAGGACTTTGATCGAAGATTCGTCGTAAGCGGGCTGACTGGCCAAAACGAGGACTTTCCGGGACTGAGAGACGGCGCGGGGAGGGCCCCGGCAACCATGCCGCTATATAAGCACGCGCGTGTGCGCGCGCGAGCGAATTGCGTCGAGAGCGATGCTAGACCGCTCGCAAGACGCCCTCGCTCACCTCCAGCCGCGTCTCCGCCGGCAGCCCCTCGAACAGCGCGCCCTCCGTCCCCGTCACCCACACCTGGCCGAGCGTGGGTAACCGCGCGAACAGCGCCGCGCGCCGCCCCGCATCCAGATGCGCCGCCACCTCGTCCAGCAACAGGATCGGCCGCGCGCCGCGCCGCTCTGCCACCAGCGCGGCGTGCGCGAGCAGGATGCCGATCAGCAGCGCCTTCTGCTCGCCGGTGGACGCCCGGGGGGCAGGTTGCCCGCTTGGAACATGCGTCACCGTCAGTTCGGCGCGGTGCGGGCCGAAGGTGGCGCGGCCCGCCGCCGTATCGAGCGCGCGGCGACGGCCGAGTTCGTGTGCGAGTTGCTCTGCACCGGTGCCCGGATCGCCAAGCGCCAAGCGCGCGGCGGGGAAGGGGGCCTCGGTCGCATCGAGCCACGGCGCGAGCGCGGCCACCGTATCCGCGCGCGCCGCTGCCAGCGTCGCTCCATGCTCTCCCATCGCGCGCTCGAGGCTGGCGAGCCACGCCGGATCGGCGGCGCGCTCGCCCGTCAGCAGCCGCGTGCGCTCGCGCATGGCCGCCTCGTAGCGCGTCGCGTTTCGCCCGTGCCCCGGCACCAGCGCCAGGGTCAGCCGATCGAGAAACCGCCGCCGCGCCGAAGCGCTGTCCGCGAGCAGCCGGTCCATCGCAGGCGTGAGCCACGACAGCGCGAGGCGCTCGCCCAAGGCACCCACCGCGACCGGTGCCCCGTTCGCGCGCGCCACGCGACGTTCGGGTTGGCCCGCAACCGCGCCCGTGCCCAGTTCGGCCTCGCCCGCACCCTCCAGCCGCACTGCAACCGCCCAGCCACCCGCGCCACCGTCGCGCGCCATTTCGGCAAGCGCCGCTCCACGCAGTCCACGCCCGGGCGCGAACAGCGAAATCGCTTCCAGCAGATTGGTCTTGCCAGCACCATTCGCCCCCGTGATCGCCACCGGTCCCGGACCGACCGCGATATCGGCGGACGCATAGCTGCGAAAATCGGTGAGGCTCAGCCGCCCCACCCAGGCGGCGGCGGGTTTGGGCGCGGCCATGCGTCAAGGCGAGTAGGCCTTGCGACGGACGCGCGAAAGGGCCAGCGTGCCGCCACAATTCAGCCTTGCAGGGAGGCGAGGGCAGGCACGTGATCGCGCGCCACATTTTCGTGTTTTTCGAATGCTTCACGCTGGGCGGCGTCGAGCGTTCGGCGCTGCGCCACATGGCCGAATGGCTGCGTCAGGGCAGGCGCGTCACGCTGTACGTGGGCGCGATGGAAGGCCCGCTCCTCGCCGAACTGCCCGAGGGCGTCGAGGTGATCAGCGGCGGCGCGCAGACCTATCTCCAGATGTTCCGTCCCACGATCGCCGCCGTCCGCGCCGTGCGGCCCGATGCGATCTTCGTCGCGGGCAACCGCTACACCTCGATCGCGTGTGCGATACGCCTCGCGCTCGGCGCCGCCTGCCCGCCGCTCGTGTGCAAGATCAGCAACAGTTTCGAACGCGGCGACCAGACCCGGATCGACAGATTCGGCTACGGCGTGTTCCTGCGCGCGCATGCCCGCCTCATCGATCATTTCGCAGCACTCTCGGGCACGATGCGGCGCGAGGCGATCCGCGTCGCGTACATGCACGCCGATCAGGTCAGCGTGATTGCCGATCCGGTCATCGCGCGCGCTGCTCGCGTTGCTGCATGCGAAGGCCCGCCAACGATCGCCTTCATCGGCCGCATGGTCCCGCAAAAGCGCGTCGAAATGCTTGTCGAAGCGTTCGCACGCGTGCCCGCCGGGCTAGGCGCGCGCCTGGAAATCGTCGGCGATGGCCCCGAACAGCCCAAGGTCGAAGCCGCGATCGCCGCGCATGGACTCGCGGACCGCGTGACGCTGCATGGCTATCTTGCCGATCCGTCCCCGGTGCTGGCGCGCGCGCGCGTGCTTGGCCTCGCATCCAGCTACGAAGGCCTCCCCGCAGTCATCCCCGAAGCGTTCGCGCACGGTACCCCGGTTGTCAGCACCAACAGCACGAGCAGCCTTGCCGAACTGATCGATGATCCGCGGCTGGGCACGATCGTCGGCCTCGATGATCTGGATGCCCTCGCGCGTGCGCTCGCCGAACGTGTGGTAGCCGAGCCCGATCGCGCCTGGATTCGCGCGCGCGTCCGCCGCGCGGCGGGCTGGCCCGAGGCGGCGGCACAATATCTGGCGGTCTTCGACCGGCTGGTGGTCGAGCAGGCGCTCGCACGGCGACGTGGCGCGCTTCCCGCGTTCATCGACGCCGCCCGCGCCATCGGACGCGGTGCGCGCATCGGCGCGGGCACCGCGGCGCCTGCGGCCTAAGCCTCCTCGGGCCGCATCCGTTCAGCCGCAGGCGGATCGAGCATCCACATCTTCTCCAGATTGTAGAACACGCGCACCTCGGGGCGGAAGATGTGGACGATCACGTCGCCCGCATCGATCAGCACCCAGTCCGCAGCCTGCAGACCCTGCATCTTGACGCTGCGGTGCAGTTCCTTGTGGACGCGTTCAGCGATCTTGTTCGCCATCGACGCGACCTGCCGCGTGGAGCGGCCCGATGCGATCACCATATGATCCGCGATCACGGACTTCCCCGCGAGCGGGATCGTCACGATGTCGAGCGCCTGATCGTCGTCGAGCGTGCTCATCACCAGATCGTGCAGCGCCTGGACGGTATCGGGCTCGCTCAAACGCCTGGACTTTCTTGTTCGTGGGGCCGGTCGAGACGATCGGCCCAATCGGGATCGCGCGCGCGGATTTCGGTGGCCGAGGTCGGATCTAAGCGGATGGGCAGGATCACGATCGCGGGACATCTCCACCGGGGCCAGTCGCGCGCGGTTTCGGGGCCGTGGCGATAGGGCCTGAGCCACCCCATCGCGGGCGCAGTCAGGCTATCGCCGACATAGCGCGGCCGTGCGAAAACGGCAATCGGCACCGCGCGCGCGATCTGCCGCCAGCCGCGCCAGCGGTGGAAACTCGCCAAATTGTCCGCGCCCATCAGCCAGATGAAGCGGTAATGTGGCAGCTGGCGGGTGAGCGATACGACCGTGTCCACGGTGTAGCGCGTGCCCAGTCTTGCCTCGATCCCAGTTGCGCGGATGCGTGGCTGGCCCCGCGCCTGCGCCTTGGCCGAGGCGAGCCTTGCGGCGAACGGCGCCATCCCCGCCATGGGTTTCAGCGGATTGCCCGGCGAGACCATCCACCACAGCTCGTCCAGCCCTAGCAGCCGGATCGCCTCGCGGCTGATGTGGAGGTGGCCGGTGTGCGCAGGGTTGAACGACCCGCCGAGCAGGCCAACGCGCGGGCCGAGGGCGGGGCGGGTCAGGCGGGGCATTGGTGGGTGGCGTGCGTGGGGCTGGGGCGGGGTGTCAAGGCGGGTTCGACTATCGGCCTCGGGACAGGAGCGGCATCCACTGCGTCACCAGGAAAACATAGTCGGCATAACTCAGGTCCGCCTCGTCAAGAGAGGCCGCGCGACACGACAGCGGCAGCTCGGCCAGGAAGCGCGAATAGTCCGCCGCCATCACCCCGCCGCCGGGCACGGGAGGCCCACCATTGTCGATATTCAGGAAATCGCGGACACACTGGATGATCTTTGCCGGATCGTTATGGTGCGCCTTGGGATCGTTTCCCGAAATATCGGAGATGAACTGCTGGTAGCGGTAGCGTTCGCGGTCGAGGACGAGCGCGCGCTTAAGCACATGCCTTTCACCCCCGAAGGCTTTGGCACCTAGGAAGAGCCCAAGCTCGAAGGGCATATTGAAGCGAGGCAAGTGATTGTGCGTGTCGAGTTCGGTACGCGAAATATCGTGAATGCCGAGCGGGCATTCCTCGATCAGGCGTTCGATCTTGGTGATACGTGGACCGGCAGAGTCCTCCATCTCGAGCGCACTTCGTGGCGAACATCCGCAACGCACGACCGCGAAAATTATGGCGCGCAACAGCGGCCGATACGGGTCGTCGAACGGGCAGTTGATGAACACCGCCCGGCTTGGGTTCGGCCTATTCGGCGACGACGCGCTCCTCGGCGGCGATCTCTGCACGCGCTTTCAAGATCGCACGACGGATTTGGGCGCCGGTGATGTTGCGGGGCCGCAGCGCCGGTTCGTAGACAGGCGCGCCCTCGGGTGTGTGGCCGAGCAGCTTGGGCTTGCGGACGTGGATGTAGCGGGCGGACGACATTGCCATACGCGAGAATGTAGGCGTGCGCGCGAGGCAAGGCAATCGACCCTGCCACCTACCTTGCGGCATGCCATCACGTATCCGACAAGGTGCCAATGTCCACCCCCGTCCGCATCCTCCTCGCCCTCATCCTCGGCCTTGGCGGCGGCGCGTTCCTCGCGCATTCGGGCACCCAACTAACCCCCAGGATCGTCGCCATCGCCGAGCCCATTGGCGGCATGTGGCTCGATGGCCTCCGGATGACGATCGTCCCCCTCGTAGTCTCGCTCCTGATCACTGGCATCGCGTCCACCGCCAGCGCCGCGCGCGCGGGGGGCGTGGCCGCGCGCGCGCTCGGCATCATTCTGGCCGTTCTGTGGACCTCCTCGCTGCTCGGCTGGCTGCTTTCGGATCTGTTCTGGCAGATCTGGCCGATCCCCGCCGAAGCCGGCCGCGCACTGCGCGAGGCACTCGGCGCGCAGACCGGCACGCTGCCCCCCACGCCCGGCATCGCGGACTTCCTGCGCGGTATCGTGCCTGAAAATCCGCTGAAGGCCGCGGTCGAGGATCAGATGCTGCCGCTGATCCTGTTCTCGGGCGTGTTCGGCTTCGCGGTTACGCGCCTGCCCGAAGGCCCACGCGATCTGCTCACCCGCTTCTTCTCGGCAATCGCGGAAGCGATGATCGTGGTGATTGGCTGGGTGATCTGGCTCGCGCCCATCGGCGTCTTCGCGCTAGCGCTCGCGGTGGGTGCGAAGGCGGGCCTCGCGGCGGCGGGCGCCCTCGGCCATTATGTCCTCACTCTGAGCGCGATCGGTATCGGCATCGCGCTGCTCGGTTATCCCTTGGCCGTCATTGCCGGCAAGGTTCCGCTCGGTCGCTTCGCCCGCGCGCTGTTCCCGGTGCAGGCGGTCGCCGTCTCCACCCAGTCCTCGCTCGCCTGCCTGCCCGTGATGCTGCGCGCGTCCGAACAGCTCGGCGTCGCGCCCGAGACGGCGGGCATCGTCCTCCCGCTGGAAATCGCACTCTTCCGCGCCACTGGCCCCGCGATGAACCTCGGCGTCGCGCTGTACGTGGCGCACTGGTTCGGCATCCATCTCGGCCCCGCACAGATCGCGGCGGGAATCGCGGCGGGCGCGATCACCACCATGGGCGCGGTCAGCCTGCCGGGGCAGGTAAGCTTCGTCAGCTCGATCGCGCCGATCGCGCTCGCGATCGGGGTGCCGCTGGAGCCGCTGCTGGTGCTGGTCGCGGTCGAGACGATCCCGGATATCTTCCGAACAGTGGGCAATGTGGTGATGGACGTGGCGGTCACGCGCGTGGTCGCTCGGATTACGGGGAACGTCGTGCGGGGCCCGCTGGTTGGGTGGGCGGAGGTGCCGCATGACCGACAACCCGAACGAACGCCCGACCGCGCATGAACCCGTGCCGCCGACCGGCGCGCACACCCCCGCACTCGACGCGGATACGCACGAGCGACTGGCCGAAAACCCGAAGTGCGAGGATGCCAAGCTCGACATCGGTGTCGACGAGACCTTCCCGGCGTCCGACCCCGTGAGCCAGACACAGCCGCGCAAGGGCAGTGAACCGGTCAAGAGCAGCGGCTACAAGGAATAGACTTCGCTGAAAGGGGAGCGTGATGCCAGCGACGAAACTCACCACCAAGCGCGTGCAGAAGCCTTGGGGCCGCACCGATCTTGGCCCGTGGTTCCCCGATGCCACGCCCGAAGAAGGCAAGATCGGCGAGATATGGTTCGAGGCCGAGGACGATCCCCAACTCCTCATCAAATTCCTCTTCACCAGCGAGAAGCTGAGCGTCCAGGTTCATCCCGACGACGCCGCCGCACGCGCATCGGGCCACGAACGCGGCAAGGACGAGGCGTGGCTGGTGATGGGTGCCCGGCCCGATTCTACCATCGGCGTGGGCCTCACGCATAAGGTCAGCCGCGAGGAACTGCGCGCGTCCGCGCTCGACGGCTCGATCGAACATCTGATCGACTGGCGGCCGGTCCACGCTGATGATGTGTACTATTCGCCCGCAGGCACCGTTCACGCCATCGGCGCGGGAGTGACTGTGGTTGAGGTCCAGCAGAATGTGGACCTCACCTACCGCCTCTACGATTACGGCAGCGCGCGCGAATTGCACCTCGATGCGGCGGTTGCGGTCGCGGACGCCGAGCCGTTCACGCGCGTGGAGCACCCGCGCGATCTCGGCGAAGGGCGGATGGTCGTCGCCGATGGCCCGAAGTTCGTGATGGAGCGCTGGCGGGGAGCGGGCACATCCGCCACCGATGCCGCCCAGACCTGGGTAACGCTCGCGCGCGGTTCGGCAACGATCGATGGCGCGCAAGCCGCTGCGGGTGAAACGTGGATCGCGCAGCCCGGCACAACCATCGTCCGCGCAGCCGACGCGGACCTTGTGGTCGCCACCCCCAAATAAGATTTCCGATGGCGCGAGTGACGGGGCTCGAACCCGCGACCTCCGGCGTGACAGGCCGGCACTCTAACCAACTGAGCTACACCCGCCGATCGGAAGCGGGGGGATAGGGTCCGCGCCGCCCCGATGTCAAGAACGGCGGCGCAGCAGCCCCATAACGAGCGTGAACAGTGCGAGCACGGCAAGCAGAACCGTCAGCGTTCGCGCGATCCCGCTCGATTGGCCCGCGATGCCGCTGAAGCCCAGCAACGCGGGCGGCAGCGCGAGCGCGGCCAGATAGAAGGCCCAGTTACGCATCGATCGGTGTCTCGGGTTGTGGCGCGGGTCGCGTGGACGGAGGGTCTTTCCCCGCCAGCGTGCCCTCGCCGAACAGGAAGCCGAGCACGTCGGGCGTGCCCGCGTGATCGAGCAGTACCTTGCCCATAATCAGCAGCGGAACCGAGATAAGCGCGCCGAGCACGCCCCACACCCAGCCCCAGAAGCTCAATGACAGAAGAATCGCGAGCGGACTGATCGTGAGGCGGCGGCCGATGATCGCGGGGGTGATGAAATTTGCTTCGGTCAGATGGAAGCCCAGAAAGATCAACGCGGGCCACAGCGCGTTGATCGGTGCGGCGAACGTCACCAGGCCACCAATCAGCAGGAGCACCGCGACCGCCAGCGGCCCCACATACGGCAAGAAGTTGAACAGCGCCGCCAGACCGCCCCACATCAGCGGCGTGGGCAGGCCGAACCCCCAGGCAACGAGCGACAACGCCGCCCCAAGACCGAAGTTCACCAGCGTTATGGTGAAGAAATAGGCGGCAGTATTGCGCACCACATCGCGCAGCAGCCGCGAAACGCCCAGCGAGCGGCGCGTGTGATCAAGCGTGGCGTGGCTGCGCACTGAAGCGTAGGTATTGAGGAAAAAGAACGCGAGCAGCAGCGTGAACAGGATCTGGATCAGCGCGAGTGGTGCCGAACTGACGAAGCCGAGCACGAAGCCCGGCACTTCGCTCGCGAGGCCGGAGACACTGCTCCTGATGCCGAGCAGGTGGTTGACCTGATCGATCGCGTGCTGCGCCACCGCATAACCTTTGAGCAGCGGCTTTAGATTGGCGCGGATCTGGTGAAGCCGTGTGGGCAGCAGCTGGATGAAGGCGAGCGCAGGGATGATGATCGAGCTGAAGATCCCGAATGCGACCGCGACGAAGCCGAGCAGCGCGGCGAGCGCGGCGGGCATTGCAGGCACACCGCGCCGCATCAGCCATGAGAGCGCGGGCACGAGAACGACCGAGACGATGATCGCGCTAACCACGGGAACAAGGAAACTCGCCGCGCCGGCGAGCGCGAACGGTGCGCCGAGCAGCAGGCCCATCCCGCACAACAGCACGAGCGCGGAGAGCAGCCGATCGCGCCGGTGATTGCCGATGCCGGTATCGTGAACGAGCTCCACCACCGCCTCGGCGGTTTGCAACGCGGCCGCCGAGGACTCCGGCGCGAGAGATGGGTGCACGACCACGAAGCGTCTTAGGCGGCGCGCGGGCGGACGGGAAGCGCTCTGTCGGCCACGGTTTCCCCTTCGGTGCCGGTGTCGCTGTCGGCATCATCGGCGAACCGCCGTGCGAGCGCGGCGCATGCCATTAGTTGCACCTGATGGTACAGCATCAGCGGCAGGATCACCGCGCCCGCGAGCGCGGGGCCAAACAGCACGCCTGCAATCGGCGCGCCCGTCGCCAGCGATTTCTTCGAGCCGCAGAAGACGATTGCGATCCGGTCCGCGCGCGTGAATGGCTCCAGACGCCCCAGGCGCGCGGTACCCCACAGCGCGAGCCCCAGGATCGCAAGATCGATCGCGGCGAGACGCGCGAGCGTTTCCGCGCCGATCCCGCGCCACAGCCCCGCCACAACTGCCGCGCTGAACGCGGCATAAATGATGATCAGGATCGATCCCCGATCGGCCAGACGCAGCAGCGCGGCGTTGCGCTTCGCCCACTCGGCCAGCCACGGGCGCAGCACTTGCCCGGCGATCGCGGGCAGCAACACCTGTCCTCCGATCGCGAGCGCTTTTTGCGGCCCCAGCCCCTCGCCCGCGACATGCAGCACCAGCGCGGCGAGCAAGGGCGTCAAGAACACGCCCGCGAGATTGGAGAGCGTGGCCGCACAGATCGCGGCGGGCACATTGCCGCGCGCGATCGCGGTGAACGCGATCGAGGACTGTACCGTGGACGGCACCAGCGTCAGGAACAGCACGCCGGTCCACAGCGCGTCCGGAAGCGCATGCGGAAACGCCCGGCGCAGCCCGAGCCCCAGCAAGGGAAACGCGGCGAACGTCACCAGCATCACCACCAGATGCAGCCGCCAGTTGGTCGCCCCCGCGAGCATCGCCGCGCGACTGAGCCTGAGCCCATGCAGGAACAGCACCAGCGCCACAGCCATCACCGTTACCACTGGCAGCGCGGCGGCGATCGGCCCTCGTGCTGGCAGCATGCTCGCCACCGCCACCGCACCGATCAGCGCCAGTGGGTACAGATCGAACTTCAAGGATTGCGCTGCATGTGCTCGACGATCTCGTCGAAAAACCGTTCGAGATTGTTGAGCACGTTCAATTTGAACTCGTAATTCACGTCGGGCGATGCCGATTCGATGATGCGTGATTCGTCGACCTTCTCCGAATAGACCGCCGCCATCCCGCGCACATATTCGGGCGTCAGATCGATATGGCCAAGCTCGTCCAGAATGCGCAGCTGGATGATCATCAACTGGCGCACCAGCATCTCAAGCGCGGTGATGCGGCTGACGGTAACAACAGGATCGAGGGTGACCTCGTGGGGCGTATCGCTCATTGGGGGCGGGGTTCCCTGCTTTGTATCTCGGGCTATGGCGATCCCGGACGCGCTTTGCGAGGTGAAATGAATCGGCATTTCCCGATGCGCCGGGAGCAACGATGATCGAGACGCACGCGACGGTCGAACGCTGGCCCACCGCTGTTCCGTTCACGATCGCGCGCGGGACGAAACATTTCGTCGATGTGGTGGTGGTGCACGTTCGCGCGGGCGAGGGGCAGGGGCGCGGCGAGGGCACGCCGGTCTATTATCTTGGCCAGACGTCAGGCGGCGCGACCGCGATGATCGACGCGCTTGGCGATGCACACATCGATCGCGCCACGATCCAGACGCTGCTGCCGCCCGGCGCGGCGCGTAACGCGATCGATTGCGCGCTGTGGGATCTTGAGGCGAAGGATGAAGGCGCGCCGGTCTGGGCGATCGCCGGACTACACCCGCCGAAGCCCGTGACCACCGCGCTGACGATCAGCCTCGCCGATCCAGCGATCATGGAGGCGGCGGCGCGTGCTGTGGCGGCGCGCCCGCTGCTCAAGCTCAAGCTGGGTGGCGACGGTGGGGACCGCGCCCGCGTTGCGGCGGTCCGGCTTGGCGCGCCGGGTGCGCGGCTGATCGTCGATGCGAACGCGTCGTGGGGGGATCTCGATCTCGAGGCGGAGGCGGCGGCGATGGCCGCGCTCGGCGTCGAGCTTATCGAACAGCCGGTCGCGCCGGGCGAGGAGGCGCTGCTCGACGGGGTCCGCGCCTGCGTGCCGTTCGCGGCGGACGAAAGCTGCCAGTCGCGTGCCGAGCTCGATCGCTGCGCGGGCCGCTTTCAGGTGATCAATATAAAGCTCGATAAAGCGGGCGGGCTGACCGAGGCGCTGGCGCTGCGCGATGCGGCGTATGCACGCGGCTTCGAGGTGATGGTGGGCTGCATGCTTTCGACCAGCCTTGCGATTGCGCCCGCAATGCTTGTCGCTCAGGGGGCGCGCTGGGTCGATCTCGATGGACCGCTGCTGCTCGCGAACGACCGGCAGTCAGCTTTGCAATTCGATGATCGCGGGCGCGTGTGGCCGGCTGCAACTTCGCTTTGGGGCTAGTCTGCTGCCTGCCGCCGCGAAGAAATCATCGCAGGCTTGGTCGAAGCTCGCCGATCCGGCACGCTGCGCGACTGCGCGTTCGCGGCCGGTCCGGCGGATTGCGGCAGAGCCTGCGACGGCGCTACGCCCAGCGCCGAAAGGGTTTCCCCTCCGCTGCCGGCGGGCGCGAATGATCGACTGGGGCGCATCCCCGCCGCGGCGATAAACACCAGCAGCAGTACGAGGCCCAGCCCCGTCAAGCCCACACGAACTCGTTCCATCAACCCTCGCGGATGACGACGTCCTCTGGACGCCCGCTTCGTCCCCCCGTGTCGCACCGTCAGCATGCCCCCCGGCAACGCTTCGGACGTGTAGCAAATTCTCTGCCGGTGTGTCCAGCACGCAACGCGGCGACAGTTCAACGAAAAGCGGGCGATCCCTTTCAGGACCGCCCGCGAGGACAGATCGTAGACGAAGTTTACGCGGCAGTCCGGCGGCGCGCAGCAAAGCCGAGCAGGCCCATGCCCACCAGCATCGCCGCAGCCGAGCTTGCCTCGGGCGCGCTGACGACGCCGGCACCGCTGATGTCGAGCGCCCACGCACTGGTGCGCTGATTCCCGTAGCTGTCGATGAAGCCGCCCGAGAAGTCCGGCACGCCATCGAAGGCGAAGCCGTTCGAAAGCTGCAGCGCGCCGAAGTTGCTGTATTGCGTCAGGTAGACGGCGTAGATGCCCGGCGTCAGCCACAGGCTGAGCCCCGCGTCCGACGCGTGGCCGGTCGAGTCGGCGACGGCGGTGGCGCCGTCGTCGTTGAAGTCGACCGCGGTGCCGGTCGAATCGTACAGCGAAAGCACGCTGTCGAAGCCGCCCGCCGCAATCGACGAGCCGACCGCGTTGGTACCGCCCGCGAAGCCGAGGCTGGTCAGATAGACCGTGCCGGCCGTGCCGACATGGAAGGTCACGCGCGCGAGTGAATTATCGTGCGCGAGATTGCCGGTGAACGAGGTGCTGACGGCGTTTGCGTTGGTGGCGAGAAGCGCGGCCGCAACCGTCGCGAGAGTCTTGATCATCATGGTTGGTCCCCTTGGATCGGTGGTGCGGCCGTGGCAAGCAATTCGCCACGGCCATTGGGTCTCGCGAGCCTACTTGGCCTGTGCGGCGGTCAGCTTCAGGATGCGACCGAGCAGGGTCTGGTCGATGTAGGTGCCATGGCCGCGGGTCACGCCGTCCGACCCCGTGAACGAGTCGTTGGCGGTGCCGTGCGCGGTGAGCACATCCGAACCCTTGCCGTAGGCGAACAGCGGGACAAGGCCGGTCCCGTGGTTCGGACCGAACCAGCGGTTGCCCGGAACGTTACCCGCGCCCTTGTCCTGGACCGGCTGGAACGCGACCGTCGCGCCATCGGGACCGTAGAGCAGGTGGTCATGATCGGCGGTGACGATCAGCAGCGTGTTGTCCCACGAAGCCGCCGTGCGCTTGAGGTTCACCCAGTCGATGATCGCCTTCACGGTATCGTCCGAAGCGATCTGCTCCTCGATCATGCGCGCGGTGTCGTTCGCGTGCTCGGCACGGTCGACCGCGCCCGCTTCGCTCATCAGGTAGAAGCCACGCCCATTCTTATCGAGCGCATACAGCGCCGCGATCGTCATTTCGGTCTGGGTGGGAACCGCAGCCTTGAGCGGCGTGCCATAGACCGTGTCCTCGCGCGGATCGATGTTGGTGACGCCATCGGCACGCTTGACAATGTTGGTGCGGTTGAACTGCGAGCTGTTGTCGCTCTTGCCGATCATCGCAAGGCGCGCGGGCGGCTTGACGGTGCCGCTGGCGATCGCCTGGATTGCCGACCGATCCTGCAAGAGCTGGAAGTGGAAGGGATTGGAGCCCGAGGTATTCGTGTTCGCCTTGAGGTCCGCCCACAGCACCGGGCCGATCCAGCCACCGCCCGCGAGCGGGGGGAGGGGTGCATAGCGCGGGGTACGCGTGATGCTATCGTCGTTGTAATCGGGGTTGCCATAACCGCCGATGACGGTGAGCTTGCCCGACGAGAACATCTCGTTTGCGATGTCATAGTGGTTCGCACGCGCGACGTTGTGCGCGCCGCCGAGCGCCGCCGGGGTGGCGTCGCCGAACTCGACTGTGGTGACCACGCCCGCGCTCTTGCCGACCGAGGTCGCGGCGGCGATCGCGTCGGTGATCGCGACCTGGACTTCGCCCGCGCCGTTGACGTTGATCGCGTTGTTGTAGCTCTTCACGCCCGAGGCGACCGAGGTGGCGGTGTTGCCCGAATCGGGGTGGGCGAAGCGGCTGTATTCATAACCCACGAAGCCCGCGAGATAACGATCGGTGATCGGCGTGAAGCCCGCGTTCGTGAAGGGGGTGGTGTAGCCCGCAACGCCCGAGTTGCCGGCCAGCGGCGTCGAATCCCAGAACTTCGTCGAGTCATAGCTCGAGCGCGGATCCTGGATATTCGAACCCGGCTTGTTATTGTTCACGTCGGTCGGAAGCGTCGGATTACCCGGGCTGGCGGGAACCGTGCCCGCGCTCGAATCGGGGCGGATCGGGAAGGTCGATACCGCGATGTTGTGCCAACCGGCGCCGTCCATGGGCAACGGAGCGCCGGTATACAGGCGCGTCGCGTCGTACACTGTGTAGCCGCCGCCATCGTTGATGATGACGATGATGTTTTTCACGCCCGGAAGCGCGGATACCGTGGAAGTAGCCGCCGCCTGTGCGATGGCGGGAGCTGCGAACAGCGTCGCGGCGAGGAGGAGAGACTTGAACTTCATGGATATGGCCCCTGATGGAGAAAAACTGCCGAGGGGCGCTTAAGGGTAAACGTGAGGGCCGTGTAAGAATTTTTTGTTACACTGCCAAAGGCGAGCGACTAAGCGAGACCGAGCGCCGCCTTGTAGGTTTCCAG
This sequence comes from Sphingomonadales bacterium, assembly GCA_038238915.1. Classification (GTDB taxonomy): domain Bacteria; phylum Pseudomonadota; class Alphaproteobacteria; order Sphingomonadales; family Sphingomonadaceae; genus JAVVHE01. The sequence continues at coordinate 83,114 of JBBSFH010000015.1, forward strand.
CAGCGCCTCCTGCTCCTGGCGGGCGGCATTTTCCATCGCGCGCAGGCGGATGATCGAGCGCATCGTCTTGGTATCGAAGCCCGTGCCCTTCGCTTCCCCGTAGACCGCCTTGATGTCGGCGGCGACGCCCGCCTTATCCTCTTCGAGCCGTTCGAGCCGTTCGATGAACAGCCTTAGCTGCTCGGCCGAAACATTATCCTCACCCACGCGATGTCCTTCGATAGCAGGCGCGGGGCGTAGGGGCGTCGGCGGCGATGCGTCAAGCGTCTCCCTGCACCACGGCTTCGGGCGCGGCGCATTTGGCGCGCGCGCGGTGCTTGATCGCAGTGCTCGCGAACTCCTCAGGCGTCAGCTTGCCCCGATGATCGGCGTCGGCGATATCGAATTTGGCTTCGGCCTTCGCGGCATATTCCTCGAAGCTGAGCTTGCCATCGCCGTCGGTGTCCAGCTTGGCGAAGGACTTCTTGCGATTTGCGAGATATTCCTCGCGCTCGATCGTGCCATCGCGGTTGTGGTCGTAGCGCGCAAACCGCTTTTCCTCGGTCGATTTGGCATCGGGCTCATACGCGTCGGGCGCGATGGCGCGCGTGCGGCGGTAGCGCGTGGGCGTGGGTGCGGCTGCCGGGGCCTCGGGCGCGGTAACGTCGGCGAACGCGCGCGCAGGCGAGGGTGCCTGTACCGCGGCTGCATGATCGGATCGCCACAGCGCGACTCCCACAATGGCGAGCAGCGCCGAACCCCCCGCCGCGAACCATAACCGCATGTGCAACCTCCACCCCTGGTCGTCGATGCGCGCACGATGGGCGGCGAAGCGATCGCTGTCGACACCTATTTGGCTAAACTGGCGCGTTATTATACTTGACGTACCCGCCAAACAGGGGTAGGCGGGCTCCATAAGGAGCTACCCCATGTCGTCCGCGCTTTCCGCCCCACACTTTCACGATGAAGCCGCCGCCTACGCCTTTGTTGAGGCGCGGGTTTGGCCGGACGGCCCGGTGTGCCCACACTGCGGCGGCGTGGAGCGCATCAGCAAGATGGGGGGCAAGTCCACCCGTATCGGCGCGTACAAGTGCTACCAGTGCCGCAAGCCCTTCACCGTGAAGATCGGCACCATCTTTGAGGCTTCGCACGTCGCGCTGCACCTTTGGCTGCAAGCGATGTATCTTATGTGCGCCAGCAAGAAGGGTATCAGCTCTAACCAGCTCCACCGCACCCTTGGCGTCACCCTCAAAACCGCATGGTTTATGTCGCACCGCATCCGGGAAGCGATGCGCTCTGGCGACTTTGCTCCGTTTGGCTCGGGCGGCACTCCGGTAGAGGTGGACGAAGCCTATATCGGTCGCCGCAAGGGTATGCCGGTCAAGTCCGGCGGTAGCCACAAGATGCAAGTTGTGTCGCTGGTAGATCGGGCGACTGGCGCGGTTCGTTCGGTTCACACTGCGCGTATGGAGCCGGGCGAGGTGGTCGCCATCGTGCGCGCCAACGTTGCCAAGGAAGCGCGCTTGATGACTGACGAAGCCCGCATGTACCGCACCGTTGGTAAGGACTTCGCCAGCCATGAAACCGTGTTCCACGGCATCAATGAGTATGCGCGCGGCGACGTTACCACCAATACCGTTGAAGGGTTCTTTTCGATCTTCAAGCGCGGGATGCGTGGTATCTACCAGCACTGCTCCGAAAAGCATCTGCATCGGTATCTTGCTGAGTACGACTTCCGCTACAGCAATCGCGCCGCCCTTGGGCAGAACGATAGCGCGCGCACCGTGACCGCACTCTTGGGCGTCGCCGGCAAGCGCCTTACTTATCGACGCGCTAACGTCGGAGCCTGACGGCCATGCCCAAGAAGAAAACGAACATGGATCAAGCGGAGCAAAGCCTGCGCTTCCTGCAAGCCGCTCGCGCGGTGGGGGGCGCTGGCGATGTAAGCCCCACAGAGGTCGCTAACAGTTTCGATAAACTCTTGCGAACGGCCGCGCCCGAAAGGCGCGGCCCTAGCAAGAGCTAGGCTGCTCGGCGCATTATTTCAGGCTCCGCTGCAGAAAACGGGACAATTTGCGCCCCTAGCTTAAGAAGGGCTAGGTCAGAAGACGTCCAGCGAAGCCGGTCATCGTACACTATAATCTGATCGATCCTATCATCTCTAAGCATTCTAACATCCATGTTGGCTACAACTCTGGAGTTTATGGATGATGGGTCGTTTACGACGGGGTCAACAATCAAGCGCCTACTGTCAGTCAAATATATCACATTTCCAAACTTATGGGTCTTAGTGCTTTCACCCGCGATACTTTCATGTCTAAGATTATCATGAAAGTGTTTTTGCAGAATCTCCATCAGCGTTTCTTTAAAGTTTCGACTTACTGCAAACCTGATGTGAGATAGACCCCAATCGGCCACCTCTTTAGACGCATTTGCGACCAGAAGAATTGCTGCGGGTAGCGCCTTGGCCGAAACGGGCGGCGAGTGAATCGCGCCACCGCTAACCTTGAGACCTTGGTTTGCGACCAACGACCTGAGGCGCTTGTCGCTCCCCCCCTCCCGACGCCCAGATGCGGCCACCTCGTCCAACGCACCGCCTTCATCCGAAACCACGAATGTATCGCCGCGCCCTCGTACAATAACACTAACACCGCCGTTCGATGGGTAAAGACATTGAGTGGATACGCGGAAGCCATCTCCCAAATCATAAACCGGAAGGGCGTCGCACATGATCTGCTTAAGGTCGTCTATACTAATCATATCAGCCTCGTCCGGCCTGGCAGGTTTATCATGGACGATGCTGGAGACGCAACCCCTATTTCGCTACAGAACCATCGGAGTATAGAATCAAAAGACCTTGGGGAATCAGGGGGCAAAACTCTTGCTATTGGTAGCGAGTCAGGGGTGGACGCGTGCGTTCCAAATTGCCTATTGTCTGCCCAACTGTGAAAATGTGGAGCGAAAAAGATACCCACTGGAGTGTGTTGGTCGTACACACCAAGTGGATTAGCGTGGCTTTCGTCGCTAACGTAGTCAATTCGCGAAACGCATTTAG
>JBBSFH010000016.1:0-84954 GCA_038238915.1 Sphingomonadales bacterium
CGCAATCGTTGCACTTTCGATCGCGGGTGCCCGCAGTAGCCCGATCGATCTCGGCTCGGCGGACGCCTTCGCAGTCCTCGCTGGATCGACGGTCACGAACACCGGTCCCACCACCATCCAGGGAGATCTTGGCGTCTGGCCAGGTACCGCGATCACGGGCTTTCCACCCGGGCTGGTCAGTGGAACGATACACGCGGCGGACGCGGTCGCACTGGCAGCGCAGTCCGATCTGACCATCGCCTATAACAATGCTGCGGGCCAAGCGTGCGGGACCAATCTTACCGGCTCGGACCTCGGCGGGCTGACCCTAGCCCCCGGTGTTTACTGTTTTAGCTCTTCCGCGCAGCTCACCGGAACGCTGACCCTCGACGCGCTCGGCGATCCCAATTCGCTGTTCGTGTTCCAGATCGGCAGCACGCTCACCACCGCGAGCTCATCGTCGGTGCTGTTTACCAATGGCGGCAACGGCGACAGCCTGTTCTGGCAGGTCGGCAGCTCGGCGACACTCGGCACGACCACCGCGTTCGCGGGCAACATCCTCGCGCTCGCCAGCATCACGCTCAACACCGGCGCAACAATCCAGTGCGGCCGTGCGCTCGCGCGCAACGCCGCGGTCACGCTCGACACCAACGTCGTGGGAATCGATGCGGACGGGTGTGAGACCACCGACCCCGTCGTCACCCCCGTCCCCGAACCCTACGCGTTCATCCTGTTCGGTCTGGGTTCGGTGGCGCTCGCGGCGGCGCGGCGGCGCGCCGCACGGTAAACGACGGACCGATCGGACCATCGAAGCCGCTCTGGTCGAGTGGATCGAGGGCGGGGTTGACGCCCCGCGCTAGCGCCGCGCCTTCGCCGCCACGCTATCGGGCAGATCCTCGCCCATCACGCGCTGATAATATTCGCTGACGATGCCACGCTCCGCCTCGTCGCACTTGTTGAGGAAGCTCAGGCGGAAGGCGAAGCCCATATCGCCGAAGATCGCCACATTCTGCGCCCACGTCAGTACCGTGCGCGGGCTCATCACGGTGGAAATATCGCCCGCGATGAAGCCCGCGCGCGTCATGTCCGCGACCTTGACCATGTTACGCACCTTCGCGCGCCCCTCAGGTGTGTTGAACCCCTTGGCCTTGGCGGAAACGATCTCGGTCTCGGTGTCGGCGGGCAGATAGTTGAGCGTGGTGACGATGTTCCAGCGGTCCATCTGTCCCTGATTGATCTGCTGCGTGCCGTGATACAGCCCGGTCGTATCGCCCAGCCCCACCGTGTTCGCGGTGGCGAACAGGCGGAACCACGGGTTGGGCCGGATCACCCGGTTCTGATCGAGCAAAGTCAGCCGCCCTTCGGCTTCAAGCACGCGCTGGATCACGAACATCACGTCGGGCCGCCCCGCATCATATTCGTCGAACACCAATGCCGTGGGGGTCTGCAGCGCCCACGGCAGCAGGCCCTCGCGGAATTCGGTGACCTGCGCGCCATCGCGCAGCACGATCGCATCCTTGCCCACCAAATCGATGCGGCTGATGTGGCTATCGAGGTTGATGCGGATGCAAGGCCAGTTCAGCCGCGCCGCCACCTGCTCGATATGCGTCGATTTGCCCGTGCCGTGATAGCCCTGCACCATCACGCGCCGGTTGAAGGCGAAGCCCGCAAGGATTGCGCGCGTGGTTTCGGGATCGAACACGTAATTCGTATCCAGATCGGGCACACGCTCGTCCGCCGCGCTGAAAGCGGGGATTTTCCAATCGACATCCACGCCGAACGTCTGGCGCGCATCGACCTCGATGTCGGGCGCGGCGAGCACGGTCTCGTCGCGGTCGATCACCGCGAAATCACTGGCCATCGAAAGAGATCCTTCAGGCGGAAGCGGCAAACGCCGCGCTGCTTTTGAGCTGGGTATAGGCGTCGATCACGGCTCGCAACCGATGCTCGTGCGTCCGGTCGCCGCCGTTCCTGTCGGGGTGGAAGCGACGGACGAGTTCGGCATAGCGCTTGCGGATATCGGCATGCGACGCGTTGCCGTCCAGTTCGAGCGCGCCGAGCGCGTCGCGGTCGGCGGGGCTGATCGGCCGGCCACCGCGCGCACGCGCCGCCTCGAACGCACGCGCGCCAAAGCGCAGCCGCATCATCTCGGTCGCATCGTCGAAATTGAGCCGGTCGGCATAGCCGTTCGACGCAAACGCCTTCGTCGCGCGGTCCCACGCGGGATAGGGGGACTGCGCGTCGCTGATCTCGTCGGGGCTCATCCCGTCGAAATAATTATACGCGCTGTTGAACTTGCGGACATGATCGAGGCAGAGCCAGCGCCACTCGCGGCCGTCGTTACCCCGATTGTCGCGCGGTGCCTTGAACTCGCCCTCGGCCACGCAGTCTTCGGCCTCGCAGCGGATCGGTTCGGCGTGCGGAACACGGCCGTTCAGGCGTTCCTTGCGGGCGGGGCGGGCGTCGGGCATCTCCCGACCTATATAGCGGCGGACGGACGCGTGTGGAGAGTAGAATGGGACCGATCGGGCTCGAACTGCGGCGGCGCATCGAAGCGGCCCTGGCCCCGACGCGCCTCGAGATCATCGACGAAAGCGCAGGCCACCGAGGCCACGGCGGCCACAACCCCGACGGCGAAAGTCACATGCGCGTGGTGGTGTGGGCGGACGCGTTCACGGGCATGAGCCGGGTGGAGCGGACGCGCGCGGTGCTCGCGGCGGCGGGCGATCTGGTGACGGGCGGTCGGGTGCATGCGCTGAGCGTGGAGGCGCGGGAGGATTGATCGCCGTCAGCCCGCCCCGCGCCCGTCAGCCCGCCTTCTTCAGATATTTGCGCCCAAGCAATTCCGCGATCTGCACCGCGTTCAGCGCCGCGCCCTTGCGCAGATTGTCGCTTACGCACCAGAGCGAGAGCCCGTGCTCGACGGTGGGATCGGTGCGCACGCGGCTGACATAGGTCGCGTATTCGCCGACGCACTCGACCGGGGTGACGTAGCCGCCGTCCTCATGCTTGTCGACGAGCAATATGCCCGGTGCCTCGCGCAGGATCGCCTTGGCACGTTCGGCGGATAGCGGCCGCTCGAACTCGATGTTGATCGCCTCGGAGTGGCCGACGAATACGGGTACACGTACGCAGGTAGCAGTCACTTTTACGTCCGCGCCCATGATCTTGGCGGTCTCGGCAGCCATCTTCCATTCTTCCCTGGTCTCGCCGCTTTCGAGGAATACGTCCACCTGCGGGATGACGTTGAACGCGATCTGCTTGGGGAATTTTATGTTCTCCTTGGCGTCGTTGACGAAGATCGCGCGCGTCTGCTGAAATAGCTCGTCCATCGCGTCTTTGCCGGCACCGCTGACCGACTGATAGGTCGCCACCACCACGCGCTTGATCGTCGCGGCATCGTGCAGCGGCTTCAGCGCCACCACCATCTGCGCGGTCGAGCAGTTGGGGTTGGCGATGATCATCTTCTCGCGGTAGCCGCCGATTGCCTCGGGGTTCACCTCGGGGACGATCAGCGGCACATCCTCGTCCATGCGGTAGAGCGACGAGTTGTCGATCACCACGCACCCGGCTTCGGCCGCGCGCCAGCCGTGTGCGCGCATCGGCGCGCTGCCCGCGGCGAACAGCGCGATATCCCAGCCGGCGAAGTCGAAATGTTCGAGGTTCTGCACCCTGAGCATCCGGCCGTTATCGCCGAACGGCACCTCGTCGCCAACCGAACGCGCGGATGCCAGCGCAGCGATCTCGTCGACCGGGAACAGCCGCTCGGCGAGGATGGTCAACATCTCGCGGCCGACATTGCCCGTGGCACCCACCACGACGACGCGGTAACCCATAAATTCTCCTATCGCTTCGCCCGCCTCTCCCTTGGAAGAGGTGTCGGCGCAGCCGACGGAGCGTTCCCGGGCCTAGCTCGCCGCCGACGCCTTCTCGCGCTGATCGCGCAGCTCGACGATACGCGCCGACTTGCCCGAACGGCCGCGCAGATAATAGAGCTTCGCGCGCCGCACGACGCCGCGACGAACCACGGTAATCGCCTCGATGCTCGGCGAATACAGCGGGAACACGCGCTCCACGCCCTCGCCGAAACTGATCTTGCGCACGGTGAAGTTCGAACCCATGCCCCGGTTCGAACGCGCGATGCACACGCCCTCGTAATTCTGGACGCGGGTGCGCTCGCCTTCCTTCACCTTCACGCCGATGCGCAGCGTATCGCCAGCGCGGAACTGGGGAATGGCGCGGATGGCGGTATATTTGGCGATCTGCTCGGCTTCGAGCTGCTGGATGATGTTCACTTGAGGTCTCCGGAAGGCGCAGAGGCCGACGCGATCAGATCGGGCCGGCGTGCCAAGGTATCCGCGCGCGCGCGGGCGGCCCGCCACTGAGCGATCCGCAAGTGGTTCCCCTCACGCAAAACCCCGGGAATGTCCAGCCCCTCGAAGCTGACCGGCCGGGTATAGTGCGGATATTCGAGTAGCCCATCCTCGAAACTTTCCTCGGTGCCCGAGGCTTGCGCGCCCATCACGCCGGGTAGTAGCCGCACGCATGCATCGATCAGCACCATCGCACCGAGTTCGCCGCCGCTGAGCACATAATCGCCGATGCTGATCTCCTCGACCGCGCGCGCCTCGAACAGCCGCTCGTCGAACCCCTCGAAGCGGCCGCAGATGAGAGTTACGCCCTCCCCGGCGGCAAGCGCACGGACCCGCGCCTGCGTCAGCGATTGCCCGCGCGGCGAAAGCGCGAGCACGGGTGCATCGGGCTGCAAGGCACGCGCCGCATCCACCGCAGCGGCCAGCACGTCCACACGCAGCACCATCCCCGGCCCGCCGCCGGCGGGCGTATCGTCGACCGAGCGATGCCGATCGGTCGCGTGTGCGCGGATATCGTTGACCGCCAGTTGCCACCGGCCTTCTACAAGCGCGCGCCCCGCGAGGCTGTGGCCGAGCGGACCGGGGAACATCGCGGGCAAGATCGTGAGGACGGTGGCGGACCACGTCACGGACGGGTCCAGTTTTCGATGCGCAAATCGGGGATATCGGCGAAGTCGGCTTCGTTGTTGGTGACAAGCGTCAGGCCGAGCGCGCTCGCCTGAGCAGCGATCAATCTGTCGAATCGGTTTCGTTGGAGCGGCAGGCCAGCAAATCGAAGCGCGGCCGCGCGGTCGAACGCGAGTGGTTCGAATAAGCGACAAAACTCCTCGATCGCCGGTCCGGTCATCGGCCCGGCCAAACGGTTGCCGCGCGCCAGTTCGGCCACCGTGATCGCTGAAATACACGCTTCGCCGGGCACGAGCTGCTCCGCCCGCCGTGGCGACGGACCGACCCGATCGACGATGTAGACGCAAATGTTCGTATCGATGAGATAGCGTGCGCCGCTCACCCGTTCGCCCGCCTGCATTCCCAATCGATTTCGCGCTCCTCGATCTTGCGCTCGTCGTCCGCGAACGGACGAAGGCCAGGCATCATTGCCCAAAGCGCGCTCAAATCGATTCTCTCGTGCGGTGGCTCGACCGGTGCCACCACCCACACCCCCGCCTCCTCGCGCACCTCCACGGGCGTCCCCGGCTTGGCGGCGAAAGCTGCGGGCAGGCGCACCGCGACCGAGTTTCCCGACTTGAACAATTTGGTCGTCGCCACCGATCGGCTCCCGTATATCCGCCCCGTATATACGTCCGCTCGCAACCATCCTCAAGCGCCAGGGTTGTCCCGCCCATGACCGATCTCCTCGATACGCTCGTCATCGGCGGTGGCCCTGCGGGCCTCACCGCCGCGATCTATCTCGCACGCTATCATCTGAAACTGCGCGTGATCGATGCAGGCGACAGCCGCGCCGAACTGATCCCGCTCAGCCACAACCACGCGGGCTATCCCAACGGCATTTCGGGGCATGAACTGGTGCAACGCATGCGCGCGCAGGCCGAGCGCTACGGGGTGAAGGTGGAGCAGGGCTGCGTCACACGGCTCGAACATGCAGACGGCCTGTTTCACGCCGAAAGCCCGACCGGCCCGATCGTGGCGCGCACGGTGCTGCTCGCCACGGGCACGGTCAACCGCGCGCCGCCGATGGATCATGCCGAACATGATGCCGCGCTCGCGCGGGGCCTGATCCGCTATTGCCCGGTGTGCGACGGCTATGAGGCGAGCGACCAGGCGATCGCGGTGCTCGGCCGCGCGGACCGCGGCGCGTGCGAGGCGCTGTTCTTGCGCGGCTTTAGCGCGCGCGTGACGCTGATCGATCTCGAAGGCGATCCGGGCTTAAGCGCAGCGCGTCTCGCAGAACTCGCGGACGCGGGCATCGCCATCGTCCACGGCCCCGCGACGCACATCCGCATCGATGGCGATCGCATCGCGGTCGACGTGCCCGATCACTGCCTTCGCTTCGATACGCTGTATCCCGCGCTCGGCTCCGACGTGCGCTCGCATCTCGCGACCGACGTTGGCGCGCGGCTTGCAAACGATGATTGCCTTGCAGTGGACGATCACTGCCGCACGGGCGTTGCGGGTCTGTATGCGGCCGGGGACGTCGTGACCGGCCTCGATCAGATCGGCAACGCGATGGGCCAGGCGGGGGTAGCGGCGACGACGATCCGTAACGATCTTGCGAAGGAAAGGCCTTTGTGGCGGTGAGGGCTGGCGAACCCTTTGGCGACCGATGGATCGACGATAATGGGAACGGACGGGACCGTGGGAGCAGGGGACGATAGGGCGGAGAGCGGCGCAATCTCGTTGGCATGGGGCACAACGCCGTATCGATTGGGCCGAAGCCAGCTTGTCAAACAGCTTCACAAAATGCGATCATAGCGCTGTAAAAGTAAAGACATGGACCATTGGCTTTGCCCTCCGAAATGCTCATACCAGAGAGGCCAGTTAGCACGGCAGTATTCGATGGTGGAGCGGTATCTATTCGCAAGCCCGCGCTAAACGCATAATCAGGCAGATTTCGCTTCGATCGGTCATCGATAGTATCAGTGAAGGCTTCGCGCTGCTCGATACAGATTTCAGAATTGTCGAAATCAATGCCCAAGCTCTGCTACTCGATGGCAGAACGCTCGATGACATCGTCGGAAAGACGCACTGGGCAGCCTATCCGGGCAGCGAAGACTCTGTCGTGGGCCAGCTTTACAAAACCGCCATGCGCGATAGCCGCAGTGTCGCGCTCGAACACCGCTATGATTTTCCCGACGGGCGTTACTCCTGGCTCGATATGCGCGCCTACCCGATCGAAGGTGGCGGCCTTGCGATTTTTTTCCGCGATGTCACCGAAAGGCGCGCGAGCGAGCTGGGGCACCGCGAGAGCGAGGCGCGTTTTCGGGCGGCGATCGACGCCACCGACGGAATATTGTGGACCAACGACGCCGAGGGCCGGATGGTGGGCGAGCAACCGGGGTGGGCAAGGCTGACCGGGCAGACGATGGCCGAATATCAGGGCTATGGCTGGGCAACTGCTGTCCATCCCGACGATGCGCAGCCGACGATTATCGCGTGGAATGCCGCTGTTTCCTCCCGCCAGCCCTTCATTTTCGAACATCGGCTCAAACGGCATGACGGGGCGTGGCGGCGTTTCGCGATCCGGGCGATTCCGGTTGCGGATGATGCCGGCGAAATTCGTGAATGGGTCGGCGTGCATCACGATATTACCGAAGCTACCGACACACGCGTGCAACTCGCCGGCAATGCCGCGACGTTCGAATCGCTGGTGCGCGGCAATCCGTTCGGGATTTATGTCGTCGACAACGCATTGCGGGTCATGGAAGTCAGCGCGGGGGCCGCGAAGGCTTTCCGCAACGTCGATCCGCTGATCGGACGCGATATCGGCGAAGCATTGCGTGTGCTCTGGCCGGAACCCTTCGTGAGCCAAGCGATCACACAATTTCGGCAGACGCTGGAAACAGGGGTGCCCTACGTCAGCCACGGGATGATCGAAACGCGCGCCGATATCGACGCGACCGAAGCCCATGACTGGCGCATTGAGCGCATCGCACTGCCCGACGGCAGCGACGGCGTGGTCTGCTATTTCTACGATCTCTCGGATCGCATGAAGCTCGAAGAGGAACTGCGCCAAGCGCTTGCCGACAAGGAGCTGCTTACGCGCGAAGTCGAGCATCGCGTCCAGAACAGCCTGACGATCGTCGGAAGTTTATTGATGCTGCAACGGACTTCTGCGGTTACTACCGAAACGAAGAATGCGCTCGCCGCCGCCTCGTCGCGCGTGCTGGCGATAGGTGAAGTCCATCGGCGCCTTCACCAGAACCAGAATGTTGGAAACGGACGAATTTGGAGAGTATCTGCGGCAGCTCTGTAAGGACATCGAGCAAACGCTTGGCCGCAGCAACCTATCGTTCGATGTGCAGACACAGGCGGTATATGTGCCTGTAGACCAAGCCGTGCCGCTTGGCATTGTTGCTAACGAGCTTATCACAAACGCGTGCAAGTATATTGGCATCGGCGCTGACGAGCGCATCCATGTCAGCCTCGCTGCCCGGTCTCAGGAACTTGTGCTGACGGTCACCAACACGGGGCCAGGCGTTCCAGCGGATTTCTCCCCCGATAGTGCCAAAGGTTTGGGACTCGTGGCAATCAAAGCGCTGGTCCGGCAGATCGGAGGGACGATCGTCTATCCCCTGCCGGGCAGCGAGGCGCGATTTGAGATTACTGTGCCCAGTTAAGGCCATGATCCTGGATGCCGATGGAAGTTCCCGCTGCGCCGAACTCGGGCGTCAACGGTGATAGTTAGCCGTCAACGTCCACGAAGGCAGGATCGACCGCCACCGCCCTCTGTCCCACCTCGCACCGCGCGAACGGCACCATGAACCGCGCCCCGCCCGCGCGTTCCACCTCAATCAAATCCCCCGCGCCGTAATTCTCGACCGCGACCACGCGGCCCACCACGACAGCGTCCACATGCGCGGGCAGGCCGATCAGGTCCGCCACATAATATTCGCCCGCTTCGGGCAGGGGCAGCGCCGCGCGGGCCACGGCAAGCGTCACGCCGCGCAGCGCCTCGGCAGCGTCGCGCGTGGTGACTTCGGCAAAGCGCGCGACCGGGCCGGTGGGCGCATCGCGCAGCGCAGTGAGCGTTAGCGTGCGGCCGTTTGCCTCGAACCGGGTTCGCAGTGCGAGGCTATCGACACTCTCGGCGAAGAGCTTGAGCCGCACCTCGCCCCGCACGCCGTGCGCATTCGCGATCGCAGCCAGCACGATCTCCGCTCCGCCCCGCTCGGATAGAAGCGGGGCGGAGGGCGCAGCAGCGGGGCGATCAGTTCGCGGCGGTTTCAGTCGCGGCTTCCTCGGCCGGATGGGCTTCAGCGGGCGCGGCTTGCGCTACCGGCGATTCGGCTTCGACGGGCGCAGCTTCCGCTACCGGCGATTCGGCTTCGACGGGCGCAGCTTGCGCTACCGGCGATTCGGCTTCGACGGGCGCAGCTTGCGCTACCGGCGCTTCGGCTTCAGCGGCCGCAGTTGGCGCTTCGGCTTCGGCCGGGGGCGTCTCTGCTTCAGCCACCGGGGCGGCTGCAGCTTCTGCCGCAGCAACCTTGGCCGCCTCGGCTTCGACCTTCGCAGCCGCTTCAGCTTCGGCCTTGGCAGTCTTCTCGGCCTCTGCAGCCTCGGCTTCCGCCGCCTTTGCCGCCACGGCCGCTTCGGCCTCGGCCAGCTTGGCGGCTTCGGCAGCTTCGGCATCGGCGATCTTGGCTGCTTCGGCGGCTTCGGCTGCAGCAGTTTCGGCTTTCACGGCGTCGGCGGCGCGCTTGGCACGCTCCTCGACGCGATCCTTGGCCTTGTCGCCGGGCTCGCCTTTCTTCAGGTTGACGCTCGCCTTGCGCACGCGCAGCCCGGCCGCGTCGAGGAAGCGCGCTACGCGGTCTGTCGGCTGCGCGCCGACACCCAGCCAATGCGCCGCGCGCTCGGAATCGAGCTTCACGCGCTCGGGCGAATCCTTCGCTTCGAGCGGGTTATACGTACCGATCTTTTCCAGGAACTTGCCGTCGCGCGCATTGCGGCTGTCCGCCACCACGATCCGGTAATAGGGCCGCTTCTTCGCGCCACCGCGCGCCAATCGAATTGCCAGCATTCTCGTCTACTCTCCAGGTTTCAGGTTCAACGTTTTCCGAATTTCTGTCCGCCCATCGGCAGCCCGCCCGGGCCAGCGCCGCCCAGTCCCGGCGGCAGCAGTCCCGCCATCGCTCCGGCACCGCCCTTGCCCATCATCGCGCCCAGCTTCGCCAGGCCGCCCATCTTCTTCAGTCGCTTCATCATGCCCGCCATTTCCTGGTGCATCTTGATCAGCCGGTTGACCTCCTGCACCGTCGTCCCCGCGCCCTTGGCGATGCGGATCTTGCGCCTTGCGTTCAGCATCTCGGGCCTGGCGCGTTCGGCGGGCGTCATCGAGAGCACCAGCGCCTCCATGCGCCCGACCATCTTGTCGTTCACCCCGCCGTCCGCCATCGCCTTCTTGGCGTTGGCGATGCCGGGCATCATCGATGCCAATGCGCCCATGCCGCCCATGCGCTTCATCTGCGCGAGTTGCTGGCGCAGATCGTTCATGTCGAACTCGCCGCGCGCCATCTTGGCGGCCATGCGTTCGGCATCGGCGGCCTCGATCGTCTCGGACGCGCGCTCGACTAGGCTGACGATGTCGCCCATGCCAAGGATGCGCCCGGCGACACGTTCGGGCTGGAACTCGTCGAGCCCGTCGAGCTTCTCGCCAGTGCCGATGAATTTGATCGGGCGTTTTGTGACGGCGCGCATCGAGAGCGCCGCCCCGCCGCGCGCGTCCCCGTCCATGCGCGTCAGGATCACGCCGGTCAGCGGCACCTCGGCGGAGAAATTGGTCGCGACGTTGACCGCGTCCTGCCCCGTCAGCGCATCGACGACCAGCAGCACTTCCTGCGGCTGCGCCTCGTCCGCGACCGCCTTCATCTCGGCCATCAGCGCGGCATCGACATGCAATCGCCCGGCGGTATCGAGCATCAGCACGTCGTAACCGCCGAGCTTCGCCGCACCTTTCGCGCGCCGCGCGATGTCAACGGGCATCTGGCCGGGAACGATCGGCAGCGTCGCCACCCCCGTCTGCTCGCCCAGCACCGCGAGCTGCTGCTGCGCGGCAGGGCGGTTGACGTCCAAGGACGCCATCAGGACCTTCTTGCGCCCCTTCTCGGTCAGGCGTTTGGCGAGCTTGGCAGTGGTCGTCGTCTTGCCCGAGCCCTGCAGCCCCACCAGCATGATGATCGCAGGCGGGGTAACGCCGAGGTTCAGCCCTTCCTGCGCGCCGCCCAGCACCTCGATCAGTTCGTCGTGCACGATCTTGACGACCTGCTGGCCGGGCGTGACCGAGCGCAGCACCTCGGCGCCGATCGCGCGCGCGGTCACATCGTCGATGAACTTCTTCGCAACCGGCAGCGCAACATCGGCTTCGAGCAGCGCGATCCGCACCTCGCGCATTGCGGCGCGCACATCGAGTTCGGTCAGCGCGCCGCGCCCGCGCAACTTCTCGAAGACGCTCCCCAGACGTTCGGACAGGCTATCGAACAAATTCGCTCCAACGCATAAAGCGCCGGCGGACGAACCCTCGTCGGCCAGCGTGTGTGTGCGACCCTCGGGCCATCAGAACGCGTTTGCCAAACGGGCGCGCGAAAGTCAACGCACGCCCGCTGGAAAGCGGTTTAGATGGCGACCGCGGTGCGCGTGCCGACATCCACGGTGAAGCGCTTGGTGTTGACCGTATAGGCGGCCGCGAACACCGTGCTCACGAAGACGTGATCGGTGGTGACGCGCGTCGGCGTGACGTCGATCAGCAGGAAGCCGCGCTGGCTCTGATCGGTGAAGATCAGCTTGTCGCCCGTCGAGCGTACCGTGCTGGTTTCGACCAGCAGGCCCGCATAAACCGAAGGCGGGAAGCCGACGAGGACCTGCTCGAGTCCGCCCGAGGTGACCGAGGTGCCGCCGAACTCGGGCGCGACCGGGACCACCGCGCCCGTGCTATCGGGCGCACGCAGGTTCGCGGTCCAAGCATTGTGCGAATCGCCCGAGATGACGATCGGGTTGGTTGCATACTGGCGCATCAGCTGGAGGAAGTCCGCGCGTGCGGTCTGGTAGCCGGTCCAGCTGTCCTGGAAGACCGGGTTGGGGAAGCCGCCGGGGTTGGCGGCAAGCGCGAGCAGCTGCGCGAGGAACGCCGCGCCGAACAGCGCAGTGAAGCCCGCGAGCAGGCCAGCGCGCAGCGGACCGGTGACGACCGCGCTGTTGTTGATATCGGGCGTCAGCTGGTTGAACGCGAGGATCTGGTTGCCGATCAACTGCCACGTCTGGGTGGAGCTCGAGAGCGCGTTCTGGACGAACGTGCGCTGGAGATTGCCGAACATCGTACGCGCGCGCGCGGCAGACGTCCCGTCGATAGTATCCCGGCGCAGGCCCGCGAAAGTCGCAAACGCACCCGCCGTGCCGAGCTGCGGATCGCGGCCCGCCAAACGCGTGTCCAGCATCACCAGTCGCAAGAGTCCGCCGAAATCGAAGAAGCGGTACAGATGCTGCGGGTTGCCGCTCGCGTCGAAAATGGCGCTGGGATCGCGCAGCGGGTTCCACTCGTAATAGGCCTGCAGCGCCACCGTCTCGCGCACCTTCCACGGGCCTTCGGTCGCGGGCTGATGGTTTTCGGCACCCTGCGTGTTACTGTCGTTCGCGGTTTCGTGATCGTCATAGATCATGATCCATGGGTTCTTGCGATGCAGTTCCTGCAGGTCCGGATCGGTCTTGTAGAGCGCATGGCGGGTCCGGTACTGGTCCAGCATGACGATTTCGGCCGATGGCACGAGACCCCCCAGTCGCGGCTGCTGCGTGCCCGGGCCGATTACGAGGCCTGGGAAGCCATATTCGTAGACGTAATCGCCCAGATGGATGCAGGCATCGAGATCGTCGCGCCTGGCGGCTTCCTTGTATACGTTGAAGTAACCATCCTCGTAATCCGAGCAGGAGAAAACCGCGAACTTGAGGTTGGATACGCCCGTTACCGGCAGCGTCTTCGTCTTGCCGACGGCCGAGACGACGCCCGCCGCCTTGAACTTGTAATAGTAGGTCTCGCCGGGACGGAGGCCGGTCACGTCGACCTTCACCGTGTAATCTCTCGCCGCCTGCGCGAAGGCGGTGCCGCGCTTGACGACCTTCGTCATCGCCTCGTCGATCGCGACGGACCATTCGACCGGCGTCGGCCGGCTGATGCCGCTCACGCGTGTCCACAAGATCACCGCGGTCGCCAGCGGATCGCCGCTCGCAACGCCGTGCACGAAGACGGCACCCGCCGATGCCACCGCGACTCCTGCGGTCGCAAATGTGGCCGAGGTGGCGATCGCACCGCCTAGGAACTGGCGGCGGCTCGGGGTGAGCGCGATATCGCGCGGGCTATCGGTCTTCTCGGTCATCGCGGGCCCCCTGGGGTCGAATTGAAACGGACCCGTTGTCCCTAGACGCGTTCCGTGACGCAGATGTGACAATCGGGCGAAGAAAATTGGAACTCGGAAAGAATTACAAGCCACTTGTCATGATCCCGTAACGGACGCCCGTTAGCGAGAACTTGTTTCAGGGATCAACAGGAGCCAACCCCATGCGCGTCGTCCTTCTCACCGCTGCGCTCGCCGCGCTCGCCCTCCCCGCCCCTGCCTCGGCGACCGAAATCCACTTTACGGGTGATCTCACCACGGGTCCGCTCGCGGGCCACGCTTTCGGGGGCACGTTCACCTTCGATGGCGCTCTGGCGGTCCCCAACGCGTCAGATTTCAACGGCGCGGGCCTCGGCATCACCGCGATCGATCTTGTACTCGCTGGCCAGCATTTCACCCGCGCCAACGCGGATGCGATCTATCTGGCGTTCGACGCTTCGGGCGCGATTAGCAGTTTTATTCTCGGCGGCGCACCATCCGGGTACGACACGCTGGATTCAAGCGACCCCAGCGCCGATTTCTCGCTGGCGGATTATGGGGTGAGCTACAAGCTCGCAGGCGTGGGCCAGTTCATCTACGACGGCAACACGCTCAGCTTCGAGACGGTCCCCGAGCCTGCGGCGGCGCTGCTCCTGGGCGCCGGAGTTCTCGGCCTCGCACTGCGCCTGCGCCGTTCCGCGTAAGCGTGTTCAGGCTTCGGGCGCGAGCGCCGAGAAGCTGATCGAGAAGGCCTTCGCGCTCGCATCATAGTCGAGCGGACTGCGCAATTGCCGCGCCAGCCCGGCAATGATGCGGCGCGAACCCTCGGTGAAGCCTGCCAGCCCGAATTCTCCGTCGAAGCCCGCGCTTGTCACGCGTAAATTGCCGCGCCCACCCGCCAGAGTTGCTTCGATCCGCGCATCGGTGTGCGTGGCCGCTACCAGTTCGGTCACCAGGAACGCGATCGGGAGCGCGATATCTTGGCCGACGCTAAGCCGCGCCGATCCGCACGCCACGCGTCGAACGCGCGTTGCCCCTTCGAACCCGTGCTCGAGATTGACGCTGAGATCCGCCAGCAACGAGCGCAGTTCCACACCCTGCGCGGCCTCGTCCTGATACATCCAGCGGTGCACGAGCGCGAGCGCGTTCACGCGTTGGCGGATGAGAGCGTAAGCCTCGGACACCTCGGGACTTGATGCGTCGCGAGCCTGGAGACTGAGCAGGCTCGAAACGATCTGAAGGTTGTTTTTCACGCGGTGATGCACCTCGCGCGTCAGCGCGGTCTGGCGGATGAGCGCGTCCTGCGTGGCCTGGGCATGACCAGCCACCCGGTCCGCCATCGCGTTGAAGGCACGGCTCAGTTCCGCCAGTTCGGGGCTCGACTGCGTGCCCTCGGCCATGCGCGCGCCGATGTCGCCCGCGGCATAACGCTCGACAACCGCGCGCATCATCCGCAGCGGGCGAATGGCCAGGTGGTTGATGCCGAGCGATGTGATGACCACCGCCGCGACCCACATCAGCGCGGGCAGCGCGATGCCGATCGCCTGCACCAGGCTTACGCGCGACGAATACGCAAGCTGCAGATAGTTGTGGAACGCCGCCACCAGCGCGATCACGCCGAGCGGCAACAGCGCGAACGACAGCGCGGCGATCACCTTGGTTGCGAGCGGGATTGCGGCGAACCGTGTCGAAAGGCGATCGGGCAACGGACGCTCCTCGCGCGGCGATGCGAGCCGCGTCAATCGATACGGTCGAGCAGCGCGCGGAGTTCATCGGGCACGCGCTGCTCGATCGGCCGGCGGTAGGCTCGTTGCAACGCCTCACCCAACGCACTGCGCGCCTTGGTGGGTTCAGCGATTGGCGGCGGATCGATCGCTTTCACCACGCGATCACCGCATGTCACCTGGCCATCCCCTTTGGCACGCAAGGCGCTATCCCGCCACGACTGATCTCCAAGCGCCTACGCCGCATGATGGTTCCAACACTGCCGGCCGATTGCTGCATGGTCCGGTGCATAGATGAAACGAACCACAGGGGAAGACGTTGAGCCGCTTCGACGCTAGGATGATCCCGCCGTCATCGCCCTTTCCATTTCCTTTCGCCGAAAGCACAACTCCGCCATGTCGCTCGCTGCCGAAATCGCCCCGCACCTTCCCTACCTTCGCCGGTATGCACGCGCGCTAACCGGCACGCAGGCGCACGGCGATACGTTCGTGCGCGCGGCGCTCGAGGCGATCGTCACCGCGCCCGAAAGCTTCCCGCGCGAGGTCGATCCGCGGCTGGGGCTCTACAAGGTCTTCAACTCGATCTGGGCGTCTTCCAACATCGAGGTCGATGAGGAACTGGGCGAGGCCGGCGCGCTGGAGAAGGTTGCACACACCCGGTTGAGCGCGATCACCCCGCTCTCGCGCCAGGCGCTTCTTCTCACCGCGATGGAGGGGTTCACCGACGAGGATGCCGGGTATCTGATCGATGCCTCGCCCAGGGATGTCGCCAGCCTTGTCGCCGAGGCGCTCGCCGACATCGAACGGCAGACCGCGACGCGCGTCCTGATCATCGAGGACGAGCCGATCATCGCGATGGACATCGAGCAGATCGTGCGCGACCTCGGTCACGAAGTGACCGGCATCGCGGTCACACGCGCCGAGGCGGTTGCGATGGTCGGCGATGATCGCCCCGGCCTGGTGCTGGCGGACATCCAGCTTGCCGACGACAGCAGCGGCATCGATGCGGTCAAGGACATCCTTGCGCAGTTCAGCGTGCCGGTGATCTTCATCACCGCGTTCCCCGAGCGGCTGCTGACGGGCGAACGCCCCGAGCCGACTTTCCTGATCACCAAGCCGTTCGAGCGATCGACGGTCAAAGCCGCGATCAGCCAGGCGCTGTTCTTCAACTCGACCAGCAGGATTTGAGGCACGGAACAGGTATCGCGGTGAACCGTTGTACCGGGGTTGTAACGAGCGGGCGGGAAATGAAGCCGGAGGAACCCGAAAATATTAGCACCGACCGCGCGCGGGGCGGTGAAACGCGAGGCGTGGCGCGCTATGTGCTGACCGCGTCGCTGATCCTGATCGTGATCGCGTTTGCGGCCTTGTTACTATCTTATCGCTGAGCCGGCAGGGCTCGGGAAGGGAGCGATCGATGACCCAATTTGCAAATCAGCAGCCGCGCGCCATGGCTGCGGGAGATGTCGGCGGCTGGCTGCGGAGCGTCTTCGCCGATGCGGCGGCGGCACCGCTTCCCGATCTTTTTCGGACACTCCTCGATCGGCTGTCCGCCGAGTCCGATCCGTTCGCGCCAAAGCCCCCGCAGGCACTGAGCGACAAGGATTTCAAGGCGGAGATTTCGGCAGTGATTCCGCATCTGCGCGCGTTTGGCCGCTCGCTCTCGGGGAGCCGCGATCTCGCGGACGATCTGGTGCAGGAAACGCTGATGAAGGCGTGGGCGGCGCGCGATCGCTTCCAGGCGGGCACCAACATGCGCGCGTGGACCTTCATCATCCTGCGCAACCTGTTCCTGAGCCAGATGCGCCGCGCGCGCTTCAAGGGCGAGTGGGACGATTTCACCGCAGACAGGCTTCTCGCCGCACCAGCGGGTCAGGACCGTCAGATGGAACTGGGCGATCTCCAGCGCGGGCTGCTCGAACTGCCGCAGGCGCAGCGCGAGGCGCTGATTTTGGTGGGGGCGGGCGGTTTCGCCTATGAGGAAGCTGCGGCGATCTGCAAATGCGCGGTCGGCACGATCAAAAGTCGCGTGGCGCGCGGGCGCGCCGCGCTCGAGATCATCTTGACGCAGGGGCTGCTGCCTACGCGGCTCAAGAGCGTGCCGGGTCAGCAGAGCCCATTGGCCGAAATTATGCATCAAGTGGACGTACTGTCGCGGGCGTAGGCGGACAGTAGTCGCTTCAGTTCGGGCGGGTGCAAACTTTCGCACCCCCCGCCAACAGAGCTCGCGACGATTAGTCCATAGGTGCAACCGGCAGTTCGATCAGGCTAGGCTGAGCACCGCCGGTCGAAATGGTCTCGGTCGCGACCTTGTAATCGCCCGGCTTGGCAAAGAAGATATTGTCCACCCAACCCTGGGGATTGCGATCGTAGAGCGGGAACCAGCTCGATTGCACCTGCACCATGATGCGGTGGCCGGGCAGGAAGACATGGCTCGCGTTGGGCAGCGCGAAGCGGATGCGGGTTGGCTGGCCCGGGACCATCTTCTTCGTCACCGAAGGATCGTCGCGGAAGCGCGCGCGGATGATGTCCGCCGAGATCATGAGCTGGTATCCGCCGAGCTCGACCTGCTGCGGATATTCTTCGGGATACACGTCGATCAGCTTCACGACGTAGTCCGCATCCTCCGCAGTGTTGGCGATCTGCAGGTCCGCTACTGGCGTGCCCGCAATGTGGACGGGCGCGGTCAAGACCGGTCCAGTGAACACTGCCACGTCGGGGCGCGAGGCGACATTGCGCTGATCGGTGGTGAGCCACGATGCCCATTCGGAGCCCGGCTGATACACCGGCCGGATTGGGCGGGGGACATAGGGGATCGGCTTGGTGGGATCGGACACGTAGCTGACCGTGCCCGCGACTGGCGCGCCGAAGCCAAGGCTGCCGTCGCCCGAGAGGTACAGCGACTGCGGCTTGGCCGGGCAATTGCCTGCGCACGAAAGCGGCCAGCTTGGGTAATGGTGCCACGTGTCCGCGCCCGTTTCATAGGCGTAAACGGTGGGCGTGGGATCGACCGCTCCGTCGGTGCGCAAATGCGCGTCGAGGAAGGGCTGGAGCACGTCGCGGCGGAAGCTGCGCGCGGTGTCCTCGCGCCATTTGAACTTGCCCAGACTGGAGCCGTCGCGGTTAGACTGGCCGTGGCTCCATGGGCCAAACGCGATGTGGATGATGCCCGCCTTGTCGAGCGGGTGGAGAGCGGCGAAGACCTGCGGCGCACCGTAGTTGTCCTCCTGATCGAACAGCCCATCGACCAGAAGAGTGGGCACGGTGATCGGGCGACTGGCGAGGATCTTGTCCATCGCCTGCTGCTGCCAGAAGCTGTCGTAGGCGGGATGGTTCTGCAGCTTGGTCCAGAAGCCGAGCTGGCTCAGGCCCATGCGCTTGCCCATGTCGCCCGCGGAACCCGCGCTCAGGAAATCGCTGTATTGATCGAAGGTGGCGAACGGGTAGGTCTCGTCGTTGGCGCGCGTGGCTTCCTGATCGTAAACATAATCGGTGCCGTAGATGCGCATCGCGCCATAATGCGCCCAGTCATCGCGCCAGCCATCGACCATCGGCGCGATCGGCACCGCAGCTTTAAGCGCGGGATGCGGATTAACCAGCCCCGCGAGTACGGTGAAGCCATCGTAGCTGGTGCCGATCATGCCGACGCGGCCGTTGTTGTTGGGTACGTGCTTAACCAGCCAGTCGATCGTGTCGTACGTATCGGTTGAGTGATCGACCTTGGTCGAGTTGAGCGGGCCGACGAACGGCCGGTTCATCGTGTATTCGCCCTGCGACTTATACTTGCCGCGCACGTCCTGATAGACGCGAATATAGCCAGCAGCGATGAAAGTCTCATCGCTCGAAGGCGTGATCGCGGCGAGGTGGGGCGATTGCGTTTTGCCGACCCGTTCATCCGCGCTGTAGGGAGTGCGCGTGAGCATCATCGGCGCGGGGGCCTTGAGGCCTTTTGGAAGGAGGATGACAGTATTGAGCTTCACCTTGTCGCGCATCGGGATCATCACATCCATGCGCGTATAATCGTAGAGCGCTTCGGGCTTCACGAACTTGGCCGGCCGATCGTTGAACGGATCGGGCGCGGCCTGCGCGATCGATGGCAGGGCGGCGGCGAAGAGCAGGAGGGCAAGGCGATGGCTCATGTGGACGGATTCCCGATGATTGCGGGTGTAAGCTTAGCCGATCACACCGCGCTGCCTAGTGGCAGCCCGCGCTACAAATACCGCCCCGCCCACGCCGCGATCACGTCTGCGGCGTAGAAAGCGTCGCCCGGACCGGTCAGCAGATGGTCCGCGCCGGTCAGCGCGACGAAGCTTTTGGGGTGGCGCGCGGCCTGATATAGCTGCGCGGCGTTATCGATCCCCACCGTCCGATCGGTGGGCGCATGCAGGATCAGCAGCGCGCGGCCGAGCGCTGCGACATCGTGCGCCAGCCGCACCGCGCGCACATCCTCGACGAAGCTGCGACGAATGGTGAACGGGCGACCGCCAAGCTGGACCTCCGCCTCGCCCGTGCTCTCGATCATCTCGATATGGTCGCCGAACTGATGCAGCGCGTGATCGGCGTTGGCGGGCGCGTTGATCGTCGCCACCGCTCGCGCCCAGCGGATGCGTGCCGCCGCCGCGATCACCGCCGCCCCGCCGAGGCTGTGCCCGATCAGGAGCAGCGGTGGCAGGTCGCGCGCCGCCATCGCGTCTGCTGCCGCGACCAGATCGGCGATGTTGCTCGAAAAGCCGGTGTTGGCGAAATCGCCCTCGCTGGCGCCCAGCCCGGTGAAATCGAAGCGCAGTGTCGCGATGCCCGCATCGGTCAGCCGGCGTGCGATGCGCGCGGTGGCGAGATTGTCCTTCCCGCACGTGAAGCAGTGCGCAAACAGCGCGGCTGCGCGCGCGGGACCATCGGGGCGTTCGAGCCGGGCAGCGAGGCGGTGGCCATCGGCAGACGGAAAATCGAAGCGTTCGGAGATCAACGGCGGTCCTTCAGCGCGCGGCGGGCGGCGTGCAGCAGGGGTTCGGTGTAGCCCGATGGCTGGGTTACACCTTCGAAAATCAGCGCGCGTGCGGCCGCCATTGCGGGGCTTTCGGGGGTCAGCGGCCAGTAGAGCGGATCGCCCGCGTTCTGGCGATCGACAATCGCGGCGGTCCTGGCGAGCGCGGCGTCGATCTCTGCGGGTGTGATCACCCCGTGCAGCAGCCAGTTGGCGATGTGCTGGCTCGAAATGCGCAGCGTCGCGCGATCCTCCATCAGCCCCACATCGTGGATGTCGGGCACCTTCGAGCAGCCCACACCCTGATCGATCCAGCGCACGACGTAGCCCAATATGCCCTGGCAATTATTCTCCAGCTCCTGCGCCACCTCGACGGCGGTCCAGTTGTGGCCGATCGCGAGCGGCGCGGTCAGCAAATCGGCGAGCTTCGCGCGCGCGCCCCCAGCCGCAATCCCCGCCTGCACCGCAGCCACATCGACCGCGTGATAATGCATCGCATGCAGCGTCGCGGCTGTGGGCGAGGGCACCCACGCCGCGTTCGCGCCCGCCTTGGGCTGGCCGATCTTGGTGGCGAGCATATCCGCCATCCGGTCGGGCGCAGCCCACATCCCCTTGCCGATCTGCGCACGCCCCGCGAACCCGGCGGCGAGGCCTACATCGACGTTGTTATCCTCGTAGGCCTTGAACCACGGCGCCTGGCGCATCGCTTCCTTGCGGATCATCGGCCCGCCGCACATCGCGGTGTGCATCTCGTCCCCGGTGCGGTCGAGGAAGCCGGTGTTGATGAACACGATGCGGTGGCGCAGTTCGTGGACGCACGCCGCCAGATTGAGCGAGGTGCGCCGCTCCTCGTCCATCAGGCCGATCTTGATCGTGTGGCGCGCGATGCCGAGCAGGTCTTCCACCGCATCGAACAGATCGTTGGCAAACGCCGCCTCGCGCGGCCCGTGCATCTTGGGCTTGACGATGTAGACCGAGCCCGTGCGGCTGTTGAGGCGCGCCTTCAGATCGTAAAGCGCGATCAGGCTGGTGATCACGCAATCGACCTGCCCCTCAAACGCGTCCGCCCCGTCTATGCGCACGGCGGGCGTGGTCATCAGATGGCCGACATTGCGCACGAACATCAGGCTGCGGCCCGGCAGCGTGAGCGGTGTGCCATCGGGTGCGGTGTACGCGCGATCCTCGGCCAGCCGACGCGTCAGCGTGCGCCCGCCCTTCTCGAACGTGTCGGCCAGATCGCCGCGCATCAGCCCGAGCCAGTTCCTGTAAACCAGCGCCTTATCCTCGCCATCGACCGCCGCGACCGAATCCTCCAGATCCATGATCGTGGTCAGCGCCGCTTCAAGCGTCACATCGGCAAGCCCCGCCGGATCGGTCGCGCCGATGGCATGCGTGCGGTCGAGCACGAGTTCGAGGTGCAGGCCGTGGTGGCGCAGCAGGATCGCGCTCGGTGCCGCAGGATCGCCGCGATAGCCGACGAACTGCGCGCTGGCCCCAAGCGCGGAAATCCCCGCGCGCGTGCCCTCGCCGGTGGTGGCGATCAGCCGACCGCCCCGCACCTGATAACCGGTCGCCTCGTCATGGCGCATCACCGCGAGCGGCGCGGCCTCATCGAGGAACGCCTTCGCACGCGCGACCACTTCGACACCGCGTTGGGGGCGGTACGGCCCCGACGGCGGCGGCGAGCCGAGCACATCGGTGCCGTAGAGCGCATCGTATAGCGATCCCCAGCGCGCGTTCGCCGCGTTCAGCGCATAGCGCGCGTTCGACAGCGGGACGACGAGCTGGGGACCGGCGGTGGTGGCGATCTCGGGATCGACGTTGGTGGTGTCGATGGTGAAGAGGGCGGGTGCGGGGTCGAGATAGCCTATCTCGCGCAGGAACGCTTCGTGCGCTTGGGGCGCGGGGAGGACGCCGTTCTGCGCGGTCCACCATGTATCGATCTCGGTCTGCAGGCGCGCGCGTTCGGCGAGGAGTTCGGTGTTGCGCGGCGTGAAGCGGCGTAGAAGGTCGGCGAAGCCTGCGAGGAAGGGTGCGGGATCGAGGTTCAGCCCGGGGAGGATTTCGTCCACGAGGAGCGCGTGGACCGGCGGGGAAAGTTCGAGACCGGCGGGGGTGGAATGGGTCATGCGCGGGGGTTTAGCGGGGTGGGGCGCGGGTGTCTGCCCTTCGTGGGAGGGGGCGGTTAGAGACCTATTGACCATCATCAGGCCCGCTGTCGGCCAATCTCGCTAAGTCAGATGACCCATTACACGGCTTAATGGTGCGGCGTCGTATCAGTCCGGCCCCAAACGGAGGTTTGTATCTTCCATTCGTCGTTTTCGCGAACCAGCGTGAATACCCACGCGCCCTTCTCGGTGACGGGCTTGCCGAAATAAAGTTCGGTCCATGTCACGGGCATCGAAAAGTACGCATGATCTCCTGTTTGTGAGAATTCTTGCGCGGTGCCCCAATGATGTTTGAGTTCGGTAATGCCGTTGAGATGCGCCTTGGCCCCCTTTACCCAAGCGGAAATAGCTGAAGGCCCGGTGAAGACGTAAGGCGGGAAGTTATCGACGATGGTAACATTTCTGGCAGAAAAGGCGTTTCTGAGGCCCGATTCATCCTGAGTGTCGACAAACAGGGCTGCTGCATCGGGGTTCTTCATCATTGCCGCGTTGGGCTGTCGCCCCTGAGCGACGACAGGAGCGGAAGATACGATCAGTGCTGAGGCAAGAACCATCGAGTTGCGCATGCCTACCCCCCTAAAGCCGCCCGCGCCTGCGCCGCGATATGCGCCAGCATCGGCGCAGTTGTCGCCGCCCCGTGCCGCGCGCGCGCGATCGTGCCCGTCACGCGCGCCACGCTTGCCGGATTGGCCGCCGCCCACGCGTCCGCAGCCGCGGCCGGATCGGTCCCCGGCGGGGCGATGCGGCGGATGAGGGCGAAGCGCAGCTGCTCGAAATCGCGCTCGGCGCTTGCCACCACCAGCCGCTCCCACGGATCGGCGGGGTTCAGCGCCGCCGCGCGGCCCTTCGCCCAATCGAGCCCCAATGTCTGCCCGATCGCGGTGTAGGCGCGCGCCACCTGCACCTCGGACGCGTCGATCGTGGCCGCGAGTTCGGCGACCGCGACCGCGCCATCAAGCTCGGTCAGCCGCACGATGCGGTGCACGATATCCGCGTCCGCGCCGAGCTTGCTCAGGCAGTCGGTCAGCCGCGCGATCGCCGCGCGTGGCTCGGCGCGCAGGATGTTGGCAAGATCGGCCTCGATCCGCGCCACGCCGGGCGCCGCAAGCGCGATCACGCGGCTGGGCGCGAGTTCGCTGTGGTAGGCCCCCAGGATATCCGCCATCTGCAGGCGCAACCCATCGGTCGCCTCGCCGTACAGCCGGAGCTGAAGCTGCGCGGGCGGCAGCGCATCAAGCGCGGCCCACAGTGCCTCCAGATCGAACAACTGGCGCGCGGCAAGGAACGCGGCGGCGACGCAGGCGAGGCCCACCCCATGCTCCTCGGCAAGCTGGAACGGCAGCGCGATTCCCGCACGATTGACGAGCGCGTTGGCGAGCGCGGTGCCGATGATCTCGCGGCGCAGGCGGTGCGAGCGGATCGAGTCGGGAAAACGCTCCGCCAGCGCGCGCGGGAAGGCGGCGAGCAGATCGGCGTCGAGCAGCGGATCGTCGACCACGCTGCTCGCCACCAGCGCCTCGTAAATCGCCATCTTGGCGTGCGCGAGCAGCACGGCCAATTCGGGGCGCACCATCCCCTGCCCCGCCTGCGCACGCTGCGCGAGCAGATCGTCGGTGGGCAGGCCCTCCACCCGCCGGTCGAGCCGCTTGGCGTCTTCCAGCGTCTGGATCACGCGCTCATAGGCCGGCACTGCCTCGGCCCCCTCGCGCTCGGCGACCGAGAGTGCGAGCGTCTGTCTGCGGTTGTCGTCGAGAACATGCGCCGCGACCTCGCCGGTCATCGAGGCGAGCAAGGTGATGCGATCGGCTTCGGCCAAAACCCCGGCGCGCGCGGGGGTCTGCAGCGCGATCTTGATGTTGACCTCATGGTCGCTCGTATCGACGCCGGCTGAGTTATCGATGAAATCGGTATTGATCCGCCCGCCCTCGCGCGCGAACGCGATGCGCCCGGCCTGCGTTATGGCGAGGTTCGCCCCTTCGCCGATCACCTTCACGCGCAGGGTTTCCGCATCCACCCGGTTGGCGTCGTTCGCACGGTCGCCAACGTCTTCGGACGATTCGTCGGCTGACTTTACATAGGTGCCGATGCCGCCGAACCACAGCAGATCGGCGGGTGCGTTCAGGATCGCCCGCATGAGGTCGCTTGGTGCGAGGGCATCGTCCTCGATACCGAGCGCGGCGCGAACCTGCGGCGAAAGCGGGATCGATTTCTGGGTGCGCGGGAATATGCCGCCACCGGGGCTGAGAAGCGCGGGATCGTAATCGTCCCACGAGGAGCGCGGCAGCGCGAACATGCGCGCACGTTCAGCGTGGGAGACCAGGGGATCAGGATCGGGATCGAGGAAGATGTGGCGGTGATCGAAGGCGGCGACCAGCTTGAGCGCGCCCGATAACAGCATCCCGTTGCCGAACACGTCGCCCGACATATCGCCCACGCCAACCACGCGCGTCGTCTGCGTCTGCACATCGTGGCCCATCTCGGCGAAATGGCGCTCTACCGAAATCCAGGCGCCGCGCGCGGTGATGCCCATCACCTTGTGATCGTAGCCGACCGATCCGCCGCTAGCGAATGCGTCCCCCAGCCAGAAATCGCGTTCGATCGCCAGGCCGTTGGCGATGTCCGAGAATGTCGCGGTGCCCTTGTCCGCCGCGACCACCAGATAGGGATCGTCCCCATCATGGCGCACCACGTCGGCGGGTGGCACGACCGCGCCATCGACGAGGTTATCCGTGATCGACAGCAGCGCGCGGATATAGATGCGGTAGCATTCGGTGCCCTCCGCCAGCCACGCGGCGCGATCGCTCGCGGGCGGCAAGATCTTGGGATAGAAGCCACCCTTCGATCCGGTCGGCACGATCACCGCGTTCTTGACGATCTGCGCCTTCAGCAACCCCAGCACTTCGGTGCGGAAATCGTCGCGCCGGTCGCTCCAGCGCAGGCCGCCTCGCGCCACCGGCCCGGCACGCAGGTGGATGCCCTCGACGCGCGGCGAATAGACGAAGATTTCGCGGTAAGGTACCGGCGCAGGCAGGCCCGGAATGCCCTTGCTGTCGAACTTGAACGCAAGCGCTTCACGGCCCGACGGCGCATACGCATTGGTGCGCAGCATCGCGGTGATCGCGGAGAGGTAGAAGCGCAGCACCCGGTCGTCGTCGATCGACTCGACTTCGGCGAGTGCGGCCACCACTGCCTCACGCGCGGCGGCCTCAGTGGCGGTGTGCCCCGCCTCTGCGGGATCGAAGCGCGTGCGGAACAGCGTGAGCAGATCGCGCGTGGTCGCCGCGTTGCGCAGGAGCGCGCCGACAACCGTCGCCATCGTCAGGCTGGTGCCCGCCTGTCGCATATACCGGTAAATCGCGCGGAAACCGTCGACCGCACCCGCATCGAGCCCGGCGGTGACCACCAGCGCGTTGAACAGATCATTCTCATGCGCCCCGTTCAGCACCGCCTTCAACGCGGGGCCGATGCGCGCTTCGAGATCGTCGGTATCCAGATCCGCTCCCTGCGGCAGTTCGATCAGGAAATCGTGGATCCAGCCGCGCCGATCCGTATCCACGTCGAACGGATATTCCTCGATCACGCGGAAGCCGAAATTCTCGAGCACGGGCACCGCGTTGGAAAGCGGAATGATCGTTTCCAGATGGTAGATCTTGAGGCGAAGCTGGCCCGGCGCGTCCTCGGTCCGCCGATACAGGTGCACATTATGCTCGCCCGCGTGATTCAGTTCGGTCAGCCGCAGGATATCGTCCGCCGCCTCGCTCGCACTGAACTGCGCGCGGTAGCTGGTGGAGAAAATACGCGCCTGGGTGAGCGCGATGCGCGCGGCGCGGGTGTGGCCGACGCGTGCGGACAATTCGACCTCGAGGGCCTCGTCCCAGCCGCGAACCAGTTCGAGCACGCGCTTGTTCAGCGCCGGCTCGTCGAATTGCGGCACCCGACCCCCGTCCAGCCCGAACACATACTGGATGCGCGCCAGCCCGTCCGAGCGCAGCTCGACGTCGAAGTGATCGAGCCCTGCGCCGACTTCGCGTTCGAGCATCGCGCCGATGAGATGGCGGATTTCGGCGGTGTAGACGTCGCGTGGAATGTAGACGAGCGCGGACACCTGCCGTCCGAACGGATCCGCCCGGATGAAGAGTTTTGGACGCGGCCGATCGAGCAGTGACAAAAGGCCGAGCGCCATTTCGCGCAGGCGATCGGCGGGCACCTGGAACAGCTCGTCGCGCGGGAAGCTCTCGAGCACGTGAACCAGCGCCTTGCCGTTATGCCCGCGCGGATCGAAGCCGAGATCGTGGATCACCTGGCCCACCCGTCTGCGCAGCAGCGGAATCGTTCGCGGCGACATGTGGAGCGCAGCGGACGTGAACAGCCCGATGAAGCGATCTTCGCCGACGATGCGCCCAGCCGCATCGTAGCGCGCCACCGAGATATAATCGCAGTTGACCCGCCGGTGGACGGTGGAAACGAGATCGCTCTTCGCCACCAGCAGCGCGCGCGTGCGCGCCACGAATTGCGCGACGGGCTCGGCATGATCGTCCGGCCCCACGCCGTGCCAGATGCGCCGCGCGGGATCGCGCAGCAGGCCGAAGCCGCCGGGCTCGCGTTCGAGCAGCGGCGCGTCTTCGCTACCTGTGAGCCGGTAGCTGCACGTGCCGAGCAGCGTGAAATGATCCCCGGCGAGCCATTCGAGGAAAGCGATGTCTTCGGCGAGCACGTGCGGCGGTGCCGGAGGGGCCATATCGTGCAGGCGACGCGCGGCGGTGCGCACCGCCTCGGTCATCGGCTGCCAGTCGGCAACCGCGCTGCGCACGTCGGCGAGAACCTGCGTCACATCGTCGAGCAGGCGCTGGCGCGCACCACCTGCGGCGCGTTCCATCTCGATCAGGATGACGCTTTCGCGGTGGCAGCCCGGCGCGGGCGCGGAGCCGTGTGCGCCCTGCGGCGGCGCGGTGAGCGCGCCCGAGGAGTCGCGTGTCACGTCGATCACCGGGTGCAGCAGCCGGTGCGATTCGAGCCCCGCTGCCGCGACCGCGAGGCTGAGCGAATCGACAAGGAAGGGCATGTCGTCGTTGACCACCACCATCGTCATGCGGCGCGTCGCGGTTCCGCCATCGCCGTGACGTTCGAGCAGGATTGCGGGGGTTTCAGGCGTGCGTGTCGCAGCCGCCTGCGCGGCGAGCGTCGCCATCGCGGCCATATGTTGGGGCGTGAGGGACTCGATCTCACCGGGCGCGGCGCCGTGGATCAGGGCGGTGGCGAACGCGTCGACGATCGCGGGGGTGGGGGCCAAGGCTACGGTCTTTCGCGGGAACATGTCGGCAATCCGATGTCCCCGGCTATGCTCCGCGCGCGAAAGCCTCGCAAGCCAGAGTCGGCACGCGCGGGAGATCACTCGATCGACCGCCCATTCTTCCGGGTGAGCGGGCGCGATGCTGCGTGCCGCACAGGCGCGTCCTCGGGCATTCGACAAAAAAACGTGCGCGTGACCAGCCGGTCACGCGCACGGTCGTTCTTCGGTCGTCTTAACGCGCGCGCCGACGCAGCATAAGCCCGGCGATACCCAGACCGAACAGCGCAAGCGTTGCGGGCTCGGGAGTGGGCAGCAGTTCGGTAATCACCGTATTCCAGCGCCCCGAGTTGGGCGAATAGAAGGGCGACAGCGGATTGCGCAATCCTGGATATTCCTGGAACAACCACCAGGAGCCCGAAGTCGCATCATACTGGATCTGGGAATAATCTCCGTACCGATTACGCGAGCCATTGAAGGTGGTGATATATCCGGGATCGAACCCCGTTTTCAGCAGCAGCGGCGAATCGCAGTGCGACGCCCCGGTGGCGGCATTGAAGCTGCACTCGC
Organism: Sphingomonadales bacterium; assembly: GCA_038238915.1. Lineage (GTDB taxonomy): Bacteria > Pseudomonadota > Alphaproteobacteria > Sphingomonadales > Sphingomonadaceae > JAVVHE01. The sequence continues at coordinate 28,124 of JBBSFH010000016.1, forward strand.
TCGCGTAAGCCCCGAGCCTCTGCCGCTCGCCCGATCCAGTATAGGCGAGGACGAAGCGCCGCCCGGTGGCATCTGGTGCGATCGAGCTATAGGCGAAATCGAGGTTGGGATTGGTGATATGCCCCTCGCTGACCACCGCATTCGTGCGCGCATCAATGACGAACCAACTGACCGAATTGCTGATGCTTGGCGAACCATTCTGGCTCTCGCTGTAAGCATGCGTCCCGAAGATGTAGTTGCCTACCTGAGTAAGCGAGGAGCCGATCCGGTCATCGCCATTGTCGACCAGCGGATGCGGACGGTTGAACGGATCGAGCGCCCGGAGCGCGGCGACGTCGATCGGCTGGCGACCACCGGCAGGATCGCCATCGTATGCGATCGGGATCGCGCCTTCCACCGCGCGCCCGGCATATTGGCCAGCAGCGTTGAAAACGAGATCGGCCGCATTCGCCTGATTATAGGCGACCGCCGAAATACCGATCAGCTTCTGCGATTCCGTACCGGGAAACGTGCCCGTATAGCTGCTGGCATTATTCACCGGCTGAACCGCAAAGCCATAAGCCGCCGGACTGCGCCCTTCGATCTTGGTCAGATTCGCAGTCGTTGGCGTCCCCAGCAACAAGTCCGCTTTGGGTAGCGTGAAAATCGATATACTCTGAAAGCTGGTTGCGTCGAAATCATTGGTAGTGACTGTCACCGCGTTATGCGACACACCCAGCGTCGGGAAATCACCGAAATTGCTCCGCGTGGTGTTGAACTGTACCGCCTTGAACCCATCGAGCGGGTTGCTCGTGTTCGAGACCAGAATGTAGATCGGATTGTTGGGGTTGGCGCTCGGCGCGTCCGGGCCGGTGCCCTCGCCGTTCGCGCCCAGCTTGACCGGCGTGGGGACCGGATCGGCGAGGCCCGCATCGCCAAGCTTGCCAAAGATTGCGGCGTTGCGTGTCGGCGAAGTGGTTGGACCCGCCGGACCGCGATTTTCGAACACGCCGAAGAAGCGGTTCGTTGCGGGATCGTACGTCAGACGCGGATCGAACGGATTTCCTGCGACCTGAGCAGCGGGAATGCCTGCAGCAATCAGGAAATCTCCGGTTTGCTGGTACGAGAGCCTGGTGCCCGATTTGTCGAAGATGCCAACGCCGCCGTTGGTAAACTGGATTACGTGCGTCGACGAAACCGCACCCGCCATATCGGGCGGGATCGTCGCGAAGCCGCCCGAGGCTGCGATGTAGTCTCGTAATGAAACGCCATCGAACTGCGTCGCGATCGGTCCCGCGAACGCCGTGCTCACGGTCGCCACTGCTCCAACGAGCACGGCGGAACTCAAAAATCTTTTCATAAATGCTGCTCCCTCAAGGCGCGGGAGCGTGATTTGCCTGAACCCCCCGCGACGACTCAATTCGACCATGGATCGGAACGAAATGAAAGGGGTCGAAACGAATTTTTTTGCTGTGTTACCGACTTGACCCGCAGGCCCATCTGAGGGACCTGCCCATCTTAATATGGGCTAATTTACCGAAGCGACTTGGCTGCCCACCGCGGCGCGCCCCCGGGATCGACCGTTATCAGCCCCCCGTGCGCGCCAATCGGGGAAAGACAAACGCTCGTTCCCGGCCCAAAATGGGAAAGAGCCGCCCGCACGAGTGCGCGGACGGCCCTTCCAGCCTCGGAGACGACAGGGTTCAGGGGTTGCTGGGCGTCTTTGGATTGCCCGCCGGATCCAGATCGGTGAAACCGAACAGCACGCGCACGTCGGGCGAACCGTTGCCGAAGATGTAATCATAGGCACCGCCCTGATCACCATCGCGCCAATAGCCGTCGAAGCTCGGGTGCGCTGTGTGATAAGCCGCCGGTCCGCCCCCCGCCTGCGCCCGACCCGCCGCATACAGGTAGGTGTTGGCGTTGCCGAGCCGGCCGTTCTGGCCGACGTAAAGCGCGAGCGCACCCGCGAACTCAGGAGCCGAGACCGAAGTGCCGATCAGGCCGTAGCGCCTTCCGTTCACATAGGTAATCACGTATGAGCGCGGTCCGTTGGTGCCGCATGGCGTGACCGACAGGCCCCCGGGACAGCCACCCACGATCATCCCCACATCGGGCAGCGTGCGCTTGGTGATCGGACCGGTGGGTGTACCCACTTGGTAGGCTGGCTTGCCGAACACCTGGCTGATGCCGCCGCCTGCACCCCAATAGCCGCCGCTGACCTGGTGGCCAAACCCGTACGGATCGTGCGGAACCTCGGGATCGCCCAAGCCATTCTCCCCCACATAGGTTGAGGCCGTGCTCAGCGGGTCGAAACTGGTGATCAGGTTGCCACCGCCAACCGCGACGACGTGCGGGCTGCTGGCAGGCGTGCTCACGCCGGGCACGAACACCGGGTGCACCCGGGGGTCGGGGTTGAAGTAGGCAAGGCCGGGGTTCTGCAGGGCGCCCTCGTCACCCGAACTCGCCACCCAGGTGATGCCCTGCGCGTTGCCCTGCTTGAACAGGCCATCCTGGATCTTGAGCAGGTACGTGAAGTCCGTGCCCCCGTTGAAGCCGGACAGGTAGAAGGACTCGGGACCACCGAACGACGAACTTACGATGTCGTACTGGTTGGTGTCGACGACATAGGCATAGGCGTCGGCGATGTTTGCGTCGGACAGGTTTGGGATCGAAAGCAGCGTCGTATCAGCGCCCGGCGCACCGCCCGTGACCATCTGCGTATCGAGCGCGGCCTCGAATGTGCCCGGGCCACCGAAGTAGCCGCCGCCGTTGATGTAGACATGATGCACGACGGGAATCGGGCTGGTGGTGTTCGCCGTCCACGCTTCGTGGCCGAAGTAACCGACGATGTCCGAATCGAGGATATCGTCCTCCATCACGATCGCAACCTTGGCCCCCGTGCCATCGACACGCTTGCCGTTACGCATCGCCTCATGCGACGGGTAATCATAGGCTTGCTTCAGATCGGTGAAGTAATAGTTGATCGCCGGTCCGAAGCGATTGTCCGGAACATCGGTCGCCACCACGCCGCCTGCGGGCTTCAGCAGCGCCTTGTTGGCGAACGCCGGGATCATCACCCCCGCTGCCTTGAGCGCGGGCGAGAGTACCAGCGGGCCCGCCGCGACGACGCGGCTTTTGCCCTTGGAGGAAACCGTGCGCATCTGCGTGGCAAACGCGGTCTGCACCTGCGCCGCTGTGCCCGAGACGTGCACCTGGCGCGGGCCCGAAACACTCGCGGTCAAGCCGAGGGCCTCGAATCCCTTGACTGCCACCTGAAGCTGCGCCGCAGTCGGCCCGTAGGAGGCGTTGAACTGCGCGGGACTCAGCCATTTATGATAGCTGGGCGAGCTTGGCGTGGTCTGCGCGGCGATCAGTTTGTCCAGCGCCGCCTCGTTGTGCAGCGGCAGAAAGGCGGTGAATTCAAGCGGCTGGGAGGCCGGGGTCAGGCTGACGCCAATCCCGGTACCATCCTCGCCCTGCTGAAATGGACCGGCGAATGCCGGTACGGCGAGGATCGAGGTTGAAAGCGCCACCGTGAATGCGGCGGCAGCAAAGGTCGAGCGGAGTTTCATCGAATCTGGTCCCTTCAGGCAATCAGAGATCGCGCCGGATCGGCGCGAGCGGGATGGAGGTCAGGCGGCGCGTCGGCGCTTGAGGGCAAGTGCACCCAAGCCAAGGCCCGCGATCATCAGCGCAACACTGCCGGGCTCGGGCGTCGTATTGATGTAACGCAGGTTATCGAGCGCGAAGAGCGTGCTGTCCTGCAGGGGCGAGACCGCTGCATCGAGCGTACCGCCAGACGATATGATGAACACCGCGTACAGGTTCGCCCAATTGAACGATTCGAACGTCGGGCCCAAGGTATCGACAGTGAAGCTCGTGCTATCCAGCACTACGCCCTTGGCATCGATCCCGAAGACATCGATGTTCAATCCGTCGCGCGCGGCGGCGCCGAAATAGGCATCCTGGAAGGTGAAGCTGCCGCCACCAAATGCTGACGGGAGAGCGGGATCGTTGTTGATCGCAACATAATCGGTGCTGACAACGGCATTTTGCAGACCAACAGGTGACGCATATGCGGCTGCGACTACATCAAAGTTCAGCCAGTATAGTCCAGCGGTATACGTTGGAATCGGCGCGATGAATGCGCGCGTGATATGGTCGAAATCGACCAGCCTCACAACGGGTGTAGCGTTCGCGGCAGTCGATACTGTCATCGCACAACCGAGCGCAGCAACCCTCAGTAAACTAATCATATATCATGCTCCCTTGTTTCGCGGGAGCGCGACTTGCATGTTCCCCCCGCTTCGAGCGGCATACCGTCATGGATTGAATCGGAATGGAAGGGGTTACACCCAATCTTTCTTCGGTGCGTCGAAGTGTACACCCGGGATCCACCCAACCGTTGCGCTTCTCCTTGCCGGATCGGCGGGGCTCACTCAGCGTGGCCTCTTCGGCCGCCACGCCATCGCGCCCAGTGTCACGACCGCGATTGCCGCCCACGCGCCCTCGAGTACCACGAGCGGCATGGCTCCGTGCGTCCAAGCATTGGCCGCGAGGCACCCAGCGCCCACAATATTCGAGCACTGGAACGGCACTGATTGCGCGCCAAGCCGACCGAGCGACACCAGCGCATAGGCTACCAGCAGGATCGCTGATCCCGCCCAGCCGATCACCTCGACGATCAATCGCTAGAACGCCACGCCGAGCCCGACGAACGCCGACGAATCCCGGCGCGCGCGCGCATCTTCATCGATCGTCAGATTGCTAGGCGCAATCCGGTAGCGCACCCCCGCGCCAAGGCTCACATCGCGGCCCAGCGTGTAGGCACCGCCCAGTTCGACCGAATAGCGCTTGTCCAACGTGGCCTCCGCAGCGCCGCGCGCCCATCCCTCTTCCTCACCGAGCTTGAGAGTCGTGGTCCAGTCCTGCTGGCCATAACCGAGCCCAAGCGTGACCGCCTTGCGTTGCGCAATCCCCGCATCGAGGCGGCGGACGCCACCGCTCAGCGCCAGCCCGCGCGTGGCGAGCGCCATGCCCAGATCATAGCCAGCCTGCTGTTCGGTCCCATGCGTCGCATCGGGCAGAGTCACCGGCCGCGCACGCATACCGATCGTGACCGCGTGCGCTTCCCCGTGCTTGCCCGCCGGCGTGAAGCGGAACTGGCGCGCATCCACGGTCGCTCCGGGGCGCAGCGCGAACCCTGGCGCATCGATCAGCGAGGGCGTGAACGCGCCGAGCGGACGCGACGCCTCCGCACGGACCGCAGGCTTGGCACGCGTCTGGGCACCCACCACGACGGGCGCGCAGAGCGCAGCGACGGCCAGCAGCCATAGGAATGGGGCGCGCAAGCGAGACATCACCTATACCTACGCTCGGCGCTGGCTAAATTACACGCCGTCCACGACCAAATGCGAAATAAATCGCGCAGGTGTGGCGCGGCGCCCACAACTGGTTGCGAGGGGTTCACGCTGCGGCCTATAACCCGCGCCATATTAACCCTGACGATCTGTCAAAGGAGCCCGAATTTTGGTGCGCACCCGTTTCGCCGCGCTGGCCTGCGTCGCGCTGCTATCGCTCGGCGCGTGCGGCCATGTGCTTCACCGGCACAAGGGCGACCACGTCCGCGCCACCCCCGTCGCGCCCGCCCGGCTGACCACGATCGGCGTCAACGCATGGCTCTGGCGCGCGAGCCTCGATACGATCGCGTTCATGCCGATCCAGCAGGTGGATTCGAACGGCGGCGTGATCGTGACCGATTGGTACACCAACCCGCGCGCGCCCGGCGAGCGGGTGAAGGTGACGATCTACATCCTCGATCAGGATCTGCGCGCGGATGCGATCCGGGTGGCGGTGTCTCGCCAGATCGCCGCGCAGAACGGTGGATGGGCCGATGCGGCAGTAGCGGCGGGCACGGTGCAGAAGCTTGAAGAGACGATCCTCGGCCGTGCGCGCGATCTGCGCCGCGCCTCCGTCGCGGGCTGATGGCGGGAGAGCGGTTCAACGCCAGGATCGCCGACGCGAAGTGGCAGGCGGCATGGGACGCGGCGCGCTGCTTCGAGGCGCGCGACGATGATCCGCGCCCGAAAAGCTATATATTGGAGATGTTCCCGTATCCTTCGGGGCGCATCCATGTCGGTCACGTGCGCAACTACACGATGGGCGATGTGCTCGCGCGCGCGCACCGGATGCAGGGGCGCGCGGTGCTGCATCCGATGGGCTGGGACGCGTTCGGGATGCCCGCCGAAAACGCCGCGATGGCGCGCGGCGTGCATCCGGGCGAATGGACGCGCGCGAACATCGCGGCGATGCGGGATCAGCTGAAGTCTTTGGGGTTCGCCTTCGACTGGTCGCGCGAACTCGCGACGTGCGACCCCGAATATTACGGTCACGAACAGGCGCTGTTTCTCGATCTGTACGCGGCCGGGCTGGTCTATCGCCGCGAATCGCAGGTCAATTGGGACCCGGTGGATAACACCGTGCTCGCCAACGAACAGGTGATCGACGGGCGCGGCTGGCGGTCGGGGGCGCTGGTCGAGCGGCGCAAGCTCGCGCAGTGGTTTTTGCGCATTACCCAGTTCGCGGACGAACTGCTCGATGGGCTGGCGGGGCTGGACAAGTGGCCGGACAAGGTTCGCACGATGCAGGAAAACTGGATCGGGCGGAGCAAGGGCCTCCGGCTGCGCTTCGCGCTGGCCGATCCCTCGACCATCGAAGTCTACACCACCCGCCCCGATACGCTGATGGGCGCATCCTTCCTCGCGATCGCCCCCGATCACCCGCTCGCGCTCGCCGCCGACCCCGCTCTCCAGCCCGCAATCGCCGCGCTCAAGCTGGGTGGCACTGCGGCGGCGGATATCGAGACCGCCGAGAAAGTGGGCGTCGATCTGGGCATCCGCGTGCGCCACCCGCTCGATCCCACGATTACGCTCCCCGTCTGGGCCGCGAATTTCGTCCTGATGGACTATGGCACCGGCGCGATCTTCGGCTGCCCCGCGCACGATCAGCGCGATCTCGATTTCGCGCGCAAATACGGCTTGCCGGTGCGCCGCGTCGTCGCCGCCGAGGGTGCCGACCCCGCCGAACCGATCGGCACCGAGGCCTACACCGGCCCCGGCCGCATCGTGAATAGCGGCCCGCTGCTCGACGGCCTCGCCATCGAACCCGCCAAGGCCGCCGTGATCGCGCGCGCCGAAGCCGAAGGCTGGGGCGAAGGCTCGACCGTGTTCCGCCTGCGCGACTGGGGCGTCTCGCGCCAGCGCTACTGGGGCACGCCGATCCCGATCATCCATTGCGCCACGTGCGGCCCCCAGCCCGCGCCGCGCGACAGCCTGCCCATCGTGCTGCCCGAGGATGTGGATTTCGCCACGCCGGGCAACCCGCTCGCGCGCCACCCGACCTGGAAGCATGTGGCCTGCCCCGCCTGCCACGGCCCTGCCGAGCGCGAGACCGATACGCTCGACACGTTCGCCGATTCGAGCTGGTATTTCCTGCGTTTCGCCAGCCACCCGGCGAACGCGCCGTTCGACCGCGCGGCAGTGGATAAGTGGCTGCCCGTCGATCAATATATCGGCGGCGTAGAGCACGCGATCCTCCACCTGCTCTATGCGCGCTTCTGGACGCGCGCGCTGGCGCACATCGGCCGCCTCACCGTAGCCGAACCGTTCGCCGCGCTGTTCACGCAGGGGATGGTGACACACGAGACCTATAAGGCTAGCCAAGTATACTCTTACACCGACTCCGATGGTAGGTCACAAATCGGCGATGACGAGTACTGGGTCGCGCCAGACGAAGTAGAACGTAGTGGCAATCAACTGATTGAGAGTAGCACGGGCAATATGGTCGAAGTCGGCCGCGTCGAGAAAATGTCCAAGTCCAAGCGCAACACCGTCGATCCCACCCCCGTGATCGATCAGTACGGTGCGGACGCGGTGCGCTGGTTCATCGTCTCGGACAGCCCCGCCGAGCGCGATTTCCCCTGGTCCGCCACCGGCATCGAGGGTGCGTGGCGTTTCATCCAGCGCGCGTGGCGCATCGCCGACACGGTCGCCGACGAGCCCGACCTCGCCCCCACGCCCGATCTCGCCAAAGCCGCCGCGCGCGCCACCCACGGCGTGACCGAAGACATCGCCGCGCTCCAGTTCAACAAGGCGATCGCGCGCCTCTACGATCTCGCCACGCAGATCGAGCGCGCGCCGCCCGGCACGCGCCGGGCGTCCACGCTTATCTTCCTCAAGCTCGTCGCCCCCATCGCCCCGCATGTGGCGGAGGAGGCGTGGGAACGTCTCGGCCAGCACGGCCTGATCGTCGATGCGCCCTGGCCGCAAGCCGATCCTGCGCTGCTGATCGACGATACCGTCACGCTCGCCATCCAGATCAACGGCAAGCTGCGCGATACTATCATCGCGCCCAAGGGGCTGGCGCGCGAGGCGGCGGAGGCGCTGGCGATGGGGCAGGAGAAGATCGTGATCGCACTGGCCGGAGCGACGCCCAAAAAGGTGATCGTCGTCTCCGATCGCCTCGTGAACCTCGTCGCGTGAGGCGCGCGGCCGGCCTTCTGCTGCTGGTTGGCGGGTGCAACCTTGCGCCGGTCTACTCGGGTGGCAGCCACGGCGTTGCCGCGACCACGCTCAGCCAGATCGCGGTCGCCCCAATCCCCGATCGCGCCGGCTATCTGGTGCGCCAGCAACTGCTCGACCGCCTCAACCCCGGCGATGCGCCACGCTACCGGCTCGAAATCACGCTCGACGATAAACTCACCGGCTTCGGCGTCCGCACCGATACCACGATCAGCCGCGAGCGCCGGACGCTGCGCGCGCGCTACCGCCTTGTCGCCACCGATACCAACACCGTGCTCCTCGACGCGACTGCGGGCGCGGACGAGGGGATAGATGTCGTGCAGTCCGAATATGCGGTGGTCGCCGCCGAGCAGACCGCACTCGAACGGCTGTCCGTCCGCTTGGCCGACCAGATCGTGGCGCGCGTGGCGCTGTATGCGCGCCAGGCCAAGGGACAGATGCCCGAGGCCGCACCCGCGCCGCAATGAAGGTCGAACCGCGCGACGCCGAGCGGTTGATCGCCCAGCCCCCCGCCGACGCGCGCCTGTACCTGTTCTTCGGCCCCGATGGAGGCCAGGCGCATGATCTGGCGGCGCGTCTTGAGGCCAGGCTTGGCGGCGATCGCCTCGATCTGGCACCCGCCAGTGTCGCCGACCGTCCCGGGCTGCTTGCGGACGAGGCCGCGAGCGTCCCCATGTTCGGCGGCGCGCAGGTGTTGCGGCTGGTGCCCGCCACCAACGATCACGCGGAAGCGGCGGGGCTGCTGCTCGACGCGCCCGCAGTCGAACATCGCGCGATCCTGATCGCAGGCGATCTCAAGCCTACCTCGGCGTTGCGTAAACTGGCGGAAGCGCACCCGGGCGCGCGGGCGCTCGCCTGTTACCCGCCAACGGCCGCCGATTTCGCACGGCTGGCGCAGGGCATGGCACGCGCAGCCGGTCTCGATCCAGAGCCTGCCGCGCTGGCGCTGCTGGTAGGAGCAGTCGGCGGCGAGCGCGGCATCCTCGCGCAGGAGATCGCCAAGCTCGCGGTGTATCTGGGTGCCACGCCAGACACGCGCCGCGCATTCACCGCCGCCGATTGGCACGCGGTGGGTGCGGGCGAGGGCGCGGCCGATATTGATCCGCTGGTCGACGCGGTCGCAGGCCGAAAACCCGCCGAGGTCGCGCGCGCGCTGCGCGCACTCGCAGCCGACGGCCAGCGCGGCATTCCCCTGCTGCGCGCGGTGGCGCGGCGTTTCGCGCAGTTGGCGGAGGCGCGTACCGGGGTGGACGGCGGTGCGTCGGCCGAGGCGGCGGTGGGCGCGCTCCGGCCGCCGCTATTCTGGAAGGCCAAGCCCGCGTTTCTGGGCCAGTTGAAGGATTGGCGTGGGGATCAGCTGGCGGGGGCGACCCACGCACTGTTGGCCGCCGAGCGGGGGATCAAGGCGGCGGGGAGCGTGGGGGATTTGAACGCAGACGAATGTTTGCTGGGGCTGGCGGAGCGGGGGTAAGCGCCTGCCTAAAGTAGATTGTCGAGGTAGTCCTTTACCACAACCTTAATGTCCGAAAATAGGCACTGCTCAGTAAGCCCCAGCAGAGCTAAAGCACAAAGCGTATCTACCTTATCATTCATATCGACCGTAAATACCTTAGTCAGTACATCTTGAGGTACCACGTCGTTAGGACCGCAATGCAAGCTCATTACACTATCCTGCGCCAGAGATCGCGCGTTCATAGCATCCGCATAGATAAGTCCCGGCTTCTCGCGTTCTTTCTTGAATGCGTTGATCGTCTCATGATAATGAAACTCCGTGAACGCATTTAGCACTCTAACTTGCCAAATACACCCTAGTGTAGCGTGGTTCCGCGCGCACGCAAAACAGGCCTACCAAGGGACTCTTGTCCAGTCTAACAGCGGTGTAGGTATCCCATAGTGCTGAGCAAGAACTAACCACTCCAAGTCGTTCCGCGGTCGAGGATCAGCTAATCGCGCTGCTGCTCTAATCCATTCATGTAACCTAGTGCTACTGTCGATACCGCAAGTTCCGGGACGGAACACGGAAGGTATCAGCAGTCAGCTTTCGTCGGCATGACCTCTGTATAAGGCTCTTGAGATCGTATTACGTGAAAGAGCGTTGAGGTATTCACCGATAACTTTCAGACCTCACTGCTCCATCTGCGCTGCTTAAGCGAGTCGTAGACCTGCTTCAGCCTCGGGGGCATCTCTCATTCGCACCCAGTCAACCCAGATGCTGCATATGCCCACCAACCCCCATCACATAACGCCACGCCCGCGCCGCTCGAACAAGCGGCGCGGATCGGGTACAGACTATCCCCGGCGGCGGCGCAGCCATGCCAGCGCGGGCAGCGCACCGAGCAACAACGCGGCCGAGGGCGGCGCATCGACCTCGAAGGCCAGACCCTGCGTGCCGTTCAGCGCGATCAGCGCGCCCGCGCTGCCCGCAAGGCTAGGTGCCAGCGCGAGCAGGCTCGCGGTTTCGGCACTCGTCGCGGCCGAGGCGCCGCTGAACGAGAATGTGGGGTATTCGACCGACCAGATGGCAAGCTGTGTCGCCGCCGAATCGCTGGTCGTGCCCGCGGCCGTGGACAACAGTCCGTTCCCATAGGCGATCAACCCGGCGATCTCGTGCTTTTGCAATGTCGTGAGCGGCGTGCCGTTGTTGTTGGTCGTGACGGGACCGGTCGTGTATGCCAGATTCTGGCCGCCACCCGTCGAGATCTCGTGAAAGAGATCGATGCACCAGGCGAACAGGTCGCCCGCCGACGTGGTCAGCTTGAGGCGACCGACATTGGCGGTGAGAGGAGACGGCAACGGGCTGTTGACGGTGATCACCTCGGTCCGATCGGTCTGTACGCCGGTGACGGTGATGGGGCCCGCAAACGCCGGAGTGGCAAGCGCGAGCAGCGAAGCGGTAAGCAACAGTTTCATGATTTTCCCCGCGTGACGGTCCCGGTTCATTCCGGTCCCGTTTTGACGAAGCAAGTTGTGTGCCAATTGGTAAATAACGGTAAATATCCGTCAATTCTTTATCGTTTGTCGGTAGACCAAGGCCGTGCCGTAGAAAAAAGTGTAAAATTTACCGACGTTTGCGAAACGATTTTGGAGGATCCATCAGCGAGCCTGGCGTGATGGCGCGCGAAAGTCCTGGTGCGGACGGCTCAACGATGCGGTACGCGGGCCGACACAAGGTTGCCGCTACCGCGCGCAAGTCCTAGCTCGCTGCGCATGATCACCACGCTTGGCCAGACCGCCCCCACCCCTGCCAGCCCGGAAGCGGCGCGGCTCGATTACATCCCCAATCCGCGCCCGGGCCGCCCCTATCTGATCCGTCTCACCGCGCCCGAGTTCACCAGCCTGTGCCCCGTTACCGGCGCGCCGGATTTCGCGCTTCTGGTGCTCGATTATGCTCCCGGCGCAACCATGGTGGAGAGCAAGTCCTTCAAGCTTTTCCTGCAATCGTACCGCAACCACGGCGCGTTTCATGAGGACGTGACCGTCGGAATTGCCGAGCGCCTCGTCCAAGAAATGGCTCCGCTCTGGCTGCGCATCGGCGGCTATTGGTACCCGCGCGGCGGCATCCCGATCGACGTCTTCTGGCAATCAGGCCCCGCTCCCGAAGGCCTGTGGATCCCGCCGCAGGACGTGCCCGGCTACCGCGGCCGCGGATGAGCCTCGCCACCAATCTCGCCCAGTCCCCTGCCTGGCTGCCGCACAGCATCGACGAACCCGCCGACCGCCTGCTGTTCGCGCATCTGGGCGAGGACCAGTATCGCGCCGCGAGTTTCCTCGATGGGCGGATGCTGGGTACGCACGTGAAGACGCAGTGGGTGCCGTTCGCGCAGGTGCTGGAAGCGCTGCCGCCGCCCCGGCCGTTGCACGCGATCTTCCACATCGGCCATGTCGGCTCGACATTGATCAGCCGCCTGCTCGGCGAACTCCCCGCGCTGTTCAGTGTGCGCGAACCCGCGGCACTTCGCACGCTCGCCGAATACCGGGCCGTGCCCGAGGCGTGGCGCACGCCGCCCGAGCACGCCGCGCGCCTCGAAGCCTGCCTCACCCTGTGGTCGCGCACATGGCACCCCGCGCAGACGGCGCTGCTGAAGGCCACCAGCTTCGCCAGCAAACTCGCCCCCGCGATCCTCGCGCGACCCGCCACCCGCGCGATACTCCTGACCACCAGCGCGCCGACCTACCTCGCCACCATCCTCGCCGCCGATGGCAACCGCGCCGAGGCCATCGCACTCGCCCCCTCGCGCCTCGCCCGGTTGAACGCGCGCCTCGGCGGCCCCGCCTTCGCGCTCGCCGGGATGAGCGAGGGGGAGCGGATCGCGATGGCATGGGCGTGCGAAACTGCCAGCCTCGCCGCCGCGCACGGCCCGGCCACGCTAACGCTGGATTTCGAGACGTTCCTCTCCCAGCCCGCGCCCACATTGATGCAAGCGGCCACGCACCTTGGTGCGCCTCTTGGCCCCGAAGACGCGCATCGCCTCGTCACCAGCCCGCTGATGGCACGCTACGCCAAGGGCCCCGAACACGTCTACACCCCCGATCTGCGCGCCGCCGTACTTGCGCAGGCCCAGCGCGAGCATGGCGCGGAAATCGTCCGGGGGCTGGCGTGGCTGGAACGGGCGGCGGGCACCTACCCCTTGCTCAATGGTCCATCCACATCCGCGCCAACGCCTGCTGCACCCGCTGCGCGCGGGTGAAATTTTCGTGGCGCATCGTCAGCCCCTCGAGCGCCACCACCTCGTTCAGTTCGTAGAGCACCTCGCGCCGCCACGCGTCGGCGATCTTGCTCTCAATGAAGGTGAGCCCCACCAGCCGCTCGCCGCGATCCACGGGCACCACCTCGTGCAGCGTGGTCGAAGGGTAGATCACCGCCGCCCCGGCCCCGGGTTTGAACTCCACCGCGGTGTCGCCGAGCAGCACGCGCAGTTCGCCGCCCTCGTAATTGGCGGGATCGCTGAGGAAGATCGTGCAGCTCAGATCCGCGCGCAGCGGGCGATCCTTCATCGGCATGAAGGCGGCGTCGGCGTGCAGGCCGTAATGCTTGTCCGTGGAGTAACGCGTCAGCATCGGCGAGGCGACCGTGCGCGGCATGGCGAAAGCCTTGAACGGTTCGCTGCGCCCGAGCGCTGCGAGCATGATCCTCGACGATCGGGCGTGCGCGTCCGGATCGGCCAGAATCTCGTTGTTCTTGACCTTGGAGTGCGGATTGGACGCCCGCCCATCGATAAACCCCGCCCCCGCCGCAATGGCGCGCAGTGCGGCGACTTCGTCGGGTATCAGCAAATCTGGGATTTGTAGGAACATGTATGCGTGAGCCTAGCGCGGCGCGCGCGGCCCCGCTACTCGCGTGCGCTCATGTCCGCCACCGAAACTCTCCACGCCGAACTCCTGCACGAGATCGAAACCGCCGCGTCGCTCGATACGCTCGATGCGGTGCGTGTGCGCGCGCTCGGCAAGGCGGGCGCGGTGACCGCGCTGTTGAAGACGCTGGGCGGCGTCAGTCCCGAGGAACGACAGACGCTCGGCCCCGTCTACAATGCGCTGCGCGAGACGGTGGCCGCCGCGATCGCCGCGCGACGCGCGACGCTGGAATCCGCCGCCCTCACCGCCAAACTCGCCGCCGAACGGCAGGACATGACGCTCCCCGTCGCCGCCCCCCCGCGCGGCCGCATTCATCCGGTCTCCCAAGTGCTCGACGAACTCACCGAAATCTTCGCGGACATGGGCTTCGCGGTCGCCACGGGGCCCGAGATCGAGGACGAGTGGCATAATTTCAGCGCGCTCAACATTCCCGAGGACCACCCCGCGCGCGCGATGCACGATACGTTCTATTTCCCGCAAGCGGGCGAGAAAGGCCGGATGCTGCTGCGCACGCACACGTCGCCGGTGCAGATCAGGACGATGCTCACCCAGAAGCCGCCGATTCGGACGATCAGCCCGGGTCGCGTATACCGCAGCGACAGTGATGCAACGCACACGCCGATGTTCCACCAGATCGAAGCGCTGGTGATCGATCGAAACATCACGATGGGCCACCTCAAGTGGACGATCGAAACCTTCCTCAAGGCCTTTTTCGGGGTCGATGCGGTGGACCTGCGCTTCCGCCCCAGCTTCTTCCCCTTCACCGAGCCTTCGGCCGAAGTCGATGTGGGCTGTTCGATCGAGAACGGCGTGCGGCGGATCGGCGGCAAGGGCGCGTGGCTCGAGGTGATGGGCTCGGGCATGGTCCACCCGCGCGTGCTACGTGCGTGCGGCCTCGATCCCGACGAGTGGCAGGGCTTCGCGTTCGGCACCGGTCTCGATCGCCTCGCCATGCTCAAATACGGCATCGCGGACCTGCGCGCGATGTTCGACGGCGATGTACGCTGGCTCGAGCATTACGGCTTCGATCCGCTGAGCGTGCCAACGCTTAGCGGGGGAGTGGGCGCGTGAAGTTCACCCTCGCCTGGCTGAAGGATCATCTCGAAACCGAGGCGACGCTCGATCAGATCACCGAAGCGCTCACCAACCTCGGCCTCGAAGTCGAAGGCGTCGAGCAGCCCGCGCTCGCACTCGCGCCGTTCACAGTGTCGCGCGTTGTGTCCGCCGTACGCCACCCCAATGCGGACAAGCTCCAAGTATGCATGGTCCATACCGGCGCGGGGGAACCCGTGCAGGTGGTGTGCGGCGCGCCCAACGCACGCGCGGGGATGGGCGCGGTGTTCGCCGCTCCGGGCGTCACGGTGCCCGGCACCGGGGTAACGCTGCGTGTGGCCGAAGTGCGCGGGGTCGAATCGCGCGGCATGCTGGTGAGCGAGCGCGAACTGGGGCTGTCCGAAGAACATGACGGGATCATCGAACTTGCCGCCGATGCTCCGGTGGGCTTGCGTTATATCGATTATGCGGGGCTGGACGATCCGGTGATCGAGATCGCGATCACGCCTAACCGGCAGGATTGCATGGGCGTCCACGGCATCGCGCGCGATTTGGCGGCGGCGGGGCTGGGGCGCCTGATCGTGCCCGACGCTGCGGCCATCGCGGGCCTGTTCCCCTGCCCGGTCCCTATCGCGACCACCGATCCGGAGGGCTGCCCCGCCTTCCTTGGCCGCGCTGTCCGGGGCGTGCGCAACGGTTCCAGCCCCGAGTGGATGCAGCGCCGCCTGCGCGCCATCGGCCTGCGCCCCATATCCGCGCTCGTCGATATCACCAATTATGTCAGCATCGGCTGGGGCCGTCCCTTGCATGTGTACGATCTGGCCAAACTCACCGGCGGCCTGACCGCGCGGCGGGCACGCGACGGCGAGACGATGCAGGCGCTGAACGCCCGCCAATACATGCTCGATACCACGATGACCGTCATCGCCGATGATGCGGTAGTACATGATATTGCGGGCATCATGGGCGGCGAACATTCGGGCGTGTCGCAAGCCACCACCGATGTCCTGATCGAGTGCGCATACTTCGATCCCTCGCGCATCGGTCGCACCGGCCGCGCGCTCAACCTCAATTCGGACGCGCGCGCGCGCTTCGAGCGCGGGGTTGATCCGGCGTTCCTCGTCCCCGGTATGGAACTTGCAACCGCGATGGTGCTGGCGTTTTGCGGCGGCGAACCAAGCGAGGTCGCGCTCGCGGGTACGATCCCCGATCCGGCGCGCAGCATCGCCTACGATCCCGCGCACACGCTGCGCCTCGCCGGGGTGGATGTGCCGCAAACCGAGCAGGCCGCGATCCTCGCGCGGCTGGGGTTCCACGTGGAACCCGGCCACCCCTGGCAAGTCCACGTCCCGAGCTGGCGACGCGACATCGATGGCCCCGCCGACATCGTCGAGGAGGTCGCGCGCGTCCACGGCTACGCGCACATCCCCTCCGCGCCGCTCCTCCGCGCGCCCGGCGTCGCCCAACCCACCGCCACCCCCATGCAGATGCTCGAACGCCGCGCGCGCCGTGCGGCCGCAGCGCTCGGGCTGACCGAGGCGATTACGTGGAGCTTTCTGCCGCCCGCCGACGTCGCCCCCTATGGCGGCGCGACCTTTACGCTGGGTAACCCCATCAGCTCGGACATGGCCGCGATGCGCCCCAGCCTTATCCCCGGCCTCGCCGCCGCCGCGCGCCGCAACCTCGATCGCGGCCTCGCGGGCGTCGCGCTGTTCGAGATCGGTCGGCGCTATCTGGAGGACGGCGAACATCTCACGCTCGCGGTTCTGCTCGCAGGCGAAGTGCGCGCGCGCGACTGGGCCACCGGGTCCGCCGCCAAACCCACCGCCTACGATGCCAAGCGCATCGCCGAAGCAATCCTGTCCGCCGCGGGTGCGCCGGTGGATCGCCTGCAGGCGCAACCCGATGCGCCCGCGTGGCTGCACCCCGGCCGCTCGGCGCGCTTCACGCTTGGTCCCAAGGTTACGCTCGGCGTGTTCGGCGAACTTCACCCCGGCCTGACCCGCGATCTGGGCGGCCCCGTGGCCGTCGCCGAACTATACCTCGACGCCGTCCCACCCGCCCGCGCCAAGCGCGCCCGCCCCGCTTTTGCACCGCCGCCGCTGCAACCCGTACGCCGCGATTTCGCCTTCCTATACCCCGCCGACGCACCCGCCGACGCATTGATCCGCGCGGTTCGTGGTGCGGACAAAGCTGCGATCACCGCAGTCAGCCTGTTCGATCGGTTCACCGGCGCGGGCGTCCCCGAAGGCGAGGTGTCGCTCGCGCTGGAGGTGACGCTGCAGCCCGCCGAGCGCAGCTTCACCGAGGCGGATATCGACGCGCTCTGCAAGCGCATCATCGGGGCCGCCGCGAGCAGGGGTGCGCGACTCCGAACTTAAGCCGGAGCACCGGTTGCGCCCCCGCATCCACCCGCGCTAATCCCGTGGCATGGCCGGACATTCCAAATTCAAGAACATCATGCACCGCAAGGGCGGGCAGGATGCCAAGCGCGCGCGCCTTTTCTCCAAGCTCGCGCGCGAGATCACGGTGGCCGCCAAGATGGGGCTGCCCGATCCCGATGCGAACGCCCGCCTGCGCGCCGCCGTGATAACCGCGCGCGCCAATTCGCTCCCCAAGGACAATATCGAGCGCGCGATCAAGAAGGCATCCGGCGCGGACTCCGAAAACTACGAGGAGATGCGCTACGAAGGCTTCGGCCCCGGCGGTGTCGCGATCATCGTCGATGCGCTCACCGATAATCGCACGCGCACCGCGTCCAATGTGCGCACCATCTTCGCCAAGAACGGCGGCAATCTGGGCGCATCGGGCAGCGTCTCCCACGGTTTCGATCGCGTCGGCCTGATCGCCTATCCGCTGAAGGCCGGCACCGCCGACGCGATCTTCGAAGCCGCGCTCGATGCGGGCGCGGACGATGTCGCGAGCAGCGAGGACGGGCACGAGATTTTCACCAGCGTCGAAGCCCTCCACGAAACCGCCCGCGCTTTGGAAGCCAAACTCGGCCCCCCCGAAGCCGCCAAACTCGGCTGGCGCGCGCGCGAAAGCGTGGCGGTGGGCGAGGATCACGCCGCCACATTGTTCAAACTGGTCGATGCTCTGGACGACGACGACGACGTCCAGAGCGTGACGGGCAATTACGACATCGACGACGAGGTGATGGCGAAGCTGGGGTAAAGCCCAGCGCCCGTCATACAGCCCGCGCCGCTGCCCGGCGGCGTCGGAGCGCCGCTCCTAGCAATCCAAGCCCTCCCAGCAGTGCCGCGTATCCCGCCGGTTCTGCCACCGGGCTGAACGCGGCGCTGCCAAGGTCGAACGCTCCGATCTCGTGGCCCACTGTCAGCCCGGTTTCGGTGTCGAAGCGGAAGTGGAAGCCCCCCCAGATGCGGCTGTCTGAAGCGTCGAGGGCGGCCGCGTCGAAACTGTCCCAGCACCGGTTGCCCGCCGCGAGCGTGATGCAGAGCGGCCCGACGTCTCCGAAGAGCGCATCGCTCAGCAGCGCTTGCGATCCCGACAACGTCGAGTGCGTGGAGATGTAGGTCGGGAAGGCCGGCGTGTTGACCACCGATGTCCACGCTGGATCACCGATCGTGAGCGGGTTGCCGTCGGTATCGCCGAGCTGGATCGCGGTGATCGGCCTCCAAAGGCGATAGACATATTTCGAATCGAAGCCCGCGATCTGCGAATCGGCCATAGCGATCGCCAGCAATGCGAACGCGCGCGCATTGTCGAGCGTCGAAAGGCCCTTTGCCTCGGCAGCCGCGAGTTCGATGCGCGTCCATGCTGCCGACGCATTGCCCGAAGCCCAGAACTTGGCGCTGAACGTCTGGTCTGCGGTGCGCGTCACGCTCGTCGCCGACCCGATGTCCTTCACCTCGTTGTAGGCGGCGGCATATTCGGCGCTACCGAGCGCGGGCGGCAGTCCCGGCCGGAACTGGTCGCCGGACGAAAGCAGAAACGGCGTCACTCCTCCCCATTGCGGCGTCGCGGCCGCAGCATTTTTAGGCGGGGTGGGCCGCCAGTCGCCCGGCAGGCCGGTGGTGGTATATGTCACTACCGCAGTCGAATTGTCGGCGGAGCGGTTCGCCAGGATCGCCGCCGCATAGGCCGCGCCGGTCTTGATGCCGTGGGTTTTCGCCGACCCGTCGGTCACGAGGTTGAGGCTCGCTGCGAGCGATGCATCATACAGCGCCGCATTGGTTGGATTGAGCGCGACGAGCACGTCGTGCGCCGCCTGCGACGCCGCCGCGCGCGTGTCGCCGCCGTGCGAAATGTGCACCCCCGCAAGATAGGCGCGATCGGGCTTGCCCAGCGCCGCGTTGACCGCGTCGAACATTGCGATGTTGACCATCGCGAACGCGCGCGACTGGACCGGGGTCGATCCGGGCAACAACGCCTGCGCCTGATCGTTCCAGAAGATGATCGGATCGTCGCCCACCGGGATCGCGCGCGCTGTGGTTGCGCAAGCAAGCGTCGAAGCGATCAGCGCGGCGGATCCCAAGTCTCTGATTTTCATCGCTGCCTCCTGTCGGGCGGCGTCGAACAGCCGCGCGGCCCGAAACGCATGAGGCGCGTCTCTCTTTTTCCCGGCCACTCAGCAGAACTGATTAAACTCTGATCGATCGCTGATTTTGAGCAGTTCGTTCCGGGTCCGTGCGATATTCAGCGGCGATAGTCGGGAACCGAGCCCGTCGCGCGCCAGTAGCCATCAAGGCCGATCGCCCGCGTCAGCGGGGCGAAACGCCGATCGACTCGCAGCGGCTCGCTCGCGGGCATGAACAGGATACGCGTCGTGCGGTCGCTGTACGGCCCCAGCGCGCGGCGCCGACCCCCGGCTGTCGGGGGGCCGAAATAATAATTGTCGAGCTGGCCGAACGCTGCGTCGACCGCGCCCAGTGCCGCGAGGAAACTGACCGCGCGCGGCGTGTCCAGCACACCTCGCGCGCGCGCGTCCAGAATCCCGGAGACCGCGATGTTGATGTCGGAACGGAAATGTGTGAGCAGCGCCCGCGCGGCGGCGACATAAACATCGAAGGGGATCACGGGCGAGCGTGGCGCCGCGGCTGGCCGAGCCTCGACATCTTCGACCATGCCGATCGCCGCGCTCGGCCGCCCGGCCAGCGCGAGGAACATGAAGCGGCCCAGCCAGACCCGCAGGTGCCCCGGCCAAAGCTTCGTCGCATTGTCGAGCACCTGCCCGGCGCGCGCGAGGTCGCCCGCCATCCACAAGGTCCATGCGAAATCCATGTTGCTGTCAGGATCGAAGGGCTCATGCGCCAGCAACCGCTCGTAGATCGCGATGGCACCAGCACCCAGCCCGGCCTCGGCCAGAACCTCGGCGAGCGCCGATTCCAACACCGGGTTCGGCCGTTGGCGGAGCGCGGCGCGGCAATCGGCCTCGATCACGGTCCAGTTGCGGAAAAAGGGCCGGATCAAAATGAGCGCCGCGCGCGCGTCGCCATTGTCCGGATCGAGCGCCAGCGCGCGCCGCGCCGCCGACCGGACCTCCGCTGCCGCCGCCTCCTCCCCCGCGCTATCGCCTACGGCTTTGAGCAACTGCAATTGCCCGAGTGCCAGCCCGCCCCACGCCTCCGCAGACGCAGGATCGGCCTGCGTCGCCTGCTTGAAATACGCCACCGCCTGGATGTCCTGCTCGCCCAGATCCTGCCGCAGCGCCTCGCGGCCCCTGGCGGCGAGCGTCCGTGCGGTCGCCGCGCCGCGCCGCTCGGGCGCGAACGCGCGCCACGCACCGAACCCGGTGAGGCCAATCGCGGTGGTTGCGAGCACTCCCAGCAGGAGCCGCCGGTCGTTCGATGCCGGAGCGCTCGGCGCAGCGATCGGCTCGTTGAGGCGCGGCGCGGAATCATCAGGCGGCGCCTCACGCACGATCAGCCGGTAGCCGACCTTGGAGATTGTCTCGATTTCAAAACAGTCCTCGCCGATCGTGGCGGCGAGCTGACGGATACGCGAGGTGACGCGGTGGATCGCGTTCTCGCCGACGATGCGACCGCCCCAGCAGGAATCGATCAGCGCATCGCGGCTGACGACTTCGCTGTGCGCGCGGGCGAGCGCCACAAGCACTTCCATAACCCGGGGTTCAAGCGTCTGCGTCGCTTCGGCGCGGACAAGTTGGCGGGTCGCGGGCCGAACGTAGAGTTCGCCCAAGTGGAACGGCGGCTCGTCCGCGAGAGAGATCGCAGCGATACGCACCAAGCCCCGATCCGCCCTGTTGTACTTGCGGCCATCAGCTATACGCATGTGCCAGTCGCCGCGCCATAGTCGCCCGGACAGAGCACACGGCGACCGCGCGGTGCACTGCAGGACTGCCCCTGATTGAACCGCGTAGCCCCATCCCCCGAATCGCATCTGCCCCCACCGCCACCATCCAAAGCGACTCGAAAAAACCCCGCACCAGATGACCACCGTGACCTTCGCCCCGGTCGCGATCCCCGCTACACCGGGCCCCATGATCCTCCTCGGCCTCGATCCCGGCCTCGAACGCACCGGCTGGGGCGTCATCGAGGCCCACGGCAACCGCCTCCTCCATTTGGCCAGCGGGCACATCGCCACGCGCCCCGCCGATCCGCTCTGCGCCCGCCTCGCCACGCTCTTCGCAGCGCTGGAAACACTGATCGCCCGCCACTGCCCGCAAGCCGCCGCGGTCGAGGAGACCTACGTCAACGCCAACCCGCGCTCCACCCTGAAGCTCGGCCAGGCGCGCGGCGTGGTCCTGCTCGCCGCCGCCCGCACCGGCGCGGTGGTCGGCCAATATGCCCCCGCCACGATCAAAAAAGCCGTCGTCGGCACCGGCGGCGCAGACAAGGCGCAGGTGCACGCGATGGTCCGCATCCTGCTGCCGGGCAGCGCCCCTACCAGCGCGGACGCCGCCGACGCGCTCGCGGTTGCGATCTGCCACGCCCACCATCTCGCGTCGGCGCGCCGGGCCTACGCCGCATGATCGCCTACGTCTCGGGCAAGGTCGGCCGAAGCGGCGCGGACTGGGTGATCGTCGATGTCCACGGCGTCGGCCTGCGCGTCGGCTGCTCCGCGCGCACGCTCGCCGCACTTGGACCGTTCGGCGATCCCGTCACGCTCCACACCGAGATGCTGGTGCGCGAAGACTCGATCAGCCTGGTGGGCTTTCTCGATCTCGCCGAGCATAGCTGGTTCGGCCTGCTTCAGGGCGTGCAGGGCGTGGGTGCCAAGGTTGCGCTCGCCATCCTGTCCGCGCTCTCGCCCGACGATCTGACCCGCGCGATCGGTGCAGGCGACGGCGCGATGGTCGCACGAGCGAACGGTGTCGGGCCAAAGCTCGCCGCGCGCATCGTCAACGAACTCAGGGACAAGGTGCCCGCGTTCGGCGGCTCGGTGACCGCGCCCGCCGCGCCAGCGCGTGGCACCCCGGCGGCGGACGCGCTCTCCGCGCTCGCCAACCTCGGCTTCCGCCCCGCCGAAGCCGCGCGCGCGGTCGCGGAGGCGGAAGGAGAGTTGGGCGAGGATGCGCCCCTCGATGCTCTGATCGCAGCCGCGCTCCGGCGTTCCACGCGATGAGTTTCACCACGCCATCGCTATCCCCCGGCGACCCCGATCAGGCGCTGCGGCCCCAGCTCCTCGCCGACTTCATCGGCCAGGAGGAGGCGCGCTCCAATCTCGCGGTTTTCATCGAAGCGGCCCGTGCCCGCGAGGAAGCGTTGGATCACGTCCTGCTGCTCGGGCCCCCCGGCCTCGGCAAGACCACGCTCGCAGGCATCGTCGCGCGCGAACTCGGCGTGCAGATGCGCCATACCAGCGGGCCGGTAATCGCGCGCCCCGGCGATCTGGCCGCGCTGCTCACCAACCTCGAACCACGCGACGTGCTGTTCATCGACGAAATCCACCGGCTATCGCCAATCGTCGAGGAAATCCTCTACCCCGCGATGGAAGACCGTGCGCTGGACATTATGATCGGCGAGGGGCCGTCCGCGCGCAGCGTCCGCATCGCGCTGCCGCCGTTCACGCTGGTGGGTGCCACCACCCGCTCGGGCCTGCTCGCCACACCGCTGCGCGACCGGTTCGGCATCCCCATTCGCCTGCAATTCTACACGGTCGCCGAACTCGAACAGGTCGTGCGCCGCGCCGCGCGGCTGCTCTCGGTCGAAGTCACTCCCGATGGCGCGCGCGAGATCGCGGCGCGCTCGCGCGGCACCCCGCGCATCGCGGGCCGACTGCTGCGGCGCGTGCGCGATTTCGCCGCCGTCGATGGCGCGCGCGCGATCGATCGCGCCGCCGCCGATGCTGCACTCACCCGACTGGGCGTCGATCACGCCGGCCTCGACGCGCTCGATCGGCGCTACCTGTTCATGATCGCGGAGCATTATGGCGGCGGCCCGGTAGGTGTCGAAGCGCTAGCGGCGGGGCTTAGCGAACCGCGCGACACGGTCGAGGACGTACTCGAACCCTATCTGATCCAGCAGGCGCTGATCGCCCGCACCGCGCGCGGGCGCACATTGCTTGCGGCTGGCTGGAAACATATCGGCGTGACGCCACCGCAACCAACGCCTACGCTGTTCGAAGACTGACCCCCGGAAAAAAGGCCCGCCGCCATGCGCCTCGCTTTCGCCCTGCTGGTCGCGGCGGCTCCCGCCTACGCCGCCCCGCTCGCGCTGACCGGAGCCACGGTCTTCGACGGGACGGGCACGCCCGGCCGCCCTGCGACCATCGTCGTCGATCACGGGCGCATCGCATGCGTCGGCCCGGATTGCGCCATCCCGCGCGGGGCCAGGCGGGTCGATATGAAGGGCCGCTTCATCATGCCCGGCCTTGTCGATGCGCACGTCCATCTCGGCCAGACCGGATGGCTGGATGGCAGACCGGACGGGATCAGCGCGCCCACGCTGTATCCTTATGCCCAGACGACCGCGGCGCTGCGCCGTGATCCGCTGCGCTGGCAGCGCAGCTATCTCTGCAGCGGCGTGACGGCGGCGTATGACGTCGGTGGCCAGCCCTGGACGATCGCCGTCGCGCGCGGCAGCGATGCCAACGCGAACGGCGTGCATCTGCGCGCAGCGGGTCCGCTGGTGACGCAGGTCGCCGCCAAAGTCGCGATCGACAATCTGCCCGGCCAGCCGACGTTCGTGCCGCTGCCCCAGCCCGCCGATGCCGCGGCGACGGTTGCGCACCTCAAGGCCATGGGTTCGCACGCGGTCAAACTCTGGTTCATCGCGCCCAAGCCCGAGGAGCGCGTCGATATCGACGGGCGCGTGATGGCGCTTGGCGCGGCGGTCAAGGCGGCGGGGCTGCCCTTCATCGTTCACGCAACCGAATTGCGGCAGGCCAAGGTCGCGCTCAAGGCAGGGGCAAGCTATCTGGTCCACGACGTGTTCGATGCACCCGTCGATGCAGAATTTCTCGCGCTGATGAAAGCGAACGATGCCGTCATGGCCCCCACGCTGGTGGTGGGCCGGGGCTGGCTCCGCGCGATCGAGGCAATCGCGAGCGGCGTTGCGCCTGCAATCGAGGATGAAAACCGCTGCGTCGATTCCGCCATCCGGGCGCGCATCGCGGAGGTGGCGCGTCTGAAGGCGGTTGCCCCCGCGCCGCCGAACCCCCAGGTCATCGAACAGCGCCGTGCGCGCGCCGCCGCCGAGGACGCGACGGGGGCTGCGAACGTGGCCGTCATCTACAAGGCGGGTGGCCGTCTGGTGGTGGGGACGGATGCGGGCAACCCGCTCACCATGCACGGCCCATCGATCAACGCCGAACTCGAGGCGATGCAGAAGGCGGGCATCCCGGCTTCCGCACTCATCCGCATGGCGACTCTGGGCGGAGCCGAGGTGATGGGCGCGACCGACCAGTTCGGCACGCTGGCACCGGGAAAGGTGGCCGATCTGATCGTGCTCGCCGCCGATCCAAGCGTGGACATAGCCAACGTGCGCCGCCTCACCCACGTGATGCGCGCGGGGAATCTGAAGACGCAGGGCGATCTGCGGGTGCGGTGACCCGGCTGATGTCGGAGGCTTGCGGTTCGCCGCGTGACCCCGTTGCGCAGATACGTCAGGGGCGGGAGCCTTCGCCCCCGCCCCGCTCGCACCGCACCGAACGCGTCGATCAGCGTGAGGCGATGATGACGCTCGTCTTCGATGCGACCGTGCCGCGCGCATTGGCGAGCGCGAAGCGGACGCAATCGGCTTTGGCGATTCGCTGCGCCAGAGGCGCGAACGAGATGTCGTCCGCACCGCATACCGCGTCTGCGGCGGCCGCGAGACGGCGATCGAGCAGCTTGCGGCCCTCCGCCGAGCGCATGTTGAGATCGTCGTAGGCAACCGTCATCGAACGCGCCTCCCCCGTCTGGGCATGCGCAGTGCCGCCGATCGCGAGTTCGGCGACGATGGCGGCGATCAAGGCAACACGTGGATTCATGGCAGGTCTCCGGTTATCTGTCGTCTGGCGGACGATCCCGCAGGTTCGACACGCCGGGGGTGCGCCCGCTAAGGTCTGATCACCATGTCGGAGACCTGATCGTTGGCTGATGATTGCCCGATAGGCCGAGCTTTCGCCGATGATCGCAATCATCAGGCGGACAGCGGCTTGACAATGATGGTAAACGCGCCGCGACCGGGGGGACCGCGATGACTGCCGCGACGCGAATCCAGCTTGCCGACGAACCTCCGCTACGCATCGGCGCGCTGGTGGTCGAACCCGCCGCGCGCACCGTGATCGGGCAGGACGGCACGAGCGAGCGCCTCGAGCCGCGCGTGATGCAGGTGCTGGTACGACTCTCGCGCGGCGGCGTCGTTGGACGCGACGACCTGATCGAGTGCTGCTGGGCGGGGCAGATCGTGGGCGAGGATGCGATCAACCGCGTCATTTCGCGCCTGCGCAGGCTCGCGGAAGAGCGCCACGGCGTGTTCCATATCGAAACGATCCCGCGCGTCGGCTATCGAATGATTGCCGATGTCGCACCGGTCGCGCATCCCGAGCCGCCCCCCGCGCCAGGCTTGCCCGCGCAGGTGCCCGCGCTGACGCTGATCCGTCAGGGGGACGCGCGAAGGCGCAAGTTCTGGGTACGCTGGGCGGCGGCGGGCACGCTGCTGAGCGTGGCAATGGCGGGGCTGGCGGGCGAGGCGCTGCGGGCACGGGCGGACGCGCGCGCGCGGCGAGCCGACGCCGAACAGTTGGTCGAGTTCATGCTGGGCGATCTGAGGAAGCGGCTTGACGCGGTGGGGCGGCTGGACGTGCTCGATTCGGTGGGCGCGCAGACGATGGCCTATTATGCGCGGCAGGACTTGGGCTCGCTGAATGCCGACGAGTTGGCGCGACGGGCGAAGGCGCTGCGCATGGTTGGGCAGTTACGCGAGCAGCGGGGAGATTTTGGTGCAGCCGAAGCGTCTTTCGAGCAGGCGGCGAAGACCACGAGCGAGTTGATGGCACGCGAGCCTAACAAAGGGCAGCGGATTTTCGATCATGCGCAGAGCGTCTACTACGTCGGTTACATCGCCCTCCGACGCGGCGATCTCAGAACCGCCGCGCAGGCATTCGACGATTATGCACGCATGGCCGATCGACTGGTCACGCTCGACCCAAAGAACGATGATTGGCGAGCCGAGGTCGCATACAGCCGCAGTAATCGCGGCACGATGGAGTTCAGGGCGCGGCAATTCGATGCGGCAAATATCGATTTTCGCCACGCCACCGAGGTGATGCAGTCGCTTGTTCAGCGTCATCCGGACAATGTGCAGTGGCGCAATGATTTCGCTGATTTCAACGCTTGGACGGCAGATACCGAACGGTTCCGCGGACGTTTGCAAAACGCGATCGATGCCCGGCGAAGGAGTTTGCAGGTGCTGTCCAAGATGGCCGCTGCCAACCCGCTAGACAATTCACAGCTCGCCGATCTTGCCCGGACGCATCGCGCGCTCGGGAATCTGGCTATGGATGTCGGCGATTCTGCTGACGCCATCAAAGAGTATAATGAAGCGGAGCACCAGTTCGGGCAGCTGCTGGAAGTCGAGCCGAACAATGTCGATATTTTGTCGGGCATAGCCCACACAGACAACGATTTTGCCGAAGCCTTGATCGCGCGAGGTCGTGCGCAAGACGCCAATGAGCGACTTCAGCACGCGATCGCAATTTGCGCAAAGTTGACAGCGCTTGATCCCCAAATCCTTGAGTGGCGGCAGACAGCGGCTGCAACAAACCTTATTGCAGCCGAGTTTGCATTGACGCGCGGCGACATTTCATCCGCACGAATTCTGGGCACGCCAGCGGCGGACGAGCTGGCCCGCGAAGCACGAACCGGCCGCCCTCTCCCCGATTCGCTGTTATGGCAGGCGCGTGGGCTCGCGCTCAAGGCCCGCGCCACGGGGGATGACCGGCAAATCTGGAACGCCATCGTGCAGACGCTTCGCACGCCCAAGGGCGCGTTGCGGCTGGACGAGGCATGTCTGCTACGGCAAGCCTATATTCGGCTCGGTCAGACAGCCGAAGCCGCGCCGATCGGATCGCGGCTCGAAGCTGCCAACTATGCCCGCCCGGGCTGCAACGGCTCTGCGCGCCTGACGGTTGATCCTGGTCAGAAAGTCTTGTTCGCCGGGACACGTTGATGTGGTAACGCTCCTCAAGACTCCACAACAGGGGGTTTCATGGGAGAAAGGATATGTCGATGCATGAGGAACGGCCCGCTCCGTTGTTCGCGATTGGTCTAGCTTTGCTGGGTGGAGTCGCTGTGGGTGCGTTAATTGCGCGCCACGACCGCGACCAAGATGATGATGAGTCCAACAGCAACGAAGGCTTTCTCGGTCGTCCCGGTAAGCTACACGAGATTGTAGTTTGCAGCACCAATGGTATACTGAGCGTCTCGCCCGATGTAGTAGAAGTCTACGGACCGGGTTTTATCGTCTGGACAATTGACTCGAGTTTGCCAGGATACAGCTTCCCCGAGGGAACGTCGAATCCGGCGATCGTATTTGAACGCAATCGCGGGGATTTTACACCGCCCGAACGCGTGAGTGCTAGTGATCGCGAGGTCTTCGTCCGAGATACATATGCGTCCCGCGGAAAATTCAAGTATACCGTCAATCTTATCGACGCGCAGGGCCGCGCGCACTGTATTGATCCGCACGTAAAGAACTTGCCGTAGGAATTGGTGGCGAGCCGACCCGGAGTCGGCTCGCCGACGCCGCTACACACTATAGTACATGTCGAATTCCACAGGGCTTGGCGTCAACTCGAACTTCTCCACCTCTTCCATCTTCAATTCGATGTACGAGTCGATCTGCTCGTCGGTGAACACGCCGCCGCGCGTGAAGATTGCCTTGTTCGCCGCCAGATGTTCGCACGCCTCGCGCAGGCTTGCCGCCACGGTGGGGATGTCCTTCAGTTCGGCGGGCGGCAGATCGTAAAGGTTCTTGTCCATCGCCGGGCCGGGGTGGATGCGGTTCTCGATCCCGTCGAGCCCCGCCATCAGCAAAGCGGCGTACGCCAGATACGGGTTGGCGGTCGCGTCGGGGAAGCGGATTTCCACACGCTTGGCCTTTGGCCCTGCGCCATAGGGGATACGGCACGACGCGGAACGGTTGCGCGCCGAATAGGCCAGCAGCACTGGGGCCTCGTAGCCCGGAACCAGCCGCTTGTAAGAGTTGGTCGAAGCATTGGTGAAGGCATTCAGCGCTTTGGCGTGTTTGATGATGCCGCCGATATAGAATAGCGCCAGTTCGCTCAGCCCAGCATAGCCGTTACCCGCAAATAGCGGCTGGCCGCCTTTCCAGATCGACTGGTGCGTGTGCATGCCGCTGCCATTATCCTCGCGGATCGGCTTGGGCATGAAGGTCGCGGTCTTGCCATACGCGTGCGCGACCTGATGCACCACGTACTTGTAGATCTGCATCCGGTCCGCAGTAGTAGTCAGCGTGCCGTAGATCATGCCCAGTTCGTGCTGCGACGGCGCGACCTCGTGATGGTGTTTGTCCATCGGCAGGCCCATTTCGAGCATGGTCGAGACCATTTCGCCGCGCAGATCGACCGCTGAGTCCACCGGCGCGACGGGGAAATACCCGCCCTTCACGCGCGGGCGGTGGCCCATATTACCTTCGTCATACGAGCGACCGCTGTTCTGCGGCAGTTCGATGTCGTCGAGCTTGTACATCGAGTAGCCGTAGCCGGTCTCGAAGCGCACATCGTCGAACACGAAGAACTCGGCCTCCGGGCCGATGAAACAGGTGTCGCCGATGCCTGTCTGCTGCAGATACGCTTCCGCCCGCTTGGCGGTCGAGCGCGGATCGCGGCCGTAGAGTTCGCCTGTCGAGGGTTCCACGATATCGCAGAAGAGGATCATCATCGGCGTCGCCGAGAACGGATCCATATACACCGCGTCCAGATCGGGCTTGAGGATCATGTCACTCTCGTTGATCGCCTTCCATCCGGCGATCGACGAGCCGTCGAATAACAGCCCGTCGGTCAGATTATCCTCGTCGATCACGTTCGAGCACATCGTGAGATGCTGCCACTTTCCGCGCGGATCGGTGAAGCGCAGATCGACCCACTCAACCTCCTTCTCCTTGATCATGTCGAGGATGGTGCCGGGATCGTTCGCCATAAATGCCTGCCTTCATTGATCGTTGCCGCTCCTTAAGCGCATCGCCGCCGCCCGGGAAAGGGCAACGGCGTGGCTCGGGAAGCTCCAAGGTCTAAAGCGCGTCGGTGCCGCGCTCGCCGGTGCGGATGCGCACCGCATCCTCGATGTTGGTGACGAAGATCTTGCCATCGCCAATCCGCCCGGTACGTGCGGCGGTCTCGATCGCCTCGACCACGCGCGCGGCGAGCGTATCCTCGACGATCACCTCGAGTTTCACCTTGGGGAGGAAGTCGACGATATATTCGGCACCGCGATAGAGTTCGGTATGGCCCTTCTGGCGGCCGAAGCCTTTAGCCTCGGTGACGGTGATGCCCGAGACACCCACTTCGTGCAGCGCTTCCTTCACCTCATCGAGCTTGAAGGGTTTGATGACGGCTTCGATTTTTTTCACGTGTTTAGCCCCGACCCTTGTGTCCGCATTCCACAATGCAAGCCGCGTGCCAGCGATGCAAGGCGCGGCGGAAGGGGAGATTGCGGCCCCGCGATGGACCGCCCGCGCCCGGCGCTTGGGCGCGTGCCTAGGGGATGAGCACTGCCCTCCCCCCTTGGCAAAGCGAGGGGGGAGGGTTCCGCATTGACCCGCTCGGCCCCGCACCGTATTTCCCGCTGCTCGCGCGGCGGTTGTAGCTCAATTGGTTAGAGCGCCGGTTTGTGGTACCGGAGGTTGCGGGTTCAATCCCCGTCAATCGCCCCAGCGCGCGCAGTAAGGCCCCCTCTCCCCCTGCGGGAGAGGATACGAAGCTTAGTGGGCCTCTCGGCGAACCTGGGCGAAGTTTGTGAGGGGGTAACCCGCTCGCCCAGCCGCGCACCCCTCCCCAACTGCGCCTGGCGCCGCGTGAAGAACGCGACGCAAGGCTACGTATCCTCTCCCGCAAGGGGAGAGGAGATCACCGCCCCCGTGGCGCGCTCGTGCTCGTCACGCGCACGCCCGCCTGCGGCTTCCTGCGCGCGCCACCGGTGCCGCCGAAGCCCCCGCCCCCGCCATATCCGCCCGGTTTGCCGCCGCCGCCCGCGCGGCGGGGCTGTCCCGCGCCACGTCCGGGCTCGCCCCGCCCGCCGCCGCCACGCGGAGAGCGTTCATCGCGGAACACCTCGGCCGCACTGGGCTTGGG
Organism: Sphingomonadales bacterium; assembly: GCA_038238915.1. Taxonomy (GTDB): domain Bacteria; phylum Pseudomonadota; class Alphaproteobacteria; order Sphingomonadales; family Sphingomonadaceae; genus JAVVHE01. The sequence continues at coordinate 58,810 of JBBSFH010000016.1, forward strand.
CAGTTTGGCCGCCGCCGCGACGAAGCCGGGCGGCAACGGCCGCACTTCAATCGTCTGGCGGGTCAGCTTCTCGATGTCCTTCAGATAGCCACGCTCGTCGCCCGCGCAGAAGCTGATCGCCTCGCCTCCAGCACCTGCGCGCGCGGTCCGCCCGATGCGGTGCACATATTGCTCGGGCACGTTGGGCAGTTCGAAGTTGATCACGTGACTCACCGCATCGATATCGATGCCGCGCGCGGCGATGTCGGTCGCCACGAGTACGCGCGACTTGCCTGCCTTGAAAAAGGCCAGCGCGCGCTCGCGCTGCGGCTGCGATTTATTACCGTGGATCGCGTCCGCACCGATCCCCGCCGCCACCAGATGCCGCACCACACGGTCCGCGCCATGCTTGGTGCGCGTGAACACCAGCGTGCGATCCATCTTGGGATCGCCGAGCAGAATGGTGAGCAGTGCCTGCTTCTCGCCCGCGTTCACATGCGTCACCGATTGGTCCACACGCTCCGCCGTCGTCGCCACGGGTGCTACCGAGACCTTGACAGGGTTGGTCAGATACTTGTCCGCCAGCTCGGCGATCGCCTTGGGCATCGTGGCCGAGAATAGCAACGTCTGCCGCTGCTTGGGCAACATGCCCACGATCCGCCGCAGCGCGGGGATGAACCCCAGATCGAGCATCTGATCCGCCTCGTCGAGCACCAGGATCTCGACATGGCGAAGCGTCAGCGCGCCGCCATCGATCAGATCGAGCAAACGGCCCGGCGTCGCCACCAGCACGTCCACACCCGGCTGCAACGCACGCACCTGCCGGCCGATCGGCACGCCGCCATACGCGGTCTCCACCACCACGCGCGTGAACTGGCCGTAGGTCTTGAAGCTAGCTGCAATCTGCCCCGCCAGCTCCCGCGTCGGCGCCAGCACCAGCATCCGGCACGCGCCCGTCGGCCGCGCCTTGCCCTTGGCGCTCAGCCGGTGCAGCGAGGGCAGCGCGAACGCTGCGGTCTTGCCCGTCCCCGTCTGCGCGATGCCCAGCAGATCGCGCCCATCGAGGACCGGCGGAATTGCCTGCGCCTGGATCGGGGTAGGGGTGTCGTAACCCTCAGCCGCGAGCGACTTCAGGAGAGGATCGGCGAGGCCGAGGTCGGAAAAATACGCCATGATATACACCTTGAAGCGCGGCCGCGCGTGATCACACGTCGCGGCGGGGCCGTTGAGACGACCCGCGTGAACAAGGGCAGTCGAAAAATGGGTTTGGCTCGGCCCGCTCGCACACGGGGGTCACGCAGCCTGATGGGCGCGGGGTAATCCCGCGTCGTCATGAACCAGATGCGTGCGGCAGCGCGGAAAGTCAATTGCGCGCTCGACAGCGACGCGCCGTGCGGCCACCTTGCGCACCATGTCCGATCCCACCCAGGCCTTTCAGGTTCGCCGCGATGACATCGCCGTCACGCGCACCATCGATCAATTGCTCGAACCCGGCGCGGGCGAGGCGGTGCTGCGCGTTGATCAGTTCGCCCTTACCGCCAACACCGTCACCTACGCGGTCCACGGCGTTGCGCTGCGCTATTGGGATTTCTTCCCCGCCGAAGATGGCTGGGGCCATGTGCCCGCGTGGGGCATCGCCACCGTCACCGCATCAAACGTCGAGGGCCTGGTCCCGGGTGAACAGCTCTACGGCTATTTCACCATGGCCGGCGCGGTGAAGCTGCGGCTTCAACAGACCGGCGAAACCGGCTTTACCGAAACCAGCGCGCACCGCGCCGACCTCCCCGCCGCGTACAATCGCTACCGCCGCTGGGACGCATCGATGGGCGACGAGGCGCTGACCGGCCTGCTCCAGCCGCTCCACGCGACCTCTTTCCTGCTCGACGATTTCCTTGCCGCGAACGACTGGTTCGGCGCGAAGCAGGCGATGCTCTCCAGCGCATCCTCCAAAACCGCGCTCGCGCTCGCGCATGCGATCCGTCAGCATGCCGAGCGCCCCCGGCTGATCGGCCTCACCTCGCCGCGCAACCTCGAATTCACGCGCGGCACCGGAGCATATGACGAGGTGATCTCCTACGCCGACGTGACCGCGCACGATCCCGCCGTGCCCACGATCTACGCCGATATGGCGGGCGACCGCGCATTGCGCACTGCGGTCCATACCCACTGGGCGGACCGGCTGGTCCATTCGGCCGCAGTCGGCGATACGCACCAGGGGCTGGGCACCCGCAGCGATCCGTTGCCCGGCCCCAAGGCGCAGTTCTTCTTCGCGCCAACGTGGCTCGCGAAGCGACAGGCGGACTGGGGAGCGGGCCAGGTCGCGGCGCGCCTCGACCTCGCGTGGAGCGTGTTCGCGGACTGGGCCCCGCAGTGGCTGAAAATCGTGCATGAACGCGGCCCCGACGCGGTGGCCCTCCGCTGGGACGAGGCAAACCGCGGCGGCACACCGCCATCTCAGGGAATCGTGCTCAGCCTTTGAGCGCCGTCAGGCGCGGGCGCTGCCTGCCGTGACCGGGATCGCCGTGGAACCCACCGAAGTCGGCACCAGCGCCAGCGATTGCCCCGCGCCAGACGTTTCCTCCAGCATATGCGCGCTGCGCCAGTTGCCCCAACGATAATAGGCCGAAGACCCGATCAGCGCGATGATCATCGAGACGGGCGCGGTCCAGTACACCGCGTCAACCCCAAGGCTCGGCCGAAGCAACAGCGCGGCCGGAATGCGGAACGCCAGCAGCGCCACGATCAGCACGACCAGCGGTGCCAGGACGGCGCCGTTGGCGCGCACAACCGCGAACAACACGAAGGTCGCGCCGAGGAACAGATAGCCCCACAGGCCGAGCGCATTGATGTGATACACCATCGGCCACGCCTGCGCGTCGTGCGGGAGGAACAGCGCGACCAGCGGCTGCTCGGCTGCATAGACAATCAGGATCAGCGCACCGGTCAACGCGAGGTTCATGAGCACGCCGGTTCGGGCGGTGCGCTCAACCCGGTCCCACTTGCGCGCGCCGATATTCTGCGCGGCGAAGGAGGAGGAGGCCGCGCCGATCGCCATCGCGGGCATGAACACATAATTCCACATCTGCGCCGCCACCCCGTAGGCGGCGGTCGCGGTGGTTCCATACAGGTTGATCAGATCGATCATCGCAAACCCGGAGATCGAGACCACGATCATCTGCAACCCCATCGGGATGCCCTTGACGATGCTGGCGATCAGCAGCTGCCGATCGGGCACGAGCAGCTTCAGATCGGGCCCCGCTAGCCGGATCGGAAAGCGCTTTGCATAGAGAAAGATCAGCACGCCGGCGAGGCCAATCACCTGCCCGATCAGCGTAGCGGTGGACGAGCCCGCGATACCGAGCGCGGGGAACGGCCCCCATCCCCGGATCAGCACCGGATTGAGGCCGACATCGATCGCGGTGGCGAGGATCGAGAAGATGAACGGCGTCCGGCTATCGCCACTGCCGCGCAGCGCCATCGACAGGAACGTGTTGAAATAGAGGAACGGCAGCGCGACGAAGATCACACGCAGATAGGCGCTGGCAAGCGGCAGGACGTCCGCAGGTGTATTCATTCGCGCAAGCATCCAATCGGACGCGAGATAGCCGACGATCGCCATCACGGTGGACGCAACCATGAAGAAAGTGGCCATCGTGCCGACCACCGCGCGCGCCTGATGGAGATCGCGCCGCCCCACCGCCTGCCCTACCAGGATCGTGGCTGCCAACCCCACGCCGAAGACGGCGGCGAGCAGCAGGAAGAGAATATTATTGGCGTTGGTGGTGGCGGCGATGCCGCGTTCGCCGATCAGATTGCCCACCCAATAGGCGTTGATCGAGCCGTTGAGCGTCTGCACCACCGACGTGCCGAGCACGGGCAGCGCGAACAGCAGCATCGTGCGGCCGATCGGCCCCTGCGTCAGATCGCGCTGGCCGGGGCGGGTGTCGGGAGCGGGAGCATCGGCCATCGCGGCGCAACATAGGGAGGCGCGGCGATGGGGGGAAGCGCGCGCTCAGTCGCGGCGCGAGGCGGGGTGCAATGCGATCCCGGTCGAGCCGAAGTCCCTGCCCGTGCACAGGATCGGCCGATCCGAGCGCACCGCCATTCCATAGACCATCAGATCAAGCATGTTGAGCGCGCCGCCTCGTCCGTTGCCGGTGCCGTGGCGGGCGTTGGCGTCGGTGGCGATCAGCGCGTCTGCCGCTGTGAACGGCGCGGACGCGATCCGGCCATTGAACAGCAGCCGAAGCAGCTCGCGCGCGTCAGGATCGGGCGCGTTGCTGGCCAGCGCGGTCACGCGCTCGAACTCGACGAGCACCGGCGTCGGCACGATCCCCTCATCCTCCAGCAGCGCGATAAGGATCCGCTCGCGGCCTTTTTCCATGCGAACCACCGCGACGAGCGCAGAGGTATCGACGATCACCGCAGATTGCCGCGCGGATCATACTCGCGCGCGTCGAAGTCCTTCATGCTTGGAATGTCGGGCCTCGCCGCCAGTCGCTCCAGAACTTCCGCGATCCGCGCGCGACGCTCGGCCTCGAGCGGATGGTCCGGGCGAATTGGCAGCCGTTCGAGCGCATCCTCGATGATGCTGACCTTGCTGCGGCCCGAAGCCGCGAGCTGCTCGAGCAGCAGCGCCGCTTTTTCCGAACGGATGGTGATCGAGGGTTGCTGGCGACGTGTTTGCATGCTGTGCATTTACATCGTGCAGCGGTTGGTTGCAAGTGCGACACCTTGCGACTGCCCGGCTCTTCCCGCACATCGGGAGTGACAGGAGCCGCACCCGATGACCGATCCCCTCGCCGCCTGGACCACAGCCGCTTGGAAGGAAAGCAAGGGCGTCGACCTCTCGTGGCACACGCCCGAACGCCTGACGATCAAGCCGCTCTATACCGCCGCCGACACCGCCAACATCGATCCGGGACTGCCCGGCGAGGCTCCGTACACGCGCGGCGTGCGCGCGACGATGTATGCTGGGCGGCCGTGGACGATCCGGCAATATGCGGGGTTTTCGACGGCGGAGGCTTCGAACGCGTTCTACCGGCGCAATCTGGCGGCGGGGCAGCGGGGGCTTTCGGTCGCGTTCGATCTCGCCACGCATCGGGGCTACGACAGCGATCATCCGCGCGTGACCGGCGACGTTGGCAAGGCGGGCGTAGCGATCGACTCGGTCGAAGACATGAAGCTGCTGTTCGACGGCATCCCGCTCGATCAGATGTCGGTCAGCATGACGATGAACGGCGCGATCCTGCCGTGCCTCGCCTTCTATATCGTCGCGGCGGAAGAACAGGGCGTCGCACAAGCCGCGCTCGACGGCACGGTCCAGAACGATATCCTCAAAGAGTTCATGGTCCGCAACACCTATATCTATCCGCCCGAACCCTCGATGCGGATTGTCGCGGACATCATCCAGTACACGTCCGCGCACATGCCCAAGTTCAATTCGATTTCGATCAGCGGCTACCACATGCACGAAGCGGGCGCGACCGCCGTGCAAGAACTGGCCTTCACGCTCGCCGACGGCCGCGAATACGCGCGCACCGCCACCGCGCGCGGCCTCGCCATCGACAGCTTCGCCCCCCGCCTGAGCTTCTTCTTCGCGATCGGGATGAACTTCTTCATGGAGATCGCCAAACTGCGCGCCGCGCGCACGCTCTGGTCCGAAATCATGACCGATCTGGGTGCCAAAGATCCGCGCAGCCTCATGCTGCGCACCCACTGCCAGACGAGCGGCGTCAGCCTCACCGAACGCGATCCGTACAATAATGTCGTGCGCACCGCCTACGAAGCGCTCGCCGCCGTGCTGGGCGGCACCCAGTCGCTCCACACCAACGCGCTCGACGAAGCGATTGCGCTCCCCACCGATTTCTCCGCCCGCATAGCACGCAACACCCAGCTCATACTCCAGCACGAAACCGGCGTCCCCCACGTCGTCGATCCCTTGGGCGGCAGCTATTATGTGGAAGCGCTCACCGCCGAACTCGTGGCCGCCGCGCGGACGCTGATCGCGCAGATGGACGCCGCAGGCGGCATGACCGCCGCGATCCAGTCGGGCATCCCCCAAACCCACATCGAGACCGCCGCCGCCGCCACGCAGGCGCGCATCGACAACGGCGAGCAGACCGTCATCGGCGTCAACAAGTTCGTGGCCCCCGACGAAACCCGCGTCGATCACCTCGATATCGACAACGTCGCGGTGCGCGAAAGCCAGATCGCCCGCCTCGCGCACCTGCGCGCCACCCGCGACGAACCCGCCTGCCGCGCCGCGCTCGAAGCTCTCACGCAGGGCGCGCGCGCGCACGCCAACCTCCTCGCGCTCACCATCGAAGCCGCCCGCGCACGCGCCAGCCTGGGCGAAATCAGCACGGCAATGGAAACCGTCTTCGGCCGGCACGCGGTCGCCGCCACCAAGGTCAGCGGCGTCTACGCCAGAACCTTCGGCCAGGACCCCCGCGTCGGCGCGATCCGCGACGGCATCGCGTCCGTCACCCGCCGCATTGGCCACACCCCGCGCGTGCTTATCGCCAAGATGGGCCAGGACGGCCACGATCGCGGCGCCAAGGTGGTCGGCAGCGCCTACGCCGATTTCGGCTTCGGAGTCGTGATGGGCCCGCTGTTCCAGAAGCCCGAGGAAGCCGCCGCGCTCGCCATCGCCGAAAACGTCGATATCGTCGGCGCGTCGAGCCTCGCGGCGGGCCACAAGACGCTGATCCCCGAACTAATCGCCGAACTCCGCCGCCAGGGCGGCGGCCACATCAAGGTCGTCGCGGGCGGCGTCATTCCAGCAGGCGATTACGAGGCCCTGCGCACGGCAGGCGTCGCGAGCATCTTCGGCCCCGGCACCAATCTGGTCGAGGCGGCGGCCGAACTGCTGCGACTCCTTGGCCATAACATGGCGCCGCTCGACGAAGCCGCCTAACTCCGGGGCAGATCGCCAAGGGAACATGCGCATGTCCGATACCGATTCGATGATCAGCGTTGAACTCAACGTCGATCGCAATCCCGTGCGCTTCACCGCCGAGCAGTTCGAGTTGATGACCAAGGCGGGCGTGTTCGCCAACGCCGATGGCAAGACCGAGCTGGTGCGCGGCGTTCTCTACAGCGTTCAGTCCCGCTTCGCGCCCCACACGCGCAACCGGGACGAACTCGCCTTCGTCCTCGAATCGATCTTCGGTGACTCAGGCGAATATTGCCTCGGTCGCGCCGCACGCATCCGCCTGTCGGAAACTAGCGTCGTGCAGCCCGATCTCACGATCCTGCGCCGCACCGGGGCGGGTAGCGCCACCATCCTGCCTGCGGATGTACTCGCGCTGGCGATCGAGATCGTCGCGATCGACGCCGAAGCAGGCTCGGGCCCCAAGGTCCAGGATTACGCAGCCGCTGGCGTTCCCGGCCTGTGGATCGTCGAGATCGGCACCGGCCTCGTCCATGTCTTCGAGCAGCCCGCCACCAGCGGCTATGCCGTGCGCCGTACCGTCCGCTTCGGCGATCCGATCGCACTCAAACCTATCGCGAATGTCGAGATCGTCATCCCTGAGGGCGGTTTCGCCTGAGCCCACGCGCTCCAACGAGGATACCGCGACCTTCACGATCAAAGGCCGCAACACCCCAGACAGAAGCAGGTATCGCGGTGCGACTAGCGCGTGGCGGCATCTTCGGCACCCGCATCGCGCTCACCGAGGCGGCGGCCGAACTGCTGCGCTCGTTTCGCTACAATATGCCGCCGCTCCAGCAAGCAGCGTAAATCCGGCAATTTCCTTGCCCAGCGTGGAGGCCACAAGGGACGATCCAAGCAACGCGGGCAGCAAGCGCCGCACTGCGTCGATTTGCAACTGGCCGATACCAGTCATTTGCTATATGAATCCTAAGTCAAATCAGGGAGACAATCATGCGACACAACATCATCCTCGCCACTGCACTTGCCGCCTCCGTAACGATTGTCGCGTTGCCTGCGAGCGCAACTTTCTATGAGACTGCGCTACTCGGAACGGATCAGGTGCCGCCCGTTATCACCAGCGCGCGCGGCTTCGCCTCGGTCGAGATCGTTGGCGATACGTTGATCGCCAATGTCAGGTTCCGGGGCCTCGCGGACGCGGGCGTGTTCGGCCACATCCATTGCTGCGCACCCGATGGCACCAACACGGGCGTGGCGATCCCCTTCACGGTGATCCCCGCCCTCCAGACGGCCAGCTTCACCCAGACCTTCGATCTGCTCGCCACGTCTACCTACACCGGCGGCTTCCTTGCGGCCCACGGCGGCACCGCGATCGGCGCGCGCGACGCTTTGCTGACCGGGTTGGCCGCGTTCCAGAGCTACGTGAACATCCACGATGCCACGCACGGTGGGGGCGAAATCCGCGGCCAGCTCGCGGTGCCCGAGGCGGCGACGCTTGGCCTGTTCGGCATGGGCATCGCAGGGCTGGCGTTGGCTCGCCGCCGCGGCTGAGCTTACTGAGGGCGACGGCGGGCGACGCGCTCCGCCGTCCGCCGTCGCACTTCACGCCCCGGTCGCCCGAGCCTAGATCGGGCGCGTGCCCCGCTCCAAAGCCGATCACCCCGGCGGCCCCGCCACGCGCTTCAACGAAGACGCCGCGACCTATACGGTCAAGGGTCGGGACGCGCCCGATCTGGACGCGGGCGTCGCTGCAATCCGCGCGACCGTAAAGGCGTTGACCGCACAGCCGGGCGTGTACCGGATGCTCGATAGCGCTGGCGACGTGCTGTATGTCGGCAAGGCGCGCGCGCTGAAATCGCGCGTCACCAACTATACCCAGATTGCTAACCTGCCCAGGCGCCTGCAACGCATGGTCTCGCAGACGCGCGGCATGGAAATCGTCACCACCGGCTCCGAAGCCGAGGCGCTGCTGATGGAAGCGCAACTGATCAAGCGCTTCCGCCCGCCCTATAACGTGCTGCTGCGCGATGACAAAAGTTTCCCTTTCATCTTCCTCAAGGAAGACCACGCCTTCCCGCGCGTCTCCAAACATCGTGGCGCGCGCACCGGCAAAGGCATCTACTACGGCCCCTTTGCCAGCGCCGGTGCCGTCACCACCACGCTCAACGCCCTGCAGAAGGTCTTCCTGCTGCGATCGTGCAGCGACCATTTCTTCGCCAACCGCAGCCGCCCCTGTCTGCTCCACCAGATCAAGCGCTGCTCCGCGCCCTGTGTGGGCCGCATCGACGCCCCCGCCTACGAAGACCTCGTCCACGACGCCAAGGCCTTCCTCAGCGGCAAATCGAACGCGGTCCACACCAAGCTGCAAGCCCAGATGGGGCAGGCCGCCACCGCAATGGAGTTCGAAACCGCCGCCATCATCCGCGACCGATTGCGCGCGCTCACGCTGGTGCAGGGCGGCCAGTCGCTCGCCGCGGTGGGCACCGGGGACGCGGACGTGATCGCCATCGCCAGCGCTGGGGGATGCGTGTGCATCCAGATTTTCTTCATCCGCGGCGGCCAGAACTGGGGCCACCGCGCCTTCTTCCCCAGCCACACCGAGGATTTGTCCGAGGAAGAAGTCCTCCTCGCCTTCCTCGCCCAATTCTACGCGGACATGCCGCCGCCGCGCGAACTGCTGCTCGACCGGCTGCCCGCGGAAGCCGAACTGCTCGCCGAGGCGCTATCCGCAAAAGCCGGTCGCCGCGTCCAGGTCCGCCACGGCCAGCGCGGCTCGGGCCGCCGCCTCGTCGCGCAGGCCAAGCGCAATGCCGAGGAAGCCATCGCGCGGCGGATGGCCGAATCCAGCACCCACGCAGCCCTGCTCAGGGAAATGGCCGAGACCTTCGACCTCCCCGGCCCACCGCGCCGCATCGAGGTCTACGACAACAGCCACATCCAGGGCGCGCACGCGCTTGGTGCGATGATCGTCGCCGGACCCGAAGGCTTCCGCAAGAACCAGTATCGCAAGTTCAACATGGATAAAGATTTGGCAGGAGGCGGCGACGATTTCGCGATGATGAAAGCAATGCTCGCCCGCCGCTTCGCCCGCCTCGAACGCGAGGATCCCGATCGGACCGACTGGCCCGATCTCCTGCTGATCGATGGCGGCAAGGGGCAAGTATCGGCGGCACGCGAAATCCTCGAGGAATCAGGCGCGCACGATGTCCCCATCGTCGGCGTGGCGAAAGGGCCGGATCGCAACGCGGGGCGCGAAACCTTCCACCTGCCCGACGGCCGCGAACTCAGCCTGCCGATGAACGCGCCCCTGCTCTTCCACCTCCAACGCCTGCGCGACGAAGCGCACCGCTTCGTCATCGGCGGCCACCGCGCCAAGCGGTCCAAAGCCATCGGCGCATCCCCACTCGACGAAGTCCCCGGCATCGGTCCCGCCCGTAAACGCGCGCTACTGCTGCAATTCGGTACCGGCCGCGCGGTCAGGGGCGCGTCGCTGGAAGACCTCGAACGCGCGCCGGGCGTGTCCAAAGCGGTCGCGCGCGCGGTGTACGATCACTTCCACCCGGGAGGTTAAGGCCTCAGCGATCGACGACCCAAATTCCCTTTGCGCAGCGAAGCGCGATCCGCGAAGCGAGATCGCCAGCGGCGGCGTGTTTGGCGACGAACCGCCGGAACGCCTCCATCCCCAGAGAATCGTCGTCGACCGCGAAGGCGAAGCTATCTCGGTCGAGAACATAAACGTGGATGTTGCGCCCGAACGCGCTGGTCGCATCCGGGCTGCAAGTGGCACCGTTTGCGAGCAGCCCGGTCGCAAGTCCGCTCGCCGCGCCGATCGCGCTCAGCCCTTCTTCCTCGCCCGCCACATGGCCGATGCTGACGGGTCCCATCCGGGCCTTCAGATTGGCGGCCGCCCGCGCGAATGCCTCGTCCTCGGTGAACTTGAGCGACGCAAGGTCTGCGCGTGTCGCCCAGCGAAGCGATTCCGGACTATCGAACGCCAGAAGCTCGATCAGGTCGCCCGCGAACGGCCGCAGCACCAACGTCGGCCCAAGCTGCGGCACGTCGCGCAGCTTCTTTGGCCGGATTACCATCACAAGTTGCTCGACAGACTTGCCCGTGGTCGTGGGCGCGAACGTAGCGAGGCGCGCCCATTTGCCGAGCAAGTCGTTAAGCTGATCGGGACGCGCGAGATACTCCGCGCGCGCATTTTCAACCGCTAGCGCGCCCGACGTCCCGCCTGCGCCCGTGATTTTGAGCGTCTGAGGGTTGACCACCGTCACCGTGGCGGACCGGCTCTCCGCATGGATCCGCGCGACGAGAGCGTCACGGAAATGATCGAGGTCGAGGAACTGCGACGCGCTGCGCGCTGGCAGCCATGATCCCGAAAGCGCGATCAATAAAGCGAAAATCATTTGTCTACCACACCGCATGTGAAACGCTCCCGACGGTTGGACCGTCCATTACCGGTGCGCCCCGACCGCGATCATCGCGTCGGCACCGGCTCCGGTCCCGAATAGTCGTAGAACCCGCGCCCGCTCTTGCGCCCGGTCCACCCCGCCTCGACCATCTTTCGCAGCAGGGGAGCGGGGCGGTATTTGGGATCGCCCAGATCGGCGACGAACACCTCCATGATCGACAGCAGCGTATCGAGCCCGATATAGTCCGCGAGCGTCAGCGGCCCCATCGGATGCGCTGCGCCGAGCCGCATTCCGGCATCAATGTCGCTGACGGTGCCCAAGCCCTCGTCCAAAGCCTGGATCGCCTCGTTCAGCATCGGACACAGGATGCGGTTGACGATGAAGCCCGATCGGTCCGACGCGCGGATCGGCGTCTTGCCGAGCGCGCGCACGAAGGCATCAACACGCTCGACGGTGGCGGGCGCGGTGGCGAGACCGCTGATGATCTCGACCAGCGCCATCACCGGCACCGGGTTGAAGAAATGCACGCCGATGAAGCGATCGGGGCGGTCGGTCGCCGCCGCCATGCGTGTGATCGAAATCGACGAGGTGTTGGACGCGAGGATCGCGTGCGGGGCGAGATGAAGGCCCTCGAAGATCGCGCGCTTCACCGTCTCGCGCTCGGTCGCGGCTTCGATGACGATGTCCGCTTCGGCGAAGCGCGCGGTATCGCCCTGCGGATCGATGAGCGCGATCGCGGCTGCCGCCGCCTCGGCGGTGAGGGCACCCTTGGCCACCTGCCGCGCCATATTCTTCTCGGCAACCGCACGGCCAGCCTCGGCGCGTGCGTGCGAAACATCCGCAAGCAGCACGCGGTGCCCACCCAGTGCTGCCACATGCGCGATACCGCCGCCCATCAGGCCTGCGCCGATCACCCCAACGGTTGTCATCCGATTGTCTCCTTGGGCGCGGGCGTAGCGGCGCTGCGCGGCTTCGTGAAGCGCCCCGTCTCGGTCCAGCGCGCGAGCGGCATCAACGCGGGCACCCATGCCAGCCCCGCAACCAGATACAGCAGCCCCTGCGCAAGGATCGGCTGGCGCGCGATCCAGCCCGAAGCCACGCCAACCATCGCCGAATACGCCACCAGCGACAGGATGATCAGGATCGCGCCAAGGGGTTTGCGGACAACATCGGGCATCCAGCGCTCCTAGCGCGCGGGCGCGGGTACGATCCACCGCGTCGGTGTCGCAACCGCGTCGAGCGCCATGTCCCACGGATCCTCGGGCACGTGCGCGATGATCTGCATGTCCCATGCCAGCCCGATCACGGTGACCGCGCCCCGATCGGGCAGGCTCGCGAGCAGGCGGTCGTAATGCCCGCCGCCTTGACCCAGCCGATAACCACGCAGGTCGGCGGCGAGCAGCGGAGCGAAGATGATGGACGGCTGCACCGCCGCGCCGCGTGCCGAGGGCTGGCGCACGCCGAACGGGCCACGCTCGCGCGCGGGGCCGGGGCGGAAGACGCATTCGCTCATCGCGTCGGCGAACCAGGGGATCGCTGTGCCCGGCACGATGCCGCTGGGATCGATCTCGCCGCCGTGGGGGGCGTAGGAGCCGATGGTCGCGCCCACGGGCAAGTGCGGGCGCACGATCGCTGCGAGCGCGGCCTCCATCGCCGCGCGCGCATCGGGGGGTAGGCTTGCCACATACGCCCGCCGTACGGCGCGCATCGCAACGCGCAGCGCGGCCTTGTCTCGCGGAAGAGAGAGGTTGGCGGGACCGCGTAGGCCGTGGGCCGGAAGATCCTCTGACGCCATTTACGTCAGGTGGGAACAGTGTGCAGCGGACCAGGATCCGAACAGAGGCCGCTCCCTTGGATGTGATATCGCCTCAGGGATGTTCGCAAAGGCTCGCACCCGGCAGTACCCGCCAACCGCATAGTTAGGGCTTGTGCGCGCTCGCCTCAAGGGTGTCCGAGACCGCCTCGATCCGCGCGGCGATCTGCTCGATCACGGTGTCCGCCTCGTGCAATTCGTCCGCGAGCGTGATCGCGAGCGCGATCAGCAGCCGCCCCTCCCCCATCGCGCCCAGACTCTTGGTGAGGGCAGCGGCGCGCGCATCGAGCGTGCGCGCGAGTTCGGCCAGCCGCGTCTCCTCGCCGTCGCGGCAGGTGAGCGCATACTGCCGACCGCCCACACGCACCGTCAGTTCAGCCACGGTGCCGCTCCAGCATCGTATCGAGCTCGGCCAGCGCATCCGCCGCCGCAACTTCGAGAGCGCGAGCCGCCCCGGCGCGCGCCGCATTTTGCGCCGCCGCGGCTTCGAGGCGGACGAGCGCGGCATCGAGTCGCCGCGTTGCGGGCCGCTCGGGCGGGATCGGATTGGCGCTGATGGTCAAGGGCTTGGGCTATGCGGTTTAAGTGCCCTCCCAGGTCGGCACAAGCGGGCGCAGGCGCGCGAGACAGTTGTGCGTCGCCAGTGTAGAGGCCTTGCCATGCAACCGGTCCAGCTCATCGGGCTCGCCGCCAGCCTCAGCCTGCTCGCGGGGTGGCGGTTGTACCTGACCGTACTCGCCGCCGGGCTGGCGATGCGCTTCGGGTGGATCGATGCGCCTGCGCACACCGGGCTGGGCGTGCTCGCGTCCTATCCCGTGCTGGGCATCGCGGCGGTGGGTGCGGCGGCCGAATTCTTCGCGGACAAAATCGCATGGGTGGATAGCGCGTGGGACGCGGTCCACACCATCATCCGCCCGCTGGGCGGCGCGCTGGTCGCCGCCGCCGTGATCGATCCGAACGATCAGGCGACGCAGATCGCGACGCTTCTGCTTGGCGGCGGCGCGGCGTTGTTCGCGCACACCGCCAAGGCGTCCACGCGCGCGCTGGTCAACACATCGCCCGAACCGTTCAGCAATATCGCGGTGAGTGCGATCGAAGATACGGCGAGCACCGGCCTGCTCGCGCTAGTGCTCGCGCATCCGTGGTTGGGCGGGGGCATCGCCATCGCGCTCGTGATCGCGGCCGCGCTCGTGATCCGCGCGAGTTGGCGCGCGCTTCACCGCGTGCGCCTGTGGTGGCGGCGGACGCGCTCGCAACTCGGCGAGGGCGCGCGGCGCTGACACACCGGCACGCAAATCGCTTCGGCGAGGGTCGTCACTCCGGGCGTAGTTGTGTCGCGTATGTGTCGGGGTTGCCATGCCGCTTGCCGGTCCGGTCTTTCAGCGTGCGGGTGTTTCGGCCCCGGTCCGGCTTTCGCTCGGGCTGGGGGGCCTGGACGCCAATAATGCCAGCACCAACGCGAGTTTCTCGCCCGATGGCCGCACCATATTGTTTGAATCGCTTGCGACCAATCTGGTCAGGGGCGACGCGAACGGAAGCTGGGACATCTTCACCGAGGATCTCGCGAGCGGACTGATCACCCGCATCTCGACCTCGGCGAGCGGCGGACAAGCTTCGGGAAGTTCCAACGACGCGCAGTTCGATGCGGGCGGCACGCGCGTCGTCTTCGACAGCACCGCGCCCGATCTAGTGTCGAGCGGCGCGACTAGCGGCACGCGCGAAGTGTTCATCAAGGATCTCGTCAGCGGCGCGGTCACACTGGTGTCGAGCGCGCCCACCGGCACCGCTGGCAACGCGGATTCGCTCAACGGCACGATCGCCCCCGATGGTCGCCGCGTCGCGTTCGATAGCCTGGCAACCAACTTCGTCGGTGCGGATACCAATCACGCACGTGATATCTATGTGAAAAGCCTCGATACGGGCACGATCATCCGCGCCTCAACCGACGCGAGCGGCGGTGAGGCGAACGGGCAATCCGCAGACGCGGCATGGTCCCCCGATGGCACGCGGCTGCTGTTCGAAAGCAACGCGGGCAATCTGGTGCCGGGCGACACCAACGGCGTCTACGACATCTTCCTCAAGAACCCCGTCACCGGCGCGATCACCCGCGTCTCAACCGCAGCCGATGGCACGCAGGCGAACGGGCACAGCTTCCACGCGCATTTCACCGCCGACGGGCACAGCGTGACCTTCGAGAGCCTGGCGACCAACCTCGTCCCCGGCGGCACCAACGGCGCGCGCGATATCTTCCAGAAGAACCTCGACACCGGGGTGGTGACGCTGCTCTCGACCGACATCGCGGGGGCGCAGGCGACCGGCAACAGTTATGCCGCGACGCAAGGCGGCGGCTTCACTGCGTTCGAGAGCAACGCCGATCTGACCGGCGGCGGCGTGATCGGGCACCGCGATGTCTATCTGCGCGACAGCAACGGGGCCGAACTTCGCGTCTCGCTCGGCGCGGGCGGGGCGGAGGGCAACGCCAACATCTATCATCCCCAACTCGCTGCCGACGGTACCGCAGTGCTGTTCCATAGCACGGCGAGCAATATCGTCGGCGGCGACAACAACAGCGCGTTGGACATTTTTCTGGCAAAACTTCTTCCGTCCACCACCAGCGGATCGGTGACCGAGGGCGGTGCCCCGGCAACCGGCAGCCTGTATTTCGACGACGGCAACGCGGCTGCGACACACACAGTGCGCGTCACAGCCCCCGCCGACGCGATCGGCGGACTGACCGCCACGCTGGCGACCGACGCCACGGGGGCAGGCGCGGGCCGGATCGACTGGAGGTTTACCGGCAACGACTTCGATCCGCTCGCACCCGGCCAGACAAAGACCGAGACGTTTGGCGTGATCGTCACCGACGCAGCGGGCCACAGCGCGACGCAGCCGGTGACGATCACGCTCACCGGAGCGAGCGATCCGCCGGTCGCCACCGACACGAGCGTCGAGGTGACAGCGGGCGCGACCACGCCAGAGCTGACAGCGCTGCTGCTCGGCAACGATCATCCCGCCGATGCGGACGACACCATCGCCATCGCGGCGATCGACACCGGCGGAACGCTCGGCTCAGTGACGCTCGATCCCGTCACCCACGCGCTGACCTATGCCGCGAGCGCGTCCGCGTTCCAGAATATACGCGCGGGGCTGAGCGTAACCGATCACTTCGGCTATACGATCATCGATCAATCGGGCGAAACCGCGCACGCTATCGTAACCGTGACGGTGAATGGCATCGCTGCGCCAAGTGCCGCCAATGGTGCGTCGCCGATCGTCGCGGCACCGGGGGGGGTCGCTGCTCGATGGCACCGCCAACTTCGATACGCTGCTCGGCGGCACTGGCGACGATACGCTGATCGCCGGCGCAGGGGCGACCTATCTGTCCGGCGGCGGCGGCGACGATGTGTTCCTTGTCAACAACCCTGCCGATGTCGTCGTCGAAGCCAAGGATGCTGGCCATTCGGCGCTCGTTTCGACGATCAGCACGATCCTGCCCGCCAACATCGCGGACCTGCATCTCGTCGGCGGCAATCTCGATGGCACCGGCAATGGTCTCGGCAATCACATCGTCGGCACTGATGGCAACAACGTGATCGAAGGCGGGATCGGCGCGCCGTCGATCCTCGAAGGCGGCAAGGGCAACGACACATACATCGTCGATAATCCCGGCGATAAGGTGATCGCGGGGGCGGGGAGCAACAACAGCGTGCTGACCGCGCTCGCCAGCTACGCGCTCCCCGATGATGTCCGCATTCTCGCCTATACAGGCCCCGCGACCCAGATGTTCCAGGCAACCGGCAACGCGCTCGGCGATACGATCCACGGCGGCGATGGCGGCAATGCAATCATGGGCGGCGCGGGCAACGATGTCATCACCGGCGGGCTGGGCGTGAACAGTCTCGACGGTGGAGCTGGCGCAGACATCCTGCGCGGTGGCGGCGGGCCGACAACTTTCGTCGAACAGCGCGGCGCGGTCCAGGGCGATTTCATTGTGGACTTCAACACGTCCAACAGCGGCGACAAGCTCGATCTGGTGGGCTGGGGCACTGGCACCACCATCGCCCCCTCGGGCAGCGGCAACTGGACAATAACCGACGGTGTGGACGGGCACAGCGAGACGCTGCGTATCATCGGCGAGGTGCATCCCGCGGACGTGTTCTTCGGCTGATCCCCCGCGCTGGCCGAATATTCTAGCCCAGCGCTTCGAGAATCGCGCGGGCGACCCGATCGAACTCGGGCGTGCGTGGATCGACCGGTGCTCTATGGTTCGCGCCGGGGAGCAGGACCGTGCGAATATTTTCGCCCGCTTTTGCGGCTTCGGCACCATAGAACTGGACCGAGGCGGTTGGCATGGTCCGATCAGCGGTGCCGGTGAACTGGACGGTGGTCACGCCCAGCGGCAGCAGGCGGGCGGGCGAGGTATCGGCGAGCGGATCGGAACGTCCCGCACCGACTAGCCGGGCATAAGTCTCCGTGCCACAAACCTTGTCGAGCGCGGCGGGCTCGCCGTAGCCAAGGTCACCGGGGCCCGCGAGATTGAAGACTGCGCGCGGGTGAAGCGGCCGCGTTGGACGCAGCGGGCTGGTTGCGGGCAATCGCGGACGGCCTGCGTCCCAAAGTGCCAGATGACCGCCCGCCGAATGACCTGCAAAGACGACGCGGTTGAGATCGAGGTGAAAGCGCGGTGCGGCGTCCACCAGCAGATCGGTCGCCTGCGCAACATCCTGATACATGCCGGGATAGGCACCGCCGGGTTCATCGACGCGGCGGTAGCCAATGCTCCAGACCGCCATCCCGCGCGCGGCGAGCGCTTTCAGCGTGGGCCAATAGGTGGCGGCACTTGCCGAATCGCTGCGCCAGCAGCCGCCGTGGATGAAGACCACCACCGGGAAGGGCCCCCGGCCCACGGGCAGGAACACGTCGACCCGTTGCTCCGACGCCGGCCCGTACAGGAGCGCGCTCGTCGGCGCGATCTGCGCGAGATCGGGGGCGGGATCGGCCGCTCGCGCGATCGGAGCGAGCGAAACGGCGAGCACGGCCGCAAGGGCGACCGGTGCGAATGGCGAGCGCATGGAAGGCGATACCCCTGTTCTTGACCAGCCAGATTAGACACGGACGTAGCGCAGATACCAGACCTCGTGTCCCAGTCGCCGCGCCTTGGCTTCGTAACGCGTTTGCGGCCAGTCGTCGGGGCGTGTCTGCCAATCGGCGGCGCGCTCGGCCTGCCACACGAAATCGGTTCGCACCCCCATTTGCATCAAGGCCCAGCGCACATACACCGGATGATCGGTGCCGATGCGCAGTTCCGACCCGGGCGCGAGCTTGGCAGCAAGTATATCGAGCGGCCCCGGATTGACGAAGCGGCGCTTGGCGTGGCGCGCCTTGGGCCACGGATCGGGGTGCAGCAGAAACGCGCGCGAGAGCCCGCCATCGGGCAGGCGTTCGAGCACATCGAGCGCGTCGCCCATGTGAAGGCGGATGTTGGGGATGGCGCGCGCTTCGATATGCGCGAGCGCGCCGACAACACCGTTCAGGAACGGCTCGGCCCCGATCAGCCCGACGCCGGGGTTCGCGTCGGCCTGCGCGGCGAGGTGCTCGCCCGAGCCGAAACCGATCTCGAACCACAGCGCGCGATCGTCCCCGAAAAGCGTCTGCGCGTCGAGCGGGCCGGTTACGGGGACGCTGAGGCCCGGCAGCGATCGTTCGACCAGTTCGGCCTGCCCGGCGCGCAGCGGATGTCCCTGCCTGCGGCCATAGAGGCGGCGAAGCGACAAGGGATCGGACGCGGCGGCGGGAAGTGATTGCATCGCCGCCCCCTAGCCTACACGACGGTGCGCGTCAGCTTTGAAACTATTGCGTGAGCAGGTGGGTGATCACGGTCGCCCATGCCGAACCGGTGCTGATCCTCGCGCCCGGGATTTCCTGATACAGCCAGAACGCGTTTGGGTTGGCGGGATCGGTCTGGATTGCCGAATAGTCTCCCCATCGGTTTGACGTGTAGAGATAGAAGGCGCGGTCCAGCCCGACCGCGATCGTCTTGGGTGCACCGCAACTGACGCTCAGCGCAACCTGATCAAAATCGCAGACGGTAGCGTAGGCACTGATCGGGCCGGTGACGCTCGATCCATCGTAAGCGATCACGAAGCGGCCGCTGCTGTTGGCGTCGATCGCGGGGTAGGTGTAATCGATGGCACGGACGTTATCGATAATGCGGCCTTCGGCGACGAGCGTGTTCGTCGATACGCGCACGATCCCCCAGTGGATGTAATCGCTGTGCGCGCCGCCCGAGCCCTGATCGTCGCTGACCTCGTTGGTGAAGTACACGAAGTCACCGACCTGCGAGACGTTCGCGCCGATACGGTTGTCGCCCGCATCATATTTGCCGACCGGTTGGCGCGCAGGCGCGGGGTTTCCATCGATGTTGGCGTAGAGCGTAGTCGAAGCCGACAGCGCGGCACCGGGCTGACCGACGGACGTCAGCGATGCCGCCTTCACCTCGTGTAGCTTGCCCAAGGCGATAATCGTCTGTGTGCCCGAACTGGCATTCTGGCTATCCACTGCGCGAAGCGTACTGCCGTAAGTGTCCGACGAAACGCTATCAAACCGCTGCAGCCGAGCGGTCTTTGGCGATCCGCCGACGAGATCGGCTTTTGGTAGGGTGAAGACCGAAAGATCGACGAACTTGCCATCGGGTCCGAAATTATTGGTCGAAAGCGTGACCGCGTCCGCGTTTACGCCAAGTGTTGGAAAATCACCGAACACACCCGCCTTGATCGGTATCGTCAGCGCGACAAAGCCGTCACCTGGATTGGAAGTCTTGGAGACCGCGAGGAAAATATAATTATGGCGCGTGGGATTGGTTTTGGACGGTCCGCCCAGCGTCAATTCGCACGCGAAGAACCGCCCCGACGCCGCATCGTACACCACGCGAGGATCACTCAGCCCATTGCTTGTCAGGGTTAGCATCCCGGCGGCCTTCCAGAACGCAACATCGCTGGTTACCGGGGAGACGAGCGCGCCTGCGGTGGTGTAAATTGCCGCCCCGCCGTTGACGATCTGCAGGATGAACTGGCCGCTCGATGCGCCGCCCATGTCCGGCGGGGTCAAACCGTGGCGCAGTGCCTTCGTATCGGCGTAGCCAATACCCATGAACTGCACGTCTGCATCGGCATTGACCGTGGACGCGCGCGGCATGCGCGCGCCTGCGTTTGGCACCAGCGGCCCTGCCGCCGAGGCGGCGTCATCGGACGGCTGCACCGGCGGCGGAAGCAAGCGCGGTCCGGTGGCCGCCGGGGCGGCGAAAACCATGTGAGAGGCGCTTAGCGCCAGAGCGAACAAGGCACCGATGCCAAGCCGAGGAACGGTCATTGCGGGGCCCAATCTGAAGCAAAACGCTGAGGGAAGGTCATCGCACTGCGTGCGGCGGGGCGCAATCGCTTGCCCCGCCCAACATCGACATCAGCCGATCGCGCGCTTAAGCTCGTCGACCAGATCGAGCTTCTCCCAGCTGAAACCGCCGTCCGCATCGGGCTCGCGGCCGAAGTGGCCGTAGGCGGCGGTGCGCTCGTAGATGGGCTTGTTAAGGCCCAGATGCGTGCGGATGCCCTTTGGCGTGAGGCGCACGAGCTGCGGCAGCACGGCTTCCAGCT
Organism: Sphingomonadales bacterium; assembly: GCA_038238915.1. GTDB lineage: Bacteria > Pseudomonadota > Alphaproteobacteria > Sphingomonadales > Sphingomonadaceae > JAVVHE01. The sequence continues at coordinate 79,561 of JBBSFH010000016.1, forward strand.
TGGCGGGATCGACCTCGCCCGTATCGTGCAGATCGACATAAAAGCTCAGCGGCTCGGCAACTCCGATCGCGTAACTGATCTGGATCGTGCAGCGCTTGGCGAGCCCCGCGCCCACCACGTTCTTGGCGAGATAGCGGCATGCATAGGCCGCCGAGCGATCGACCTTGGTCGGATCCTTGCCGCTGAACGCACCGCCACCGTGCGGCGACGCGCCGCCATAGGTGTCGACGATGATCTTGCGGCCCGTCACTCCCGCATCGCCGTCGGGCCCGCCGATCTCGAACAGCCCCGTCGGGTTGACGAAGATGCTCGCATCGTTGGGCATCCAGCCCTCGGGCATCACCTCGGTCATCACGCCCTTGGCGTATTGGCGCAGCTCGTCCTGATCGGTGCCGCGCTTGTGCTGCGTGGAGATGACAAGCCCGGTGGCGCGCTGCGGCCGGCCGTTTTCATACTCGAGCGTAACCTGCGATTTCGCGTCGGGCTCGAGAAAGGGTACCGTGCCCGAGTGGCGGTCGATCGCGAGCTTCTGGAGCAGCCGGTGCGAATAGAAGAGCGTCGCAGGCATCAGCGCGGGAGTTTCGTCGGTGGCGAAGCCGAACATGATCCCCTGATCGCCCGCGCCCTCGTCCTTGTTGCCCGCCTCGTCCACACCGCGCGCAATATCTACCGACTGCGCGTGGAGGTTGTTCTCGAACTTGGAATAGCGCCAGTGGAAGCCGTTCTGCTCATAGCCGATGCGCTTGACCGCGTTGCGCGCGGCGTCCTCGATCTCGAAGAGCGTGGGCTCCTTGCCTTCGCCCGGGCGAACTTCGCCCGCGAGAATGATCAGGCGGGTGGTGACCATCGTCTCGCAGGCGACGCGCGCGAAGGGATCCTTGGAGAGGAAGAGATCGACGACTGCGTCTGAAATCTGGTCGGCGACTTTATCGGGATGGCCTTCGGAGACCGATTCGGAGGTGAAGAGATAGCGGCCATGGCGCATGGGTCTGGGTTCCCGACAGAATGATCGCCGCCGCCTAGGACCGAATTGTCGCGGCGGCAAGAGAGATATAAGGTTTGCTTTAAGTCCGGCGCGCGGAGCGGCGGGCAAATGTCAGCGCGAGCGCGCCGAGACCTGCCGGAATCCAGTCCCCGCCGCGCGAAAACGGCGTGGGCAAGCGGGCGGAAGGCAGGCGTGCCACGATCGCGCTCGCGGTGCGCTGCGGCACCGTGGCGATCAGCGCGCCATCGGCATCGATCAGCGCGCTCACTCCCGTGGGCGTGGAACGCGCGATTGGCAGCCCCTCCTCGATCGCGCGCAGCCTTGCGAGCGCCAGATGCTGCCATGGGCCGGTATCGGCGAACCACGCATCATTGGAGGGGTTGAACAGCCATGCAGGCCTGTGCGCCTCGTCCACGATATCGGTCGGGAAGATCATCTCGTAGCAGATAAGCGGGCCAACTGCGGGCACACCCGGCAAGTTCAGCGTGCGCGCGCCGGAGCCGGGCGTGAAATCGACATCGCCCGGAGCCAGCCGCGAGAGGCCGAGCGCATCTGCGATGGGCCGCAGCGGCACATATTCGCCGCCGGGCACGAGATGCGATTTATCGTAGCGCGCCAGAATTTGCCCGAGCGAATCGATCGCGAAAACGCTGTTCGCCGCCGCGACCGCATTGCCCTGCGCGTCGCGGGTGACCGAAAGCCCCCCGGTCAGCAGCAGATCGCCGGGACGCAGCAGCGTCGCGAGGCGGGTGCGCAGCGCGGCATCGGTTTGGGCCTCTCCTTCGGCCAGCGCGACTTCGGGCCAGAGGATGACGCGCTTGGTGCCGGGCGAAGGGGGCAGCCGCGCCGGCCGGCTGAGCGCGATTAGCGTGGCCAGATTCTGCTCGGCGGCGAGCGGGTTCCATTTCTGGCCCTGGCCGATGTTGGGCTGGACGATCACCAACTCGATCGGCTGCGGGCCGAAGCTGGCGAAATGCCCCCTGGCGGCGATCCCTGCGAGCGCGAGCATCACCGCAACCAAGCCGGGCCGCCACCGGGCAAATGCGATGGCCGCAGCCGCCAGCGCGATCAGTCCCGAAAGGCCAAGCGCGCCCCAGGTCGCGGCGGTGAGCGGCAGACCCGGCAGTTCCAGCGTGGAGGCCGCGAGCGTGTTCCACGGGAACCCCGTGAACAGGTGGCCGCGCAGCCATTCGGTCGCCATCCACGCGGCGGGGAACGCCCACAGACGGGCGAGCGCCGGGGCACGTCGGGCCAGGCGCCACGTGAGCCAGCAGGCGATCGCAGGCATCGCAGCGAGGAGTGCCGCGAGCGCGACGACGACAGGCCAGCCCAGCCAGGCGGGCATCTTGTCCTGATAGGCGAACGCCTCGGCGATCCAGCGCACGCCGAACGCAAAATGGCCGACCCCCCACACCCAGCCCAAGAGCCCGGCGCGACGCGGCGCGGCCTCGGCGAGAACGATGAGCGCGGCGAAGCCAAAAAGCGTGAACGCAAAGATCCCGATCGGTGCGAAACCGAGCGCGGCGGCGGTGCCCGCGATCAGCGCGAGCGCGGGAGCGAGGGGGCCATGTCGCAGCCGCACTGCGAAACCGCGTGGCGCGGGCGGGGTGGCGGGCACGAGACCGGACGGAGCGCGGGCAAGCCCGATCATCAAAGTCCCGCCCCTGATTGCGCGGCGGTCAGCGCGCGCGCTGGCACCTAGTCCCCCACGCCGTGCATCAGCTTGGCATAGCCCGCCGCCACGCGCTCCTGGCAGTGCCGCGCCAGGGCCTTGCGATCGGCGAAATCGGCAGGCCGGATCGGATCGTGCACCAGAATATCCACGCGGATTTTCCCCAGCCGCATGAACTCCGCCATGTGCGGCTTGAGTTCGGTGTCCCCCACCCACGCCAGATGCGGCAGCATCCGGCGCGTGACAGGCATGCCGTTGACGCGTGTATAGGCGAGCGTGACGGGCTGGATCACGAAATCGGGGACGTTCCTGCCATGCGCGACCGCGAACAGCGAAGATTTGAACGGCAGCACGCGTGTGCCGTCCGAATTGGTGCCCTCGGGAAACATGATCACGCGCCCGCCCGACGCCAAGCGCTGGGCGATCTCATCGCGCTGGTCGGCCACATCCATGCGCGCGTTGCGATGCACGAAGATCGCGCCCTGCAGACGGGTCAGGTAGCCGAAAATCCCCCAGCCATCGATCTCCGCCTTGGCGACAAAACTTGCGAGCAGTTTCGAACCGAGCACCGGGATATCCGCCCAGCCGATGTGGTTGGAGACGAACAGCACGCCGCCCTTCTTGACCAGCGGCGCGCCCTGCAGACGGACCTGCAGGCCAAGCGAGGAGCAGGCGAGCTTCAAGAAAAGGCTCGGCACACGTGGCCTCGCGCGCGGCGCGACCCGGCGCACCACGGCCTGCGCGGGGACGAGGACCGCGCCCGCGGCGCCGATTTCCATCACGCGGCTCATGACCGCCCACCGCGCCTGTGCGCGACGACGGCGCGCAACGCCCGCAGCGCGGCGCTCGACGCGACGCGCACGCGCTTCGGCACGGCGATCGGCGTGCATCGCCTTACTCAGGCCAGCGCTGCTCAGCGCGCATCGCGCTTGAGCGGAACCGCATAGAGCTCCATACGGTGATCGACGAGGCGGAAGCCCATGCGCTCGGCGATCCTGGCCTGGAGTGCTTCCAATTCCGCGTCCTCGAACTCCAGCACCTGGCCGCTATCCAGATCGATCAGGTGATCGTGATGCGTCTCGGTGACGGGTTCATAGCGTGTGCGGCCGCCCTTGAACTCGCGGCGCTCGAGGATGCCGGCCTCCTCGAACAGCTTGACGGTGCGGTAGACGGTGGCGATCGAGATGCCCGGATCGATCGCCGCCGACCGGCGGTGCAACTCCTCGACATCGGGATGATCGTCAGCCGCGGAGAGCACGCGCGCGATGACGCGCCGCTGCTCGGTAATGCGCAGGCCCTTTTCAGCGCACAGCGCTTCCAGATCGATCCGGTGCGTCACGATCCGTATCTATGCCGATCGAGTGCTGGCTGCTAGGGGTTGACCTGTCGCGGCGGCAAGCTCTATTGCACGCCGCTTTCCAGCATTGGTGATTTTACGATGTCGCGCATCTGCGAACTGACCGGCAAGGGCCGTCTGGTGGGCAACAATGTGTCCCACGCGAACAACAAGACCAAGCGGACGTTCCTGCCAAACCTGCAGAACGTATCGCTGCTTTCAGACGCGCTCGGGCGTTCGGTGCGACTGCGGGTGAGCATGAACGGCCTGCGCTCGGTCGAGCATGTGGGCGGGCTGGATCACTGGCTGCTGAAGACCAAGGACGAGGATCTGAGCCTCAAGGCACGGCGCCTCAAGCGCGAGATCAAGGCGAAAGCGGCCCCGGCGACGGCGACGGCGTAAATGCGCGCGTCGATTGCCGCTGTCGTGCTGGTGACGGCGTTGGCAAGCGGAGGATCGGCGATGGCGCAAGAACCTGCGGTAGCGATCACGTCGGCGCTCGGTAGCGCCTGGAATGCGGGGGACGCGGTCCGCTGGGGTGAGCAGTTCTGGCCCGACGCGCGCTTCGTGAACGTGCTCGGCCATGTTTTCGTCGGGCGCGAGGAGATCGTTGCGCAGCATGCGCGCATCTTCACGACAATCTACAAGGGTTCGCATTTGGCGATCCGCATCGCGCATACGCAGGCACTGGGGCCGGACCATCTGTTGGTAGAGGCGGAGCCGACAGTTACCGGGGCGCTTCATGCTCCGCCGGGTGTGCACACCGAGGCCAACGGTACGATCCGTGCGCGCTTTGTTCTGGTATTGGAACGCCGCGCGGGCGAGTGGCGCATCCTGTTCGCGCAAAACACCGGCTATACGCCACTGCCCTCGCCGCAGGGTCGCTGACTTGGATGCGTCGGCCTTCGGGCGGGCCGTACCGGTCCTGCGGATTTTCGCCGAGGAGCAGGCGCGCGCGTTCTATCTCGACTTCCTGGGCTTTGCGATCGATTGGGAGCACCGTTTCCACGAGGGTGCACCGCTTTACATGCAGGTCAGCCGCAGCGGTGTAGCGCTGCATCTGAGCGAGCATCATGGCGATGCGTGCCCCGGATCGACCGTATTCGTTCCGGTTGAAGGGCTGGACGAGCTGCACGCCGAACTCACGGAAAAGAATTATCGGTATTCGCGCCCCGGCATCGAAAAGGTCGATTGGGGGCGGCAGATGCGCATTGCCGATCCGTTCGGGAATATGTTGCGCTTCACCGAGCAGCGCGCGAGCTAGAGTCTGATCCATCTACGCTGGCGCGTAGCCGGAGTTTCTGAGGTAGTTGGCGCATTCGTTGGGTGGGAAGGCGTCGAGGAGCGATCCGATGCGCCGCCATGTGGCTTCGACGGTGCGCTCGTCGGCTTTGCGGAGCA
>JBBSFH010000017.1:0-79436 GCA_038238915.1 Sphingomonadales bacterium
CCCTCGCCGAACAGCACGCGGCCGGGCAGCGCGGTGTAGGTGAAGCGCACCGCGCTCAGACGGTGATCGGATCGGCCAATCGGGCGATCAATGCTTCGCGCTCGGCGGCGAACTGCGGCGAGAGCTTGAGTTCGCAGCCGAGCTGCGCCTCGGGCTCATCCCATGTGAAGCCCAGGCTGTGCGTCGCCTCGAACAGCACGCCGCCAGGCGTGCGCACATAGATCGATTCGAAATAGCCGCGGTTCTTGCGGTCCGAAAAGTCGGTGAAGCCCATGCCCTCGGTATCGAACTTGACCGCCGCCTGCGTGTCGAGATCGGGCACCGCGAACGCGCCGTGGTGGATCACGCCCTCGCCCAGCGTCCAGCTGCCCTGCCGCCGATCGGGCTCGTGGACGATGTGGATCGTCTTGGCGGGGCCGTTGTCGCCGCGCACCCGGTAGGCGGTGACATCCTCGTCCACGCCCACCTTCTCGAAGTTCCACGCATGATCGAGGAACCACTCCATGTCTTCGAGTTCGCGTACCGACGCGGTCCAGCTGTGGAACCCCCGCACCGCATGTTCGGCCGGAACGTGCGGCGAGGCCCACGGTGCGCGGGTGTCGGCAGCATCCTCGACGATCTCGAACATGATGCCGCAATCGGGGTGCGCGAAGGTGATATAGGCTTGGCCGAAGCGCTCGCGCGGCTCGCTCGCCGCGATGCCATGGTCCGCGAGGTGGCGGACCCACCAATCGATCGAATGCGGCGGGACCGAGTAGGAGACTGCGTTGAACTGGTTGGCGCCCGGGCGGCTCTTGATCCCCGTGCGGCGCATCGGGAAGGTGGTCATCACCGTGCCCGGCGTGCCGAACTGGTCCGCGAAATACAGGTGATAGATCGGCTCGCGCCCGTCGTAGAGCAGCGTCTGCTTGACGAAGCGCTGGCCGATCACCTTGACGAAAAAGTCGATATCGCCCTGCGCGGTCCCGGTGCAGAGCGTGATGTGGTGCAGGCCGGTGATGCGATTGTCGCTCATCGAAATCTCCCGTTTTGGTCGCGTACGCGGTGTTCAGGGAAGCGATAGCAGCATCGGTATCGGGCGCAGCCGGGCAAAGCCGGATCGGCCAAATTCATTTTGCGGATTGCGCCAGCGTCGCGTGCGGGCGTGCGCCGTCCATCACCCGGCGCGCGCCCGAGATTTTGCCTCGCAGCCAGCTATTGCCCGGATCCTGATCGAAGCGCTCGTGCCAATATTGCTTCACGTCGAACCCCGGCAAGTGCAGCGGCGGCTCGCAGAGCACCGTGCGCGCGCGCGTGAGCACGCGGGCGACGCGCGAGGGGACGGTGAGGATGAGATCGGTCCGCTCGGCGAGCAGCGCGCTGAGCAGGAAGTTTTCGGACAGGATGCGGACATTGTCATCCCCCACCAGCGCCATGATCTGCCGTTCGACCTCCTGGTGGACGTGGCCCAGATGATGCCCGTCGACGATGATGTGGCGCGCCGCCTTGAAGCGATCGAGCGACAGGTGGCCCGCTTTGGCGATGCCGAGCGGCACGATGCAGACATATTCCTCGCGGAACAGCGTCTGCTCGCGCACGCCCGCGAACAGGTTCGGGAAGCTGCCGATCGCCACGTCGACCTCGCCCGCTTCGAGCTGTGCGATCAACCGCGAGCGGCCGAGCGGCACTGCGGTCAGGCGGATGCGGGGCGCGAGACGAGCGGTCTCGCGTTCGAGCGGCGGCAGGACGAGCAGATGGCCGACGTCCGAGGCGGCGATATGGAAGTTGCGGTGCGACAGTGCGGGATCGAAATGCGCCTCGCCACTCAGGCGCGTCCGATAGAGCGACAAGGCGTCGGCCACGGCGGAGCTGGCGGATTGCGCGATCGCGGTCGGCTCCATCCCCGCGCGCGTGCGGACGAAGAGCTTGTCGTTGAAATGCTCGCGCAGAATTTGCAGGTGCCGCGAGAGGGTTGGCTGCGGGACATCGAGCGCCTGCGCGGCGAGCGTCACGCTGCGCAGGCGAAAGAGCGCCTCGAACACGGTCAGGTGCATGAAGGACAGCATCGCGTCTCCGGCACCGGGTTGCGCCGTTAGCCTATGGCGGGCGAGGTGCGACCGCAATGCCGGGCGAGGAAGGCGTCCACCACAGCGGCGGCCTCCCGCAGGATCGAAGGCGCGTCGGGCATAGCCGCCACACCGAACAGGCGTTCGAGGTACGGCCGGAAGAGAAGCTCGCCAAGGAACGCCCGCGACGCGCGATCGATATCGAAAATGTCGAGCAGGCCGCGCTCGATCGCGACGCTGAGATAGGCGATGAGCGTAGTATAGCTCGGGCGCGGGCCGCGATCGAAATACAGGCTGGCGATGCGGGGCAGGCGCTGCGCCTCGGCGATCACCACCTGCTGGATGCCGATGTGCAGCGGCGATAGCACGCGCGCCATCCGCTCGCACGCGAACGCGGTCAGTTCGGCGCGCAGGTCGCGCGGATGTTCGGGCAGATCGGGCGTGGACCCATCATGGCTGACCGCGCCCACGACTTCGGCGAGCAGCCCCTCCTTGCTGCCGAACAGCCCGTAGATCGTCGATTTGGAGCCGCCGACGATCGCAACGATCGAATCGACACTGGTCCCCGAATAACCGTGCAGCAAGAACTGCTCGCAAGCGACCTCAAGGATGTGCTTGCGGCGTTGCGCGCGCAGCGACCCGCTATCGCCCTCGGCGGGGACCGCCGCCGTCCGCTCCATCAGGTCGCTCGCCATTGCGCATTTCGTCCCCATCTCGCCGATTGACTCAGCCGTACCGTCCGGTACGGTACCGCGTAACACCCGCGTCAACAAGCGCAAAACCCCGGGAGGCAGTATGGCGGTATCCGCGGAAAATCCGATTCTCGTTGTCGGAGCGGGGCCTACGGGGATGATGGTTGCGATCGAACTCGCGCGGCGCGGCGTGCCGTGCCGGATCGTCGATCGCAAGGACCAGCCCGCCGCCAGTTCGCGCGCGTTCACGATCCACGCGCGCACGATGGAGGTGTTCGAAATGCAGGGCACGCTTCCCGCGTTCGCCGCCTCGTGCACGCCCAGTCGCGGCTTCCGTTTCAACTTCGACGGGATCGAAGAAACGCCCGTGATCGATTTTGGCGGGCTGCGCTCGCGCTATCCCTATGTCGCGATGACCACGCAGCACGACATCGAGCGCGTGTTGCGTGCCCATCTGACCGAGCAGTTGGGCGTCCCCATCGAGTGGAACCACGAGCTCGCCAGCTTCGCGCAGACCGACGACGGCGCGATCACCGGGACTCTACGCGACCGGGCGAGCCAAGCCGAGGAGCATGTGACCCCGCCCTTCGTCGTGGCGGCGGACGGCATCCACAGCGTGGTGCGCAAATCGATCGGCCTGCCCTTCGAGGGCGAGGCGTACGAGAACATGATCATGCAGATGATGGACACGCATGTCGATGTGCCCGACCGCGCGCCCGAATATGTGGAATATTATATGAAGGAGAAATCCTTCCTGCTGACCGCCGCGCTGCCCGACGGAAGCTGGCGTGTGCTCATCAGCGATCAGGGCGAGACCGCGCGGCATACCGGCACGCGCGCGGAGGCGTTCCAGGCGGTCGTCGATGGGTTCGGCGTGAACCTGAAGATCGTCGAACCGATCTGGGCTACGCAATGGGTAATCTGGAAGCGACTCGCGGAGATCTACGCGCGCGGCAACGTCTACCTCGCGGGCGATTCGGCGCATGTCCATTCGCCGACCGCAGGCCAGGGCATGAACAGTTGCATCCAGGACGGGTGGAACCTCGGCTGGAAACTGGCGCTCGTTGCTCAGGGTGAGGCACCGCGCGCGCTGCTCGACACGTATCAGCGCGAGCGGCTGCCGATCGGCAAGCAGCTGATCGCAGGGACCGACGCGCTCCACAGCATCATGATGGCGCACGGGGTGGACGTGCACGAGCGGCTCACACTCACGCAGGTGCCCGGCTGGCAGCGCACCACCGCCGAACTGATCGGCGGCCTGTCCTACACCTACCGCGACGACATCGATGTCGAGCCGGACCTCGCGCCGTTGGAAGACGGCCCGCTGCCGGGCGACCGCGCGCCCGATCTCGATCTGCCCGGCGGGCGCACACTCTATGGCGCGCTCAGCTCGGGCGCGCATCTGCTGCTGCTGATCTCGGATGACGGGACCATGGGCCAAGCCGAGGCGATCGCGCGCGAATATGGTGACCGGCCCGGGCGGTTGATCGAAAGCGAAATCGTCTCCGGCGCGGTGCCAGGCCTCGCCGAAGTCTACGGCAACGACGCGAACGGAAGTTTCTACCTGATCCGTCCCGACGGCTACATCGGCACGCGCGCTGGCTTCGGTGAAACGCGCGCGCTCGACGGCTACATCGCGCGCACCTTCGCGCGCCCCCACTGAGGAGCCGGACGATGGGCACCATCCACGTCACCGAGCGCGACGGCCGCGATATCGATGTGCGCGGGGAGGAGGGCGAAACGCTGATGCGCATACTGCAAGCGCAAGACATGGTGCGCGGGGAGTGCGGCGGGCTCAAAATTTGCTCGACCTGCCATGTATATATCGCTGCCGATTGGTACGGCATAACCGGCCCCGCACCGCAGGACGAGGTGGACCTGATTGACGGCACGCTCAATTACCGCGCCGGGGCGTCGCGCCTCGCGTGCCAGATCGTGTTTACCCCCGCGCTCGATGGCCTCAAGCTGACGCTCGGGCCGGAAATCTAGAATTTGATCCCCACCCGCCCGCCGAACTGGCGCGGTGGGTTATAGGAGACGAGTTCTGCGCCGCCGCCGGTGGGTACATCAGTGAAGCCGATGTTGCGGAAGACGTTCCCGGTCTGCGTGGTATCGAACAGGTTGGTTGCGAACGCTTCAAACGTCCAGCGTCCGCCCGGTAGAGTGTAGAAGGCGCGGATATCGACATTGTCATAGTATCGCGCGAAGTCCGAGCCGCCCGGCTGGTCGAACCCTGCGTTGCGGTTGAAGGGTGTATAATAGATCGAACCGGTGTAGGAATAATCGACCCTAAGCCGCGCCTCCGCGCCGCTTGCGAGCTTCTTCGTCGCGGTCGTCCCGATGTTGGCCTTGAACTCGGGCGTGCGTTGGACGCGCTTGCCGTCGAGCTGGACGCCGTCGATCACCTGTCGGTCGAACTTGCCGTCGGTGTAGGCACCCGACGCGTCGACCCGCAGCCAGGAGAATGGCAGCGCCTGGATTTCGACCTCAATGCCTTTCACCTTCGCTCCCTTGGCGTTGAACGCTGCCGGACCCAGGAGGCCAAAGATTTGGAACTGAAGATCGTCGTATTGATTATAATATAGCGATGTGTTGAATTGCAGTTTGCCATCGAGCAGCCGCGTTTTAGCTCCGATCTCGACCGCCTTGACGGTCTCTGGATTGTAGATTGCGTTTTCGACGTTCGCGTTGATCTGCTGATTCACACCGCCTGAACGATAGCCGGTGGTGAAGCTTGCATAAAACAGGGCGTTGCTCGTCGCCTGCCAGTCGGCGACGAGCCTGTACGTCACCTTATCCCACGCACCGCGCACGGGCGCACGGTAGAACGGCGGCCGGAAAGTGAAGCCGATGTTGGTGCCGTATTTAAGGTCGTTAGTGTAGCGCAGACCGCCAGTGAACGACAGCTTGGGCGTCAACTGGTAGGTTCCCTGCCCGAAGAAGGCGTAGGAGCGCGAGGTGATCGTGCCGCCTACCTCGAAGCCGCTCTCGACATTGTTGGCGGCCGCGATGATCTCGGACACCGGACCAAAAAAACGCGAGTCTCGTGTTGCGTCCTCGTGGAAGAAATATGCACCCGCGATCCACTTGAACCGTTGAGCGGTCGTCGAGACAAGCTGCAACTCCTGCGACTCGGCCTCGGAGTTCTCGGTCAGGAACAGGTTGAACAGGTTTTTGGGCGAAGCGTCGTTGTCGCTCCTGTTGTCGAATTTGGTGCGTACATAGCCGGTGATCGATTTGACCGCCACCGGCCCTAGATCCCAGTCGATCGTCGCCGACGAAACCCAAAGATAGTTGTCCTGCGATTCGGGAAACTCTTTGCCTTCCCGGAAAGGCCGCAGGTCGTTCACGAGCGGAATGCCGCCCACCGAATAGTTGTTCGTGCCCGGGATGGGTGGCGACGCGGTATTCTGCCCGGTGCGCGCACCCGGAAACGGCGTACGCAGCTCAGGATGGCTGCCCACCCCGCCCGATTTCACATAGCTCGACGACAGCAGGATCGAGAGGTCCCTCGTCGGCTGATACAGCAGGTGCCCGCGCACCCCCCAATTGTCCGCATCGTTCGCGCGCGTGCCGCCGGGAACCGAGTTCGCGGTAAACCCCTGGCGTTTCTCCGCGAAGCCGACGATCCGCGCCTGCACCTCATCGTTAAGCGGCACGTTGAGCGCAAGACGGCCCCGATACCAATCGTAATTTCCAGCGGTGAAATCGGCCTCGCCGCCGAACTCCTTCTGCGGCTTGACCGTGATGTAGTTGATCGAGCCGCCCGTCGCGTTTCGTCCGTACAGCGTGCCTTGTGGTCCGCGCAGCACCTCGACGCGCTCGGTATCGAACGCTGAGAACAGCGCGCCGACCGGACGGCCGAGATAAACGCCATCATAATGGATCGCGACACCCGGATCGCCACCCGCGGTCGTATTCTCGTTGCCGATGCCGCGCGCGGTGATGAACGCGATCGGACCGAAGTTGCTCAGTTGCAACGAGGGTGTCAGCCGCGAGAGATCACCCAGATTTTGGAAACCCGTGTCGCGCAGCGTCGCTGCCCCGATCGCCGAAATCGCGATCGGAACTTTTTGGCTTTTCTCGGCCCGTTTTTGCGCGGTGACCACGATCTCGGCGATGCCTGCCGTCGGTTCGGACGCGGTGGTGGCGGGGGGCGCGTCGGACTGCTGGGCGAGGGCGAGGGTAGGGAGCCAACACGCGCCCGCGCCCGCCAAAGCGATCGAAGTAAATTTGTCGGTGAAGCGGCAGCGGACTCTCGCCGGGCAGGCATAGGTGATCATCGAACCTCCCCAAGATCGTTGGTCGCCCAACCCGCGCGAGCGCGCGCGTCACCGACGTGTTCCTCGCCCCGACCGGCTCCCGGTTCTTTTGGATGGGGCACTAACGAAGTTATCCGAATCGCCCCGATTACCCAATCTACAAAGTCGATAAAGCGAATTCGTTTTTTGACAGGCCAGATCCGCAGCGCGTTTTGGCGGTATTCTACCCCACTTTGCGGCTCAAGGCGCGTGCTTCGTCCCGCGTGACCGAACGGTCGGGTTAGGTCCGCTTCTGTGACTTCTCGCCCGAAAGCGTCCGTCCGCTTCGTCCCCAAAGTGGACAGGCGGTGCCGATAGATACGCGCCCCGCCAACGGGGCGCGTATTGTCGCCTCATAGCTCGGTGTTCTCGGAAAGCGCGAGCGCATCCTCGATGTCGACCCCGAGATAGCGCACGGTCGGCTCGATCTTGGTATGTCCGAGCAGCATTTGGACCGCCCGCAGATTGCCGGTGCGCTTATACACCAACGCGGCTTTCGTTCGCCTTAGCGAGTGAGTTCCGTAATCCTGCCGCGGCAATCCGACAGCTACCACCCATTCGTCAACGAGACGTGCATATTGCCGCGTACTGAGATGGCCGGCCTGATCGACCCGGCTTGGAAAGGCAAAATCATCGAGGCTGCGGCCGCGCCTCTCCAACCATTTCAGCAAGGTCGTGCGCGCCGGCTCGAGGAGCTCGAACTGGACCGGCCGACCGGTCTTCTGCTGCACGACCATGGCGCGGTGGCGGACATGTCCGCCGCTCACGATGTCGCCGATCTTCATCTTCACGACGTCACAGCCACGCAGTTTGCTGTCGATCGCCAGATCGAACAGCGCACGGTCGCGAGTGCGGCCCTCGTGTTCGAGGAAAAACGGATCGCCCAAACGTCCTTCGGTTTCAACGGCTTCCTGGCACCGACCATCTTGCCGGCGTTCCAGACTTTCCGGTTGTCATAGACCGGCTCGTAGCGCGTATGTCCCACGGTTGCTCTCCTTGCGGCAGGATGGCCGCAAGGAATATGTTGCTACGCGCGGAGCGAATTTCGTCGCTGGGTGTCGCGAGCGGAGTGGCCGCTTTGGGGGTGTCGGATGCAGTCAATCCCAGGGTGTGCGGGAGCAGAATACTCGATTTGCCTTGTATGACATTACCTCTTCTCAGCTGCGGAGCGCAGACGAGGCGGGTCGGCACCGGTCGTTAGCGGCTATGGCAATGTGACTATGGTTTACTGATTATGCATAAACTGCTATAAATCCCGTATGGATCGTCGCCGTAACCCGTTTCACCCTGGCGCGGGCACGCCGCCTCCTGAGCTTGCCGGGCGTGATGAACTGCTTGAGCGCGCAGCGGTTGCGCTGGACCGGATCCGGGCAGGCCGGGGTGCACGCAGCTTCATCCTCTATGGTCTGCGCGGGGTCGGCAAAACCGTGTTGCTGACCACCATCTGGAATAGGGCCGAAGCGGACGGCCTGGTCGTGGTCGCACTCGAAGCGCCCGAGAACCGGTCGCTGCCGGGGATGCTGGTGCCCGCCCTGCGCGCGAGCCTGCTGCGCCTCGACCGCATCAAACGGGCGACCGCGGGCGTTAGCCGGGCGCTTCGTGCGCTGGCCGGGTTCGCCAAGCTCAAGGTGCGGTACAATGATCTGGAGATCGCGCTCGACGTCGAGCCCGAGCCGGGGCTGGCCGATTCTGGCGACCTGGACGCCGATCTTGCCGACCTGCTCGTCGCGGTCGGCGAAGCGGCGCGCGAGCGCGACACGGTCGTCGTGCTCGCGATCGACGAGCTCCAGTATGTCCCCGAAACGCAGCTGGCCGCGCTCATCGCCGCGCTGCACCGCGCCAGCCAGCGGCGGCTGCCGATCACGATGGTCGGTGCGGGCCTGCCGCAGCTGCTCGGACGGATGGGGGCGGCAAAGTCATATGCCGAGCGGCTGTTCGAGTTCGTACCTATCGGACCGCTCGATGCCGCCGCCGCCACCGCCGCGCTGCGTTTGCCGATCGAGCGCGAGGGCGAGCAGATCGACGACACGGGGATCACGGCCATTCTGGGCGACACGCAAGGCTACCCGTACTTCATCCAGGAGTGGGGCAAGCACAGCTGGGACATCGCGGAGGCGACACCGATCGACGCGGATGATGTCGCGCTCGCGCGCGACCTCGCTATCGCCGAACTCGACGCAAGCTTCTTCCGCGTGCGCTTCGACCGGCTGACCCCCAAAGAGAAGCGCTATTTGCGCGCGATGGCCGAACTCGGTCCCGGGCCGCACCGATCGGGCGACATCGCCTCGGCGATGCACGTCCAGGTGACCAGCCTCGCACCGACGCGCAACAGCCTGATCGCCAAAGGCATGCTGTTCAGCCCGGCCCACGGCGACACGGCCTTCACCGTGCCGCTGTTCGACGCCTTCATGCGAAGGGTCATGCCAGCGTGATTTCGCGGCCGGTAGCCGACTGGCAGGTTTCGGGCAACGAGGTTGAGATAGCTGCCGCTCGCTTAGCAAGTTGCTCACGGCCAGTATCGCCCAAACTACGACACTTAGCCCTGCGAAGCGGCCGCCCGAAACGGCCGTTCGAGCTTCGATCTGCGATATGAGCGGCGTGACCCGAGCATACTCTAGCGCTCGCCATTCTCCCGGTCGTACCGCATTGCGCTGCGATAGAGTTCGGGCGTCAGCTTAATGTCGATGCTTGCCTGCCTCCGTGAGGTATTGCGGAACAGCACGGTTTCGCCGGCACCGAACCGCTCGCTGAACCGGGCGCCGGGCGGCACGTCGCGTAAGACGGTCTCGCGCCCGCGCGACGAACGCAGCAGTCGTACACTCACCGTGCTCGGATTGCTGCCACGCACAAGAATGGATGCTTTCTGCTCTCCGCCCAGCATGAACGTGCGGCCGGGCCCGATGAGCGTGCCGCCTTCGCGCGCAACGGCGCCGGCCGCCACACTGAGTATGATGGCTAAACTCAGAAGCAGTATGCGCATGTTCGCCTTTCCAATCGTCTTGACCCCGCCCTAGGCGGCAAGAGAACACCTCACAATGCCGCCCGCGGTACCTTGGCTCGTCCAGGACTGCGTCGATAGCGGCCGCAAGCCGCGCTTGCGCGCGCGCACTACAGGCGGCAAAGCCGCGTCGACTTCCAGGGGGCGTGAGCATGAAAACTGCAATCAGTCGGCGCCAGTTGTTGGGGACAACGGGAGCGGTGGTTGGGGTCGCGCTGCTCCCGGCGGCCGTTTGGGCCGCTTCGATTATCCCGAAGCCGCCTGTCGCGCGGGTCGTGCCGGTGACCGAGACGCTGTTCGGCACGACCCTGACCGACAATTATCGCTGGATGGAAACGGCGAGCGATCCCGACTGGTTGCCGTTCTTGAAGGGGCAGAACGCGACGGCGCGGGCAACGCTTGCGGCAATCCCCGGGCGCGACGCGCTGCTCAGGCGGATTTCTGCACTGTCGGGCGATGCCGTGGCGACCAAGACGGTGCAGCGGGCGGGTACCCTGACTTTCATCGAGCAGCGGCCGGCAGGGGCTAACAACTTCAAGCTGTACGTCCGGGACGGCAGTGGAGCGATACGGCTGCTGATCGATCCCGAGACGCTTGGGACTGCCGAGCGCCACGTCAGCCTCGACTGGTGGTCGGCATCGCCCGACGGGTCGCACCTCGTCTACGGCCTATCACCGGCCGGGTCCGAGGATTCGGTTGCGCACGTCATGGTCGTCGCGACCGCCCAGATCCTCCCCGAGCGAATTCCCGATACGCCCTATGCCGGCCCATCTTGGACCAACGACGGCACGGGATTTTTCTACAATCAGATCACGGGACCGCAGGGGACGGCCGAGCGCTACAAGAACAGTCGGCTGATGTACCACCGTGTTGCGACCGACCCGGCAAGCGACCGGTTGATCGCTCAGAACGGCCACAGCAGCTTTCCGATCGGCGAGTATGAGTTCCCCGGGATCCAAATAACTCCGGGGTCCGATACCGCGATGGCGCTGCTGTTCAACGGCGTCCAGCGCGAGATCACTGCTTACGCGGCGCCGACGATCGACGTGCTCGCGGGGAGCGCGAAATGGCGCAAGGTCTGCGACCGAAGCGATAACGTCACCGGCCTCGCCGTCATTGCTGACGACCTTTATCTGCTCGCCAACTCCGATGCGATCCGCGGGCGGGTGGTCAAGACGGTCGCCAGCGCCCCCGATCTCAAGGCCGCGAAGACCGTCCTGCCAATGGGCGCGATCGTCGTCGAGGCGCTGACCGCAGCGCGCGACGGCGTTTACGTGACGACGATGGACGGCGGCGTCGAGCGGTTGAAGCGGATCGACCGCAACGACCGGATCGCCGATGTCGCGCTGCCGTACGACGGTCAGATCGTCTACACGTACGGCGACGCTGGCAGCGACGGTATCCTGATCAACATCACCGGCTGGGTCGAGCCGTCGGCGGTTTGGGCTGTCGACCCCATGACACTGAAGGCATCCGATACCAGGATCACGCCGCCACCGCCGATCGACCTGTCACCGTACGTCGCAACCCGCTTTTTCGCGAACGCAAAGGACGGCGTGAAAATCCCGGTGGCGGTCGTCGCCCGCCGCGACACACCCAAGGACGGTAAGCGCCCGGCGATCGTGCTGTCCTACGGCGCATATCAATACGGTACCTCACCCGCGTTCGCAGCGCGCAACCTCGCTTTTCTCGATGTCGGCGGGATTTGTGTCGTCGCCGGCGTCCGCGGCGGCGGCGAATATGGCCGCGAGTGGCACGACGGCGGCAAGCTCGCGACCAAGCCAAACACGTGGCGCGACCTGATCGCGAGTTGCGAAGCGTTAATCTCCGCCGGCTGGACGCGGCCGGGCAGCCTCGCGATCGAGGGAGGGTCCGCGGGCGGCATCACCGTGGGCCGTGCGCTGACCGAGCGCCCCGACCTGTTTTGCGCCGTTCTGTCGCTGGTAGGCAGTTCAAACCAGCTGCGTGCAGAATTCTCGCCGAACGGACCGGCAAACATTCCCGAGTTCGGCAGTCAGAAGAGCGAGGCGGGGTTCCGCGCACTGCTGGCGATGGATGCTTACACCGCTGTAAAGAAAGGGACCAAATACCCCGCCGTCCTTCTCACCACCGGTGTCAGTGACCCCCGCGTCGCACCCTGGGAGGTCGGCAAAATGACTGCCGCGCTGCAGGCTGCCACGACAAGCGGCAAGCCCGTGCTGATGCGGGTCGACTTCGATGCCGGCCATGGGATCGGCTCGACCCGCAGTCAGACCGACGAGCTCCAAGCCGATGAATTCGCCTTTGTGCTATGGCAGGCAGGGGTCGCTGGGTACCAGCCAACGCGATAGCACGGGGCGGTTCCGGGAGCACCTGATCTCGCGCAGGAAAGCGGTCGGGCTGGAACCGCCCAAAACTCGACGCGCACTTGCGCTGACTCCGTTCCGAAAAGCTGCCATTGTTTGTCAGCTAAAGTGTCGGGGACGCATTTGATATGGTTTGTCACGTCAGTCGCATTATCGGACTATCGCTCGCCTGCGCCTTTCTGTCATGCTCCACGGTAGCTTTGGCGGGTGCACCGACGCCGTTTGCACCGTCGAGCGATCGGGTCTTGTATCGTGGAGCTACACTGATCGACGGCACCGGCTCTCCGCCCCGCGCCGACATGGACGTGCTCGTGGCTGGCGAGCGGATCGAGAAGGTGTTTCCCGATCGCACCTTGGCACCTGCCGTCTTGGCCAAGATGAAGGTCATCGATCTACGCGGTCGCTATCTGATGGCCGGCCTGATCGACTCGCATGTGCATCTCGCGACGCCCCCGAACCGTCGCCAGGCGGAGGCGATGTTGCGGCGCGATCTCTATGGCGGCGTCACGGCAGTCCGGGACATGGCTGATGACCTGCGGGCGGTCGGCGAACTTACGCGGGCCAGTCTGGTGGGAGAGATTGCGGGCCCCGACATCTACTACGCCGCGCTGATGGGCGGGCCGAACCTGTTCGCCGACCCGCGCACTGCCGAGGTATCCGCTGGCGGCGTGCCGGGACAGGTGCCGTGGATGCAGGAGATCACGGACGCGACCGATCTGCCGCTCGCCGTCGCCGAAGCCCGTGGAACCTACGCGACCGCGATCAAGCTATATGCCGATCTTACCGGGGAGCAGGCCGCGAAGATCACGGCGGAGGCCCATCGGCAGCATATGCTCGTCTGGGCTCACGCGACGCTCTATCCGGCGAAGCCTTCCGAGGTTGTGGCCGCGGGTGTCGATGCGGTTTCGCACGCGTGCCTGCTGGTCCGGGAGCCCCAAGCGCATGTTCCCCGGGAAGGCGAGCCGATCACTCCGGTGTCTCTCGATCCGTTCAGGGATGGCCACAATCCTCTGCTGGCCCGTCTATTCGGTGAGATGGCTCGCCGGGGCACGATATTGGATGCAACCGTCTGGACCTATGGCCCCGTTGGCGCGACATCCACGAACACGCCGACAAAGCCCCCTGGGGACTGGTGCGATGACGTCGTGGGTGGAGCGATCGCTGGCCAGGCATGGCGTGCTGGCGTGCCTGTCTCGGCGGGAACCGACTCGGTGGCGCCATGGACCGATCCATGGCCCGATCTTTTTCACGAACTCGACGCGCGGGTCGAGAAGGCCGGGATGTCGACCAGTGCGGCCATCCATTCCGCGACCCTCGTCAGCGCGCGGGCTGCAGGCCAGGACCATGCGATGGGGAGCATCGAACCCGGGAAGCTGGCCAACATGGTCGTGCTCGCTCGCAATCCCGTCGAAAAGCTGGCCAACCTGAAGAGCGTGATGATGACGGTGAAGCGTGGGCGAGTCTTCGAAAGGCAGGCATTTGTTCCGCTCGTCGCGGACGACATCACCGACCTGTAGCCTGATCGGCATCGCACCTCGGGTGTACCAGTCAAAGGCGATCGGTCGTTTTTTTAGGGCTTCGGAAAACGGCCGCCAGTCTGCTTAGTCGGCATCTCGGATCTTAAGCGGACGGCCCGCTTTCCACCCAACCTTCGCCGTTCGGGCCGTGTCGAGGCGATCAAGCAACCTTAAACCGGACTGACTCGGATTTACCTCACGAAAGCGCGCGCAGCGATAGGGTGACCACTTCCGTATCGTCGCAGTGCTCGGGGAACGCTAGAAAAGTCTACGGTTAATCTGCTGAGCGCGGGCCAGCGCGCAGGATTACGGGGCGGTACCGGCGTGCTAAAAACGGCACCACCATATGGGGTATCGTCAGGACCGATAGCGTGACGAAGCAGGCGCGCAGCGCACCAGCATTTACGGAATTGCGAATTTCGGCCGCCCCGATCAGCACTGCGAGCGCAATTGCCGCGATTGTAAGCGGAAAAATAATCTTCAGCCATGCGTCGCGTGTCGGCCGTTGCAGCTGGGCGATCGCTTCGCGCAGTTGAGCAGGCGAATGCACGAAGCAGAAGAAGAGCGAAAATCCGATCACGGGCGGCAACAGCGCCTCTGCCAGCAGCGCGCCTGCCAGCGCGAGAGCATTTCGGCGTAACCCACTCTGCCAGAGCAGCCCGGCACCAGCGAGCGCGATAATGCCCGCGACGGGGGCGACCAGCAGCAGGATGTCACCAAGGCTCGCGGCAGAGGCTGTGCCGGTGAGCGAAACGAAGATCGCGGCCAGTTCGGGACGGTGGCGAAGCGCGGGCAGCGCGATCATTGCCACCGCCGTGCCACGAGCGACGAAGCCATCTCCCATATCCTGCCAATCCTCGCCGAAGTGCAGGACGGCCATGGCGATGAAGACTATGAGCGCGAGCAGCGGGGCGAGGAGCCACAGAGCGTACATTGCGGCTGCGCACGCGCCGTAAGCGAACAACAGCGCGGAGATGCCGGGACCGCGATTGTCCCGGCGGCGGAGTAGCTCCAGATCGAGGGTGCCGTGCGGAAGGCCGAACGTCAACAGAAGCCCACAAGCGATAGGCGTGATCGCGGAAGTATCGAGCGGGTTGCCAAAAACCTGCGCAAGGAGCGCAGCCGCGGTGAGGGCGAGCTGCGCTCCGACCAGGCCAAGGCGCGGCCAGCGCGGCGAATGGACATCACTGTACCGTCCACCGCGTGCCACCGGACTAAGCCGCAGCAGTGGCGAGCGGGCTGCCGTGGTGATCATATTCCACTGCGGTCTTGCGGACTGCGATGATGTAGATTAGCACTCCGACCCCGGCCTTGGCGAGCAGATCAGCCAGCGTGTAGCCAACCTGGACCGAAGTCGTGACCGTGCCGCCACCGAGGCCCGTGAAGGGGATCATGTAGACCATCGGGTAAAAACCCCACGAAGCGAAGGTCAGCAGGCGCGCCTGCTTGATCAAATGACGGACACTTTCGGGCTGCCGATCGATCGAATCGCTCAGGCCCTTGAACAGCTGCCATACGATGTAGAGGAACGGAACGGTCGAGGCCGCACCCCAGAGCGCGCGGGTGGCATTGTCCGCCGCGATTTCGCCCGGATAGCCGAGCACGATCATCAGCGCGGCCGCGAGCGCGAGCCTGGTCGAACGCGCCATCGTCTCGCTGCTTGACAGCCGCATGACGAGGACGAGTTCGACCAGCAGCAACGGCACGGTCAGCAGCCAATCGACATAACGATAGGCATCGTTGAACGCGACCGAAGTCATCGTTACGACACCTGCTCGAAGCTCGTAGGCTGCGTTCCAACTCTCGAAAATGCGGAAATAATGATAGGCTGCAATAGCGCAGACGAGACCTGAAATCGTCAAAGCGGTTTTATAGGCCGTTCCAACCTGCGAACGCCCGAACCAAAGAAACAGGGTTGCTGCGGCCATCGCCGCGAGCGTGAATGAGAACGCATTATAAACCAAAGAGAATTGACCGGCCGTCAATGGTTGCATCGAGATTTCCTCTCTTTCTATGAACATGCTGCCAAGGTTGTAGCGCACGTTGCTGGCGGGACGTGCTCGCGGGAAGCCGGATCTGCACGATGGCCAATCGTCACATGTGGCAATTGCGACGCTATTGGAGCTTGCTCATCGAAGCTCGATCAGGGGTCGTTGCAAGAGCCTTGCGGTGTCCAATCTCGAATGTCTTGGGTCACGTCCCCCCCCCAACAGAGCGGGAATCAACGCCGGGCCGTTTACGGGTACGGTCGGTGTAATCGCGCGTGGTCGCCAATGGGGTCGAGAGCCGCCCGCTGACCGCATGCGAACGGCAGCTTTCCCGCACACGACCCCCCCCCGAAAATCCGCCTGCCGACTATCCACCACCTCCCAACAATCGCGACCCCCACTTCTACCAATATAGACGAACGGTAGGTATCGGGCTCGAGTTCGGGAAAGCTAAATGGCGAGATGTGTGAAGGGTTTCGGGCGCTTCTTAGCGTACGAAAGCCTCCAATGCAGGAACCCGCGGTGGGCGAGGCGGGCTATGGGGATTTGGGGATTGAGATTGCCGCGCGTGGCGGGTCGAGGCTGTCGAACCGGCTTACGAATTGCGCGGGTTTCCCCTCACGGTACGTCGCTGGAGGGACTGCGGCGGTGATTGTGACGGCGCTCGCGGTGCCGACGGTTGTCCCAAGTGTCCTGCGCGCGCGAAGTCGCTTTGGCCGGAGCAGGATTGCTGCGGCGGGGTGGCAGGTCGGTCCATGCCGGATCATGGCGGTGGATCCCGGCTCGGTGGCGGTCCGCGTGGCGGGGCGCGGGGCTGACACCAGCGATTAAAAGTCAGAGTGACGGTCATGTGCCCGCCGCAGCACGGACCGGGCGGGCGGATGTCGGGCGGTTCCGGCGCTTCGACCGTGTCGGGTTGGGATGGCACCGCCAGCAACTCCCTCGCGCGGGCGATGCTGGTGTGGCGATTGCCGCTGGCCAGCAGGCCGTAATGACGGATCCGGTGGAAACCGCGCGGCAGGACATGGAGCAGGAAGCGGCCGATGAAATCGTTGGCGGCGAGCTTCATGACCTGCTGTCGCTCGGTGCCGCGGCGGCGGTAGTCCTTGTATCGGAAGGTGACCCCGGCCGCGTCGAAGCCGATGAGGCGGCTGTTCGAGATGGCGACGCGGTGGGTGTAGCGCGACAGATAGGCGAGCACCGCCTCGGGCCCGCCAAATGGCGGCTTGGCGTAGACGACCCAGCGCTTCTTCCTGACGGGCGATAGATGACGCAGGAACGCGCGTGGCTCGGTGAGGTGCGCCATGCTACCGAAGCACGGTCGTGAGCCTGGTTGGTGAGGACTGGTCCGGGCCGCCACCGGTTTCGCCGCCGAGGCCGAAATGCTCGATCCAGCGGCCCTGCCCCAGCTCAATGCAGCGGAAGCGCTCCTTTCGATTCCTACGCCGGGCATGCTCGACGAGCCGGGCGATGCGTGAAACGCAGACACACCGCGATGATTGGGCCGATCAATGGTAGCAATGAAGGTGCCTGCAAAAGCACGATACGCTCCACAATCCCAAGCTTGTGGGCGTGAGGATCGAAGCGCGGCCCAGCATGTCCTCCACTCGCAGCCACGTCCGCCGAGCTTTGCGCAACGGCGACGGCGCCGATCCGTGGGCCTTTCACAAGGCGCTGATTGAACCCAAACCCCATGCGCCGCGCCCGCTTCCAGGCTCCCGCGACTGCTTCGTTCTTGCGGACAATCCGACCATGTGAGGCGGACCCCGGCCGGGCGCGCGGACGTTCTACCAAGAGCAATCCATTCGCGACCGGAGAGATAGTTGGCAAAGCTGGACAAACACATCGCGGTCATAACCGGAGCGGGATCAGGCATCGGCGAGGCGACGGCCAGGCTGTTCGCGCAAGAGGGCGCGGCGGTGGTGATCGTGCATCACGGCGACAGCGTGGCGGCGAACGCGATCGTGAAAAACATTGCGGCCCACGGCGGGCGCGCGATCCCGGTCGCCGCCGATGTACGCGAGGAGGCCCAGGTCGACGCGGTGTTCGTGCACGCGCGCGAGGCGTTTGGCGCGCCGACTATCTTGGTCAACTCAGCCGGGGTGGACGCGTCGGGGATCAAGGTCGCCGACATGGAACTCGCGCAGTTCGAGAAGGTGCTGCAGACCAACCTCGTGGGGCCGTTCCTGTTCGCGCGTGCGTTCCTGCGCGGCTGCATTGCGGACCAGGCGGGCGGCAAGATCATCAACATCAGCTCGGTCCACGAGGACATCCCGCGCGCGGGCGCGGCCGATTACTGCGCGTCCAAGGGCGGCCTCAGGAACCTCACCCGCTGCCTCGCGCTCGAACTCGCCGAGCATGGCATCGGAGTGGTCAATGTGTGCCCGGGCATGGTGCTCACGCCGATGAACCAGAAGGCGATCGATGATCCCAAGTATCTGGAACAGCAGGTGCAGAGCATTCCGATGAAGCGCGCTGCCAAGCCCGCGGAGGTCGCCGAACTCGCGCTCTATCTCGCGTCGCCCGCCGCCGATTACGCCACGGGCGGTTCGTTCACGCTCGATGGTGGGCTGTCGATGAACCTCGGGCAGGGCGCGTGATGGCGGGTTTCGAGCAGGTCTCGATCGCGCCGCTGACGATGCACCGCACCAACCGGCTGGCGAACATGTATCTGCTCAGCCCCTATGTCTGGGCCGACGGCGACACCTACCACCTGCTGGTGCGAGCGGTGCCGCGCCGCGACGACGAACCCCGGCTCAAGATGGCCGAGATCTGGCATGGCACTTCGAGCGACGGGCTGCACTTCGACATGGAGACTGCGCCCACCATCTTCCCGGGACCCGAACTCGTCGATCTGGATGGATGCGAGGATCCGACCGTCCACATCGACGGCGCGCTCATGCGGGTGTGGTACACCGGCTACAACGAGGCGCAGAAGACAGGCCGGCTGCTGCTCGCGCGAGGTCCCGATGTCGGGCGGCTCGCGAAGGCGGGGCTGGCGATCGATTCGACGCCCGATTTCACCAACCCCAAAGAAGCGACCATCACCAGAATCGGCGACGATCATTGGCGGATGTATTTCGAATATGCGCACGGCGGTGCTTCGCTGATCGGGCAGGCCACGACCGACCATCTCGACGGGCCGTGGCGCAAAATCGCGCAGGCACCGCTGCTGCCGCGCGAGGATAGTTGGGACTGCTGGCATCTGAGCCCCGGCCCGGTGCTCGGCGAGGGCACCGACGCGCCGATCCTCTTCTACAACGGCGCCACGCAGGACGCGAAGTGGCGCATCGGCTGGGCGGTGTTCGACCGCGAGATGACGTGCGTCACCGCGCGCTGCGCCGATCCCCTCATATCGCCCATGGAGACCGTCGGCGATGGCGCGACCGACATCGCGTTCGTCGCCTCGGCGATCGAACGCGACGGCGAAGTGTGGCTCTATTACTCACAGTCCGATCAGGATCTGCGCCGCGCAACACTGCAACGTCTGGTGTAAGCCGCAGACCGACCGTTAATCATCACGGCTCGAAACGGTTCGACCCGTGCCCAGGTCAAATCAGCGGATATCGGGATAGTCGCGCTCCAGACGCGCGCGCTGGCCTAAGCCCCAGCGCACGCCCACGGACAGATACACGAGGTTGGCGCGCCACTCGCCCCACTGCGCGACGCGGCGGTCCGAGGTAAGAACGATACGGTTGACGAGGCGCACACGCCCGAGGGCGCTGAGCGCCACGCAGAGCTGCGCGTCCTCCATGACCGCGAGGCGCTCGTCGCAGCCGCCGACCGCGAGGAAGTCGTCGCGGCGGAAGAACATCGCGTGATCACCGAACAGCAGCCGTGCACCGCGCAGGAACAAGCGCGGGCGAAACAGCAGTGGGGCGTACCAGGTCTTGAGCCAGTTGTGGAACGATGTCGCCCAGCGGACCTTGTCGGGCCCCGACAGCAGCGGCGTGAACCCTGCGAGCGCCACTTTGCGGTTGGCGAGCGTCCGGCGGATGACCGCGACCGCATCGTCGGGGAGAAGCGTGTCGGCGTGGAGGATGCACACGACCTCGCTGGTCACCGCCGCCACCCCCGCGTTGATCTGGCGCGCGCGGCCGCGCCCCGCCCTCATCACCGCCAGCCCCGCCGCGCGCGCGATCGCAACGGTTGCATCGCTGCTGCCGCCGTCCACGACGAGTACCTCGGCGGGTGCCGGATCCAGCAGCGCGAGGTGCCGGATCAGACGCGGCAGCGTCGCCGCCTCGTCGAGCGCGGGGATAACGATGGCGACCGCATCACTCACGCGAGATCGGGCCAGCGCGCGAGGTCTTCGGGTCGGTCGAGATCAGCCAACGTCGGCAGCAGCGTCGGCCGGATGCCGAGCAGGCCCATGCGCGCCATAGTCTCGGCGAACACTTGGTTCGTCCCCCACGGCATCGCCTGGAACAGCGGATCGGCCGCGCGCGCGAGGCCGAGCAGCCAGTAGCCGCCGTCTTGCGCCGGTCCGATCACGGCTTGCACGCCGGTCAGCGCGGCAGCGGCGTCCAGCAGGTGCGCGGCCGTGAGGTCGGGGGCGTCCGCGCCGATGAATATCGTGGGGTACAGCGGTCCCGCCGCCGTCAGCCGTGCGCCCAGATCGCCGTTGCCCTGATCGACCACCGGCACATCGCCGAGCCACCGCGCGAACGCGGCGGGAGGCGCGCCGGTCGAGCGGATCTCGAACGGCAGGCGGCTGGCGCGCACGACGGCGAGAGTGCGCTCGGTCAGCCGGCGGTGGAGCGCGGCCGCGCCATCGGCACCCAGCGCGCCGATCAGGCGCGTTTTGGTAGCACCGGGTGTGGGGTAGCGTGTGAACAGGACCACGCGCGGTGTCATGTAACCGCGCTTCCTCGTGGAGAGTTCGAACCGCCATGACCTTCAGACTTCGTACCTTGCTCGGGCCAGCGCTGCTCGGCGCGGCCGCCGCGCTGATCCTGATCGGTGAGCGACGCAGGCCGCTGCGCGAGCGCACGCAGCCCGCCGCGCGACGGATCGCGGGCAACCTCGTGCTGGGTGGCCTCGCGCTCGCGACGGTCACGCTGGTCGAGGGGCCGATCGTGCGCCCGCTCGCCGCGCGAGCGCAGCCGCGGCGTGCGGGTCTGGTCCAGCGGCTGCCCGCGCCCGCGTGGGTTCGCGATGTGCTCGCCTTCCTGCTGATGGATTACACGATCTACCTCTGGCATTTTGGCACGCATCGCATCGCCTTCCTGTGGCGCTTCCACCTTGTCCACCATGTTGATCTCGACATGGATGCGTCCACCGCGCTGCGCTTCCACGCCGTCGATATGGCGATCTCGGTGCCTTACCGCGCGCTGCAGGTCGCAGCGATCGGTGTCTCGCCGCGCGCGCTGGCGGCGTGGCAGGGCTTCTTTTTCTTCTCGATCCTGTTCCACCATAGCAATCTGCGACTGTCCCACGCGCTCGAACGCCGCCTCGCGTGGTTTATCACGACACCGCGCATGCATGGCATCCACCATTCGACCGTGCGCGCCGAAACCGACAGCAACTGGTCGTCGGGCTTCAGCCTGTGGGATCATCTGCACGGCACCTTCCGGTTCGATGTACCGCAGGACGCGATCACGATCGGCGTGCCGGGCTACCGCGATCCGGCCGAACTTACGCCGGGACGATCGCTGGCGATGCCGTTCGGCCGCGAGCGCGATGCGTGGGCGGCATCGCCGCGTGATGCGGCGATGCAATCAAACCGGCGCATCTCAGCAACAGGATGAACGCGCAGCCTGGCCCGCATCGAACGGCATCGCCCTGCCAAACGCGCCCCGGTGGGAGGCACGATCGCCTGTAAACTCGAAATGCGGCGCGAAGCGCGATCCCGCCAGCATCTCCGCCGTGTTGCCGCTCACCGCAACGGCGCGCCCGGTGTCGAACCTATGCGCCTTGTCGAGCGCGAAGCGGTCGGGCGCGCCGGGGATCGTCCCCCGATAACACGCGGTCTGCCCGTAATCCTCCGCCGTCGCCTCCAGCCCGTCCACGCGGAACAGCCGCCACGTCGCCGAGTAAAAGCCGATCCCGTCCAGCTTGCCCGCAACCGCCTCGCCTAGCGCCAGCGGGCGATCCTCAACCAGGCGCGGATCGCCGAACCCCGCCGCGCGCGCCAGCTCGACGAAATCGCCCCAGTAAAGCGCGCCCGCCAGGCATTCGCCGTGCAGCACCGGATCGGCGAGCAGTTCGGCGGGCACGCGCCGATCCGCATACACGTCGGCGAAATACATCTCGCCGCCGGGCCGGAGCAGGCGGTGAGCGGCGGCGAACACCGCCGCCTTGTCCGCCACGAGGTTGATGACGCAGTTGGACACGATCAGGTCGAATGCGGCCTCGCCCAGCCCCAGCGCGCTCAGCCGCTCGATATCGCCCTCGATGAAGCGCGTGTTGGGGGCAGCATAGCCGAAGCGCGCCGCGTGCCACGCCTCGTGCGCGCGCGCGATCGCGAGCTGTTCGGACGTGGCGTCCACACCCACCACCCGGCCGCGCTCGCCCACCAACTGCGCGAGTACATAGGCGTCCTGCCCCGAACCCGATCCAAGATCGAGCACGCTCAACCCCTCGAGCACATCGGGCACCACCAGCCCACAGCCATAATAGCGCGCGCGCACGTCCGCGTGAACATTGGCGAGCGCGGCCTTCACATCGGGCGGTGGTGCAGCGGTCGTCCGGCACGCATCGGTCTTGAGATCGGCCGAACCGCCGAGCACTCGTCCATAATAATCGCGGGCGTTATCGAGCATGGGGGGTCTTTCGGGAGGGCGGGTGTAGCGGTTACGGGCGGGCGCGGCCATGGCGGCTGGTGTCAGTTTAAGCTTGAAGCCCGTATTGCCGAGGACCTTTGTTTTGAAAAACGTCCTGTTCGTTTGCAGCCAGAACCGTCTCCGTAGTCCGACTGCGGAGCAAGTTTTCTCATCGAGGTCGGACATTGAGGTAGCGTCAGCCGGAACTAACAACGACGCGGACAATCCTTTGACATCGGATTTGGTGGCGTGGGCCGATGCGATAGTAGTCATGGAGAAAGCGCACCGCAGCAAGGTTCAAAAACGCGTTCGAGCGTCGCTGAATGGCAAGCGTTTGATTTGTCTCGATATACCTGACGAGTATGCGTTCATGGACCCGGCACTCATACAATTACTTCGGGTTCGGCTTGAACGCTATTTACCAAGCGGGTAGCAGCGATGATAGCAACCGTTCGCGTCGACTTCGAACACGAGAGGCCTCCCACGCGACGTCGGATCCCAACCGCTCGCGCAGGCAAACCGGATGCCATTCTCGATTATCCTCTGATTGATTTGGGGTCGTCGCAATTGAGGTTGCAATGTGGAGCGCCGCGCCGATGGCATTGGGAACTCCAGGATCGCCTCGCGCTGCGCATCTTGCAGGCGCATTGCGATCGCCATGCCTTTCCAGCCGTCGATCGTACACCACTGCGGCTCGCGTTGGAGCGTCCACTGATACGCGAGGCCATCGACTTTGATTGTACCAGCTAAGCCACGCACTTGGAGCATGAGGAGCGATTATCACCGCTTCGTCAGGTTTTCTACCACTCGCGGCCTCACGTAGGCGGCCCGCTTGGTGTCCATTTTGGAAATTCGAGATGAGACATCTCTAACGCCTAAGAGCCGCGCAATGAACCACACCCACGACCTCATCGTCATCGGTGCAGGCGCAGCCGGGCTCACGGCCGCAGGTGGTTGCACGATGTATGGGCTCCGCGTCGCGCTGATCGAGCGGGGGCGGATGGGGGGCGAGTGCCTGAACACGGGGTGCGTGCCGTCGAAGGCGCTGCTCGCCGCCGCGCACCGTGCGCACGCCGTGCGCACCGCCGCGCGCATGGGCGTCATCGCGGGCGAGCCGCGCATCGATTTCGCCGCAGTGCACGCGCACGTGCAGGCCGCGATCGCGCGCATCGCGCCGCACGATGCACGCGAGCGGTTTGAGGCGATGGGGGTCGAGGTGATCGCGGGCGAGGCGTGCTTCGTCTCGCCGCACGCCGTGCGCGTCGGCGAGCGGACGCTGCGCGCACCGCGCATCGTCATCGCCAGCGGATCGCGCCCGCGCCTGCCAGATATCCCCGGCCTCGCCGACACACCGCACTTCACCAACGAGACGATCTTCGATCTGACCACGTGCCCCGAGCACCTGGCGATCCTAGGCGGCGGCGCGATCGGGGTGGAGATGGCGCAGGCGTTCCGCAGGCTCGGCGCGGGGGTGACGCTGGTCGAGGCGGACCGCCCGCTCGCGCACGAGGATGCGGATGCGGCGGCGCTGCTGCTGGGCACGCTGCGCGCCGAGGGCGTCCGCGTCCTCGCGGGCATCCCCGTGCGCCGGATCGCCGCCACCCCCACCGGGATCGAGGTGGCCCTCGCCGACGGCCAGACGATCGCCGCGAGCCACCTGCTCGTCGCCACCGGTCGCGCGCCCGATCTCGTGTCGCTCGATCTCGCGGCGGCGGGGGTCACGGTCGGCACGGACGGGATCGTGGTCGATGCGCATCTGCGCACCTCGGCGCGGCACATCCTCGCGATCGGCGATTGCCGCGCCGGGCCGCGCCTCACCCATGCCGCGGGCCATGAGGGGGCGCTCGCGGTGCGCGCCGTCGCGCTCGGCCTGCCCGTGCGCGTCGACTATTCCGCCTTGCCGCGCGCGATCTACACCCAGCCCGAACTCGCGCAGATCGGCCTGACCGAGGCCGATGCGAGGGCCAAATACGGCGAGGTTTCAGTCACCACCGCCCCCTTCGCCGATGACGACCGCGCACTTGCCGAGAACAACGCGGCCGGGTTCGTCAAGCTGGTCCGCGCGCGCGGCCGCGTGATCGGCGTCACCATCGTCGGCGCGCACGCGGGCGAGCTGCTGCTGCCGTGGAGCCAGATCCTCGCGCGCAAAGCGTCGGTCTTCGGGCTTACGGGTGCCATGATCGCCTATCCCACGCGCTCGGAAGCGTCGAAGACGGCGGCGTTCGAGAGCGTCCGGCCATTGCTGTTCCACCCGTTGCTCAAACGCTGGGCGGCCCTGTTGGCACGGGCGCGCCGTGCCTAACTCGGGCGCGATGCCCGTTCCGTCCCCATTCGCC
Organism: Sphingomonadales bacterium; assembly: GCA_038238915.1. Lineage (GTDB taxonomy): Bacteria > Pseudomonadota > Alphaproteobacteria > Sphingomonadales > Sphingomonadaceae > JAVVHE01. The sequence goes on from JBBSFH010000017.1 coordinate 24,987, forward strand.
GTCGCGCACGCCCCGGTCGATCCGCCGAAGTTCCGCGATCCCGACTGGACCGCGCGCGGCGAACCCCGCGCGCGCGTGGCCCTGACCGCGCTCACGACGTTGTGGTTCAACACGGGCACGCTCTGCAATCTCGCCTGCACCACCTGCTACATCGAGAGTTCGCCCCGCAACGACGGGCTCGTCTACCTTAGCGTCGCCGAGGTCGAGGCCTATCTGGACGAGATCGTATCGCTAAGCCTGCCCACGCGCGAGATCGGGCTGACCGGCGGCGAACCATTCATGAACCCCGCGATCATCGCGATCATGGACGCCTGCCTCGCGCGCGGCCACCGGCTGCTGGTGCTCACCAACGCAATGCGCCCGATGCGCCGCTTCGGCTCCGCGCTGCTGGGCCTGCGCGCGCGGTACGGCGAACGGATGACGCTGCGCGTCAGCCTCGATCACCATACTGCAGCCGTGCACGAGGCCGAACGCGGTCCACGGACCTGGCAGCCCGCGATCGATGGTCTGCGCTGGCTGGCACGAAGCGGCGTCTGCGTCGCGGTGGCGGGCCGCACCTTGTCCGGCGAGACGGAGGAGGACGCGCGCGCCGGATATTCGCGCCTGTTCGCCGAGCTCGGCCTCGCGCTCGATGCACTTGATCCCGTTCAGCTAGTGCTGTTCCCCGCGATGGATGCCGCCGCCGATACTCCCGAGATCAGCGAAGGCTGCTGGGCGACGCTGGGCAAATCTCCCGAAAACGTGATGTGCGCTTCCAGCCGGATGGTGGTGCGCCGCCGCGGCGAGGCCAGTGCGCGCGTCGTCGCGTGCACGCTGCTCCCCTACGATCCCGGCTTCGATCTGGGCGCGACACTCGCCGAGGCGGGCGGTCCGGTCGCGCTCAATCACGCTCATTGCTCGCGCTTCTGCGTGCTCGGTGGAGCAAGCTGCTCGGCCGCCTAATTCACGCGCCAGTTCTACCCGATCGACTGCCGCGTTCGACAACCAGACCCAAACTTCCTCAAAGGAACGCGGCGACCGATCTTCGCTGGGCGCAGCCGCCAAGCCCAACACCCTGGGGTCTGCCGTGCGGGTGGGGCCGTCCTGCCGGGTGGGCGTTCGATGCTTGCGCGGGGCTTGGGCGAGGGCGCTCGGCGCGTGCGCAACTGCGGCAACGGTGCACAAGACGAACACCCAACCCCACCGCGTCGCGCCGTGAGATTGTCGTACCGATCACCGACGAGATCATCGATGGACCACGGCTCACGGTTCGCGGCCACCCGGAGCCAGCCGTTTTCCGATTGCGTTGACCGCGTGCGGAGGGCGCATTAGGCCAGATTGAGACGCGGGTGTAGCTCAATGGTAGAGCACTAGCCTTCCAAGCTTGTGACGCGGGTCCGATTCCCGTCACCCGCTCCAATTCCGCCAACCCCGCAGGAGGCGGCATGGCCGTTCCTCTACCCTCACCCCCCGCCCTTGGCCGCCGCGCCCCGCGCCGTGCGCCGCGTCCCGCCGCGCCGCCGCCCACTGGCCCGCAGCGCCTCGCCAAGCTGCTCGCACGCGCGGGGGTGGCCTCCAGACGCGATGTCGAGAAGATGATCCTCGATGGCCGCGTCGCGCGCGGGGGCGAGGTCGTGGCGCATCCCGCCCCGCTGGTGACCTCGCTCGAAGGGGTGACCGTGGACGGCAATCCGGTGGCGCGGCCGGAGGCGGCGCGGCTGTTCCGGATGCACAAGCCGCCGGGCGTGCTCACCACCAATTTCGATCCGCGCGGACGGCCCACGGTCTATGGCCTCGTGCCGCCCGGCCTGCCGCGCATGCTCGCGGTGGGGCGGCTCGACATGACGAGCGAGGGGCTGATCCTGCTCACCAACGATGGTGGCTTGAAGCGCGCGCTGGAGCTGCCCGCAACCGGCCTCGAACGTCATTACCGCGTCCGTGCCTATGGGGCGGCGACGCAGCAGCTGCTCGACCGCGTGGCCGAAGGCGTGGAGATCGAGGGCGTGCGCTACGGCCCCGTGCGCGCGTTTCTCGAGTCCAAGCGCGGGGACAATGCCTGGATCGAGGTGATGATCACCGAGGGCAAGAACCGCGAGGTGCGCCGCGTGATGGAGTGGCTCGGCCTCAAGGTGAACCGGCTGATCCGCGTCGGCTACGGGCCGTTCATTCTTGGCGATCTGCCGGTGGCGCGGGTGGAGGAGGTGGAGCCGGGGATGCTGCACGACGTGATGCGCGGCCTCAAGCTGGCGTGAGGATCATCGCCGGGCGGTGGCGTGGTCGCTTGCTCGAAGCGCCGCCGGGGTTCGCAACGCGGCCGACCGCGGCGCGCGCGCGCGAGGGGCTGTTCTCGATGCTCGATGCGCGGCTGGGCAGTTTCGAAGGGCTCCGCGTGCTCGATGTTTTCGCGGGATCGGGCGCGCTGGGGCTCGAAGCGCTCTCGCGCGGCGCGACGCACGCATGCTTCGTCGAGGCGTTTCCCGCGCCGCTCGCCTGCCTAAAACGCAACATCGCTGCGCTGGGCGCGACCGCGATCAGCGAGGTTGTGCGCCAGCGGGCGGAAGCGATGGGGGCGGCTTGCGGTGCCTACGATCTCGCGTTCCTCGATCCACCCTATCACATGGGGCTTGCCCCTGCCGCGCTGGCGCGGCTGGCGGATGGCGGGTGGCTGGCGCCCGGCGCGTGGATCGCGGCCGAGACCGCACATGATGACGATCTGCCGGGGTGGGATGCGGAGGTATGCCGCGATCACGGCAAAGCGCGGCTGCGGTTGCTGCGTGTGCGCTGACGCCAGCCGCCGCGAGCCGGGATGCGGGGGTACCGATGGGCACACAGAAAAGGGGCGCGGAGTTCGTTGACTTCCGCGCCCCATTCCACCGTGACGAATTCGCGAGCCGCTTGTTTCGCGCGGGTAACAGCGGAGCAAGGTCCACCAAGCCAACGCGAGCGTCGCAGCTCCCACCAACATCGAAGCAAAGATCGTGCCAACTCCAGTTTTGCGCCGTTTGCCAAGCGTTCGCTATCGCGCTGGTCACGAAAGTGTAAAATTTTCCGACGGTCTTGCGATGGTGGTGCGGAACGATCGGCCGTGCCGGCTTTCTTTTGATTCACCATTGCGCCCCCGACTTGCACTACGTCCGCGTTCCGGCGCGGTCGCGCGAGAAGCGCGCGTCGCGCTGACGGGCGGGGCTGCCGCAGACACAGCGCACTTGCCGGGTTCCCTCCGAAGACAGGGAAACCGTACCAATTTGACGCCTGGGGCTAAGGCTCCGGCGCGCCCGCGCCTTGACTTGGGCGCACCCCGGCGCGAAACCGCCGCTCGTCTCAAGGCGGCCTGTCGCGCCGCCTTTTCGCGTTTGGAGCCCTGCGATGGCCATCACTCCCCTCATGCCCGTCTACGCCCGCTGCGAGGTCGCGCCCGTGCGCGGTGACGGTGCATATCTGTTCGACGCGCAGGGTCGGCGCTGGCTCGATTTCGCGGGTGGCATCGCCACCAACAGTCTGGGCCACGGCCACCCGCATCTCGTCGCCGCAATCGCCAGACAGGCGGCCACGCTGATGCATACGAGCAATCTGTATCAGGTGCCCGCGCAGCAATCGCTGGCCGAACGCCTCGTCCGCCTCACCTTCGCCGACACGGTGTTCTTCACCAATTCGGGGGCCGAAGCGCTCGAATGCTCAATCAAGACCTGCCGCCGCTTCCATCATGTGAACGGCCAGCCCGAACGCTACGGCATCATCACGTTTGGCAACGCCTTCCACGGCCGCACGCTCGGCACGATCAGCGCCACCGATCAGGCGAAGCTGCGTGACGGCTTCGCGCCGCTTCTCGATGGCTTTACCGTGGTCCCCTTCGGTGATCTCGCCGCGGTCAAGGCGGCGATGGGGCCGCACATCGGCGGTTTCCTGCTCGAACCGATCCAGGGCGAGGGCGGCATACGGACTGCCAGCCACGATTTCCTCGCCGGCCTGCGCCAGCTCGCCGACGAGACCGGTTCGCTGCTGATCCTCGATGAAGTCCAGTGCGGCGTCGCGCGCACCGGCAAACTCTTCGCGCACGAACATTACGGCATCGCGCCCGATATCATGGCGATCGCCAAGGGCATCGGCGGCGGCTTCCCGGTGGGGGCGTGCCTCGCCACCGAGCATGCCGCGAAGGGCATGGTCATCGGCACGCACGGCAGCACGTTCGGCGGCAACCCGTTGGCGATGGCGGCGTGCGAGGCGGTGCTCGATATCGTTACCGAACCCGCGTTCCTCGAACATGTGACCCAAATGGGCACCCGGCTCAAATCCTCGCTCCAGCAGATGATCGGCAACCACGACGATCTGTTCGAGGGTGTGAAGGGCACCGGCCTCATGCTCGGCCTCAAGGTCCGCACCCCGCACGAGGCGCGCCCCTTCGTCAACCACGCGCGCGGCTACGGCATCCTCACCGTCGCGGCGGGCGATAATGTGGTCCGCATCCTCCCCCCGCTGACGATCGAGGAGCACCACATCGCCGAGGCGGTCGCCTGCCTCAGCGCCGCTGCACACGCATGGAACGAGGCCAGGGCGGCGTGATGTTGGCGTTGGTCGAGAGCTATAGCGGCAGCGTCGCCGTGCCGAACGCCTTCAGCGCGGCGAACAGCAGCACCGGCAGGCCGATCATGTCTGCGACTGCGATGTTCCGCAGGGGCTTCGGCGAGCCTGCGAACCAATATAGTACCAGGAAAGACATCATGCTGATCGCCACGACCACCGATGCCAGTCGGCGCGTGCCAGGATCGAACATCGCCCAGACGCAGACGACGAAGATCGCAAGGAACAGCGCGGCGCGATGATGGAGGAGGAGGAACGTGGCGCTATCGGGTGCAGCCCCGTAAAGCCTCGTGATCAGCGAGGGGGTGAACATCGCGGCGGCAGGCAAAACGTGAATTGCGGCGAGCAATCCCTAGGCAATCAGATAGGGCACGGCCGATGGTTAGATCGAACGATGCGGCGACCGCAAGCGCGGCGGGCGGTGGCTCAGTGACGAGCCGCCACCTCACCCGTCTGTCCAATCTCACGCCCGAAGACGGCACGGCGATCCTCGCCGAAGCGCACCGCCGCAAGGCCGCGCGCCCTCCCGGCCACAAGGGCGTGCCCGACGCGGACGTGCCGCTCGCTGGCGCTATCCTCGCGATGCTCTTCGAAAAGCCCAGCACGCGCACCCGCGTCAGCTTCGATCTCGCGATGCGACAGCTCGGCGGCGCGTCGATCATACTGTCCTCAAACGAGATCCAGCTTGGTCGCGGCGAAACCATCGGCGACACCGCGCGTGTCCTCTCGCGCTTCGCCGACGTGGCGACGGTGCGCGCCAACCTCCACGCCGATCTCGAAACCTTCGCCGCTGCAGCCACCATCCCGGTCATCAATGGGCTGACCGAAGCCGCGCACCCAGCCCAGGCGCTGGCCGACGTGATGACGGTCGAGGAACGCCTCCAGCGCCCGGTCAAGGGCACCCGCTGGGCGTGGCTCGGCGATGGCAACAACATGGCCGAATCGCTGATCGCCGCCGCGCGCCTTTACCGCTTCGAGCTGCTGCTCGCCTGCCCGCCCGGCCACCGCCCCACCTCCACGCTCAACTCGGAGGCGCTCGGCTACCGCATCATGATGGTCGACGATCCGCGCGATGCCGTCGAAGGCGCGGACGTGGTGGCGACCGACACCTGGACTTCGATGGGCCAGGCGCATGACGAGCGTAAACTGCGCGCGCTGCGCCCCTATCAGGTCACGCCCGAACTCATGTCGCGCGCCGCCCCCCACGCGCAGTTCCTCCACTGCCTGCCCGCGCACCGCGGCGAGGAGGTCTTGGACGCGGTGATCGACGGCCCCATGTCGGCGGTCTGGGACGAGGCGGAAAACCGCCTCCACATGCAGAAAGCCATCCTCCTGTGGGTCATGAACCTGATCGGCTAGGGCGCTCGGCCCAGGCCCCCTCCGCCCTTCGGGCACCTCCCCCAGTGGGGGAGGATCGATCCTCCCCCACTGGGGGAGGTGGCGAGCGAAGCGAGACGGAGGGGGATCGGCCGGGCGCGATCGAACTCGATCGCCTCACCGCCTTCAGCCTCCCGTCGCGCAACGCGCGCGGGCGCATCGTGCGCCTCGGGCCGACGCTGGGGGCCATCCTGAAAGCGCACGCCTACCCGCCCCCGCTCGCGCGCCTGCTCTCCGATGCGCTCGTTGTCACCGCGCTTCTGGGCGCGATGCTGCGCCCCGACGAAGGCCAGCTAACCTTGCAGGTCCAGGCCAAGGGTGCGGTCGTCGATCTGATCGTCTGCGATTGGCGCGACGGCAAACTGCGCGGCTATCTGCGCCACGATGCCGAGCGGCTGAGCTATCTGGGCAAAAATCCTTCGATCAAGGCGCTGCTCGGCCAAGGCTATCTGGCGGTCACGCTCGATCAGACCGCGTCTGCCGAGCGCTACCAGGGCATCGTGCCGCTGGAAGGCGCGAGCCTCGCCGAGATCGTCGAACGCTATTTCGATCAGTCCGAACAGCTTCCCACACTCATCCGCACCGCGTCCGCCGATGGCATCGCGGGCGGCCTGATCGTCCAGCATCTGGCGCGCCGGGAATTGGACGGCGAGCGCCTGTCGGTCGCAGCGCAGCACCCCGATTGGGATCATGTCCGCGCACTCGCCGCCACGGTCAAACCCGAGGAACTGACCGATGCCGCGCTCCCCTTGGACGCGCTCCTGTGGCGCCTGTTCAACGAGGACGAGGTCCGCGCCCTCTCCCCCATCGCCATCGGCAATGCGTGTCGCTGCTCGGTCGCCCACTTCGCCACCGTCCTCGCCCGCTTCCCCGAAGACGAACGCGCCGCGATGCGCGGCGAAGACGGCCTGATCGGCGTGGACTGCGAATTCTGCGCGACGAGCTACCGGGTGGCGGTTTGACGGCGGTGCCCGGCACCCCCTCCGCCCTTCGGGCACCTCCCCCAAGGGGGGAGGATCTAAGATCCTCCCCCCCTGGGGGAGGTGCCCCCGCAGGGGGCGGAGGGGGAGCGCAGCGCCCCCACATCGTCCTCCTGTCGGGCGGCCTCGACTCCACCGTCGCCGCCGCTATCGCCCGCGCGCAGGGCCACCCGCTCATCGCGCTCACCATCGATTACAACCAGCGCCACCGCATCGAACTCGCCGCCGCCGCGCGCGTCGCCCAAGCGCTCGGCATCGAACGCCACATCGTCCTCCCCCTCGATCTGCGCCAGTTCGGCGGCTCCGCGCTCACCGCCGATATCGCCGTCCCCAAAACCGGCGTCGAACCCGGCATCCCCGTCACCTATGTGCCCGCGCGCAACACCGTCTTCCTCAGCCTCGCCCTCGCGCTCGCCGAGGCCTCCCACGCCCGCGATATCGTCATCGGCGTCAACGCGCTCGATTACAGCGGCTACCCCGATTGCCGCCCCGAATTCATCGCCGCGTTCGAGGCGCTCGCCGCGCTGGCAACGAAAGCCGGAGACGAGGGCCAGCGCTTCACCATCCACACCCCGCTCGCGCACATGACCAAGGCGGACATCGTACGCGAAGGATTGCGCCTCCACGCCCCCCTCCACCTCACCTGGTCCTGCTACGATCCGCAGGGCGAGCGCCCGTGCGGTGCGTGCGATTCGTGCCGGTTGCGCGCGAAGGGCTTCGCAGAAGTCAGCGTCGCCGATCCCGCGCTGGCATTGTCGCCCGCCACAGCCGAGAATAGCCGGTGACCTACGCCGTCAAGGAAATCTACCTCACGCTGCAGGGCGAGGGCGCGCAGACCGGCCAGCGTGCTGTCTTCCTGCGCTTTGCCGGCTGCAACCTGTGGTCGGGCCGCGAGGAGGACCGAGCCACCGCGCAGTGCCGCTTCTGCGACACCGATTTCGTCGGCGTGAACGGTCCCGGCGGCGCTCGGTTCGATACGCCGACCGACCTCGCGCAAGCCGTCGCCCGGACATGGGGTCCAGCGCCCGATTACCGCCTCGTCGTCATCACCGGCGGCGAGCCCACCCTCCAGCTCGACCCGGCGCTGATCGACGCGCTCCATGCGCAGGCTTTCCGCATCGCAGTCGAATCGAACGGCACGCTCCCCGCGCCGCCCGGCATCGATTGGCTCACCATCAGCCCCAAGGCGGGCACGCAAGTGGTCCAGCGCACCGGCCACGAACTCAAACTCGTCTTCCCCCAGCCCGGCCTGCTCCCCGAAGCGGTCGCCGACTGGGACTTCCCCGCGCGCTACCTCCAGCCGATGGACGGCCCCGATCAGCCCGCCAATATCGCCTCCGCCACCCACTGGTGCCTCGCCAACCCCGGCTGGCGGCTCAGCCTCCAGACGCACAAGCTGATCGGCATCGCGTGAGCCTGCTCACCGTCGCATCGTGGAACATCAACTCGGTCCGCGCGCGCCTGCCGATCGTCGAGCGCTTCCTCGCCGAACACGGCCCCGATGTGCTGTGCCTCCAGGAAACCAAGGTCGAAAACGGCGCATTTCCCCACGATATGTTCGCGCGCGCGGGCTATGCGTACCGCGCGCTGCATGGTCAGCGGATGCACCACGGCGTAGCGATCGTCTCGCGGCTGCCCTTCGTCGAGGAAGTCCGCTCGGACTGGCAGGCCAATGGCGAGGCGCGCCACATCGGCGTGCGCCTCGATAGCGGCGTGCGCATCGAGAATGTCTATGTACCCGCCGGCGGCGACATTCCCGATCCCGTGCTCAACCCCAAGTTCGGGCAGAAGCTCGCGTTCCTCGATCGCATGACCGATTGGTCGGCGGGTCTGCGCGTCCCCTCGATCCTGGTGGGCGATCTCAACATCGCGCCGCTCGAATGCGATGTGTGGAGCCACAAGGCGCTGATCGACGTGGTCAGCCACACCCCCGTCGAGATCGATCGGCTGGACGGCCTCGCCCGCGCGCACGGCTGGATCGATCTCGGCCGCCGCTTCACGCCGCCGCCCGAGCGGCTGTTCACCTGGTGGAGCTACCGCGCGAAGGACTGGGCGGCGTCCGATCGCGGGCGTCGCTTGGATCACATCTGGGCCAGTCCCGAGGTTGCGGCTTGCGCGACCGGCGCATCGGTCGTCGAAAGCGCGCGCGGCTGGGAGCGGCCGTCCGATCACGTGCCGTTGCTCGCGAGCTTCGCGCTATGAGCTGCGCATGAGCCCCGCCGAACAGGCGGCGCGCGCGCTCCGGCGCGGCGATCCGGTGATCGTGGGCGGTCTCGCGGTGCGCGCGGTGGAGACCGCGCGCGACGGTGGGGACGCGTTGCTGATCACCTGCGAACGCGCCGCCGTGCTCAAACTGGGTAACCAGATCGCGGCTGCCACCGCGCTCGCGGGCGGGGTTGCGGTCGGGCTGGCGGGACCGTTCAGCGCGGCGGCGGCACGCGATATCGCCGATCCCACGCGCGATTTGGCGGAGCCAATGAAAGGCCCGTTCCGGTCGATGCCGTTCGCGGCGCCCGATGCGGCGGCGGCGGCGATCAGGCTCGCAAAAATCGCCGGACTATTGCCGGCGGTGTTCGCCGACGCAGACGCCGATGCGTCGGGCGCGGTCGAGGTTTCGATCGCCGACGTTCTCGCCTTCGACCGCGCGCCAAGTCTGCGCATCGTCGGCCGCGCGCGGCTGCCCGTGGTCGAGGGTGCGGGCGAGCTGATCGCGTTCCGCAGCGACGGCGGCGGCCCCGAACATCTGGCGCTGATGCTTGGCCAGCCCGATCTGGCGCGGCCAGTGCTCACCCGCCTGCACAGTTCGTGCCTGACCGGAGACATCCTCGGCTCGCTGCGGTGCGACTGCGGGCCGCAACTGCACGCCGCGATGGCGAGGCTGGCGATCGAAGGCGGCGTCCTGCTCTATCTCCAGCAGGAAGGGCGAGGCATCGGCCTGATCAACAAGCTGCGCGCCTACGAGCTGCAGGACCAGGGCTTCGATACGCTCGACGCGAACGAGCGGCTCGGTTTCGCGCGTGACGAGCGCGATTTCCGCCTCGCGGCCGCGATGCTGCGCGCGCTCGGCGTTAGCTCGGTGCGGCTGTTGACGAACAACCCCGAAAAGGTGCGCGCGCTCGAAACTGCGGGCGTGACGGTTGCCGAGCGTGTGCCGCTCGCGGTCGGCGAAGGCGCGGACAACGCCGCCTATCTCGCCACCAAGCGCGCGCGCGCGGGGCATTTTTTCTAGGCCCGCGCGGCAACATCGCACCGCTTGGCGCGTCCGGGCGTTACGCCTATGTGCGCTGCAACATCGCGTGGAGCAAACCCTGACCGCTACCGTCACCCCGATCCGCGCGATCGCCGCGCCCTCACCCGATCCAAGCCTCGATCCGCTGCTGGCGCTGGTCGCGCCCGAGATGGGCGAGGTCAACCACGTAATCCTCGACCGGATGCGCTCGCCCGTTGCGCTGATCCCCGAACTCGCGGGGCATCTGATCGCGGGTGGCGGCAAGCGCCTGCGGCCGATGCTCACGCTCGCCTGCGCGCGGCTGCTCGGCTACGGCGGCACGCGCCATCACAGGCTCGCGGCGGCGGTCGAGTTCATCCACACCGCCACGCTTCTGCACGACGATGTCGTCGACATGAGCGGGCTGCGCCGGGGCAGGCGCACCGCGAACATCATCTGGGGCAACGCCGCCTCGGTGCTGGTCGGCGATTTCCTGTTCAGCCGCGCGTTCGAACTGATGGTGGAGGACGGCTCGCTGCGCGTGCTAAAGATCCTCTCGGGCGCGTCTGCGGTGATCGCGGCGGGCGAAGTCGATCAGCTCTCCGCGCAGCGCCGCATCGAGACCGACGAGGACCGGTATCTGGCGATCATCACCGCCAAAACCGCCACGCTGTTCGCCGCCGCCGCCGAGATCGCGGGCGTCGTTGCCGAACGCGAGGACGGCACCACCGAGGCGCTCGAAGGCTTCGGCCGCAATCTCGGCATCGCATTCCAGTTGATCGACGATGTGCTCGATTACGCGTCCGACTCGGACACGATGGGCAAGGCGAAGGGCGACGATTTCCGCGAGGGCAAGGTGACGCTGCCGGTGATCTTGGCCTATGCGCGCAGCGACGGCGCGGACCGTGCGTTCCTCGGCGAGACGATGGCAGGCCGCGCAGTGGCGGACGCCGATCTCGATCGCACGGTGGCGATCCTGCATGCCACCCGCGCGCTCGACGATACGCGCGCGCGCGCGCGGCTGTACGCGGACCGCGCCGCGCAAGCGCTCGCGCGATTCCCGGGCGGAGCGGCGAAAGCGGCGCTGCTCGAGGCGACCGCGTTCGCCGCTGCGCGGGGCTATTAGCGCCTGATTTTGGCAGGGTGACGCCGTTGTGCTCCACGATTCCACGGGCAAACCGGGCGTGACGTCTCTGCGTCTGATCCTCGGCGATCAGCTGACCACAGACTTGCCCGCGCTCGCCGACATCGATGCCGGGCGCGACACCGTGCTCATGATCGAGGCGGCCGAAGAGTTCACCTGCGTCCCTTACCATAAGCAGAAGATTGTGCTCGTCCTGTCGGCGATGCGGTACTTCGCTGACGAATTGCGCCAGCGCGGGATCATGGTCGACTATGTTCGGCTCGATGCGCGAGGAAATAGCGGCTCGCTCACCTCCGAAGTTGTGCGCGCAATCACGCAGCATCGGCCTGACCGGCTGGTTGTTACCGAGCCATCGGAGTGGCGAGTGCTGCAAGTGGTCGAAAGCTGGGCGGGCACAACCAGTGTTCCGGTTGAAGTACGCCCGGACGATCGCTTCTTTGCCAGCCGCGCGCGTTTCACTGAATGGACCCGCGGTCGGCGCGTCTGGCGCATGGAGCATTTCTACCGCGAGATGCGCCGCGAACACGCGATTCTCATGGACGGCGAGCAGCCCGCAGGCGGCGAATGGAATTACGATTCGGAGAACCGCAAGCGCCTCCCCGCGCAGACGCACCCGCCCGAACGCCGACGTTTCGCGCCCGATACGACAACGCGCGAAGTGATCGCGCTGGTCGAGCGACGATTCAGCGATCACTTTGGCATGACGCAAGAATTCGGCTGGCCAGTCACCCGCGCCGAAGCCCTCCTCGCGCTCGACGACTTCATCGTCCATGTGCTGCCCAGCTTCGGCGACTATCAGGATGCGATGAAGGCGGGCTCGCCGTTCCTGTTCCACTCGCTCATCGCACCCGCGTTGAACCTGGGGCTGCTGTGCGCGCGCGAGGTTTGCCACGCCGCCGAGGCTGCGTGGCGCGCGGGAGCCGCACCATTGAACGCGGTCGAGGGATTTGTGCGGCAGATCCTTGGCTGGCGCGAATATGTCCGCGGCGTCTACTGGGCGCTGATGCCCGGCTACGCGGACGAGAATGCGCTCGGGGCGACGCGGCCCCTGCCCGCCTTCTACTGGACTGGCGAGACGGACATGCGTTGCCTGCGCGAAGCGATCGGGAGCACCGCGCGCCACGCCTATTCGCACCACATCCAGCGCCTGATGATCACGGGGAACTTCGCGCTATTGGCTGGTATTGCGCCAAGGGAGATCGAGCGCTGGTATCTGGCGGTGTATGCGGACGCGCACGAATGGGTCGAGATGCCCAACACGCTCGGCATGGCAGTCTTCGCCGATGGCGGACGGATGGCGTCCAAACCTTATGCGGCATCGGGCGCGTATATCGACCGCATGTCGGACTTCTGTCCGGACTGCGCGTTCGACGTCAAGCAGAAGACGGGGCCACGCGCCTGTCCTTTCAACTATCTCTACTGGGCCTTCCTGATCCGCCAGCACGGTCGCCTTGCCGCAAACCCGCGTCTCGCCATGCCGTATCGAACGCTCGCGGGCTGGAGTGCGGAACGCAAGACCGCAGTAACGGTGGAAGCGGATGCGTTCCTCGGAGGACTGGGCGGCTAAACGCCCATCCCGCCCCGCCGGGTCGCCGCGAACAGCGCACGCACCAGATCGCGCTCCTCACCGGTCAACTCGGGTCGCCAGATGTCGAAGATCAGCACGGTGCGGTCTGACGCGCTCTCGTTCGCAGCCTCATGCTCGATCGTATCGTCGAACACCCACGCCTCGCCTTCGCGCCACTGTCGCGGCTCGTTGCCGACGCGCAGCCAGCAGCCCGGCGGCGCGATTACCGCGAGGTGGCAGATCAGCCGCGAGTTCAGAAAGCCGTGGTGCGGGGGAATACGCGCGCCCGGACGCAGCCGCGAAAACAGCACCGATGGCGTCCCCGCGCTGTCGCACAGCGGCACCTGCGCGAGTGCGGCCATCGTCGCGGGGAAACGCGCCGATTCCGCAGGAACCCCCTCCTTCACCAGATATAGCGCGCTCCAGCCCGCGTTCCCCGCGAGGCCCAGATCGTCGGCACCCGGCCGGATCGCATCCGCCTCCACATACGGCGCGAACGGCAGATCGAGCGCCGCCTGCAATTCCGCCCGAATCGCGGGCGCGGCAGCTTCGAGCGCGGGAATCCAGGCAAAATCCGCAGGATCGAACCATTCGGTGGGTGCCAAACCGGGGAAATAGAAGCGGCTTGGTTGCTGCGGGTAGATCTGCGCGCGCCCGGCAATCAGATCGAGCGCGCGCGCAAATCGGGGCGACGAACGGCCCGCCACGAATCCCGCCTCCGCCAGCGCAGCCTCCAGACGCGCCGATTGGTGCGCGGCATGGCCATCGACCGCCGCAGCAGCGCGATGGACTTCGCTGGCGAGTGCGGCCGGCAGCCGCGCAGGATCGCCCGCCGCGCGCACCGCACCCGCATAGACCGGGGCTGCGTCCTCATGCTGCCCCGCGTCGGCGAGGAGATCGGCCTTGAGGATCAGGATTTGTGGCTCGCGCGGGGCGAGCGCCAGCGCGCGCTCGCTGGCGGCGCGCGCGGCCTCAGCGTCGCCGAGCGCGCGGTGCGCGGTGGCCAGCCCGAACCACGCGCGGGCATTGGCGGGCGCGGCAAGGGCGGCGCGTTCGAGCAGGGGCGCGGCAGTGGCGGCGTCGCCCGCACGAAGCGCGGCAAGGCCTTGGGCGAGCGGATCGGAAGTCATCGTCACCTCCCTACTCCTCTCCCGCAAAGCGGGGGAGGAGAACTACAGCGCAAGCTTCCCCGGATTCATAATATCCAGCGGATCGAGCGCGCGCTTGATCGCGCGCATCGCGGCCAGCTTGGCGGGATCGCCCAGCCGCGCGAGTTCGCCCGCCTTGAACGCGCCGATACCATGTTCCGCCGAGATCGATCCGCCCACCGCCACGACGCGGTCGTGGACCAACATCGTGATCGGCCCCGCGTTGGCGGCAAGCCAACCGGGCCCCGCGCCGATCGGTGCGCGCACGTTATAGTGGAGGTTGCCGTCGCCCAGATGCCCGAACGCGAACACGCGCGCGGCGGGCGAAACGGCGGCGATCGCCGCCTCGGTCCCCGCCATGAACACGGGCACGGCGGCGACCGGCAGCGCGATATCGTGCTTGACCGCCGGGCCGTCCATTCGCTCGGTCTCGGGCACACCCTCGCGGATCGCCCACAGCGCCGCCGCCTGCGCCTCGCTCGCCGCGATCACCGCATCCTGCGCATGCTCGGCGAGCGTGGATTCCAGCGGCAGCATCAGGCCGGTGCCGCCGAGTTCGATCAGCACTGCCCACGCATGGCCGGGCAACGGATCGCGGTGTCCGGGCAGGTACGCCGCGACGAGCCGCGCGGCTTCGCCCGGCATCAGCTCGAAACTCTCGATCTGATCGCCAACCGCAGTGCGCAACGCGCCGAGCAACGCCAGCGCATCGGCCGGACTCGCAAGCCCCACCCACGCCACCACGCGCTCGGGCGGCACGGGTGCGAGCGCCAGCGCGACAGCGGTGACGATGCCCAGCGTGCCCTCCGCCCCGATCAGCAGCTGCTTGATATCGAGCCCGCTATTGTCCTTCGCCAGCGGCCCAAGCTGGCGCAGCAGCGATCCATCGGGCAGCACCGCCTCCAGCCCCAGCACACGCGCGCGCATCGTGCCGTGGCGCAGCACCTGGACGCCGCCCGCATTGGTCGAAACCAGCCCGCCGATCGTGGCGCTGCCGCGCGCGGCAAGGCTGAGCGGAAAACGGCGGCCGACCGCGGCGGCGGCCTCGTGCGCGACCTGCAGGATCACGCCCGCTTCGGCGACCATCGTCAGCCCGTCCGCATCGATGCTGCGGATGGTGGTCAGCCGTTCGGTGGAGAGGAGCGCGGCGGCGCGGCCGGACGCGGGAAGCGCGCCACCGACCAGCCCGGTACGTCCCCCCTGCGGCACCAGCGCAACCCGGTGCGCTGCGGCGGCGCGCACGATCGCCTGCACCGCCCCGACGCTTGCGGGCCGCAACAACAGCGAAGCCTCGCCGAGCGTGCGCCCGCGCCAATCGGTCAGCCGCGGCGCGATCAGCCCGATGTCTTCGCTCGCGCCGTCCGGTCCGGCAGCGGCGATCAGCGCGGCGCGCGCGGCATCGGTCAGCGGGGGCGTTTGCACCATGGCCTCCCCTACACCCGGGCGCTTCCCGGTTCACTTGCTATTCAATGCCCGGGCCGCACTTGGGGGTGGTGAACTTCGATCGCCGCGCGCTCGCCGTCGCGCTGTTTGCGCTCGTGTCCAGCGCGGCTGTGGCGCAGGTGGCACGGCCCTCCCCACGCCCGCACCCGCGGGTCGCGCGCGTACCGGTCGCGCCGCCGCCGCTGGCTGGCCACGATACGCCGGGTTCCAGCGGGGATCGGCGCGCGTGCGTCGAAGCCGACCGAATCATGGGCGCGACCGTGCTCGGCGATCGCACGATCGAACTTCTGCTCGATGATGGCGAGCGGCTGCACATGTCGTTTGCCGCCGATTGCCCGTTTCTGGGCTTCTACCAGGGCTTCTACTATCGCCGCACGCAGGCGGGAAAACTGTGCGCCGGGCATGATAGCATCATCGATCGTTCTGGCGGCGCGTGCTTCATCGAACAAATTCGCCGACACCGTGCGCCCAAGCCTTAATAGCTGGCGTTAATAACCGGCAAAGACTATGGACGGCCGCGCGGCGGAGTCGACCCCCCGCGATTACAGGAACTTCATGACTTTCGATCAACTGGGCTTGTCCGAAGACTTGCTGCGCGCGGTGACCGACGCGGGCTATACCACGCCGACCCCGATCCAGATGCAGACCATCCCCGCCGTGCTGATGGGCAAGGATGTGATCGGCGTCGCGCAGACCGGCACGGGCAAGACCGCCGCATTCGTGCTCCCGATGATCGATATTCTTGGCGAGGGGCGCGCGCGCGCGCGGATGCCGCGTTCGCTGATCATCGCGCCGACGCGCGAATTGGCGCAGCAGGTGAGCGAGAACTTCGTCAAATACGGCCGCAACCACAAGCTCACCATGGTACTGCTGATCGGTGGCGTCGCGTTCGGCGATCAGGACCGCGCTTTGACGCAGGGCGTGGACGTGCTGATCTGCACCCCCGGCCGCTTTCTCGACCAGTTCGAGCGCGGCAAGATACTTCTGAGTGGTGTCGAGATATTGGTGATCGACGAGGCGGACCGGATGCTCGACATGGGCTTCATCCCCGATGTCGAACGCATCTGCTCGTTGTTGCCGCCCAAACGCCAGACATTGCTGTTTTCCGCCACGATGCCCGGCCCGGTAAAGAAGCTCGCGGACAAGTTCCTGCGCGAACCCAAGCTGATCGAGACCAGCCGCGCGGCAAGCACCAACGCGGACATCACGCAGTTACTGGTACAGGTTGGATCGCGCGGCAAACGCGAGGCGCTGCGGCGGATATTGCTGCAACCTGAAGTCACCAGCGCGATGGTGTTCAGCAATCGCAAGACCACAGTGCGCGAGCTATACGATAGTCTCAAGAAAGCGGGCGTCCGCGTCGGACAGATCCATGGCGACATGGAACAGCCCGAGCGCCTGCGCGAACTCGATCGCTTCCGCGGCGACGAGATCAACGTGCTAGTCGCCAGCGACGTCGCCGCGCGCGGGCTGGACATCAAGGGCGTCAGCCACGTCATCAACTACGACGTCCCCCACCACGCCGAGGATTACGTCCACCGCATCGGCCGCACCGGCCGCGCGGGCAACACCGGCACCGCGATCACCTTGGCCACCGAAGACGATGCCGAGAAGATCGCCGATGTCGAAAAGCTGATCGGCCAGCCGATCCCGCGCGAAGGCGTGCCCGCAAAGGCGGCGTCTCCCGCCGCCCAGCCGGTGTCCGACACCGCCGAAGACCCCACCCCTCGCGCCAGCGACCGCCGCCGAGCCGGAGCCAAACCCCGCGCCGCCTCGGCCGACCGCGCCGCCCGCGCCCCCCGCGCCCAGCCCGATCGCACCCCCGAACCCGCCCGCGCCCGCGACCCCCGCCCACCCCGCGACCCCCGCCCCGAACGCGAACCCCGCGAAGCGCGTGCGCCACGGCGCGAACCCGAGGTGCGCGCTGCGCCAGTGCCACGCGCCGCGCCCAAGGCTGCCGCCAACGGCAATAGCGAGCGCGTGTGGGAGGGGCCGGTCCCGGCCTTCTTGGGGGTTTCGGCGCGCGCGGCCTGATGATTGAGCCGGTAAGTTATGGCTTATGCGTCCGCCCGAACGAGCACATCAAGCGACGAAAGAATCTAGTGCGGCATGCAACGCGGCGGCTTGCTTTTCCGTTGCTTCAAGGTCTGGCCCAATCATCTTTAGAAGCGGTGTGGGCAAAGCTGAGTCAGCATGAAGCAGGTTTTCTCCTACAAACTTTATCGATACGAGAGCATCGCGCAGTCTCCTGCGTAAAACGGGTTCATGGTGCGCGAGCCTGTTGCGCGCTTGATAGAGCACTTCCAGATTTTCTGCGACAGTCGCGCGCTTCAGCTTCTTGTCGGGAAATGTTCGTTTAAGCGTTGGACGCCATAGGGTTTGCTCGTAATCGGCACTGTAGAGGCGCTTCCATGTATAGAAAGTAGTCTCGGCAATCACCTTGCCGATCGGAACATTGATCTGCTTGCGTCTTTCGATGGCTCGTTTCAGATGAGGGATCGCTACAGGGCGACCATGAGGAAACGCCGTCACTTCAAGCGCAGCCTTCTCAGATTGAGAGAGCTTGGCGTACTCGGAACGACGCGCGCTATCCAGAGCTTTTCTGGCATTTTCGTTTTCGGTTTTCCTCCACTGGAACGGTGCTGGCGGGTGTGTCAGCCAGTCTGGCGTGCCAAAGAACGAAGTCAGGTTGTCTGAAACAGCATTGCGAAGCGCAATTTCGACGCAGGCGATTACGTTCATGAGTTGAGCGTTGAGCCTGAGCATGTCACGGTGGAGTTCGATCGCGGCGCGAGTGGAGCCGGTCAGCTTTTGAAAGGCTGCGAGCCGCTCTGGGGAGATCAGCATAGCTAGCTGAGGGATGTCGTTGTCGTCCAGACCCGTTGACATTGGCTCGCTGGTTCCATATTTTCAGAAGCGAAAAGTCGGGGTTCAATCGGCAGTTGTCTTCGGACGGCGGATTCCCGGCTTCCCAGATTAGGGGCATCTCCTGTTGGGGGTGCCCCTTTTGGTTTTGGGGCGCAATGGGAAGTCGTCTGACATTGCGAGTTTGCCCACCACCCCCTATCCCCGCCCCATGATCGCCCGCGTCACCATCACCCTCAAGCCTGGCGTGCTCGACCCCCAGGGCCGCGCCATCCACCACGCGCTCGACGGCCTCGGCTTCGGCGATGTCAACCAAGTACGCCAGGGCAAGCTCATCGAACTCGATCTCGCCGACACCGATCCCACCGCCGCCCACACGCGCGTCGATGCCATGTGCCGCCGGTTGCTCGCCAACACCGTGATCGAGGCATACCGGATCGAGATCGCATGAAGGCGGCTGTGATCGTCTTCCCCGGCTCGAACTGCGACCGCGACGTCGCCGTCGCCCTCAAACAGGCAGGTGCCACCGTCACCATGGCGTGGCACGCCGACGCCGAACTCTCCCGCCAAGACCTGATCGTCCTCCCCGGCGGCTTCGCACACGGCGATTATCTGCGCTGCGGCGCGATGGCCGCGCGCGCCCCCGCGATGGCGGCGGTGCGCGCGCACGCCGCGCGCGGGGGCCTGGTGCTCGGCTTGTGCAACGGCTTCCAGGTGTTGACCGAGGCGGGGCTGCTGCCGGGCGCGCTGCTGCGCAACGCCGGGCTGGCCTACGTCTGCCGCGACGTGATCCTCCACGCGGTCAACACCACCACCCCCTTCACGCGCGCCTACGCGGGCGCGGCGACGGTGCGCATCCCGGTCGGCCATCACGACGGCAACTATTTCGCGGACGAAGCCACGCTCGACCGGCTCGAAGGCGAGGGCCGCATCGCCTTCCGCTATGCGCCCGGAGACAACCCCAACGGCTCGGCGCGCGACATCGCGGGCGTGCTCAACGAAACCGGCAACGTGCTCGGCATGATGCCCCACCCCGAGCGCCTGTCCGATCCCGCGCACGGCGGGACCGACGGGCGTCGGCTGTTCGAGGGATTGATGGCGGCCTAGGCCTCCACCGCCTCGTCGTCGGGCGCTTCGCTCGCGGCCTCCTCGCCCTTCTTGCGGCGCGCGGGCTTGGGCTTGGGCGCGGCGGGGGTGATCTCGAAGGCCAGCGCGTCGTCCTTCAGCTCCACGCGCACCTCGCCACCATTCACCAGCTTGCCGAACAACAGTTCCTCGGCGAGCGGCTGCTTGACCTTCTCCTGGATCAGCCGCCCCATCGGCCGCGCGCCGAACAGCCGGTCGTAACCGCGTTCGGTGAGCCAAGCCTTCGCCTCGTCGCTGAGCGTGATGTGCACCTCGCGGTCCGCCAGTTGCAGTTCGAGCTCGAGGATGAACTTCTCGACCACGCGCGCCACCATCGCGGGCGGCAGATAGTCGAACGCCACTACCGCATCCAGACGGTTGCGGAATTCGGGCGAGAACATGCGTTTGATCGCCTCCGCATCGTCGCCTTCGCGCGCCATCGCGCCAAAGCCCACCGCCTCGCGCGCCATATCCGCCGCGCCCGCATTGGTCGTCATGATCAGGATGACGTTCCTGAAGTCCACCGATTTGCCGTGGTGGTCGGTCAACTTGCCGTTATCCATCACCTGCAACAGGATATTGAACAGATCGGGGTGTGCCTTCTCGATTTCGTCCAATAACAGCACCGAGTGCGGATGCTGGTCGACCGCATCGGTCAGCAACCCCCCCTGATCGAAGCCGACATAGCCCGGAGGCGCGCCGATCAGGCGGCTGACCGAGTGGCGCTCCATATACTCGCTCATGTCGAAGCGCGTCAGCGGGATGCCCAGGATCGAAGCAAGTTGCTTGGCCACCTCGGTCTTGCCCACGCCCGTCGGCCCGCTGAATAGATAGTTCCCGATCGGCTTGACCGCATCACGCAGGCCGGCACGCGCGAGCTTGATGGCAGACGCCACCCGCTCGATCGCCTTGTCCTGCCCGAACACCACGCGCTTGAGATCGGCCTCCAAAGTCGCCAGCGCCGCCTTGTCGTCCGAGCTGACCGATTTGGGCGGAATACGCGCGATCGTGGCAATCACCGCCTCGATCTCCTTTTGCGTAATGACCTTCTTGCGCTTCTTGATTTCGAGCAGCATCTGGCTTGCTCCCGCCTCGTCGATCACGTCGATCGCCTTGTCGGGCAACTTGCGGTCACTGATGTAGCGCGCGCTCAGTTCCACCGCAGCCTTGATCGCCTCGGCCGTATATTTGAGTTTGTGATGCTCTTCAT
Organism: Sphingomonadales bacterium; assembly: GCA_038238915.1. Taxonomy (GTDB): domain Bacteria; phylum Pseudomonadota; class Alphaproteobacteria; order Sphingomonadales; family Sphingomonadaceae; genus JAVVHE01. The sequence continues at coordinate 45,611 of JBBSFH010000017.1, forward strand.
AGTAAGGCCGCAGACCTTCCATGATCAGGATCGCATCCTCGATCGAAGGCTCGTTGACATCGATCTTCTGGAAGCGGCGCAGCAGCGCGCGATCCTTCTCGAAGTGGCTGCGAAACTCCTTGTAGGTCGTCGAGCCGATGCACCGGATCGCACCCGAACTCAGTGCGGGCTTCAACAGATTGGAAGCATCCATCGCCCCGCCCGAAGTCGCCCCCGCGCCGATCACCGTATGGATTTCATCGATGAACAGGATCGCGTGCGGCAGCTTCTCCAGTTCGGTGATGACGTTCTTCAGCCGCTCCTCGAAATCGCCGCGATAGCGCGTGCCCGCAAGCAAAGCACCCATGTCGAGTGAATAGATCACCGCGGGCTTGAGCACATCGGGCACGTCGCCCTCGATGATCTTGCGCGCCAGGCCTTCGGCGATCGCGGTCTTGCCCACTCCAGGCTCGCCCACATACAGCGGATTGTTCTTCGATCGGCGGCACAGGATCTGGATCGTCCGGTCGACCTCGGCGGTACGCCCGATCAACGGATCGACCTTCCCCAGCTTCGCCTTCTCGTTCAGGTTCACGGTGAACTGCTTGAGCGCGCTCTCGCCGCCCTTGCCCTGCTTGGCGCTCGGCTTCTCGCTCACATCCTCATCCTTGTCCGCGCCCTTGATCTGCCGCTGCTCACCCATGCCGGGCACCTTGGCGATGCCGTGCGAGATGAACGAAACCGCATCGAGCCGCGTCATATCCTCCTGCTGGAGGAAATAGACCGCGTGGCTCTCGCGCTCGGAGAACAGCGCCACGAGCACGTTCGCCCCCGTCACCTCCTCGCGGCCGCTCGATTGCACATGCAGGATCGCGCGCTGCACCACGCGCTGGAAGCCCGCCGTGGGATTGGGATCGACCTGCTGATCCGCCTTCAGCGAACCCAGTTCGGTATCGAGATAGTGGGACACCGCCGTCGTCAGATCGTCGAGATCGACCGAGCAGGCACGCATCACCGCGCTCGCGTGCGTGTCCGAGATCAGCGCGAACAGCAGGTGTTCGAGCGTGGCATATTCGTGGCGGCGCTTGGCGGATTCGGCCAGCGCGTTGTGGAGCGTGTGTTCGAGTTCGCGGGCGAAGGAGGGCATCGCAGTCTCCATGGCCGGGGGGCGGGGCGTCGCCCGGCTATGGTGCGAATGTCATCCTGCTTTGGGCGGCGCGCAAGCCCTTGACAGCGTTTGGGTCTAGCCGCGTCGGAACAGCGCGTCGGCGGCGGCGCGGGTGGTGCTGGCGGCGTCGCGCTTGGCGCGCGTGCGCAGCGTCTCGGCTTGCAATGCGGCGATCCGCGAATCGAGTTCGGCGACGCTCAGCGGATCGAGGTCTTGGCGTGCGAGCGCGGCGAGGGGATCGTCGCTGCGCGCGGGAAGGAGATCGTCGGCGTCCACCGGCCCATTATAGCGGTCGTGACCTGATCAATCCACACCGAACCACCTACGCTCTTGCATCACTGCTCTTGCAGCACCGGCGATTACCGCCCTATCTGCTAGCGTAAACAGCAAGCAAAAAGCGACCCTCGCGGCGATGTTTGTCAACCCTGTCGCAAAGTCGCTCGCATGGAGCCGGATCGAGAACCTTATGGTCGGCATTGGATGTGTAGTGATCGAGGGCAAGGGCAGCCACGTCGGCTTCGTGCTCGGCGAGGATCGCTGGCCGACGGTGCGTCCGCATCCGCGCAAGGAGGCGAAACCGTATCAGATTCTCGAAGCGCGCGAGTTCCTCTCACGCAATGGAGTAACGTCTTGAGCGATGTGATGTGCTACAAGGACTATTCGGCCCGCATCCGCTATTCGGACGAGGACGAGGCGTTCGTCGGTCGTGTAGCGGGTATCCGCGATATTGTGGGCTTTCACGGCGAGAGTATCGACGAACTGCGCAAGGCCTTCCACGAGGCGATCGATTTCTATCTGGAAATGAGCGAGCAGACCGGCCTCCCCCCCCAGCGCCCCTACTCCGGCCAGGTCATGTTCCGCATCCCGCCCGAGCTCCACGCACGCGCGGCGACCGCCGCCGAACTCGCGGGCAAGAGCCTCAACCAGTGGGCGACCGATGTGCTCGACCGGGCGACCGCGATCGCGTGACGGCCTGCCGCCCGCGCGGTAAGGCTCCGAGCATGACACTCCCCACCACCATGCGCGCCATCGATCCCGCCGGACACGGCGGCCCCGAAGTCCTTCAGCTCGTCGAGCGCCCCGTTCCCGCGCCCGCGCCGGGCGAGGTGCTGATCCGCGTCCATGCGGCCGGCGTGAACCGGCCCGATATCCTCCAGCGCAAGGGCCGCTACCCGATGCCGCCCGGCGCGCCCACCATCCCCGGGCTCGAGGTGGCGGGCGAGATCGTCGCGCTCGGTGAAGGCGTGCACCGCTGGCAGGGCGGCGAGAAAGTGACCGCGCTGCTGATCGGCGGGGGCTATGCAGACTATGCAACCGCGCCCGAGGGACAGTGCCTGCCCATTCCCGGCGCACTCACCATGATCGAGGCCGCGAGCCTCCCAGAAACGCATTTCACCGTCTGGAAAAACCTGATCGAGGGCGGCAAGCTGCGCGCGGGCGAGATCGCGCTCGTCCACGGCGGCACATCGGGCATCGGCGTCACCGCGATCCAGGTGGGGCGCGCGATGGGGGCGAGGATCATCGTCACCGTGGGCTCGGCGGCGAAGGCGCGCGCGGCGGTTGAACTCGGGGCCGAGGCGGCGATCGATTACTCCACCCAGGATTTCGTCACCGAAGTCGAACGGCTGACCGGGGGCAAAGGGGTGGACATCGTGCTCGATATGATCTCGGCCGATTACATCCCCCGCAACCTCGTCTGCCTTGCGCCCGGCGGCCGCCACGTCTCGATTGCAACGCAGCACGGCCAGAAAGCCGAGGTCGATATCGGCCTGATCATGCGAAAAGGCCTCCACATGACCGGCTCGATGCTGCGCCCGCAGCCCGTCGCGGTCAAAGCCGCGATCGCGCGCCAGCTCGAACGCGAGGTATGGCCTTTGATCGCAAGCGGCGGAGTGCGCGCGGTGATCGATCGCACCTACAAACTTGGCGAGGCCGCCGGTGCGCACGCGCGCATGGAAGCATCCACCCACGTCGGCAAGATCGTTTTGGAGGTGATATGAGCCTGATCCTGCATGAATTCGCCGCGAGCGGGAACTGCTACAAAATCCGCCTGCTGCTCGCCCATCTCGGCCGCGCCTACGAACGGCGCGAATATGATATCCTGAAAGGCGAGACGCGCACGCCGGAATTCCTGGCGAACATCAACAGCAACGGCCGAATCCCGGTGTTGCAGGACGGCGATCACTTCCTCCCCGAAAGCAACGCCGCGCTGTGGTATCTGGCCGATGGCACGCACTTCATGCCGCACGATGCCTTCACGCGCGCGGATACTTTGCGATGGCTGTTCTGGGAGCAGTATAACCACGAGCCTAACATCGCCACGCTGCGCTATTGGGCGACTTACGGCGGTGGCTGGAATGTCCAGCCCGAGGCCAAGCGCGTGCAGATCCCCGCCAAGCAGGCTGCGGGCGAGGAGGCGCTGGCGATTATGGAATCGCACCTCAAGGGCCGCGCGTGGATGACGGGCACCGCGTTCGGCATCGCGGACATCGCGCTCTACGCCTACACGCATGTCGCGGCCGATGGCGGCTTCGATCTGGCGCGCTATCCGCATATCCAGGGCTGGCTGGCCCGCGTCGCGGACATGCCCGGCCACATCCCGATCGACAGCTGATCCTCCCCCTCTGGGGGAGGTGCCCGAAGGGCGGAGGGGGCGGGGTGGGCCAACGCTTAAGCCATAGGCACCCGATCTTTACCCAATTTCCCTTCCACTGTAGGAACCGATATGGTTCACCACTGCCAAGCCCCCCGCGCGCTAGGCGGCGCGCGGACGGGTGAGATGGCGGGGCTGCTTCCTGGTGGCCTCAGCTCGGTAGGGATCATGTGGGTGGGGACGCAATAAGTCCGGCCAGGGCTCAAACATTTTCGTTTCCCGCGCGGTCGCCCCGCGCGGGGCAGCGAACCGGCATCCCTGGCAACGAGCGCCAGGGCGTCCCATCACCCCCCCATGCTGCGGTTCACGACCTAGTAAACGGCCCGCCGCCTTGGACCGCGAAGCATCGTGAACGAACCGCCGTCGGCCCCGACCGGGGTCGGCCAAGCGCCCGAACCCTCCCCGCGCACGCGAGTGCGCGGCGGAGGGCGAAGGCGCGCGAGCTATGCCGCGTCCCCCTCCACCGCGATCCAGTCCGCGCGCGCGGCGCCCTCGATCTCGATCGCGCGGATGACGGCGGGCCGGTCGAGCATCCGCCACACATGCTTCGTCCACGCCTCGTGCGCGCGCATGTCGAAGCCCAGCTTGCGTGCCCAGCGATAGAAGACGAACGGATAGCCATCCGCGACGCTGAACCCATCGAGCGATGCCCATTCGGACGCCGCGAACATCGCCTCGATCTCGGCGAAATACCCTTCGAGCGACGCGCGCGCGGTCGTCTTCGCAGCGTCGATCGGCCCCCCTTCGCCGACATAGCGTTCGGGGCGGAAGATGTGCGCGAAGCTGGTGTGGACGGTGCCGCTGAAGAACGACAGCAGCTGGCGCACAAAGGCGCGGCCCGTCAGCGTCTCGGGGATCAGGCGCGCTTCGGGGAAGCGCTCGGCGATGTAGCTCAGGATCGCGGGGTTCTCGGTGATCACATGCCCGTCCGCCATCAGCGCGGGGACGCGGCCGTGCGGGTTGATCTTCAGATATTCAGGCGCGCGCTGCTCCTGCGCGGCGAAATCGATGCGATGCGGCGTATAGTCCGCGCCCGCCTCCTGCATGGCGATCTGGGTCGCGAGGCTGCACGAACCGGGGGCGTAGTAGAGGGTGAGCATAGGCGTGGTCTCCTGAAGTAAGAATATTCCTCCCCGCCGGGGGAGGTGGCGCGAAGCGCCGGAGGGGGTGCCGGGCGCCGAGACCCCCTCCGCCCCTCGGGCACCTCCCCCGAGGGGGAGGATAAGGATTAGCGCGTCTGCGCGGCCAGTTGGTCCCGCCGGCCCTTGCCCTGGAATTCGAGCATGAAGCCCGGATATTCCGCGGGCAACCGGCTCGCCTCGTCCAGTGACGCCAGTTGGTCAGCGGCAAGCGAAACTTCGGTCGCCCCGATATTGTCTTCGAGCTGATCGAGCCGCTTCGCACCGACGATCACGCTCGTCACCACCGGCTGGTGCAGCAGCCACGCGATCGCGATGCGCGCAACCGAGACGCCGTGGGCGTGCGCGATGGGTCGCATCGCCTCGATCACCCTGTCGCCGCGCGCAAGGTCGATCGGGGGGAAATCGAACTTGGTCCGCCGACTATCCCCCACGTCCGCGCCGCCCGAATATTTGCCCGAGAGGAAACCACCCGCGAGCGGGCTCCACACCATCAGGCCGACGCCCTCGCTTTGCAGCAGCGGCACGATCTCGCGCTCGAGATCGCGGCCCGCGAGCGTGTAATAGGCCTGGAGCGAGGCGAACCGGTGCAGGCCCAGCCGCTCGGACGTGCCCAGCGCCTTCATAATCTGCCACGCAGCCCAGTTGCTCACGCCGATGTAGCGGACGTGGCCATGCTGCACCAGGGTATCGAGCGCGCGCAGGCTTTCCTCGATCGGGGTCGCGGGATCGAAGCCGTGGACCTGGTAGAGATCGATGTGATCGAGCTGCAGGCGCTTGAGGCTCGCGTGGCACGCCTCGATCAGGTGGTAGCGCGATAGTCCGCGCTGGTTGGGAAGGCTGTCCCCCATCGGGCCGAACGCCTTGGTGGCGATCACCACCGAATCGCGTGCGACGCCGAGCGCCTTGATCGCGCGACCGGTGATCTCTTCGGAAATGCCGTTCGAATAGACGTCGGCGGTGTCGATGAAATTGATCCCCGCATCGAGTGCGGCCTTGAACAGCGGATCGGCACCTTCCTGCGGCAACGCGCCCATCGCCGCCCACGGGCCTTTTTCGCCGCCGCCAAACGTCATCGTGCCGAGGCAGAGTTCGGACACGAAGAGGCCGGTGCGGCCGAGGGTTTTATAACGCATGTCGGGTCCTCCGGGGGACGGCTTATCTATTTCGCGGCAACGCTTTTGCGAGGTGTTCGGCACCGGTCCGGCAAAATCGGTTACCGTCCGCGATCGTGCCCCCACCCCTTGGGCGCATGCGCGCGGGCTGCTACTTGGGCGCGATGGCCACTGCCGCTCCCGCCGTTTCGGCAGACACTCCCCCCGCCGCCGGATCGCCCCGCAAGCTCGGCGAACTGCGCCTGATCTGGGGCTTCGTCCGCCCCTACCGCTCCGAACTGATCATCGCACTGGTGAGCCTCGTGATCGCGGCGGCGGCGGGGCTGGCGTTCCCGCAGATGTTCAAGCTGATCATCGATCGCGGCTTCAACGCGGCGCACGCAGCGGGGATCGCGCGCTATTTCGAGCTGCTGCTGATGGTGGTTGCGGTGAACGCCATCTTCGCTGCGATCCGCTTCTATTATGTCAGCTGGATCGGCGAGCGATCCGTGGCGGACCTGCGCATGGCGGTGCACCGGCACATGCTCGCACTCCACCCCGGATTCTTCGAGGAGAACCGCCCGTCCGAGATCGCCTCGCGCCTCACCGCAGACACCACCGTCATCCAGACGGTCGTCGATACCAGCTTCTCGATGGCGCTCAGAAACGGCGTCCAGGGCATCGGCGGGCTGATCTACATGGCGTTCATCAGCCCCAAACTGACCGGGCTGATGCTGCTCGTGATCCCGGTCGTGCTGTTCCCGATCATCTTCTTCGGCCGCCGCGTCCGCGCGCTTAGCAAATCGAGCCAGGAGCGGATCGCGGACGTGGCCGGCCAAGTCCAGGAATCGCTGTCCGCGATCAAGATCGTCCAGGCCTTCACGCAGGAGCAGCGCGCCGCCGACCGCTTCGCGGGCGCGGTCGAGCGCGCGTTCGGCACCGCACGCAAACGCTTCACCATGCGCGCCTTCATGACCGCGGCGATCATGCTGCTGGTGTTCGGCGCGATCACGCTCGTGCTATGGGAAGGCGCGAACGACGTGATCGCGGGGCGGATGACGGGCGGCGACATCACCGCCTTCGTGCTCGCCGCGATCATCACCTCGGCCGCGTTCGGCGCGTTGAGCGAAACATACGGCGATATCATGCGCGCGATCGGCGCGTCCTCGCGCATCGCCGAGCTGCTCCGCGAAGTCCCCGCCATCCGCGCCCCAGCGCACCCGATCGCACTCCCGCAGCCCCCGCGCGGCGCGCTGGCGATGCGAGGCGTGGAGTTCCGCTACCCCACCCGGCCTGAGGCGGCGGCGCTGCACGATTTCAGCCTCGTCGTGCGCCCGGGCGAAACGGTGGCGATCGTCGGCCCATCGGGCGCGGGCAAATCGACCATCTTCCAGCTCATCCAGCGCTTCTACGATCCGCAAGCAGGCGAAATCCGCATCGACGGCGTCCCACTCACCAGCGCGGACCCCGCCGAAGTCCGCGGCCGCATCGCCTTCGTGCCGCAGGAAACGATACTCTTCGGCGCCAGCGCGCGCGAGAACATCCTCTACGGTCGCCCCGACGCGACCGATGCCGAGGTGTGGGCCGCCGCCGAGGCCGCGAACGCGGCCGAGTTCCTGCGCGCGCTCCCCGAGGGGCTGGAGACCTTCCTCGGCGAATCGGGCACGCGGCTATCGGGCGGCCAGCGCCAGCGCATCGCAATCGCGCGCGCGGTGCTGAAGGACGCGCCGCTCCTGCTGCTCGACGAGGCGACCTCCAGCCTCGACGCCGAGAGCGAGCATCTGGTGCAGGGCGCTTTGGACCGGCTGATGCTCGGGCGCACCACGATCGTCATCGCGCACCGCCTCGCCACCGTGCGCGGCGCGGACCGGATCATCGTGCTCGAAGCGGGGCGGATCGTGGCAGAGGGGCGCCATGACGAGCTCGTCGCGCGCGGCGGGCTCTACGGGAGGCTGGCGCGGCTGCAGTTCGAGGAGGCGGCATAGTGCTTGACTATTGACCGATGGTAGATTTGGATAGGCGTCGGTTGGGGGGCACCGAGCTTGCACTACTGGTTCCCGATCCTCTTGCTCCTCGGCTGGGCAATCGGCGTCTGGTTGCTGCGCCGAACGCAGCTCGCACCGTGGCGCGATGGGCTGTCGGGCGTCCAGGCGGCGGCGACTACGATTGCGCTGCTGCTGGCCTGTTTCTACTATTTTATCGAGCGGCCGGACGCGCCCAGGATGAAGATTACTGTCACGCCCACCGCCGCGCCGCTCGCCAGTCCACGCGGTGTGCTGGTCGCCGTCGCGATCGAGTTGCAGAATGTCGGCCAGTCGGCATTGATGCTCACGGACAAGCAGCCGCTCTCCCTGTTTGTGCAGCAGTTGACGCCAGTTTCTCCTCGTATCGCGACAGAGCTGGTCGCCACATCGAGCGCATATCCCTACCGCTTCGTCAACGCAGACAATTGGCGGACGATCGCGACCTATCAGACTCCGATGAACCTGGAGATAGAAGCTGGCGAGAGCGACAATTTATACTACAGGATTTTGCTCCCCTGCCAGCGCGGGCTGGCGTTCATCGTCGACGCGCGATTGCCCAAGCCCCGCAAATTGTACGACAAGGTTCCCGTATCCGATGCGCGCACACGTGAACGCTTCACGTGGGTGAAGCAAAGTGCCGTTGTCACCGTTCCCGATTGTCCACCCCTCAACCCCAAGGAGACCGCCAATGTCGCGACAACCAACGCTCCTCCTTCTGACGTGCCTGGCACTCGCCGGGTTGGGAGGGTGCGGCAAGAAGGCGGATGATGCCTCTATCGTCACGTCTTCCGAGACGACGACGACCACAGCGACAGCGCCTGCATCCACCAGTACAGCCGACGCCGCCGCCGCCGCCGGTGGCGACACGGGCATAGCCACGTCCGCATCGACCGCTCCGGCGGCTGCGGCGGGCACGGGCGACAATAACGGCACGTCCACGGCGGTGCGCGACGTCGATCCGCCGAACCCCAATCAGGATCCACCCCCCCAGCCCGCGCAGCACTGAACGCGCGAGCGTCATCGATCATGTCAGCGGCTGGCCAAATATTGCGGCCGCACTTTTCCCTGCTACCTGCATGCTCGTGATCCGTTCCGCCTACGCCTGCAGCGCGTGACCGTCTCACCCGACCGCCTTACGGTGAGTGCAAGCGAGTGAAACGGCGCGATTTTCTGCTGCTCGCGCTGGTCAATCTGGCCTGGGCGGGCAATACGGTCGCGGTCAAGCTCGCGGTGGGCGCGGTGGCACCGCTGACCGCCGCGTTCCTGCGCTATGCGATCGTGCTCGCGGTCTGCCTGCCGTGGCTGCGCTGGGTGCCGGGGCGGATGCGGCCGCTGTTTGGTGCCGCACTCGCGCAGGGCGCGCTGTGGATCGCGCTGCTCAATATCGCCTTCAAACACGCGAGCAACATCGCATCGCTCTCGATCGTCAGTCAGTTGGGCGTCCCCTTCAGCCTCGTGCTCGCGGTGATCTTTCTGGGCGAGCGCATCCACATCGCCCGGATCGCCGCGATCGTCGCCGCGATGGTCGGCGTCGCCATCATCGGCTTCGATCCCCGGTTGGCGGGCGAGGGGCTGGCGCTGTGGCTCACGATCATCGCTGCGCTGATGTACGCGAGCGGCGCGGTGCTGCTGCGCGGGCTGAGCGGCGTATCGCCGTTCACGATCTTCGCCTGGATCGGGCTGACCGCCACGCCGATGCTTGGGCTCGCCTCGCTCGTGTTCGAGCCCGGCGCGCTGAGCGCGGCGCGCGCGTTGTCGCTCGGGGCGCTGTGGCCGATCGCCTACTCGGCAATCTTCTCCAGCCTGGTTGGCCATGCGGGCATGGCCTATCTCTACGGCCGCTATCCGGTATCAACGCTCGCGCCGCTGCTGATCCCGTCCCCCGTGCTCGGCGCGGCGCTGGCAGTGGTGGTGCTCGGCGATCCGGTAACGCCGCGCCTGTGGATCGGCGGTGCGCTGGTGATCGCGGCGGTCGCGGTGATCACGCTGCGCACGCGCACCGCGATCGACGCGACGCCCGCCTGAGCGGCGCGCTCACGCCGTCAGCGGAACGAAGCGCTGGATTTTGCCGCCGCTGGTGCGCGCGATCGCCGGCACCGCCTGCACGCGCACTTGCGGGTTTGATACCCCCGCCTCGCCGAGCGCGATTTCAAGCCGGTCGCGCAAACCGGGCGCATCGGCGTCGCCCAGCGTTTCGATCAGCACCTCGGCCCCGTGCGTGGTCTGGCGGACCTGCCAGTTGACGATGCCATGCGTCGCGATCATCCGCGTCTCGAACACCACCGTGCTGACGCTCGCGCCGCCGGGATACTCGAACATGCGGTTCACCCGTCCGCCGACCGCGCGAACCGCGCTGAAGGCGGAACCACAGCTGCACGCGCGGTCCATGAACTCGAAGCGGTCCTCGATCCGGTAGCGGATCAGCGGCATCACCGGATTGTAGAGATTGGTCACGTAAACCCCGCCATCGGGGCCATCGGCGGGTTCGATGATATTGAGATCCTCGCTGACGTGGAACGCCGCATCGCCGGTGCAGGGGAAGGTTCCCGACGCTTCGGTCGCGGACCAGCAGTTGAGGATGGTGCACGGCCACAGCGCGCGCAGCCGCGCCTCGAGCTCACCGGACAGGGGTTCGGACGACGAGAGCACGATCTCGGGCGCAATCGTCAATTCGCCGCGCTCGGCCAGCCCCGCGAGCATCGCCAGCGCGCTCGGGTAGCTGTGGAGGAACTGCGGCTGCGCACGGTTCAGCCGCCGCACGATCTCGGCCACCGGCAGCGTGGTCGGGGCCTTGAGCGTCGGATTGCCCGTCGTCGCGAATGCTTCGGACATCGCGTAGGAAATATGCCGCGCGCTATCGGCGGCGACCGAAGCGGCGCGGAGCACGGTGGGCAGCGCGATCGTCATGATGAGCGGGATGTGCCCACGACAGAACCCCGCGAAATGCTCGGCAAACGCCTCCCAGCCATAGACGAGCACACCCGTCTGTCCGCTCGATCCGCCCGACGAGACGACGTGGAGCGTCCCCAGCCAGTAGTCGTCCGACTTGAGCGTTTCGATGAAGGCTTCGGCCCCGCTCAGCGTCGCGGCGGGCACGGTGACGATCCTGTCCCAGTTGGCCATCAGATCGGCCTTCGACATCGGCGCGACCGAGGCGAGGTCTGCCACCGTCATCGTCGCGGCATCGAGATGCGCCAGCCGGGGGCAGTGCCAGGGTGAATGCGCCTGCGCGTGCGCGATCAGGGCGCGCAGGCGGCCAAGCTGATACGCGTCGATCGCGGCACGGTCCCATCCCAACCTGCCCACGAAGCCGGGCAGCACCGCCATCAGATCGGCATAGTGGCGCTTGTGCGTTGCCGCGATCCATTCAGCGTCGTGCATCAGTCCCCCCGATGGCGCTCAGTCCGTGACGGTCACGCCCTTCCAGAACGCGATCCGTCCTTTGATGTTCGCCGCCTTGGGCAGCGGATCGGCGTAGTACCACGCCGCGTCGGTGTTCTCACCGCCCCCCGCCGAGATCGAGTAATAGTTGGCGAGCCCCTTCCAGCCGCAGCGCGATGTTTTCCCGCTGGGTTTGAGCACGGAGGGATCGACTGCATCGGCGGGAAAATAATGATTGCCTTCCACCACGATCGTATCGTCCGATTGCGCGATCGTAACGCCGTTCCACACTGCCTTCATCGTTAAAATCCTTAAACCAGGGGACGGCCCATCGCCTTCAGCCGATCGACCACCTTCTTCACATCCTGCGCGCGCCCACGGCCGACCACCAGCACCGCATCGTGCGTTGCGACAATGGTAACACCGTCGAGCCCCACCGCCGCGACCAGCGGGCCTTCGCTGCGAATCAGGCAGTTTTGGCTGTCGATCGCGATGACGTCGCCCACGATGGCGTTGTCCTGCACGTCGGTGTCAGCGATCGCGTGCAGCGCGTCCCACGATCCGACATCGCTCCAGCCCATATCCACGGGAACCACCGCCACCCGGTCCGCGCGCTCCATCACCGCATAATCGATCGAATCGGACGGCGAGGTGGCGAAGATCGCCGCATCGGGGCGGAGCGTCGTGCCGTCGGCAGTCGCCGCGCCCATCGCGCGCGCGGTGGTGGCGGCGATCTCGGGTGCGTGGGCTTCGAGTTCCTCCAGATAGCGATCGGCGCGCATCAAAAAGATGCCGCCGTTCCACGCATGGTGCCCGCCCCGGACATAGGCCTGCGCGGTTTCGAGCGCGGGCTTCTCGACGAACGCCTCCACCCGCCGCACGCCGCCGCCCAGCGCCTCGCCCAGATGGATATAGCCGTACCCCGTCTCGGGTGTGTGCGCGCGGATCCCGAAGGTCACCAGCCACCCAGCCTGCGCGTGTGGAACCGCCGCCTCCACCGCGCGCACGAACGCGGCGATATCGACGATCACATGATCAGACGGCATCACCAGCATCAGCGCCTCGCCCTCGCCCTTGCCCACCAGCCAATGCGCGGCGAGCGCGATCGCAGGCGCGGTGTTGCGCCCAGCAGGCTCGAGGATCAGCGCTTCGGGCATCCGCCCCACCGCGCCGAGTTGTTCGAGGATCGCGGCACCGTGTGCCTCGCCCGCGACCACGATCGGCGGATGAAAGCGCGCGGGATCGGCAGCGCGCAGCGCGGTCGCCTGGATCATCGTCTCGGGTCCGGCAAGCGCGAGCAGCTGCTTGGGGCTGGCCGCGCGACTGAGCGGCCATAGCCGCGCGCCCACGCCGCCCGAAAGGATCACAGGCCAGAGCGGTGCAGGCATGAGTTGGTTCTCCATCAGGACTGGGCGCTCATGGCGCGGTTAATACGGCGAAAAGACGCGCCCCCCATAAGTTTGGATGAACGACCAATGTTGGCTTTCGCTCCGCCCCCATGCATGTCTATACCGGCGGCTCCCACATCGCCGCCGAGCATTCAAGCACCGGTGCGCGCCAGCCGAAGGGCGACGAGCACCGCATGATCCGCTTGTTCCGCCAGCATCTGCCCGCCCCGCTGCTCGCGCTGGGAATGATCGAAATCGCGCTGCTGTTCGCGTGCGCCGAACTGGCGTGGACGGTTCGCGCGGCGCAGGCGCATCTCGCGCAGTCCCCGCTTTCGCAGCGCATGGCCGGGCTCGTCACCTTCACCGTCGTGACGTGGCTCTCGATGCTCGCGGTCGGCGTGTATCATGCCGCCTCCTACCGCTCCTCGCGCGTCGCGGTCACGCGGATGGCGGTGGCGGTGGCGGCGTCGGTGATCCTGCTCGCGCTGGTGTTCTTCTTCTTTCCCGATGTCGCACTGTGGCGATCCATCTCGCTGTATGCCGTCGTCTTCGCCTTTTTCAGCACGCTCATCGCGCGCTGGCTGTTCCTGCGGCTTGTCGGGTGGAAAAGCTTCCGTCGGCGCGTGCTCGTGCTGGGAGCGGGCAGCCGCGCAGCCAAGCTCGAAATCCTCGCCGCGTCGCCCGAAGCGAGCTTTCTCGTCACGCGCTACGTGCGGATGACCGCCAACCCGCCCGAGGTGCTGAACTGGCAGGCGCGCGACGCGATCCCGTCGGCGGCTGCCGTCGTCGAGGCCGACGGCGTCAGCGAGGTCGTGGTGGCGATCGAGGAGCGACGCGGCGCGCTGCCGCTCGACGATCTTCTCCAGATTCGCATGACCGGCGTTCGCGTGAGCGATATTTCGAGCTTCGTCGAACAGGAGACCGGGCGGGTCGATCTCGATTCGGTGCGACCAAGCTGGCTCATCTTCACCGATGGCTACGCCGCGGGCAGCCAGCTTTCGATCGTTGGCAAGCGATTGTTCGACTTGCTGGCCAGCCTCGCGCTGCTGATCGTCGCCTCACCGTTCATGGCGGTGACCGCACTCCTCGTTAAGACGACCAGCCCCGGCACCATCTTCTACCGCCAGCAGCGTGTCGGCCGCTTCGGACGCCCGTTTGACGTGATCAAGTTCCGCTCGATGCGCGCCGACGCCGAGAAGGAAGGCAAGCCGATCTGGGCGACCAAATCCGATCCGCGGGTGACGACGGTAGGCAAGGTCATCAGGCTGACGCGGCTGGACGAGCTGCCGCAACTGGTCTGCGTCCTCAAGGGCGACATGAGCTTCGTCGGCCCGCGCCCCGAGCGGCCATTTTTCGTCGAGGATCTCGCGCGCCAGATTCCGTTCTATAACGAGCGGCACGTGGTGAAGCCCGGCATCACCGGCTGGGCGCAGATCAACTACCCCTATGGCGCAAGCGTCGAGGACGCGCGCTGCAAGCTCGAATATGATCTCTATTATATCAAGAATTACAGCCTCTTCCTCGATCTTCTGATCTTGATTCAAACGGTGCGCGTTGTGCTATGGCGGGACGGCTCGCGCTGATTTTGCCGCCGGGGGGCGGAAAGGACAGGACAGTTTGCTGACCGAAGCCGGGCTCGTCGCGCACGCGATCGCGTGCTTCTTCTTCGCGGTCCTCGCGGTGCGCTCGCTTCGGCGTGGAGCTGGCACCGATCCGTCAGGCCGCTGGCTCATCGCCGCAGCGATGATCACATCGGCGTGGGCGTTCATCTATGTCGCTGCAGCCGCGCGTGGCGGCGTGGCCGTGTTCCTGCTTTCGCCCGCGGAAAGCCTGCGTACCGGCGCGTGGATTGCGTTCATCCTCGCGCTGCTCACGCGCTCGTGGTCGCCAGCCACGCGCGGCGGATCGACCCGCGGCGTCGGACTGCTGCTGGCGGGCACGATCGCGTTCCAGCTCGTCGTCGATCTCGGCGGGCTACGCGTACCCAACGCGGATGGGTCACCCAACTCTCTCGCGCTGCTGTTCCTGATGACACGCATGACGGTGGCGATTGGCGGACTTGTCCTCGCGCACAATCTCTACGTCAATACGGCGGTCTCATCGCGGTGGAGCGTGCGCTTGTTGTGCATCGCGGTCGGCGGGCTGTTCAGCTACGATCTCAATCTTTACACGCTGCAATTGTTGACTGGCCACCTCAGCAGCGATCTTTTCAACATCCGCGGACTGGTCGACGCGCTGGTCGTGCCGTTGATCGCACTGTCCGCCGAGCGTTCCGAGCAGTGGCGCATCCGCCTGTCGCGCCAGGTGGTGTTCCAGACGTTCAGTCTGGTTGGCATTGGCGGCTATCTCGTCGTCATGTCCGCACTCGGCTACGGCTTGCGGCTGGTCGGCGGGGATTGGGGCCGATTGCTCCAGATCGGCTTTGTCTTCGCGGGCGTGATGCTGGCGGCGGTCGTAATCCTGTCGGGCAAATTCCGCGCGTGGGCGCGGGTGCAGGTGAACAAGAATTTCTTTGCTTATAAATATGACTATCGACAGGAACAGCGCCGCTTCGTTGGCACGCTCTCGGGCGATGGTGACGGCACCTTGCCCGAGCGCGTGGTGCGCGCGGTCTGCCAACTTGTCGACAGCCCGGCCGGAGTGTTGTTCACGCGCGACGGTGCCGAGCATTTTACGATGGCCGCGCGCTGGAACCCGCTGGCGATCGACGTCGAAGTGCCCGCCGAAGCGCCGCTGGCGCGATATCTCGCGCAGGAAGGCCGCATCGTAAACCTCGACGAACTGCGCGACGGTGTAGGTCACGGCGATCTCGCCGCGCCCGACTGGGCGACCGACCGGCGGTTGTGGCTGATCGTCCCCCTGATCCACAGCGATCGGCTCGCGGGCTTCATCGTGGTCGAGCGCAGCCTCGCGCACAGGCCTCTCAACTGGGAGGACTATGATCTGCTGCGTACCGCAGGCCGCCAGGCGGCGAGCTATATCGCCGAGAGCGCAAGCCAGCGCGCGCTTTCGGAGGCGCGCAAGTTCGATGAGTTCAACCGCAGATTCGCCTTTATTCTCCACGACATAAAGAATGTGGTCAGCCAGCTCAGCCTCGTCGCGCGTAACGCGGAGAAACATGGATCCAACCCGGAGTTCCAGGCAGACATGGCGGCAACACTCAATAATTCGGTCGGCCGGATGAACGATCTGCTCGCGCGGCTCGGCGCGCGCGCGGGGGAGCGGGGGGATCGGCCCGAGCGCGTGGATCTGCGTGAGCTGGTTGCGGGCGTGGCCGAACGCAAGCGGCGCGCGCACGCGCTGCTGACGGTGAAAAGCGCATGCGATCAGCCGATGTGGATCGATGCCGATGGTACGCGCCTCGAAGCCGCGATCGAACATCTGACGCAAAACGCGATCGACGCGAGCGCGTCCGGCGATCCGATCGAACTGACGATTGCGCGCGAGGGCGTCCACGCGCGCGTGGACATCGTCGATCACGGCGCGGGCATGACCCCCGCCTTCGTGCGCGAGGCGCTGTTCGAGCCGTTCCACTCGACCAAGACGAACGGCTTCGGCGTCGGCGCTTACGAGGCGCGCGAGATCGTGCGCTCGGCGCGCGGCAGGCTCAGCGTCGTGTCTCGGGTGGATGAGGGCAGTATCTTCACGATCCTGCTGCCGCTCGCCGACGGCTATCCTACGGGCTCCGCCTGATGACGACCTTCGCCGCCGATCCGCGTCCCAAGCTGCTCGTTGTGGAGGACGATGAGGGCCTCGCGCGTCAGCTTCGCTGGAGCTACGAGGATTATGACGTCCTTGTCGCGCCCGACCGCGCGACCGCGATCGATCTGCTGCGGATGCACGAGCCTGCGGTCGCGACGCTCGATCTCGGTCTGCCGCCCGACCCCGATGGCACGACCGAGGGCTTCGCGGCACTCGCCGAACTGCTGCGGCTGAAGCGCGAAATGAAGATCGTGGTGGCGAGCGGCCACGGGGCGCGCGAAAGCGCGCTGCGCGCGGTGGCGATGGGCGCGTATGATTTCTACCAGAAGCCCGTCGATTTCGACGAGCTTGGCCTGATCGTGCGCCGCGCCTTCCACGTCGCCGATCTCGAAGCCGAAAACCGCCGCCTGCAAGTCAAAGTGGATGCAAGCTCGCTTGGCGGGCTGATTACTGCGGCACCCGAAATGCTTCAGGTCACACGCATGATTGAGCGCGTTGCCGATAACAACATCTCGGTGATGCTGCTTGGCGCGAGCGGCACGGGCAAGGAAGTGCTCGCCCGCGCGCTGCACGCCAAGAGCGCGCGTGCCGAAGCCCAGTTCGTCGCGATCAATTGCGCGTCGATCCCCGATACGCTGCTCGAAGCCGAGTTGTTCGGTTACGAGAAGGGCGCATTCACCGGCGCCATCAAGATGACCGAGGGGAAGATCGAGCTTGCCAATGGCGGCACCCTGTTCATCGACGAAGTTGGCGATATTCCGCTGTCGGTGCAGGTCAAGCTGTTACGGTTTCTGCAGGAGCGCGTGGTCGAGCGGATCGGTGGGCGCAAGCCGATCACGGTCGATACGCGCGTCGTCGCTGCCACACACCGCGATGTCGAAGCGATGGTGCGCGAGGGCACGTTCCGCGAGGATCTCTATTACCGCCTCGCCGAGATCACGATCAAAATCCCCGCGCTCGCCGAGCGCCTCGGCGATGCGACGCTGCTCGCGCATCACTTCGTGCGCCGCTTCAGCCGCGAAATGGACCGGCCGCTCAAGAGCTTTTCGTCCGATGCGCTGACCGCGATGACGCACTGGCACTGGCCAGGCAACGTGCGCGAACTCGAAAACCGCATCAAGCGCGCGATCGTGCTTTCAGATGAGCGGCGGATCACGGCGGCGGATCTCGATCTGGTGCCCAATGGCGATGGCGACTTGCTCAATCTGAAGACCGTGCGCGAGACTGCGGATCGCGCAGCGATTCGCACCGCGCTGGCGCGGTCTGAAAACAGCGTGACCGGCGCGGCCAGGCTGCTCGGCGTCAGTCGCCCGACGCTCTACGACCTCATTCGCCAATATGGGGTTGAAATCAGCTGATCGAGCCTTGCCAGGGTCTAGCGCCTTGACAAGCGGGGACGGGAACGGCCGTTAGCATGGACTCATTGCCGGGGAGAATTCGCTTGCGTCATCCGTACGTTGTCCACGCCGCCGCCGTCGCCGCACTGGTTGCTGCCGTCGCGCCCGCTCACGCCGATGTGGCGGGGAGCGCGGCTGCATACACGCAAGCCTTCAACCATTTCGAAGCCGGAGACCTTCGCGCCGCGCGGGTGGAGTTGCTGAACGCGCTCAAGGCAAATCCCAACAATGCCAACGCGCGCCTGCTGCTCGCGCGCGTCCTGCTCGCGCGCGGCGCGGGGGTTGCGGCGCAGGCCGAAATCGATCGCGCGATCAAGGCGGGAGTTCCGCGCGAGAAAACCTATCATCTGACCGCGAATGCCCTGCTGCTCGATGGCAAGGCGAGCCAGGCGCTCGCCATGGCGCGCGACCCGCGCATTCCCCCGCAATTCGGTGCTTATGCCGCACGGATGCGTGGGCGCGCGCAGATCACACTCGGTAGCACCGCCGAAGGTGGACGCTCGATCGAGGAAGCCGTTCGGCTCGCGCCGAACAATGTGGAGGCGCTCGTCGATCTCGCACGCTATCAGGCGGGGTCACGCGACATTCCGGCGGCGGAGCGATCGGTGGATCGCGCGCTCGCGATCAAGCCCGGCAATGTCGATGCACTCAACCTCAAGGGCGGCATCGTGCGCGCGACAAAGGGTCTGCCGCAGAGCCTCGCGTTTTATGATCGCGCGCTCAAGAGCGATGCGAACAGCATCGAAACGCTGCTCGAACGTGCCGCGACGCTGTCCGATCTTGGCCGCCTCGATGCTGCGCGCACCGATATCAAGGAGGTGATGGGGCTGATCCCCAATCATCCGATTGTGCTCTATCTGTCCGCCGCGATCGCCGCGCGCGAAGGCAAGTTCCAGGACGCGCAGACGCTGCTCGGCCAGACCAAGGGCCTGCTCGACAAATATCCCCCGGCGCAGTTCCTGCGCGCGCGGCTTGCAATGCAGCAGAAGAACCTGGGGGTGGCGGTCGAGACGTTGAGCGCGCTTGTTGCCGAACAGCCCGCCAATCCGATCGCCCGGCGGATGCTCGCTCTGGTCCAGCTTCAGCGCGGCGATCCGCGCGGCGCGCTGGCCTCGCTCGAACCGCTCGCCAAGCAGACCGATCTCG
The DNA here is from genome assembly GCA_038238915.1 of Sphingomonadales bacterium. GTDB lineage: Bacteria > Pseudomonadota > Alphaproteobacteria > Sphingomonadales > Sphingomonadaceae > JAVVHE01. Next base: position 64,682 of record JBBSFH010000017.1, read on the forward strand.
ATGCGCAGACGCTGGCGATGTTTGGTCAAGCATACGCGCAAACGGGCGATTTCTCGAGCGCGCAGGGCTTCTACCAGCGCGCCGCCAAGCTCGCGCCGAACCTGCCGCAGCTCGACACGCAGATCGCGATGACGCGTCTCGCGCAGGGCGATCCGGCGGGTGCAATCGCCGGGCTGAACGGGGTGCTCAAAACCGATCCCAAATCGCTCCAGGCGCTGATGAGCCTCACCTACGTGCAGTTGCGCCTGCGCGATTATCGCGCCGCGGCTGTTACGGCCGAACGGCTGATCGCCGCCCATCCCGATCTGCCGGTCTCGTATAACCTGCACGGCACGGCAGCGCTTGGCATGGGCGATACCAAGCGCGCGGAGGCGGATTTCCGCGCTGCGCTGGCGAAAGACCCCAAATTCCTCGACGCGCGGCGCAACCTCGCGCAGCTGTTCCTCGTCACCAATCGCGCCGACGCGGGCAAGGCCGAACTCCGCTCGATCGTCGCGGGCGAACCTTCGGACGTGCGCTCGCTCATGCTGCTCGCCGATGTTGCCGGCCAGGCAAAGGCGTGGCCCGAGCGGCTCGACTGGCTGCGCCGCGCGGTGCTGGTCAATCCGCGCGACCCGCAACCGCGCGCGGCGCTGGTGCAGACCTATGTCGCTGCGGGCAATCCCGGCCAGGCGTTGACCGAGGCGGCGGCGATCGCGCGCGAACGCCCAACCGATCCCGCCGCACTGCAGTTGCTCGCGGGTGCTCAGGCGGCCAACAAGCAGAACGACGCCGCGCTCGCGACCCTCAAGCAACTCGTCGCGGTTGCGCCCACGGCACCCGGAGCACGGCTGCTGCTCGCGCGCTTCCAGGCGACGGTGGGCGGACCTTCGGGATTGTCGGACGCGCGCGCTACGCTCGAAGGCATGGCCAAGCTGGGCGGCAAGGCGACCGAGCAGGCGTACGTCAGCCTCATCCAGCTCGAAATGTCCGCGAAGAACCCGGATGCGGCGCTTGCGGTCGCGGCGCGGCTGCGAGCCGTCACGCCGCAGAAGGTCGCGGTCGACAAGATGGTTGGCGATATCAATCTCGCGGCCGGGCGCGGCCCCGCCGCGCTCGCCGCATACGAGCACGTCCGCGCGAGCGCGGACAATGCGCAGGTGGCGGTGCTGATTGCGCGCGCCCAGGCCGCAATGGGCCAGCGTGATGCGGGGATGAAGACGTTGCAGGACTATCGCGCGAAACATCCCAAGGATCTGATGGCGAGCGTCGCGGTCGCGGACATGGCCATCACGCGCAAGGACTGGCGGGGCGCGATCGATACCTATCTGTCGATGAAGAACACGCCGGCTGCGGGCAGCGCCGCCGTGCTCAACAATCTCGCCTTTGCCTACAACGAAATCGGCGACCCGCGCGCGGTCGCGGCAGCCGCGCGTGCCAACCAGATCGCGCCAGGCCAGCCGACGATCGAGGATACCTATGGCTGGGTGCTGACCAAGAACGGCCGCGATCCCAAGCACGCTCTGGCACTGCTGCAGGCCGCAGCCAAGGCGGCACCGGGCGATCCCAATATCCGCTATCACCTCGGCATGGCCTACAAGGCCAATGGCATGAAGAGCGAGGCGGCGCGCGAACTCAAGGCCGCGATTGCTACACCGGGGCTCGACGATGCGGTGCCCGCGCGGCAGGCGCTGGCGGCGGTGGGGGGCTAAGCGCGGGGTGTTGTTGCTGGGGCGGCGTGCTGGCGAAAACCCGGCCTTGAAGCGGTCAGCCGACATCGTCCCGCTTCTGGTAGGTACAATTCACCACGAGCGGCTTCGGAACCAAGTTGGTCATCGCAGAACGTCGATCGACAGAGGAATCCGGAGATGCTTTTCTACTCTGAAACTCCGGCGGGCTCAGCTGCTACGCGAGAAAAGAAGATCACGACCCGCAGGCCCTCGTTCGGCGCGGAATGGACTTCCAATTGGGCCTTGGCATTCTGCTTTAAGGATTGAGCAATTACTGCTCCAAGCTTGCCGGACTGCGGCCAAGTCGCCCCCTGCGGCAAACCGACACCATCATCGGAAATGACGACGCGGCATCCATCACTGTCAACCAGACTGGAAAGCGTGATTGTACCGCCGTCGCGCCCCACGAAAGCGTGCTTCAGGGCGTTTATCATCAGCTCGTTAACAACCAGGCCTGTCGGCATGGCGACATTGATTGAAACCGGCCAGGTATCGACTTTCAGATTCAGTCGGATACCCTCCATAGCATGAGCTTCCATCACCGAAGAGGCCACTTTGCTCAGATAGACACCGAGATCGACGGCATCACTTGCGCCCTCTCCCGACAAGAGGTCATAAAGCAGGGCCAGCGAATTGATGCGACCCGCCAGCCGATCGAACCGCTCGCCTGTCTCTTCATCGGCAAACTTTCGTGCTTCCATCCGGATCAGCGCCGTGATCATCTGGAGATTGTTCTTGACGCGGTGCTGCAACTCCCGAAGCAAGACGTCCTTATCCCGCAAGCTCTGACCATGTTGCTCGCTCGGGTTTCGACTTGGTCGCCCTGTCTTCGCGAGCGCAACCAGCCGAAATAACGGCACCCCGTCGTCGCTTTCAATCGTGTTCGACCATGCGTCGACGTCCAGCTGGCCGCCTTCACGATCTATTGTAAAGGCTCCAATATATTCTTCATCACATCGCACCGCCTCACCCAAAGGCGTATCGTCCCCGGGCACTGTCGCCACGCCCGGAAGTATCTTCCAGTCCTTGCCCTCAATAGCCGCCGCTGTCTGACCTGTCAGACGCTCGAACTCCAGGTTACAATATGTGATCGCCTCCGATGGATGCAGTTCCGCCACAGCGATTGCAACCGGAACATGGTCCAGAAATTGCTTGAACCGATCGCTCTCCAGAGCTTCCGCAAGGCCAGGGGTCGCCAAAAGCTGCTGCATGTCCGCAGCGTCCTGATCTTTCATTTTCCACTCTCACAAGCCAATTTGAGGCTCGCTAACAGCCGGGAACGTAACTAGCGAGACCATCGACATCACCCCAGCGCCAGATCACCGCCTTCGGGCATCGCGAAATAGGCCGACACCGCAGCGTCGGTGACTTCGGCGAGCGTAGGGGGGTTCCAGCGCGGCGTGCGGTCCTTGTCGATCAGTTGCGCGCGCACGCCCTCGTAGAAATCATCGCCGTGCCGCAGCGCGCACACCACGCGGTATTCGTTGCGCAGCGCCGCGCGCACATCGCCCACGCCGCCGCGCGCGAGCATTGCCAGCGCGAGCTTGCACGCGGTGGGCGACATGCGGCGCACTGTCGCCGCCTCCTTCGCCGCCCATTCGCCGCCATCGGCATCGAGCGCCGCAAGGATTGCTTCCACCGTGTCAGCAGCGAACAGCCGATCGATCGCGGCGCGGTTGGCGCTGATCCGCGCGGGTCCGGGCACCTGCGCCAATCGGGCCAGCGCCTCGTCCGCAGGCTCGCCCGCCGCGAGCGCGTCCTCGATCGCGCCCAATTGCTCGCTCGCGGCGAAATGCGTGGCCACCCCGGTCGCCAGCGCCTCGGCACCATCGAGCCGCGCGCCCGTCAGCGCGAGGAAACGCCCGAGCGCACCCATGCGGCCGAGCACCGCGGTCGATCCGACATCGGGTACCATGCCGATCCCGGTCTCGGGCATTGCCCACAGCGTGCGTTCGGTCGCGACGCGGTAGCGGCCGTGGACCGATACGCCGACGCCCCCGCCCATCGTCACCCCGTCCATCAGCGCGATGTACGTCTTGGGGAAGGCGGCGATTGCGGCGTTCATGCGATATTCGGTGGTGAAGAATTCCTCCCAGCCCGCCGTCCCCGCGCGACCCGCGCGCGCGACACTGACCACATCGCCCCCCGCGCAGAACGCACGATCGCCCGCACCCCGGATCGCTACCGCGCGCACGGCGGGATCAGCAGCGAACATGTCCAGCGCGCGGTGCAGCGCGGCGCACATCCCGATGTTGAGCGCGTTCAGCGCTTGCGGCCTGTCGAGCGTCAGCAGCCCCAGCGCGCCGCGTGTTTCGTGCAATACCTCTTGCGTCATCGTTCCATCCCCGGCGTCACCAGATCGTAAGCGCGCCGATGGCCGAGCGTCGGCAACCGCGACCGCGCCGAGGTGACCGCGCCCAGATCGATCGCGGTGCAGCGCACGCCAAGCTCGGTCCCCATGTCCATCACCACCTGTCCCCACGGATCGACGACCAGACTGTGCCCGAAGGTCTCTCTGCCGTCCTCGTGGTGGCCCGATTGCGCGGCCGCGATCACGAATGCCCCGGTCTCGATCGCGCGCGCGCGCAGCAGCGTGTGCCAGTGTGCCTCGCCGGTTGGCCGGGTGAAGGCGGCGGGAACCGCGATCATCACGGGCTCGGCCACCGCAAGCGCGCGGTAAAGTTCGGGGAAGCGCACATCATAGCAGATGCTGAGCGCGAGCGGTCCCCAGGGCGTCCCTGCGACGACCGCACGGTCGCCGGGCGAATATGTGGCGCTCTCCCGGTAGCGCTGCCCCTCGCCGAGATCGACATCGAACAGATGGACCTTGTCGTAGCGCGCGACGATCGCGCCGCCGCCATCGATCAGGAACGCACGGTTGACCAGGCGGTCAGCGAGGGGCTCAGCGCGGATCGCCAGACTGCCGAGCTGCACCCAAATCCCGGTGCGCGCGGCGACCTCGCGCGCGGCTGCGAGCGTGGGATCGAACTCCTCCACCGTCGCGCGCGCGAGAACATGGGCGCGGTTCGCTTCGAGCAGCCCGCTCATCTCGGGGGTGAAGGCGATCTTTGCGCCGTGTTCGGCCGCCGATTCCAGCGAAACACGGATGAAGTCCGCATTGACCTTGGGATCGGTGCCCGTGCGCGCCTGAACAACCGCGATCGAAATCGGATCGCTCACGCCGCGAGCAGCGCGTCCAGCCCGCCCTTGTGATCGAGCGCGGCGAGATCGTCCGAACCGCCGATCAGCCTGCCATCGATGAAGATCTGCGGCACGGTCTTTGCGCCCGGCGCGCGCGTGCGCATCTCCTCCTTCTTGGAGCCGCCCATCGTGATGTCATACTCGTCGAACGCCGCGCCCTTCCGGCTCAGGAGCGCCTTGGCGCGCGCGCAATAGGGGCAGAGGAATTTTGTGTAGATTTCAACATGGGCCATGGGTCGTCTCCCTGCGGATCACTCTGGGGACGCGCGCCATCCCACACAACCCGCGCAAAGGTAAGGAGGTTCACGCTGGCCGCGCCCGCCAGCTTGAGCGCAGCAGCGCATGCTTCCCCCGTCGCCCCGCTGGTCAGCACATCGTCCACCAGCACCACGCGCTTGCCCGCGACCGGCCGGGCCACCCGGAATGCGCCCGCGACATTGGCGTAGCGCGCCTCGCGGCCCATCGCACCCGACGCGGAGGTGGAGCGGATGCGGACAAGCGCATCGACCGCCATCGCCGCGCCGGTGCGCTTCGCCAGCGCGTGCGCGATCAGCGCGGCTTGGTTGTATCCACGCTTCCACAGCCGCCACCGGTGGAGCGGCACGGGGACGATCAGCGCGTCGGGCCCGAACCATCCCGTCCCCACGCGCAGCATCTGCGCCGCCATCACGCGAGCGAGGTGCGTACCATCGCCGTGCTTGAGCGTCAGCACGACCTGCCGCACCGGATCGGCATAGGCCAGCGCGGCGCGCGCGGCATCGAAGCTGGGCGGTGTCTGCGTGCAGCGCCGACAGCGCGCGGCGTGGCCGACATCCTCGGCAAAAGGCTCCCCGCAACAGCGGCACCACGGCGGCGTGAGGAAGCGCAGCTCGCCCCAGCACGGCGCGCAGAAGCGATCGTCCCCCTCCACTACCGCGCCGCAGCCCGGACAGCGCGGCGGCAGCATCAGCGCGAACGCGGCGGCGAGCGCGCGGGGGGCGGCGGCGAACGCACGGTGGGCGAGGACGGGCATCGCGCCGGATCCTGACCGCCGGGCTTGCCCGCGCCCAGTCCCGCGTTAAGCGCGGTAAGCATGAGCGCCGAACCGTTCGACCGTGCGCTGCGCCGCCTGCGACGCGATCGTGGCGCGTTGCGCTTCGGCACGGTCGCCATGCTGCACGATCATCTGGCGGATGAATTACTCGCACGGCTCGCGGCGGACGGGCGGCGGTTCGAACATGCGCTCGATCTGGGATGCCGCGATGGGCGGATCGGGCTGCCCGCCGCACGCGTCACGCGGCTCGATTCCGGCCACACCTTCGCGCACGCGGCTGGCGCCGTTCAGGCGGACGAGGACCGGCTGCCGTTCGCTGACGCCAGCTTCGATCTGATCGCAAGCGTCGGCGCGCTCCATGGGGTCAACGATCTTCCCGGCTGCCTCGTCCAGTGTCGGCGCGTGCTGCGGCCCGGCGGGCGTTTCGTCGCGGTGTTACCGGGCGGCGATACGCTGGGCGCGCTGCGGCGCGCGCTGTTCGCCGCCGAAGAAGCGGTGACGGGCGGCGTGACGCCGCGCGTCCACCCGATGGTCGATCCGGCCGAAGCGCCCGGCCTGCTGCAGCGCGCCGGGTTCGCCGAGCCGGTGGTGGACGTCGAGCCGATGCGCCTGCGCTACCGCGATCTGCGCGGACTGGTGCGCGATCTGCGCGCGGGCGGCGAGACGAACCTGCTCCACGAACGTGGACCATCCTTCTCGCACAGCCTTTACGCGGCGGCGACGGCCGCGTTCGCGGAACTGGCCGAGAGCGACAGTCGCGTGCTTGTGGACATCGCGCTGATCCATCTGGGCGCGACCGCACCCGCCTGAAGGCCTGCCAGTCTGGCGCAAAGCATCGGTGGGGCGGAAGCCTTACTGCGTTCCCTGACGGCATCCACTTCCGCACTTCGGACGCTGGGAGCGCGGGTGGCGTTGCTACTTTGTCATTTCCGAAGACCAAGAACGGACACGCGTTTGGCCAGCAAATGGCCGCGTTCTGGGCAAACCTCGCGCGAAACAGCCGGTCTGGTCGCATGGCAACCCAAATGCTGAACGGTGACTGCGAACTTGCCTCACGCGTTGTTCAATCGGCGCGTTGTAGACAGGCTTCCCGAATGAGGAGGATGTTATGCGCAAATCGATTATCGCTGCCATTGGCGCGACGTTTCTTGCAAGCTTCGCGCTGCCTCTTGCCGCCAATGCCCAGTGGCACGAGCATCAGCACGAGCAGCTCGACGAAGAGCATGGCGACGTGCACGACGCCCTCGAAGAGCAGCATTCGCAGGCTCACGAAGAGGGACTGACGCCTTGGGAGCACGCCCGACTCCACCGCGACCTCGATAATCAGCATGCCGAGGCGGACTACGCTCTCGACCTTCAGCACCAGCGCGAGCATGCGCGCGACCGGTGGCGCTCACAATATGGCAACCGCTATGGATATGGTTACGGTAATCAATACCGGGACTATCGCGGCCGCCAGGATTATCGCGGCTATCAGGACTATCACGGCTATCGCCCCTATGGCCGCCATTACAGCTACGGCTATTCGCCCTATTGATCACTCCGTCGGATGATCCCGGCGCGGCGAGGCGTCGCGCCGGGATTGCACAGCGATTATCCCTCGGCATTACCGTTCTGGCGACGGTTGCGTGGCTCGGCACGCTCGAGCCGCCGATCGCCAGCGGCTGAGCGCAGATAGTCTGACCAGGTCGCCGAACTTGGGCACGAGCGCGAGCGCACCGATTTCCAAGAAAGGTGCGCCCCGGAAGCTGCGTTATGCGGCCCGATCGGATCAGGGTTTTATGGCAAAACCCGCACCGTCGATTGGGGCATCACCGCGCCGCCAGTCGCACCGGGAGCCCGTCGCGCGGCTTGGGCATGGGAAATAGCTGAAACTTTGGCTCGGGGCCCGCCGCAGTGACGCGCCAGCCGCGCAGCAGGTGGAAGGCGAAGACCTTCGCCTGCATCGTCGCATAGTGCAGCCCGATGCACATGTGCGCGCCGCCGCCATAGGGCACCCACGCATATTTATGGCGCTTGGCGACCGCGTCGGGCGTGAAACGCAGCGGATCGAAGCGGTCGGGATCGGGCCAATGTTCGGGCAGGCGGTGGGTGAGCATCGGGTTGATGCCGATGTGGGTACCAGCCGGAATGTGATGGCCCATGAACTCGAACGCGCGGATCGCGCGGCGCGGGACCGAGGGGACCGGCGGGTTGAGGCGCAGGGATTCCTTGAAAACCATGTCGGTCAGCGGAAGATCGCCGAGCCGATCAGGCTCTAGCTGGGGAGCGGCGACGGCGGAGGCCTCCGCAGCAATCCGCTCCTGCCAATCGGGATTGCGCGCGAGGTGATGCACCATCATCGTCAAGGACGAGGTGAGCGTATCGTGCGCTGCCATCATCATGAACACCATGTGCTTGACGATCGCATCTTCGGTCAGCAGCGCGCCGTCTTCGCCCGTGGCGTTGCACAGGTGCGTGAACATATCGGGCGCATCCGAGCCGCGCCGCCCCGCGATTTCGCGCCCAAAGAGGGCGGAGACGTACAGACGGCCCTTCACCCCGCGTGCCATCTTGGTGCCCGGCACCGGACCGCGCACCACGCCGACCGCCGCCTGTACCATATCGACGAACGCCTTGTTGATCCGCGCCGATTCGGGTCCCCAAGGCAGCCCGAGGAACGCGGTCGCGGCAAGATCGAGCGTGAGCTGCTTGACCGCCGGATAGATTTTCACGCCGCCAGCTGCGCCCCACTCGGCCACGCGGCGCGCGATCCCCTCGTTCAGCGCGTCGCAGTAGGCGCGCATCACCTCGGGCTTGAACGCGATCCCCAAGGCGCGGCGATGCTGGCGATGCTCCTCGAAGTCGAGCAGCATCAGTCCGCGCGGGAACAGCCGATGCAGGATCGGGCCCCAGCCACCGGCGCTCGAAAAATTGCGCTCGCGGTCGAACAGCACGAGTTCGTTCGCTTCGGGCCCGATCAACACCGCGCTCCAGCCGCCGAACTGGTTGACGCGGAACACCGGACCATAGCGCGCATAGCTGCGCCTGGTCTGCGCGAGCGGATCGGTGAGGAAGCGCACGGTGTCGTAATAGGGGAGGTGCGTGAGCCCATCTTCACCGGGCAGATGCCGCAGATGCACAATCCCCGGGCGTGGCAGCGCGGTCTTGAAGACATGGGCTGGAATGGGCGCGTTCATGGCTTGGGCAGTCCCCTGGCTTGACGGCGAACGGTAGGCGGATGCGGCCGCGCGCGCCAGTTAAAGGTAAAAGCGATTGCGTTGCGGCGCGTCATGGGGTTTCGACGCACCGAGCACGCCAATCGATGGGGACCACATGAAAGTCTATTATGATGCCGATGCCGATCTCGGCTTGATCAAAGGCAAGAAGGTCGCCATCGTCGGCTACGGCAGCCAGGGCCACGCCCACGCAGCGAACCTGCGCGATAGCGGTGTGAGGGACGTCTCGGTGGCCTTGCGGGCGGGATCGTCCAGCGCGGCCAAAGCCGAGGCGGCCGGGTTCTGCGTCCGATCGAACGCGGACGCGGCCGCCCACGCCGACGTCGTGATGCTGCTCGCGCCCGATGAAAGCCAAGCGGCGATTTACGAGACCGATCTCAAGCCCAATATGCGTCCCGGCGCGGCGCTGGCGTTCGCGCACGGCCTCAACGTCCATTTCGGGTTGATCGAGCCGCGCGCCGATCTGGACGTGTTCATGATCGCTCCCAAAGGGCCGGGACACACCGTGCGCTCCGAATATGTGCGCGGTGGCGGGGTGCCCTGCCTGATCGCGGTCCACCAGGACGCGAGCGGCGCGGCGCACGACGTGGCGCTATCCTATGCGTCCGCGATCGGTGGTGGCCGCTCGGGCGTCATCGAAACCAATTTCCGCGAGGAGTGCGAGACCGATCTCTTCGGCGAGCAGGCGGTGCTCTGCGGCGGCGTGACCAATCTGGTGATGGCAGGGTTCGAGACGCTGGTGGAAGCAGGATACGCGCCCGAAATGGCCTATTTCGAATGCCTGCACGAGGTGAAGCTGATCGTCGATCTGATGTACGAGGGCGGCATCGCCAACATGCGCTATTCGATCTCGAATACCGCCGAATATGGCGATTACGTCACCGGTCCGCGCATCATCACCGACGAGACCAAGGCAGAGATGCGCCGTGTGCTGAAGGACATCCAGGCGGGGCGCTTCGTCGGCAGGTTCATCGCGGACAACCGCGCGGGCAACCCCGAACTCAAGGCGGCGCGCAAGCTGCAGGCCGAACATCCCATCGAGCAGGTGGGTGCGAAATTGCGCGCGATGATGCCGTGGATCGGCGCGAACAAGCTGGTGGATCGGGCGCGCAACTGAGGGCGCACCACGCGCCGGGTGGATGGGTGCGCCTGATCTAGCGCAGGCGCGCAGGCGCGCGAACGGCCTCCAGATCACGCGCCAACGTGGGGCGGCTTTCGCTATTCCCCCCCAAAGCTGCAACACGTTGCCACTCGGCGTCGGCGTCCGCACTTCGTCCCTCGGTCGCAGCCATGCGCGCGAGATCGCGGTGCGCATCGATGTTCGTGGGATCAAGCGCGATCACGCGCTGTTCCAGTGCGCGGCCCTGCGTGCGGTTCCCCGACCTGTAGACGATCACGCCCTTGTCGGCGAGGATCGCGGTCGAGCTGGGATCGAGCGCGCGCGCGCGCTCGATCATGCGCACCGCCTCTCCATAGCGGTCCGCACCGTCGAGCGCGGTCGCATACCAGTGCCACGTCAGCGCATCGCCGGGAGCGAGCCTGGCGGCGCGGTCGAACTCGGCCCATGCGGCTTGATGCTGGTGCTGCCCCCAATAGAGCGCGAAGGCGCGCGCCCGGTGCGCGGCGGCGAGCGTGGGATCGAGGCGCAGCGCGGTCTCTGCAGCCGCCATCGCCTTCGAATACGCTTCCGCGTCGGGCATCGTACCAAACTCGCGCAGCAGCAAGTAGGTGTTCGCCAGCCCGGCGTAGGCGGGCGCATACGCCGGCTCGCGCGCGATCGCAGCGCCGAAATCCTCGCGCGCCTGCGCGAGGCTGGCGGGGGTCCGCAGGTTCCACGCGTGCAGCCCCTCGAGATAGCGTTCGCGCGCTTCGGGGTCGGTCAGTCGGGCGGGAGCGGGAGCGGGAGCGGGAGCGGCCGCTGCGGCAGGGACAGGCACCGAGCGATGGGCGGCCGTGTACAGCGTCGCGGCGCCGACCACTGCGCCCAAAGCCGCAAGCAGCACGCGGCGACGTGGCTTTGCCGCGTCGCGCGCAAGCTGGCCGACATGCGCGCGGTCGGACACCAGCGAGGCTGCGGACGTAGCCGCAGAGGCTGCTGCGGGCGAGAGTTCGGCGGCCGCCACCGGCTCATCGACTTCGGCGATTAGCCCGGGATCGGCGGCGTTCAGCCAGCGATCGACCTCGCCGACCACCGCGTAAACGCGCGCGCGCTCGCCGCCGGGGACGCGGTGGACCGGCAGTCCGCGCGCCTCCCAGCGTTTGACGGTGCGTTCGTCACGGCCGAGGTGGCGCGCGATCGATTTCCACCCGTCCAGTCGTTGTTCGCCCTGTTGGTCCGCCACGCCGTGCCGATACGAATCACCTGCGTATCGGGTTTAACACGAAATGTGCCGAGCACGCACCCGGACCTGCGGATGCGGCACCGTCGCATTGTTAGCGCGCGCGGCGGCGCGCAGTGGGTTCAGAACCACGCTGGTGGACGATCTGATGGTGCAGGGCCGGGGTGACGGAATTGCGAAAGAGGCCACTCCGCACAGGTTGCGCACCGCGCAAAAGGGATGTCGAGGCGCGACGGGGCAGGATGGCACATGCGTTCGCTAGTGATTGAAAACCCGGGCGAACACCGCGTCCACATGCGCGAAATGGGGATCGAGGCTGAACAACCTGTCGAGCGCGGCAGCGTCCAGCCGCGCCGTCACCTCGCCATCCTCGCCCAGCAACGCGCGAAGCGACAGCCGCCCGTCCGCCTCCCACACGCGCATCGCGTTCCTTTGCACCGCCCGATACGCCTCCTCGCGCGCCATGCCCGCCTGGGTCAGCGCGAGCAGCACCTGCTGGCTGTGGACCAGTCCGCCCATCGCCTCCAGATTGGCGCGCATCCTTGCCGGATACACCAGCAATTGCTCCACCACGCGCGTCAGCCGCGCCAGCGCGAAATCGAGCGTGATCGTCGCGTCCGGGCCGATAAACCGCTCCACGCTCGAATGGCTGATGTCGCGCTCATGCCACAGCGCCACATTCTCCATCGCGGGCAGCGCATACGCGCGCACCATGCGCGCGAGACCGGTCAGATTTTCGGTCAGCACCGGGTTGCGCTTGTGCGGCATCGCGCTCGATCCCTTCTGCCCGGGCGCGAAATATTCCTCCGCCTCGCGCACCTCGGTGCGTTGCAGGTGGCGGATTTCGGTGGCGAGACGCTCGACCGACGAGGCGATGACCGCAAGCGTCGCGAAGAACATCGCGTGCCGGTCGCGCGGGATGATCTGCGTGGAAATCGGCTCGACACCTAGACCCATCTTCGCCGCGACATGCGCCTCCACCGCGGGCGGGACATGCGCGAACGTGCCGACCGCGCCCGAGATCGCCCCCGTCGCGATCTCGGCGCGCGCCGCTGCGAGGCGCGCGCGTGCGCGCGTGAATTCGGCGAAATAGGTCGCGAGTTTCAGCCCGAAGGTCGTCGGTTCGGCGTGGATGCCGTGGCTGCGACCGATCGTCGGCGTGTGCTTGTATTCGAACGCGCGGGTGCGAAGCGCCGCAAGCAACGCATCGACATCGGCGAGCAGGATGTCACTTGCGCGCGCGAGCTGCACCGCGAGCGCGGTATCGAGCACGTCCGAACTGGTCATGCCCTGATGCAGGAAGCGCGCTTGGGGCCCGACATGTTCCGCGACGTTGGTGAGGAAAGCGATCACGTCGTGATGCACCTCGCGCTCGATCGCATCGACGCGCTCCACCTCGAAGCGCCCGCGCTCCCACACCGCCGCGGCGGCTTCGCGCGGGATGATGCCCAGCTCGGCCATCGCGTCCGCAGCGTGCGCCTCGATCTCGAACCAGATTTGCAGCCGGCTCTGTGCTGTCCACAGCGCGGCCATCTCGGGCCGGGAATAACGTTCGATCATGCGCGGATCCCGTCGCGCACCGCCCCGGACCCGTCAAGGCGCGCGCCAAAATCTGACCGCTGCCCCGACGCGACTGACCGCATCGGGAAGATCGCGATCCGGCGCGGCCTTGATGACGTGACGAGCGGAGGCTAAGCGGCTCGACTCGCGGATCGGTGGCCGAGCGGTCGAAGGCGCACGCCTGGAAAGTGTGTAGGGGTTAACGCTCCTCGAGGGTTCGAATCCCTCCCGATCCGCCAACTTGGCCGCGTAAAGCGCGCAATACTGGGCCTTATTTGGGAAAATTGCTGTCCGGCCCCACTTCTGGCCCCACTAGCAGTTGAGAAGAGTGAGAGCGCTGCTGCGCGCTCCATGACGGACGTGAGGGTAAGAGAGAGGCTCCTGCCCGCGTCGTCGTGGAGGTCTAACCATGATCAAGAATGTTCTTGCGCCCGATAGGATCGTCGGCGCGCCGCAGGTGACCAGCGGCTTCAAGGTGGACGTCTCCCGAGGCGAACGGATCGGCCGGGTCTCGTCCGAATGGTTCTCCCGGCCCGACGACGAGCGATACTTGTCACTTGGCGCGCTGCACGAGGCCGTCCGCACCCGAGCCGAGCGCGCCACCGCCCGCACGGTGGAGACGCGCTCCATTCGCGTCGAAGCAAAGGTCAACGACGTGAGCCGCCTCGCGCTGGCGATCCCCGGGCGCGATACACCGATGATGCCGACGCACTGGTCCTTCGGCCAGCTGTGCGGGCTGGTCGGCGCGCCTTCGGGTTATCTGCGCCAGCTGCCCGCGCCGCTGGCGGGGATCAACCTCCAGCATGGGCTGGCGTCGAACCGCGGCGAGCTGGTCAAGACGCTCGAAGCCGACGATGGGCGTGTCGAGCTGCGCGCGGTGACCGGGCCCGATTACGGCCGCATCTGGGATCACGAGCTGGTCGGCGCGGTGATGCGCATCGCGGGCGACGGTGTGGGTGACACGCGCTGGAAGGTACCGGGCACGCTCGACTGGTCCACCATGGTCCACAATCCGTTCGTCGAGGTGACCAAGGACACGACGACGCTCTATGCGAGCGACCGCGACGTGTTCCTGTTCCTGGTCGACGACACGCATCCGATCGAAGCGGGCAAGCTGCCCAACGGCGATCCCGATCTCTACTTCAGGGGCTTTTACGCCTGGAACTCGGAGGTCGGCTCGAAGACGCTCGGCATGGCGACATTCTTTCTCCGGGCGGTTTGCATGAACCGCAACATCTGGGGCGCGGAAGGATTCGAGGAGCTGTCGATCCGTCACAGCAAGTTCGCTGCGCATCGCTTCGCGCACCAGGCCGCGCCCGCGCTGGCGCGCTTCGCCGATAGCTCGCCCGGCGCGTTCGTGAGCGGAATCCGCGCGGCACGCGAACGCATCGTCGCGCGCAGCGATGAGGACCGCGACACGTTCCTGCGCAAGCGCGGCTTCACCAGGCAAGAGACCGCGAAGATCATCGCTACTGTGCTCGGCGAAGAAGGGCACCCGCCCACCAGCGTGTTCGACTTCGTCCAGGGGATCACGGCGGTGGCGCGATCCAGGCCACACCAGGAGGCCCGGCTCGACCTGGAAGCGGGGGGGGCCCAGCCGGTGGGCCGCCCGCGCTCGCCCACACACGCCGAGCCCCCGCGGCGGGGGTGCGGGAGTAGGGGGGGCCCAGGCCCCCCCCCCCCCACCCAACCACC
>JBBSFH010000018.1:0-63105 GCA_038238915.1 Sphingomonadales bacterium
CCGGCGGGCCCTTGGGACGCGACGTTCACGTTCAACGGCACCGCAAACTTCGATAACCGTTCGCTGAGCCCAGTGGACAGCAATTTCAACACGATCGATCAGTTCCTCGCCACCGGTGGTGTCGCGGGCATTGGCGGAACCGTGGGCAGCCACGCGTTCAACAACACGTACTTCTTCTTCACCGGAAGCGTCGGCCTGCACGCTGGTGCCAACACGTTCACGATCACGCATGATGACGGGTTCGAGTTCGACATTCTGTCGACCGCGGGCATCGACTTCAGCGCGCCTGGGCCGACGGCGCCGACCCCTTCGACCGTCATCATCACTGTCCCCACGACAGGCAATTACGACTTTAATTTCGCCTATGGCGAGACCTTTGGCGGTCCCGGCGTGATCACCGTCCTGGGCGGCACGCTCCAGCCGGTTCCCGAGGCAGCATCGCTCGCGATCCTCGGCGGCGGTCTCGGCCTGCTCGGTCTCGGCCTGCGTCGCCGCGCCAAGTAAGCCTTACATCCTTTCGTCACGCTAGGGCCGGTGAAGCAATCCACCGGCCCTTTCGTATTTCAGCGCCTCGTCACCGCATACAGCGCCACCGCCGCCGCATTGGAAACATTGAGACTCTCCATCCGCGCGTCGATCGGCAGCCGCGCCAACGCGTCGCAATGCGCGACAGTATTGGGCCGCATCCCCTCGCCCTCCGCGCCCAGCACCAGCGCCACTCGCGCCACGCCCAGCACGTCCGCCAGCACCGCGGGCGCGTCGCCATCCAGCCCCACGCGCCAGAACGCCGCCTCGCCGATCTGATCCAGCGCGCGCGCCAGATTGACCACGCGCGCCCACGGCAACAGTTCGAGCGCCCCCGAAGCCGCGCGCGCCAGAACTCCCGTCTCGGGCGGGGTGTGCCGATCCTGAGTGACGATCCCGACCGCGCCAAATGCGGCGGCGGAGCGCAGGATCGCGCCCACGTTATGCGGATCGGTAACCTGATCGAGCACGATCAGCGGACCATCGCCGGGCAGCGAGAGCAAATCCTCGATATGCGTATCGTCGAGCGGCTCCACTTCGAGCACCAGCCCCTGATGCGGCGCATCGGCAGGGACGAAGCGCGCGAGGTCCGCCGCGCCGGCCGATTGCACCGCCAGACCCTTGGGCAGCGCGGGCAGCAGCGCGGAGGCTTCGGGAGTGGCGTGCAGTCGGATGAACAAGCGCTCGGGATTGGCAAGCGCGGCGAGCACCGCATGGCGCCCGTAGAGGCGGACGAACTTGGGGGCGGCGGGAGCGTGGCGACGATGAGGTTTCATCCTGTAGCCGATAGCGCGCCCGCGCAGCACACGCTAACTTCGGCCCGATGATCCCCACCCTCACCACGCCACGCCTGCGCCTGCGCCCTTATCGCGCCGACGATCTCGGCGCGTTCGCCGCAATGTGGAGCGATCCGCGCGTCACTACCTTCATCGGCGGTACCCCGCGTCCGCGCGACGATTGCTGGCGGCGAATGCTCGCAACCGAGGGGCACTGGCGCTGGCTCGGCTATGGCTACTGGATCGTCGAACGCAACGGCGAACTCATCGGCAACGCGGGTTTCGCCGACTTCAAGCGCGCGATCGATCCGCCGCTCGACGCCCCCGAGGCCGGGTGGGCGTTTGCAGCCGATCACTGGGGCCGGGGCTATGCGAGCGAGGTGCTGGCGGCGATGGTCGCGTGGGCGGATGCGCGGGGATGGGCGAAGACGGTGGCGATCATTGATGCGGGCAACCAGCCGTCCCGCGCGGTCGCGGCGAAAGTCGGCTTCCGGCACGTCCACGACGCGATGTTTGGCGGCGCAACGACCGGCGTCTTCCAACGGCTGCACGCTGGCACCTGATCGATGGACGCAAATCTCGCCGAGCTTCTCCCCGATCTTGCCCTGTTCACGATGATCGCGCAGGCACCCAGCCTGTCCGCCGCCGCACGCGCCAGCGGCATCCCCGTCGCGCGCCTCTCGCGCCGCCTTGCGGCACTCGAACGCCGCATCGGCATCCGCCTGATCGATCGCACCTCGCGCCGCTTCGCGTTGAGCGAGGAGGGGCGCGCATGGCTCACAGGGATCGGCGGCGCATTCGCAGCGATGGATGACGCCTATGCCGCGCTCAGCGCACAGGCACACGAACCCCATGGCACGCTGCGCATCTCGGCGGGGGCGGATTTCGGTGCGCCATTCCTTTCTCCGATCGTCGCCGAGTTCGCCGCGCTCCATCCGCAGATCGCGATCGACATCGATCTCAGTCCGCGCCGAGTCGATCTCACCGCCGAGCGCTTCGATGCCGCGATCCGCATCGGCCCGCTCGAAGATTCTCCGCTCACCTCGCGTCGCTTTGCCACCGTGCCGGGCTTCCTGTATGCCTCCCCGACCTATCTCGCCGCGCACGGTCGCCCCGAACACCCGTCCGATCTCGCAAACCATCGCGGCCTGCCACTCCCGCACATGCACGGTGTGGCAAGACTACGGCGCGGCGACGAACAATATGACGTGGTGCTGCGCGGCCCGATCCAGGTCAATAATCTCGTCATGCTGCGGCGGCTGTGCGGGGACGGGCTCGGCATCGCGGCGCTGAACGCGCTCGTCGCAGCCGATGGCGGCGCACACTGTCCCGTCGAGCAGGTGTTGCCCGAATGGAGCCTCGAACCCGCCAACTTCTACTTTCTCACGCCCTCGCGATTGCTCCCCGCGCGCACCCGCGCCTTCTTCGATTTCGCGCGCGACCGGCTGGCGGCACAGGGATACTGAGCGCTCGGCGATAAGCAGCTTATCGTGGGTGACGGCTTTCGCAGCGCCAGCTTTGCGGGTTTGAGCGCGGTCTCCACCACCCGGAAAGAGCCCCATGCCCGTCCCCGATCGTTTCACCACCGCGAACAGCCTCGTCATGCTCGTCGATCACCAGACGGGTACGCTCGGCTGGGTTAAAAGCCTGCCGCAAGCCACAGTCGTCACTGCCTGCCGTGTGCTCGCGCGCATGGCGGTGGCGTATGACATGCCTCTCGTCCTGACGACCACGATGGAGCAGGTCGTCGGCGAAACCATCCCCGATATAGCCACGCTCGCCCCAGATGCCTTCGCGCATCGCTACGCGCGCGGCGGCGAGCTCGATTGCTGGGACGATGCGACGCTGCGCGACGGTGTCGCCGCGCTCGGCCGCAAGAAGATCGTGATCGCGGGGCTCACCACCGACATCTGCCTTTTCTGGGCCGCGCGATCGGCGCTCGGGCTCGGCTATGCCGTGCTCGTTGTGGCGGACGCCTGCGGCACGACCTCCGCGCTTGGCGATACGCTCACCTACGATCGGTTGCGCGCCGAGGGTGCCCAGATCACGGTCATCAATCAGGCGGTCACCGAACTGGTCAACAATTTCGGCGTGCCCGAAGGTCAGATCGCGCAGCAGATCATGGGCGAGGAGATCATCGCCAAGCTGGGTTAAGTGCAGCGCGCGGGCTAGCGCATTTCAGGCGCGCGCGTTATCCCGTCGCTTTGATGATCGCCGCCACCCCGCGCACCCCCGAAGGTCGCCACCCCTTCCCGCACCCACATCTCCTCGCGATTGCGGGCCTCCAGCCGTGGGAGCTGACCTACCTCCTCGACGAAGCCGAAGCCTGGGTTGCGCCGCGCGGCGAGCGGCCCCGCCGGTCTTCGGCCCTCGCCGGCATGGCGCTTGTCAGCGCGTTCTTCGAGGCTTCCACTCGCACCGCGCTCAGCTTCGAGATGGCTGCCAAGCGCCTCGGCGCGAACGTCATCACGATGCAGCCCGGCAGCTCGTCGCTAACCAAAGGCGAAACGCTGCTCGATACCGCGCTCACCTTGGGCGCGATGCGCCCCGACGTCATCGTCATCCGCCACGGCGCGTCGGGTGCGCCCAAGCTGATCAGCGAGAAGGTCGGCTGCCCGGTGCTGAACGCGGGCGACGGCGCGCACGAACACCCGACCCAGGCGCTGCTCGATGCGCTCACCATCCGCCGCCGGAAGGGCCGGATCGAGGGCCTCACCGTCACCATCTGCGGCGATATCCTCCACAGCCGCGTCGCGCGCTCCAACTTCGCCTGCCTCACCGCGCTCGGCGCGCATGTGCGCGTGGTAGCGCCCCCAACGCTCATGCCCGCCGACATCGATCGCCTCGGCGTCGAGCCCTTCGCCACGATGGAAGCCGGGCTGGAGGGCGCGGACGTCATCATGATGCTCCGCCTCCAGCGCGAGCGGATGGAGGGCGCTTACGTGCCCTCCGCGCGCGAATATTTCCGCTTCTACGGCCTCACCCCCGCGCGCGTGGAGATGGCCGCGCCCGATGCGCTCATCCTCCATCCCGGACCCATGAACCGCGGGGTGGAGATCGCGTCGTCGGTCGCCGACGATATCGGCCGCTCGGCGATCACCCAGCAGGTCGAGATGGGCGTCGCGGTCCGCATGGCCTGCCTCGACGTCCTCACCCGCCGCGCGCGCGGGATGGAGGGCTGGGAATGATCGCCATTATCGGCGCGCATATCGTCGATCCCGCCTCAGGGCGCGATTCGGTGGGCACCGTCCTCATCGAAGGCCGCGCCATCGCCGCGATCGACCCGTCCTCGATCCCGCACGACGCCGGGCGCATCGACGCCAAAGGCCTCATCCTCGCCCCCGGCCTCATCGACGCACTCGCCTTCCGCACCGATCCGGCCGCGTGTCTGGCAGGCGGCATCACCCGCCTCCTCCTCATGCCCGATCAATCGCCCCCTTTGGACGATCCCGCCCTGATCGAGCGTGCCGAGCGCATCGGCAAACCCCACGTCTGGGTCCACCCGCTCGCCGCAGCCACGCGCGGCCTGATGGGCCAAGAACTTGCCGAAATCGGCCTCGCTAAACTCGCGGGCGCGGTGGGTGCCGCCACCGGCCGCCGCGCGATTGCGTCAGCGGCTGTCATGCACCGCCTGCTTGCCTATGCGGCGGGGTTCGACATGCCCGTCGTCGTCCACCCCGAGGAACCCACGCTCACCGAACGCGCGGTCGCCACCGCAGGCGAGCGCGCCACCCGCCTCGGCCTCCCAGCCGCCCCCGCCTTTGCCGAAGCGCTCGGTCTCGCGCGTGACTTGCGCCTTGCCGAAGCCACCAACGCCCGCCTCCACGTGGCGCAAGTCACCACTGGCGAGGGGGTCGCACTGATCCGCGAGGCCAAGGCGCGCGGCGTTCGCGTCACCGCCGCGGTCACCCCCAACCACCTGTTCCAGACCGAAACCGCAATTGGCGATTACCGAACCTTCGCCCGCCTTTCCCCGCCTTTGCGCACCGAACAGGACCGCCGCGCCGTCATCGATGGCGTCGTCGACGGCACGATCGACATGATTGCCTCGGGCCACGATCCGCGCAGCGACGACGAAAAGCGCCTCCCCTTCGCCGATGCCGCCCCAGGTGCTGCGGGCGCGGCTACGCTTCTGGCGCTTGCTTTGGGGTTGGTGCGAGAGCGTCGCCTATCGCTGATCGATCTGATCGCGCGCCTCACCGTTGTCCCGGCCCGCACGTTCGGCTTGCCGGGGGGCTGCATCGCGGTCGGCGAGGATGCCGATCTCGTGCTGTTCGACGAAGGTGCACCGTGGCGCATCGATGCCGACACCACGCCAGGCCTCGCGGGGAACACGCCGTTCGATGGCGTTCCCGCCCAAGGGCGAGTGATCATGACAATCAAAGGCGGGGTAATCACCAATCCCTGACTCTAAAGAGGCCTGCCGATCGCGCCGACGTCCCAGTTTCTACGACGCCGGCTTGCCCCGTTGGTCCGCTGACGCAAGACGCGCCGACCCCAATAGCATCCCCCTAAAGCCACCGAGCTCCACACCAGCGTCGCGCGCCGCCGCAATCAATTCGTCCACATCGTGCCCTTCGCCCGCGCGCACCGACGCCCACAGCGCGGCCGAGCGCATTCCCGATTTGCAGAACAGCAGCAGCGGCCCCGCCCGCTGCGCAAGGGCCTTGCGCGACGCCGCCACCGCTTCCGCGGTCAGTCCCATCGCGATCGGGATCGCCGCATAGTCCAGCCCCGCCGCACGCGCTGCCTCCTCGAGCGACGCAGATTGCGGCTGGCCCTGTTCCTCGCCATCCGGCCGGTTGTTGATGATCCCGCATACGCCCGCGCGCGCTAGCGTCGCCATATCGGCGCACTCGATTTGGCCGCCGATGTAGATGTCGCTCTCGATGATGCGCATTGGTGATATTTCCTAGTATAGGTCTATGGTTGTTAGTTATATGACAGTTTTGTTAAATTGCAGATGGCTGTTCCGCCTTTGCTTATTGGTAAACATGTCTGAACTCGTTCAACTGGATATTCAAACGCTTCGTCCGTTTCAGACTGTTCGCGACGTTTCTGTCATTCAATCAACACCAACGCCGTGGATAAGCAGTCTCGTCATCGCGGGTCGGGAGTTTTTCCATGCGTTCCAGAGTTTCCTTCGTCCTGTCTGCAGCGTTCCTTGGCGCGTCGGCCGCGTCCGGCGCAACGCTCGAAGTCGGTGTTGGGCAAGCCTATACCACGCTCGGTGCTGCCGCGGTCGCCGCACGCGATGGCGATACCGTCAACATCCATCCCGGCACCTACACGCAAGGCGCGGTGTGGTCCGCCAACGGGTTGACGCTCCAGGCTGCGTCCGGGGCCAAGCTGGGCTCGGTGGTGATCAAGGGCGCGGTCAACAACAAGGGCATCTTCGATATCAAGGGTGACGACGCGACCGTGATCGGCCTCGAGTTCGAATATGCCAAGGTCGGCGATGCGAATGGTGCGGGTATCCGCTCCGAGGGGCACAATATCACGGTCAGGAACTGCGAATTCTACGCCAATGAAATGGGCATTCTGATCACGGCCGTCGCGGGCCACCAGGGCGGATCGGTCACCGTGGATGCGAGCATCTTCGATATGAACGGCACCAAACGCTCGGGCTATATCGGCCACGCAGTCTATGCCAATTATGTGGGCTCGGTGAGTGTGACCAATTCCACATTCAAACGCGAGATCATCGGCCACTACATAAAGTCGCGCGCGCTCAGCACTTATATTCACGATAATCACATCGATGATACCAGTGGAAGCGCGAGTTATCTCATCAACATTCCGCAGGGTGGCAGCGCCGATATCCAGAATAATGTCCTGATCAAGGGCGCGAAAGCGGCCAACTGCTGCATCGCCATCAGCTACGGCGAGGAGATGTACAAGGGTGCCACCTACCAGAACGCGCCCGGCCCGGTGATGATCGCTAACAACCCGTTCACCAACCTGTCGCCGCACGGGGTCTATTTCGTCAAGAACGCATCGACTCCAGCCAACCCGGTCGCCTTGGTCGGCAATGTGCTGACCGCAAAGGCTGGCTCGATCATCCCGCTCATCGGTCCCGGCACTGTCCAGTAGGCGCGCTATGGTGCGTGCTCCCGATTCGGGGTAGCGTCCCCCGACCGGGAGAGCGAAGATGTTGAATTTCGGCCTCGCGCTGATCGTGCTCGCCTTCGTCGCCGTCTGGTCCGCGAGCGTGGTCGTGCCGCAGGGCTATGAGTACACGCTCACCCGCTTCGGGCGCTTCACGGCCGTGCTGCGCCCCGGCTTCACGCTGATCATCCCGTTCATCGATCGGATCGGCCGCAAGATCGATATGCGCGAGCAGGTGCTCGATATCCCCGGCCAGGAGATCATCACGCGCGACAATGCAATGGTCGCGGTCGATGGCGTGGTGTTCTACCAGGTGCTCGATAGCGCCAAGGCCGCCTACGAGGTCGCGGAACTCACGCGCGCGATCCTCCAGCTCGCCACCACCAATCTGCGCACCGTGATGGGCGCGCTCGAACTCGATGAGACGCTGTCCAAGCGGGACGAGATCAATGCGCGGCTGTTGACCGTGGTCGATCAGGCGACCGAGCCGTGGGGCATCAAGATCACTCGCGTCGAACTGAAGGACATTCGTCCGCCCGCCGATATCGTCAACGCGATGACCCGGCAGATGAAAGCCGAACGCGAAAAGCGCGCCTCGATCCTGGAGAGCGAAGGTGCGCGCCAGTCGAACATCCTGCGCGCTGAAGGCCAGAAGCAATCGCAGATTCTGGAAGCGGAGGGCCGCCGGGAGGCAGCCTTCCGCGATGCCGAGGCGCGCGAACGCGCCGCCGCCGCCGAGGCGGAGGCGACGCGGCTGGTGAGCGAGGCGATCGGACGCGGCAACAGCCAGGCGCTCAACTATTTCATCGCGCAGAAATATGTGGATGCGCTGCGCGAGTTCGCGCGCTCGCCCAACCAGAAGACGTTCATCCTGCCGGTCGAGGCGACCGCGCTCGTCGGCACGGTCGGTGGCATCGCCGAACTGGTGCGCGACGGGCTCGGCTCGCGCACGCCTGTCGCGCCGCCGCCGCCACCCGCACCGCGACCGCCGGTTGTCCCCGCGCGCGCGGCTCCGTTCGAGACCGCGTGAGCGCGATGGAGGCGTGGCTCACTCCCTGGTCCTGGGCGACCGCCGCGGTGATCCTTGCGGTGCTCGAAATCTTCGCGCCAGGCGTGTTCCTGATCTTCGTCGGCGCGGCAGCCGCGGTCGTTGCGGTCCTTGCGGGCCTCGGACTTCCCGCGCTCTGGCAACCCGCCGCCTTCGCCCCGCTGGCGGTGGCAGCGGTGCTGATCGGCCGCATCTGGTATCGCCAACATCCACCCCGGTCGCCCGATCCGCATCTCAACCGCCGAAGCGAACGCATGGTGGGCAGCATCGTCACCGTGACCGAGCCGGTCGGCCCCGAAGGCGGCCGCGTGCGCGTGGGCGACGGCGAATGGGCGGCGCGCGGACCGTCGCTCGATGCCGGCGCGGTGGCTCGGGTGATCGCGGTGGAAGGCGGGACGCTGGTGATCGAGTGCGTCTAACGCGTCGGGATAACGTAGCGGACCTGATCCCGGTACCCGCCGCAGCTTAGCGCTCCATCGGGCCGGAATGTCGGGCGATAGCGCGATCGGCTGACGATCCCCGCTGCGCTCGGCCCGAAGAGGAAGGGCGGATAGACGATGATCGCGCGCGCGCCTTGGGTCTTGCCATCGCTGGTCACGTCGAACTCGGTCACCGCCCACCCCTCGAAGCCCAGTCGCAGAGCAGCGGTCGGATAGTCCGCGCTCGAATATTGGCGCGACGCCACGATCGGTGTCTGGTCGAGCAAGGCGCACTGGCTCGGATCGACGCCGCTCTGCGCGAAGGTTGCGACCGCGGCATCACGCTGTCCGAGAGCGGCCTGCAGCGACGCACGCCGGATCGCGGCCGCGCGCCGGATCGGATCGTCCACGGCCAGACCCGCCACGGACATGGCCAGAACGTCGCCCAGCATCGCGTTCGCCTCCACCAGTCCATCGCCATCGGCGGTGTGCTGGGCGGCGATCAGCAGCAGCCAGGCGCGGGCACGCGGCTCGTCCGCGAACGCAGGATCGCTGGCGCGCACACGTACGCCCGCCGCCATGCGCCGCCAGTAAGCATGGTAATCATGCTCTTGCTGGACGATCATCTGATGATCGCGCATGATGGCAAGCCACGCGCGCACCATCGCGGGTGCCTTTGCCTGTTCGGCGATGCGCAGCGCGCGGTCGAACATCGCGCGCCGCTCGACCGCATCGACATCCGGACGGGCGGCAAGCCGCACAAGGATCGGGACAAGCGGCTTCGAGGCGGCATCCGCGCGCTCGACCCTCGACAGGGCAGCGCGCAATGCGGGCGTCTGTTGACTATCGCTCGACCGGGCAGATCCCGGATCCTGCGCCAACAGCCAGGCAAACACCTCAGGCGTCACCAGATCGTACGCGCTCAACCGGTCAGCGCGCGTGGTGCAGCGTAGTTCAAGCCGTGCCGCGAGCCGGAAGAACGGGTCGATCACTTTCGCGTCCTCGGGCTTCCACTGCCACCCGGCGACCGCGCGCGCGAATGCAACCGCGTTCGGCCCCGGCCGGGCCGAATAGATCGGGATCGCTCCCGATACATGCCCGTCGTCGCCGAGCGAGAACTGCACCACCGCCATATCGGACGGCGCGACGTCTTCGCCGCACGCCGGCGGATCGACATCGGGCGGCAAGCGCAGCGAGACCGCCTTGCCCAGCCCCGCGCCGGTATAGGCGATCAGATGCGCGGCCTCGGCATGGTCGTGATCGAGTTCCGCCGCGAGTGCGGCGTCGCCTCGCACGGCGAGATCGGCAACATGGACCTTCTCCGTCAGTCCACCCGATAGGTCCAGCGCCTCGTTAAGCGCCCTGCGCGCGGGCTTGATCTGTTGGGCATTGAGCAGCGCGCGGCCGTACAACGCCATATATTGTCCCAAGGCGCGACGATCCTTTGCGAGCACCCTGCGCGCTTCGGGCAGGTTGGAATTAAGTTCGGTCGCAACCTTGGCCGGATCGTCGAACAATCCCGCGCGCGCCGCCGCGATCCCGAGCGCGACCCGTTCGTGCCCGTCGTCCGGCGGCACCAGCGTCAGCGCGGCGCGGTAATGGACAGCCGCCGCCGACAGATCGAGCGACCGCTCCTCGGCCTCGCCGAGCGAAACCAGCGCCTCGCGCCGAAGATCACCGTCTGCGGGACCGCCAAGCGCTGTCACGGCATCCAGCAACAACGCCGTCGCGCGCACGTCCTCGCCCATCGTCACAAGCATCTGCGCGCGCCGCAGACGGGCCACCGCCAGACTACGCACGGGCCGCTTGGGCGAGGCGAGCAGCCGCGTCTCGAGCGCCGCGAACGCCGCCTCGGCTTCGACGAATTTGCGCTGGTCGATCAGCGCCTGCGCGGCATCGAACGCCTGCTGCGCGGTCGGCGTCGCGGCGCTCTGCGCGCAAGCGACGGCGGGTGCGAGCACAAGCACCGCGATCAGTCCCAAACGGCTCCGCCTCGCCCGCACGCGCATCGCTTACCCCCTCGCCCGTCTGCAACCCCGTCCGATCGGTCGCCATTCAATTGGGCAGGAAGCGTTGTCCTGCCCCGATGCGCGGCCCCTCGCGCGCCTCAATCCATCAACTGCCCGCCGTTGATCGAAAGCGTCGTGCCCGTGATCCACCCCGCTTCTTCGGCCGCAAGGAACGCCACACCGCGCGCGACATCGGCGGCGGTTCCCAGCCGCCCCACCGGAATGCCCGCCGCGATCTTGTCGAGCACGTCCTGCGGCATCGCTGCGACCATGTCGGTCGAGATATACCCCGGAGCGACCGCGTTCACCGTCACGCCGTTCTTCGCGCCCTCCAGCGCCAGTGCCTTGGTGAAGCCGATCATTCCCGCCTTGGCGGCGCTGTAGTTCACCTGCCCGAACTGGCCCTTCTGGCCGTTGATCGAGCTGATGTTGACGATC
Source organism: Sphingomonadales bacterium (assembly GCA_038238915.1). Taxonomy (GTDB): domain Bacteria; phylum Pseudomonadota; class Alphaproteobacteria; order Sphingomonadales; family Sphingomonadaceae; genus JAVVHE01. The sequence continues at coordinate 11,324 of JBBSFH010000018.1, forward strand.
CGCCCCCATTTGCGCGCGCGCATGCCGGGGAACACCAGCTTGCACAGATGAAATACGCTGGTGAGGTTCACGTCGAGCACCTCGCGCCACGCCGCCTCGCTCATCTTCATGAAGCCACCGTCGCGCGTGATCCCGGCGTTGTTCACAAGGATATCCACCGGGCCAAGCTCGGCCTCGATGCGTTTCAAGCCCTCGTCGCCCGCCGCCGCGTCCGCCACGTCCCATTTGTAGGTGGCGATGCCGTGTGCCGCAGTGAAGGCGGCCGCGCGTTCCTCGTTGCCCGCGAAATTGGCCGCCACCGTCGCACCCTGCGCCTTCAGTGCAATGCTGATCGCCTCGCCGATGCCGCGCGATCCGCCGGTTACCAGTGCCACTCGTGCCATGTCTCTCTCCCGTTTGCGGTCTGAGCGCCGCCTGCTGTTTAGTGCGACAACTCCACCCACCCGGCAAGCTCGCGCACGATCAGGCGGCGTAATAAGCCGACACCCATGGCGCTGTCGTTGAGGCAGGGCAGATAGGCGAAATCGGTGCCGCCGGCGTGCTCGAACGTCTCGCGCCCGCGGATCTGCAGCTCTTCGAGCGTCTCCAGGCAGTCGGCCGAGAAACCCGGCGCGATCATCGCCACGCGCTTCACGCCCTCGCCCGGCATCGCCGCGAGTACGCCTTCGGTATAGGGCTTGAGCCACTCCTGCGCGCCAAAGCGCGACTGAAAGCTCACGCGCACGTCGCGCCCCAGCTTTTCGCCCAATAATCGCGCGGTCTTGCGACAGTGGCAGTGATAGGGATCGCCCTTGTCGAGCGTCACGCGCGGCATGCCGTGGAAAGACGCGAGCAATACATCGGGCGGGAATGCCAGGCGCGCGAGGCCCTCGTTCACGCTTGTCGCCAATGCATCGATATAAGCCGGATCGTCATAATAGGGCGGCAGCGTCCGGATCGCGGGCTGCCAGCGCAGCTTCGCCAGTGCGGCAAACGCCGCATCGTTCGCGGTCGCGGTCGTCGCAGCACAATATTGCGGATAGAGCGGCGCGATCAGGATGCGCTCGCATCCCAGTTCGTGCAGATGCCCGAGTTCGGCTGCGATACTGGGGTGCCCATAGCGCATCGCCCACGCGACTTCGACCTGCTCGCCAAACGTCCCGCGCAACGCCGCCCCCAGCGCGCGCGTGATCGCGCGCAGCGGGCTGTCATCGGCCGCATGGTCCCACACGCTGGCATAAAGCCGCGCCGATTTGGCGGGGCGGCTGCGCAGCACGAACATGTTGAGGATCGGCTGCCAGAGCAGCCGGGGCAGTTCGACCACGCGCCGATCGCTCAGGAATTCCTTCAGATAGCGCCGGACGGCTTCGGCGGTCGGCTCGTCGGGCGTGCCGAGGTTGACGATCAGCACCCCGATTTTGGGCGCGGGGACTACCGGATGGTCGGTTGGGATCGGGATCACGCCAGCGTCTTCGGGCAAAGTGCGCGTCTAGCCAAGCGCCAGCGGCAAATCGCGCAAGCGCTTGCCCGTGGTGGCGGCGATCGCATTCGCCAGCGCGGGGGCGATGCCCGGCACGCCCGCCTCGCCCGCGCCACCGATGGGCGCGCCCGGCGTCGTCAGAATTGTCACCTCGATCTCGGGCGTCTCGGCAAGGTGCAGCAACGGCTGCGCATCGAAGTTGCGCTCGACCGCATAACCGCCCGCATAGGTCTGCCGCCCCGAGAGCGCGGCCGAAAGCCCCCACACCGCGCCGCCCTCCATCATCTGGCGCAGCCCATCGGGATTGATCACGCGCCCGGTATCGACCGCGACGCTGATGCGGCGCGCGCTGGGTGGCGGCTCCTCCCCCAGTTCGATCACATGCGCGACAATCGAGCCGAAACCCTCGCGTAGCGCCACGCCCATCCCCGGCTGATAGTTCGCGGCCTCGCCAGCGGCGCGCAGCACGGCGGCATGGCGCGGCGCGGCGCGCAGCAGTTCCAGCCTGTAGGCCATCGGATCCTTGCCCGCCACCTTGGCCAGTTCGTCGACGAAGCTCTCGACGAAGAACCCCGTGAAGCTCGGCCCCACCGATCGCCACCAACCGGTTGGCACGCCACACTTCACCAGCACCGCGTCGGCGGCGTAATCGCCCACCGCATAGGGCACGCCTTCGGCACCATCGATTGCAGACTTGTCCGGTCCATCCTCCGCGCCGAAGCCCATGTTGCGCACGCTGAACGGCCCGTTGGTCTGCGGTGCCGCCACGCGCACCCGCCAGCTTTCGATCGCTCCATCGGGCTTTAGCCGCGCCATCAGCCGCGCCGACGCACCCGTACGCGGGAAGCTGTTCCCCAGATCCTCCTCGCGCGACCACACCAGTTGCACGGGCCGCTTCAGATCGTGCGCGATCAGTGCGGCCTGCACGCCCGCGTCGCTCTCCAGCTTGCGCCCGAAGCCGCCGCCGATCAGCGTGGGATAGACCGTCACATCCGCCTCCGCGAACCCCAGCGCGCGCGCGATGCGGTAGGTCGCGAGGCGCAGCGTCTGCGTCGGCATCCACACCTCCGCGCGGCCACCTTGCACGCGAGCCGTAGCGTTCATCGTCTCCATCGCCGCGTGCGGCACGAAGGGCACGCTGTAGCGCGCCTCGACCAGCTTTCCCGTCCCCGGCGCCAGCGGCATCCCTTCAAGCGCGGCGGCGAACCGCTTGTTCAGCACCGCGCTGTCGGCCGGATCCGCAGGCGCGGGCCAGCGCAGATCGAGCGCCTTGACCGCAGTGTTCGCCGCCCACCATGTCTCGCCGGTCGTTGCAACCCAACCCGGCCCTCGCACCGTGCCCGGCGGCACCGCTCCGCCAAGCACCGGCAGCGCGTTCATCCCCAAAGGCCCATGCCGGATCGCGGCGAAAACCATTCCGGGCAAGCGCACATCGCCCGCGAACTTCGCCGATCCATCGACCTTCGCGGGCACATCCAGCCTGCGGGCCGCGCGCCCCACCGCAGCGATCGGCCGCAGCTTCGGCTCCGCCTCGACTTTCTCGTCCGCCGCCTTGCCCGCCACATCGGCGAAGCGCAGCCGGTTGGCGCCGTTGACCACGAAGCCGTCACGCGTATCGCAGCCGCGCCATTCCACTCCCCACACGCGTGCCGCCGCCTTGCACAGCAGCCCGCGCGCCGCCGCACCCGCCAGCCGCATCGGCGCTTCATAGGCCATCATGCTGTTCGATCCGCCGGTGATCTGCGGATCGAGCCGCTCGATCAGATGCGCGATGCCCCAATCCGCCACCGTCCCCAGAACGCCAGGCAAACCCGAAGCGCCTGGCCCCACCAGCCCCCGGTTCACATACACGGGATTGAGCGGCGCGGGTTCGACACTGACAGTGCGCCAGTCCGCCCCCAGCTCGTCGCTGAGCACCTGCGCGAGCGCGGTATGGATCCCCTGCCCCATCTCCATCTGCGGCACGATCACGATCACGCGGCCATCATGGCCGATCTTCAGCCACGCATTGACGATCGTCTCGCCGGGCCCGAGCGCCAGATTTGCGGTCTCCGAGCGCGGCCATACCAGCCAGCCCACCGCGAGCCCCACGGTGGCGCCACCGCCGACGAGCACCGTCCGGCGGGCGAGTTTCCATGGCGAGGCGCGGCGGGGCGGTGGAGGTGCGAACATCGGCGCAGCCTAGCCGCATCGACGCGCGGCGGAAACCGGGCTCAAGCGATTGCGCAACGACCGACCCGATTATCGCGGGTGGGACGAGGCGTGCGGCGAGGACGTGGCCGCAGGTTGACGCCGCGCAGCCGCATACCACAGGCTTGCCGCGCCGGTCAGCGCCAGCATCGCCAGCGCCTCGGTGCGCGTCGCCTGCGCGCCCGCCCACAGCATCACGCAAACCCCCAGCGCCACCGCGATCACCAGCCCCGGCAGCCGCGCGGGTGGCCCCGCGCGCGCTACGTTTCGTGCGCGCAACCGGCCCGCCGCGAGACAGCTCAGCAGGAAGATCGCCACCAGCAACAGGGAAGAAATGAGCGCGAGGCGCTTGTAGCTGCCTCCAAGCGCCAGCGCCGCCACCAGCACCAGATGCGTCAGCACCGCGCGCACCGGGGCGCGGCTTTTCGCATCCAGACCACTCAGCCACGCGGGCAGCCAGCCATCGCGCGCAAAGGCGAAGATCAGGCGCGGGGTATTGAGCGCGTCGCTCGCCAGCCAGGCAGTCATCGAGATCGCCGCACCGATCAGCATCGTCAGCCGCAGCGCGGGCGATACGCGCCCCATCACGTCCGCCAGCGGGGTCGCCGATCCCGCCAGCGCGGTGCCAAGCGCACCCTGCGCGATGACTTCGGCGCCCACGAACAACAAGGTCACCGCGCTCATGCCCACGATCACCGCGCGCGGCAGGGTCCGCGCGGGATCGCGCACCTCGCCCCCCACGCCGATCGCGCCATGCACGCCCGAGAACCAGAAGACCGCCAGCAGCAGCGCGCGACCGAAATCATGCGGCAGCGGCGGCGTAGGCAACGGCAGATTGGCGGGTTCCACCAGCATCGCACCCACCACCAGGAACAGCAGCAGCGGCGCGAGCTTGATCAGCGTCGCCCATTCGACCAGCTTCGCCGCCGCGCCCGCGCCGCGCAGGTTTGCGAACGCGAGGAAGGTGAACCAGCCCAGGATCAGCATCGCGCGCGCCACCGGCGCGCCCAGCGCCGGGAATAGCGCCGCGAGCTGATCGGTCGCCGCCGCCGCGATCGCACCTGCCGCAAGCACATTGGCGCAGTAGAGGAACACACCGGTTAGAAACCCCCAGTAGCGCCCGAACGCGGCCTCTACGATCCCGTAGGGGCCGCCGCTCGATGGAACACGGCTCGCGGCTTCGGCGAAGCACCAGGTGATCGCAGCCTGCCCGATCGCCGCCGCGAGGATCGCGACGGGTGCCCACGCGCCTGCGAAGCCCGCCACCACTGCGGGCACGACGAACACCCCCGCGCCGACAGTATAGTTGACGCAATTGGCCGCCATGCCGAGCGGCCCGATGCCGCGCGCCAGGCCAGAGTCGCGCGCTGTCTCCTGTTCCATGCGCGCCAGCCTAACGGCCGTCGCGCGCCGCACAACAAGGATCGTTGCGCCGCTGCCGCGTGGCTGATAGCCTACCGCGCGCAACGGAGGATTCATCGTGGCCGACAAACGCAGTTTCCCCAGCTACCGCCTTTATCAGGACAAGGCGGGCGAGTGGCGCTGGACCTACAATGCCAGCAACGGCCAGGCGATCAGCGTGGCGAGCGAAGGCTATAGCAGCCGCAAGGCGTGCGAGCGCAGCATCGAGATCATGCAGGAATCGGCAGGTCACCCGACGTGGCACGACGCGGGGGTCGCCTAGAACCCCGTCTGCCGCCCGATCTCTTCCCACAGGGCCACCGCCAGCCGCCGCGCCACCGGCCCCGGCGCTCCATCCCCCACCGCAGCGCCGTCGATCCGCACCACGGGCACGCACGGGTTGGTCGTACTCGTCAGGAACGCTTCGCGCGCGCCTTGGGCCTCGGCAAGCGTGAAGGCGCGCTCCTCCACGCGCACGCCTGCGTCTGCCGCAACGCGCAGCAGCGTCGCCCGCATCACGCCCGCCAGGATCGCCCCGTCCACCGCGCGTGTCCGCAGCACACCGTGTGAGTCGACGATCCACGCGTTGGTCGATCCGCCTTCAGTCACCAGACCGTCGCGCCCGATCAGCCATGCCTCCATCGCGCCGCCAGCGCGCGCGGCCTCTTTCGCCATCACATTGGGCAGCAGCGACGTGGATTTGATGTCAGGCCGCGCCCAGCGCTGATCCGCCATCGTCACCACCGCCACCCCGCGCGCCACCACCGCGCGCCGCGCCGCGAAATCGAACGGGCGCACCGTCATCACCAGCGTCGGCGCGAGGCCGCGCGGCACCGCGTGATCCCGCTTCGCCTCGCCCCGGCTCACCTGCACATACAGCAGCGCGTCCCTCGCCCGGTTGGCAGCCAATAACCGCCGCGCCACCAGCCCCAGTGCCGCATCCCCCATCGGCGCGGCCATCGCCAGTTCGCGGCACGAGCGTGCGAGGCGCGCCAGATGCGCGTCCCAATCGAGCAGGTTGCCGTTCAGCACGGCGGCGACCTCGTACACCCCGTCCGCGAACTGGAAGCTGCGATCCTCGATCCCCACCACCGCGTCGGCGAGCGGCAGGTAGCGCCCGTTCACATAGGCAATCCGCGACAAACACCCGCTCCCATTGCAGCCCCGGCCTCGCCCATGTGTATGACGTGCCAATGGCGGAAGCTCAAATCCTCTGGTTTCGTAACGATCTGCGGCTCGGCGATCACCGCGCGCTGCTGGCCGCCGTGCACGCCGGGCCGGTGGCTCCCGTGTTCGTGCTCGACGACAAGACGCCGGGCGCGTGGCGGATCGGTGCGGCATCGCGCTGGTGGCTGCACCATTCGCTCGGCGCGCTATCGACGGCGCTGGCCGCACAGGGCGCGCGCCTGATTTTGCTGCGCGGCCGACCCGAAGCCGTCCTCCCGCCGCTCGCCACGGCGCTCGGCGGCGCGCATGTTCACGCGACCGAACAGTTCGAACCTGCGTCGAAGGCGCAGGCCCACGCCGTCGGCCTGCGTCTGCCGCTCACGCTACACTCCGGCCAGACGCTCGCCGATCCTGCGGGCGTGCTCACAGGTCAGGGTGGCCGCTACAAGGTGTTTACCCCGTTCTGGCGCGCGCTCCAGCAGCAGATGCCGCCCCCCGCGCCGCTGCCCGCCCCCGCGCGCCTGACAATGGCCGAGCGTGCGCCCGAGGGCGATCGCTTGGAAGATTGGGGGCTGCTCCCCACCCACCCCAACTGGGCGAAGAGCTGGGAGCAGGAATGGACTGCGGGCGAAGCGGGCGCGCACGCCGCGCTCGAAGCCTTTGCCGCGCACATCCATCGCTATCACGAGGGGCGCAACCTGCCTGCAGCGCCGGGCACCTCGCGCCTTTCTCCCCATCTCCATCTCGGCGAGATCAGCCCCGCGCAGGTCTGGCATGCGGCGCACGCGGCGGCTGGCGATGCCGCCGAACCCTTCCTGCGCGAGATCGCCTGGCGAGACTTTGCACTCGGTATCCTCGATCAATATCCGCATAGCCCCGATCGGCCGATGCGCGGCCAGTTCGAGCATTTCCCGCACCGCGATGCCACCGCCGATCTGGCAGGATGGCAACACGGCCAGACCGGCTACCCGATCGTCGATGCGGGAATGCGCCAGCTCTGGCAGACGGGCTGGATGCACAACCGCGTGCGCATGATCGCGAGCAGTTTCCTCGTGAAGCATCTGCTGATCGACTGGCGCGAAGGCGAACGCTGGTTCTGGGACACGCTGGTGGATGCGGACCTCGCCAACAACGCGCTCGGCTGGCAGTGGATCATGGGCTCGGGCACCGATAGCCAGCCCTTCATCCGCATCTTCGAACCCGTCACCCAAGGCCGCCGTCATGATCCCGATGGCGATTATGTGCGCCGCTGGGTGCCCGAACTTTCACGGTTGCCCGCAAGCGTGATCCACGCGCCGTGGGAAGCCGCTCCGCTCGAACTGCAGGCCGCAGGCGTGCGCCTCGGCGAAACCTATCCCGAACGCATTGTCGATCACCCGCACGCCCGCGCCCGCGCGCTGGAAACTTTCGCACACCTGTGAGCGTAATGATCCGACACTGGTAACCGCCGCGCCCAAGCGGCTAATGGGCGCGACATATGATCCTTCTCGACCGCATCTTCCTGCACCTGATCGAGCAGGGCGAATTCACCGTCATCGAATCGAACGGCCGCTCCCACCGGTACGGCAAACCCGATCCGGCGCTGAAACCGGTCACGATCCGCTTCACCGATCGCGCCACGCCGTACAAGATCGCGCGCGATCTTGCCCTCGCGACCGGGGAAGCGATCATGGATGGGCGCATGGTGATCGAAGAGGGCGACGTGATGGCACTCGCCGATCTCGTCACCACCAACGCCGCGCGGCATACGGGGGGCAATACTGCGCGGTTGCTCAACAGCGCGGGACGAATGCTGACCTTCCTGCGCGAAGCCAATCCCGCCAAGCGTTCGCGCGAGAACGTCGCGCATCATTACGATCTGTCGGACAGGCTGTACGAACTGTTCCTCGATGCGGATCGTCAATATAGCTGCGGTTACTTCCGCGATCCCGCCAACAGCCTCGAACAGGCGCAGGCGGACAAGAAGGCGCACATCGCGGCGAAACTGTGCCTGCGTCCCGGCATGCGCGTGCTCGATATCGGTTGCGGCTGGGGCGGTATGGCGATGACACTGGCGCGCGATCATGGCGCGCGTGTTACGGGCATCACGCTCAGTCGCGAGCAGCACGCCTATGCGGTGGCGCAGGCGAGCCGCGAGGGCCTTGCCGCCCGAGTGTCTTTCGAGCTGACCGACTACCGCGATGTCACCGGCACCTTCGACCGCATCGTCTCGGTCGGCATGTTCGAGCATGTCGGCCGCCCCAATTACGCGCGCTTTTTTCAGATCGTGGCCGACCGTCTCGCCCCTGATGGCGTCGCGCTCATCCACACCATCGCGCGCGTGCTCGGCCCGGGCGCGACCGATCCATGGACCGCTAAATATATCTTCCCCGGCGGTTATGTGCCTGCCGCGTCCGAAGTGTTGCCCCACATCGAACATTCGCGCCTGTGGCTGTCCGATCTCGAAGTCTGGAGGCTACACTATGCCTACACGATCAAGCACTGGTACGACGCCTGCATTGACCACCGCGAGGCGATTGTCGCGCTGAATGGCGAGCGGTTCTTCCGCATGTGGACCTATTATTTAGCGGGCAGCTGGGCGGCGTTCAAAAACGGTGGCTTGGCCGTCCACCAGTACCAGTTGGGCAAAACGCGCGATGCAGTGCCAATCACGCGCGATTATCTTTACAATGCATAAGTAAGTCTCGCCTGCCGACTTCGATATCGATTGTTCGTATGCGCTTAGTGCGGATGCAACGGGCAAAACGGCGATCGGACGCCGTAGTCGCCCATAAGTCTCCGCGAGGATGTGCTTACTCTCTGTCACGCGCCAGCGTTTATTAATTTGGTATCCAGATTTTCTGTTGTTAACTATACGCGACTGTCGGGAATCTTTACATTCCGGAAACGCAATAAGTGGGCCCGGTGTCGCAAATCCGTCAAATTGGAAAATTGGCACGACTCTTGCTCCCCTGCATCGCTACCCCAGTCCAGCTTGAACGGAGATTTTTATGCAATTATCGCTACTTACCGGCGTGGTCCTCGTGCTCACTGCCGGAGCCGCCAGCGCTACGCCGTTGCTCGGTAGCTTTCCAGGCGCGGTGAGCGTGAACACGCCGGGTTCGTTGCTCGACCTCGGTCAGACGTTGACGCTTAACAATGGTCTCACCACCGGCGCGGGCACCGGCGATTTCGCCGTGACGTCGCTCGGCACACCGGGCATCACCTCGATCACGTCTCCGCTCACGCTGGCCAATGGTCAGGACTTCAGCTTCCTGCTCAATGGCTACGGCACGTTCAGCGGCACGTCGCTTAACGTCGTCCTGAACCCGATCAGCACCGCGACGAACCGCGCCATCGCGTTTGACGCGTTGGGCACGTTCACGCCGTCCGCCATCGGCGGCACGGCCGATAGCGCGTCGATCACGGGGTCGTTCACGCAGACGGGCGGAGCGGCAGGCGCGGTCTCGTTCAGCTTCACGTTCAACTCGCCGGCGAGCGTCAACGTCCCGGTTCCCGAACCCGCGGCGATTGCTCTTCTCGGTCTCGGCATCGCGGGTCTCGCGTTCGCCCGCCGCCGCGCAGCTTAAGTCTCAGAGCGGATGGAGCGGAGCCGGATGGCTCCGCTCCATCCGCTCGCTTTGGCTCGGCTGAAACCCGACCGTAGCGGTCGATGCGCGTCTAGCGTCATCCGTCGGCTGGGGGTTCCGGCGGGGCCGCATAGGCCGCAGCACACAGCGCCTCCAGCACGCCCAAATTCACGCCCGCCAGTCGCTTGATATACAGGCAGCCCTTCCCCGTCGTGTGCTTGCCAAGCGCCGCGAGCCGTCCCTCCTCGCGCACAAACCGCCCCAGGCCATACAGCACCGTCTGCCCCGCGCGCGGTGCGAAGCCGATGCGCACAGTCTCGCCCTTGCGCCCGCTCGCGTAAGCATAGCGGTGCAGCCCGAAGCCGACGATGCTCTTCCCCCACATCACCGGCGGCTCCCCCGTCGCACGCTCCATCATCGCCGCGAGCGCGGCCGCGTCAGCACGGCGCGCAGCATCGGGGATCGCGGCGATGAACGCGTGCGGGTCCGTCGCCTCGGGCTTGGTATTGTTCTGCGCCATGCCATCTTCCGTGCGGCGCTATAGCACGCCCGGATTGGACAGTCCTTCCCCGCGCGGCTAACTCCCCCGCCCATGCATTCACCCGTCAAGAAAGTCGTCCTCGCCTATTCGGGCGGCCTCGATACCAGCGTCATCCTGCGCTGGCTTCAGGAGACCTACGCGTGCGAGGTTGTCACCTTCACCGCCGATCTCGGGCAGGGGGAGGAGCTCGAACCTGCGCGCGCCAAGGCCGAACTGATGGGCGCGAGACAGATTTTCGTCGAAGACCTGCGCGAGGAGTTCGTCCGCGATTACGTCTTCCCGATGATGCGCGCCAACGCGCTCTACGAAGGCCAATATCTGCTCGGCACCAGCATCGCCCGCCCGCTCATCGCCAAGCGCCAGATCGAGATTGCGCGGATGGTGGGCGCGGACGCGGTCAGCCACGGGGCGACGGGCAAGGGCAATGATCAGGTCCGCTTCGAACTCGGCTATTACGCGCTCAACCCCGATATCCGCGTCATCGCTCCATGGCGCGAATGGGATTTGACCTCGCGCACCCGCCTGATCGAGTTTGCCGAGGCGCACCAGATTCCGATCCCGCGCGACAAGCGCGGCGAGGCCCCCTTCAGCACCGACGCCAATCTCCTCCACACCTCGTCCGAGGGCAAGGTGCTCGAAGACCCGTGGGCCGAAGTGCCCGATTATGTGTTCAGCCGCACCGTCAACCCCGAAGACGCGCCAACTACGCCCGAATATATCACCATCGATTTCGTCGCCGGTGACGCGACCGCGATCGACGGCGAGCCGCTTTCGCCCGCCACGCTGCTAGCGCGCTTGAACGATTACGGTCGTCGTCACGGCATCGGCCGCCTCGATCTGGTCGAGAACCGCTTCGTCGGCATGAAATCACGCGGAATGTATGAAACGCCGGGCGGCACCATCCTCCACGCCGCGCACCGCGGGATCGAATCCCTGACGCTCGATGGCGGCGCGATGCAGCTCAAGGACGAGCTGATGCCGCTCTACGCGCGCCTCGTCTACAACGGCTTCTGGTTCAGCCCCGAGCGCGAGATGCTCCAGGCCGCGATCGACGCGAGCCAGCCCAATGTGACGGGCACGGTGCGCATGAAGCTCTACAAGGGCCGCGCCGACGTGGTCGGCCGCCGCGCCGACGTCGGCTACAATCTCTACTCGCCCGACATCGTTACCTTCGAGGACGACCAGGGCGCCTACGACCAGAAAGACGCCGAGGGCTTCATCAAACTGAACGCGCTCCGCCTGCGCCTGCTCGGAAGGCGGGGGCGGTAGCGCTCACGGCTCTCGCGCGTTATAGGCCCTTACAGTCGGGGAGTGGCGCAGCCTGGTAGCGCATCTGGTTTGGGACCAGAGGGTCGCAGGTTCGAATCCTGTCTCCCCGACCAAAATTTACAATGCGAGGCGCCTCAAGCGGTTGCGCTAATCCTCGCAAACTACCGATTACCCTGAAAAGGGTCAGGTCAGTCGACGGTGATCGCTGCCACCATCGCGCGCGTCCGGCGCGTTCGCGACCGCAGCAGCGCATAGATTAGCGTAAGCAGCGCGAGCCATGGGACGCCGACGATCCAGGCGACGTCCCAGAACGTATGATCGAAGCCCATCGTAACGAGGATGGCGCACAGCAGGCCGATGCCGAGGATCTGCGCATAGGGAAACAGCGGCGAGCGCACGGGCAGCGTGCTTACGTCCTTCCGCGCACGAAAGCGGATGTGACTGACAAGGATCGCTATCCAAACCAGAATGCCGCCGAACAGCGCGATGCCGGTGAGGTAATTATACGCGCTCGGCGTGATCCACGCGACGCACGCAACGCCGAGTACGCATATGCCCGACAGGATCGTCGCCGCGACCGGCGTGCCGAGCGGGGACAGGCGACCGAGCCGCGCGGGCGCGTGCCCGCTGCGCGCGAGGCTGAACGCCATGCGCGACGCGAGATAGAGAGCGCTGTTCATGCTGGAGAGCGCGGCCGTGATCACCACGAAGTTCATCACGCCCGCCGCCTGCGCGATGCCCGCATGTGCATACACGCGCACGAACGGGCTTTGCGTGACCACCTTGGCACCCACCTCGGTCCACGGGATGATCGTCACCATGATGCCCAGCGCACCGATGTAGAACAGCACGAGCCGCGCCGCCATCGAGCGCAGCGCGGCGGGAATGGCGGTGGTGGGATCCTTCGCCTCGCCCGAGGTGACCGCGATCAGCTCGATGCCGTAGAAGGAGAAAATCGCCATCAGCACGCCGAACCAGATGCCGTGGAAGCCGTTGGGCGCAAAGCCGCCGGGCAGGCCGGTCAGGTTGCGGGTGCCCACCGGATCGCCCACCAGACCGAAAATCTCGCTCAGCCCGAAGATGATGAACAGGACGATCGCGATCACCTTGATCAGCGAAAACCAGTATTCGACCTGTCCGAAATTGGCGACGGAGCGCGCGTTCACCCCGACCAGTACCGCCGCAAAGCCGAGCGACCACAGCCAGAGCGGCACATCGGGGAACCAGAAGCCCATATAAACGCCCACCGCGACCGCCTCCGCGCCGATCGCGATCACCTGCGCCGCCCAGTAGGTGTAGCGCACCACGAACCCCGCCCACGGCGAGATGTACATCTCCGCGTACACGCCGAACGATCCAGCGGCGGGGTGCGCCACCGCCATTTCGGACAGGCTGAAGACCATGATGACCGCGACCAGTGCGGCGATTGCATAGCTGACCAATACCGCAGGCCCCGCATAGCCGATCGCGATGCCCGATCCCATGAACAGGCCGGTGCCGATCGCGCCGCCGATGCCGATCATCGTGATCTGCCGCTTGGTGAGCGCGTGCGCGAGGCCCGCCTCGCGGGCAATGGCGGTTTCGGGCGCGGCGGCGGGCGCGGGCGTCAGGACAGGATCGGCCGCAGCCGCTCCATCGCCTCGCCGAGCGCTTGCGCGCTACGGCAGACGCATACGCGCAGGAAACTGTCCGATCCGTTGCCGAAGAAATAGCCGGGTGCCAGCCCGACGCGCGCACGCTCCAGCACATCGAGGCAGGCCGCGCGCGAATCGGGCATGCCATCGATCTGGAAGAACACGTACATCGCCGCTTTCGGGCGTGGCCCCATGCGGACGCGGCCCATCGTCTCGAACGCCGAGCACACGAGGTCCATGCCCGCCGCGCAGTAGCGGTTCATCCATTCGACGAACGCCTCGCCGTCGGCGATCGCGGCGGCGGCAGCGGCCTGGAGGAAGGTGGTCGTCCCGCTCGACGTATATTGCACCAGCATGGCGATCGTCGGCCCAAGCGAGGGCGGGTGCACCATCCAGCCCAGCCGCCAGCCGGTCATCGCATAGTTTTTGGAGAAGCTGTTGATGACGAGAAGCCGGTCCTCGGGATCGGCGATCGACAGGAGGGACGGCGCCATCGCCTCGCCGAACACCAGCCGGTGGTACACCTCGTCCGCCATGATCCACACGCCGCGCGCGCGCGCGAACGCGAGGAGTTCGGCCTGCACCGCCAGCGGCAGCATCGCGCCGGTGGGATTGCTCGGCGACGCGTAGAAGATCATCTTCGTGTGCGCGTCGCAGGCGGCGGCGACCTTCTCCAGATCGAGCGTCCAGCCGTCCGCGCCCAGGTCCATGCGCACCGAGCGCACCTCGCCGCCTGCGATGCGCACGATGCCGCCGATATTGGGCCACACCGGATCGATGACGATCACATTGTCGCCCTCGCCCACCAGCGCCTGCACGCCGAGCATGATCGCGGGCATGCCGCCGCTGGTGAGCGTGATCCGCTCCGGCCCTACCGTGTGGCCCAGCCGTGCGTAGTAATCGGCGAGCGTCTGGCGGACGTACGGCGTGCCGTTCTGGTGCGTGTAGAAGGTCTGACCGTCGGCGATCGCCGCGCTGGCGGCCGCTCCGATGAAGGCGGGCGTCGCCACATCCCCCTCCCCGAACCACAGCGGCACGATATCGGCGGTGGGATCGAACGCCTGCTTGGCGATGCTGGCGATATTGGCGAGCGGGATCGCGGCGATCTGCGCGCGGATATCGTGGAGGGCGGGCGTCATTCAGGCGTTCCTGCGGCTGCGAGCGCGCGCGCGAAACCGGTGCGCGCCAGGGTGAGATCGTCCATCGCGATGGTGAAAGCGAATCCCTGGCGCTGGCGGCGCGCGGCGGCTTCGGGACCCGAAGTGAAGATGCCGCACGGGACCTCTGCGGCACGCGCGGCGGCGAGGATCGTGAAGATCCCGGCTTCGAGCGCGTCCGCGCCGATGCACAACCCCAGATCGCCCGGGCCGATAAAGATCATGTCCACGCCCGGCACCGCCGCAATCGCCGCAGCATGATCGAGCCCGGCGCGCGTCTCGATCATCACCGACACCAGCGTCTGATCGGCAGCCGCAACATAGGCCGGAAAATCGCGCAGCGGACGGATGCCGCCGCCTGAGCGCGCGCCGCGCGGCGGGAAGTGTGCGGCGCGGACCGCCGCCGCTGCTTCGTCCGCACTCTCGACCAGCGGCACGATCACGCCGTGTGCGCCCTGATCGAGCGCGTCGCCGATCAAGTGCGGATGGTTCGCGGCCACGCGCACCAGCGGCGTCGCGGGGGCAACCGCCACCATCGCGGCGGCGAGCGCGGCGCGATCCCACAGTCCGTGCTGGCAATCGAACACCACCGCGTCCGGCCCGCTTTCGGCCGCCAGTTCGGCGAGCGCCGCCGATCCCGTGCACAGCCAGAAGGCGCGCACCGCCATCTTGCCGCGCAATTGCTCCAGCGTGGCGTTGGCCGATGGGGTGTAGCGGGGCGCGCTCAAGCGGCCGCTCGCAATCCCGCGCGCGCCAGCAGCGGCGGCACCGTTTCAAGGAAGAACGGCAGCTCGCCCAGATAATCGACGAAGCTGAGCGCCACGCCGCCGAACCCCGCCCCGGCGATGGCGACCAGTTCGCGCGCGATATGCTCGGGCGTACCCACCAGCGGATAGGTGCCTGCCCCTCCCGCGAACCGTTTGGCATGGCGCGCGTACGCCATCGGATCGTGGCTGCCCGAAGTGGCCTGCTTCATCGCCATGTGCCGTTCGAGCGCGGCCGCGTCCGCGCGGGTGACCGCATACTCCTCATAGTCCTGCTCTGCCTCCACCTGGGTCTCGCGGCAAACCACATGCGCAGCCGTGAACACCCCCACCTCGCGCCCCGCCGCTTGTCCGCGCGCACGGATGTCCGCCACGGTCGCCGCACCGTCGGCGAGTTCGACGAATGTGGTGAAGATCGTGTCCGCGCAGTCCACCGCGAACGCGCGGCCCGCAGGCGAGTGCGCCGCCGACATCGTCACCGGGCGCGGCCGCTGCAGCGTCAGCGGCGCGCCCTCCACCCCCGCCAGCCGGAAATGCGCGCCGTCCACGTCGAACGCGCCCTCGCCCGCCAGCAGCCGCGCGAACACCTCGAACCATGCGCGCCCCTGGGCATAGGGATCGGGCAGTTGCGCCACGCCGAACATTGCGAATTCGGGCGCGTTCCAGCCGCACACGATGTTCAGCCCCGCGCGCCCGCCGCTCACATGATCGATCGTCGCCATCGCCTTGGCAGCGAACACGGGGTGGACGAACGGCGTGTGCACTGTGGCGAAGATGCGCATCCGGCGCGTCACCGCCGCGAGTGCGGCCGCAAGCGTCAGCGTCTCGAAGCTGTGGTGGCGCGCGTTCGTTTCGCCACCGAAGCCCTTCCAGCGCGCGATGGGCAGGAAGAAATCGATCCCGCCCGCGTCCGCAATCCCGGCGAGCGCGAGGATATCGGGCCACGCCGCGCGCCAGCGGTGTTCGACCGTGGTCAGCGCCAGCCCGCCATCGGCATTGGCCCCGAACAGTCCGAGCTGGAACCCGCCCGGCGCGGGCGATGCCGACATCCCCGCCCCGCCCTAGAAGTTGCGCGTCACGGTCGCGCCCCACGTGCGCGGCCGGATGGTGATCCGCGCGAGCGGGTCCTGATCGGACGCGATCGCATCGATCTGCGCGCGCACATCGGTGAGGTTGCGCACGAACAGCGCGCCGGACCAGTTGCGCCCGGTCAGGCCCGCGCGCAGGTTGACGTTGGCGTAGGATTTCAGCCCGACGTTAAACTTGTTCGCCGGATTGAACCGCGTCTTGGTGCTATCGCGGTAATTCATGTCCGCGCGCAACACAGCTGCCAGATTGGCAGTCAGCGGCGTCGTGTAACTCACGCTCGCACTCCCCTGCCATTCGGGGACGTTGGGTAGTCGGTTGCCCTTGAGCCCCAGATTGGGGTCGCTTGGAATCACCGGCTGGTCCTGCTGCAGGATCGCGTCTTGGTAAGATCCGGCAAAGCTCACCTCCAGCCCGGGCGCGATCCGTCCCTCTACCTCGGCCTCGATCCCCTTGATTTGCACGCTGCCCACATTGGTCGTGAACTGGAACGCGCCCGTGCGATCGACCGAGCGCACCTGCGTGTTGCTCCAGTCGATGAAATAGCCGGTCAGGTTCGCACGAATGCGTCGCGCGAGCGTCGTCTTCACGCCCAGTTCGTAATTCCACAGGCTATCAGGCGTGTAACCCTTGGGAATATCACTTGTGAATGGCAAGTTGGCGGCGTTGACACCGCCCACACGGAAGCCCTGCGCGGCGGTGAAATAGGCGAGGAAGTCGCGGTTCGGCTTGTATGCCACGTTAAACTTGAACGTCGTCTTGCTGTCTGACGAGCTATTGGACAACACGCCCACCGGCGAACCACTGAAGCCACCGAAGGGGTGTGTCGTCTCCTGCTCCGCGCTCTGCTTGCTGTGGAAGTAGCGCACGCCGAACGTACCCGACAGCGCGCTCGTCACATTGCCCGTGACCTCGCCGAAGACCGCTTCCTGATCGATCTTCTGATTGTCGGTGCGCCCGAAGAAGGTATTGCCCGTTGCGCTACTCAGCGCATCATCCGCGTTCAACCGGCTGAACGGCCCCGCCGGATCGCCGAAGTTATTGGTGCGGATCACCTGCACCTCGAAGTTGGTGCGCTCCTGCTGGAAGAAGCCGCCGACAACGAAGTTGACCGGCCCAGCAAACTTGCTCGCGTAGCGGATTTCGTTCGACCATACGCTGCGGTCCTGCGGCTCCAGTGTTGCTGCCGGGATCGGCACGCCGAAGAAGAACAGGATCGGCGAACTATCGTAGACGAAGTGGATTCGCCGGTCGAAATAGTTAGTCGTCCCGGTGAAGGTGCCGATGCTTGTCGTATATTCCGCCGTCAGCCCATAGACGTGCAGGAGTTCGTCCCAAGGGCTGCGCGCGATATCGGTGTTGATCAGATCGCCGCCGGGCACCTTGGGAAAGCCAACAGCTGCGTTGCCGAACGACAGCGATCCGGGAGGCGTATAGCGCGACGATCCGTTGGCTTTCGTGCTCTGGATCGTTGCCGATCCGGTGATTACCAGATCGTCCACGGGTACCCAGCGCAGGATCGCGCGGCCGCCGTTAGTGCGATCGGTGTTCACATTGGTAAGTCCACCCGAAGGGATACGCGGCTGATCGATGTAGCCGCTCTTGTCGTCCAGCCAGCCGGTGACGCGCAGGCCGAGCCGGTCGGTGACGATCGGCACGTTCAGCGTGCCGTGCAGCAGGTAATTCGCGCCACCCTTCTCGGTGCCGCTCACCTCGCCCGTCACGGTGCCCGAAAACTCTTTCAGGCTGGGCTTGCTGGTGATGTAGCGGATCGTGCCGGACATGCTGCTCGCGCCGTACAGCGTGCCCTGCGGTCCCTTGAGCACCTCGATGCGCTCGAGATCGAACAGGCGGATGTCGGCGTTGCGCCCGCCGCCGTCGTTGCCATTGGACGCTGTGATAACCGCCTCGTCGTAGTAAACGCCAACGGTCGCCGCGCCGGTCGAGCTGACGCCGCGGATGATGTACTTCTTGTCGCCGGGGCCAAGATCGTCGAACTGCAGTCCGCTGACCGATCCTGCGAAATCGATGAACTCGAATGCGCCCTTGGCGCTGAGTAGCTCGCCCGAGAGCGCCTGGATCGCGATGGGGGTGGATTGCACCGTCTGGTTGCCGCGCTTGCTCGCGGTGACCACGATATCGCCGATTTCGTTCTGGCTGGCCGCGCCTGCGGCAGCAGCGGCGGGAACTTGCGACTGCGCAAGCGCAACGCCGGGAAGCCAGGTTGCCGTCACGAGCAACAGGCTCGCCACCTTTGTCAGGGCCTTAGAAGTCATCGATCCCTCCCTCGTCATCGCGTTGAAACAAACACACTCTTGGTAGCCAAGTAATCGTAGATATTGTCCTGCCCGCCCTCGCGACCGATCCCGGACTGCTTCATGCCGCCGAACGGTGCCATCGGACTGGTGACTCGGCAGGTGTTGACCCAGACCGTGCCCGCTTCGAGCCTCGATGGCAGTTCCATCGCGCGCACCAAATCGCGCGTCCAGATACCCGCCGCCAGGCCGTAGGGGCTGTCGTTCGCAATATCGATCGCTTCCGCCTGCGTCTCGAAGCGCAGCACGCACAGCACTGGGCCAAACACCTCCTCGCGCGCGATCCGCATCTCGCTGCGCACGTCGGTGAAGATCGTCGGCTGCACGAACCAGCCCTGGCCCAGCCCCGGCCCGGTGGCGCGAGCGCCGCCGGTGACGCACCGCGCCCCCTCGGCGCGCGCGACCGCGATCAGGTCGAGCACGCGGTTCAACTGCGGCTCGGTCGCGATCGGCCCCATGTCGGTCCCGGGCAGCGCCGGATCGCCCAGCCGCATCGCCACCGCGTGCAGAGTCAGCTTGTCGACGAACGCGTCGTGGACCGATGCCTCCACCAGCACGCGCGAGATCGCCATGCAGGTCTGCCCGCCGCCCGCGAAAATGCCGCGCGCCACATCGGCGGCCGCGCGGTCCAGATCCGCATCCGCGAACACGATCCCCGCCGATTTGCCCCCGAGTTCAAGGCTGACGGGCTTCAGTCCGCGCGCACCCGCCGCATACGCCGCGCGCCCGCCCGCCTCCCCGCCGGTGAATGTCACCTTGGCCACGCCCGGATGCGCCGCCAGCGCCGCGCCCGCCTCCGCATCGCCGGTAATCACGTTCACCACGCCAGTCGGAAATCCCGCGCGCTCGGCCAGTTCCGCCAGCGCCAGCGTGGAGGCGGACGCATGTTCGGATGGCTTGATCACCACCGTGTTCCCCGCCGCCAGCGCGGGCGCGAGCTTGAACGCGGCGAGCAGCAGCGGCGCATTCCACGGCGTGATCGCGGCGATCGTGCCGAGCGGCTCGTGGCGCACATGGTGCCACAGCCCTGGCCCGGCGGGCGTTACCGCGCCTTCTATCTTGTCCGCCAGCCCGCCATAATAGCGGAACCACTCGGCGGCGGCGTGAGCGTGCGCCAGCATCTCGGCCATCAGCTTGCCATTGTCGCGCACGTCGAGCGCGGCCAGATGTTCGGCGTCCGCCTCGATCAGGTCGGCCAGCCGGTACAACAGCAGCCCCCGCGCCGCTGCGCGCATCGCGGGCCATGGGCCTTGCGTGAAGGCATCGCGCGCGGCCGCGACTGCGAGGTCCACATCAGCCGCTGCCGCGTGCGGGATCGAGGCCCATGCAACGCCACTGAACGGATCGATGCTGTCCAGCCTGCGCTCATCTATCGCCTCGACCGCCGTCCCGCCGATCCGCATGTGCAGGCGCACCACCGCCTCGCCCGGATCGAACGCCACGCAGCGGAGCGGCGCACCCATCAGGCGGCCGCCTGCATTTGCGCGGCCACGAGACCGCTTTCGCTGTCGCCCACGTGGTGCAGTGCGAAGAAGGCCTGTTCGGCGGTCGCGATGTGCATCGTCATGCGGTCGCCGACCGCGAGCGCATCGCGGCGCAGGAAGGCCGCGCACAGCTGCTCCAGCCCCTCGGTCGCCACGCGCTGCGTCTGCGCATCGTGCAGCGTCGCCAACCGCACGGTCTGCACATGATCGGCGAAGCGCCCGATCGTGGACGCGAGCCGCGCGTTGCGCACCGCGCCCAGCCACGCCGCGCGAAACGCGATCATCGCCTGGATCAGCGCCTCGTCCGCATGCGCCTCCAGCGCGGCGCGCGCGTCCACGGCGGCTGCTTCCAGCCCGGCGGCGGCGGCGGCGTCAAGATCGCGCGCGGCGTTGGCGGCGGCGCGCGGCTCGATCAGGCGGCGCACCTCGAAGCTGTCGCGCATCTCCGCGAGGCTGAGCACGGGAACCATGAAGCCGCGCGAGGTGCCGCTGAGATAGCCCTCGTTTACAAGCTGCAGCAGCGCCTCGCGCACCGGCATGCGCGAGGTGCCGAAGCGTGCCGCGACGTCGATATCCACCAGCCGGTCGCTCGGCCCGAATTCGCAGCGCTGCAGGCGGGCACGCAACTCGGTATAGATCCGCTCGCGCGCGCTCGGCGGCTTGGCCAGCTCTAAGACGATCTCACCTCGCCTCGCCATTCGCGCCCGCCCTCTCAATTGACTCGATGCAGTTTGCCACATCATTTCGGCATGTCAAACGAGATTTTTCAACTACCTTCCTGCAAAAGCGCCAATTACCGTCTGCGATTAGCTCCGTAGGTATGATTTGACGAAACAAACCGTATGCAGTTACCTTTGTGCAACAGGAGACCCAAGATCATGTCCGCACGCTCGAAGTCCATCTCGGTCGACGCAATCCGGGGCGTGCTCGGTATGCTCCCTACGCCCGCCACCGCGGACGCGGACCGGTGGCAGTGCACGCAGTCGGTCGATCTTGAACAGACAGCGGCGATGGCGTCGATGGTCGTCGAAGGCGGCATCGGCATCCTGATGACGGCAGGCTCGTTCGGCGAGGGCGCAACGCTGACCGAGGCGGAACACCGGCTGTTCACCAATTGCCTCGTCCAGACGGTGAGCGGACGGGCGCTGATCTTCGCGGGCGCGACCACGCTCAACACCCGCGATACAATCGCCCGCGGCCGCGCGCTCGTCGATGTCGGCGCGGACGGGCTGTTCCTGGGGCGGCCGATGTGGATGGCGCTCAACCAGCAGGATATCGTGCGCTTCTATGCAGATATAGCCGAGGCGCTGCCCGGCGTGCCGCTGATCCTCTACGACAACGCGCTCGCGTTCAAAGGCAAGATCGCGCGCGAGACCTATGCCGAACTCGCGCGCAACCGCGCGATCGTCGCCACCAAGCATATTGGCGGCCCCGCGATGGCGCACGATCTGCGCGCGGTCGGCAAGGCGATGCGCGTGCTGCCCGTCGATGCGCAGTGGGCCGGATTGGCGCGCGCCTTTCCCGATGCGGCGGTCGCGTGCTGGAGCGGCAACGTCGCGGATGGCCCTGAACCGCTCGACGCGCTCGCCACCGCGATCGAAGCGCGGGACTGGGACCGCGCCGATGCCTGGTGCGCGCGCATGGCCTGGGCACAATCGCCGATGTTCCCTGAGGGCAAGCTGGAGCTGTTCATGGACTACAACGTCCCCATCGCGCGCGCGCGGCTGGAGGGATCGGGGCTGGTCCGATCGGGCCCGCCCCGCCCGCCGTACCTGCACGCGCCCGAGGCCTATCTCGAAGGCGGCCGCGAAACCGGACGGCGCTGGGCGTCGCTGCGCGGCGAAGTCCGGGGTGCCGCCGCCACGTAGTGAATCGCATCTTCAGACAAGATGTGATGGCGGCTGGCTAAGCTGCAGTTCGGGAAGCCCGTCGCTAATCCGTTTGCCCAACCACAGCGCAACCCCGACCGTGGTAAACCTATCGCCCCAGCGCCGCAGCCGCTCTGGCGTGCGCGGTGATCGTCGCAGGATCGGGCGCGCCGGCGGGGACGAGCCATGTCCCGCCGACGCACAGGACGGCGGGATGCGCCAGCCATTCGGGAGCGCTGGCGAGCGTGATGCCGCCCGTCGGGCAGAAGCGCGCCTCGCCAAACGGGGCGGAAAGCGCCTTTAGCGCGCTCAGGCCTCCGGCGGCGACGGCGGGGAAAAACTTGAAGCGCGTAAGGCCAAGATCGAGGCCGCGCATGATATCGGCAGCGGTCGCAATTCCCGGCAGCAGCGGGATTTGCGCATCGGTGGCGGCGCGCGCCAACGGCTCGGTCAGACCCGGGCTGACGATGAAGCGCGCACCTGCCTCGCGTGCGCGGTCGAGCTGCGCGGGGTTTAGCACGGTGCCCGCGCCAACAATCGCGCCACTCACCTTCGCCATCTCGGCAATCGCATCGAGCGCTGCGGGAGTGCGCAGCGTCACTTCGAGCACGGGCAGACCCCCCGCCACCAGCGCCTCGGCGATCGTGCGGGCGTGCGCGGCGTCCTCGATCACCAGCACCGGGATGACCGGTGCGGTGCGCATCACGGTTTCGATCGGAGTCATACGCCATGCTCCTGTGCGAAGGCAGCGGCTGCGCCGTAAAGGCCGGGCTGCGGATGGGTGACGAGTTTGACCGGGATGGTCGCCATTCGGCTCTCGAAGCGCCCCTTGGCGAGGAACCGCTGTTCGAACCCCGAACGCGGAAGGTGGTCAGCGATCCGCAGGCCAACCCCGCCCGCGATGGCGACGCCGAAACTGCCCTGAACGAGTGCCAGATCACCCGCAAGGCTGCCCAAAGACAGGCAGAACCTATCGAGCGCAGCGGCGGCGAGCGGATCGGTGCCTTGAAGCGCGGAAACCCACAGAGCCTTGTCGTCGCCGGTCTGGACCGCCTGGCCTTCGATCGCGCCCAGCGCTTCGTAAAGATTGGCGAGGCCGGGGCCGCTGACGATCCGCTCGACGGAAACGCGGCGATAGCGCTGGCGCATATGAGCGAGCACGCGGTCCTCGATCGCGTCGAGTGGCGCAAAATCGATGTGCCCCCCTTCGGTCTCGACAACTGTGATGCGGCCCGCCGCGCGGTGCAGCAGCGCCACGCCGAGCCCGGTGCCGGGGCCCAGTACGGTGATCGTGCCGGTTGTAGGCAAGGGACGATCGGGACCGCCCACATGGCGCAGATATTGGGGATCGAGCGCGGCGACCGCATAGGCCACGGCCGCGAAATCGTTGACTACGGTGTAGCGCGCGGCGCCGAGTTTTTCCGGAATCAGCGCGGGGCGGATGATCCACGGGTTGTTCGCCATGCGTAGCACATCGCCCTGCGTGGGCCCGGCTATGGCGATCGCGGCCGCGTGCGGGAGCGGGCGGCCGAGTTGCAGCGCAAAGGCCTCCCACGCGAGCTGGAAGCTGGCGTGCTCTTGCGCATGGAGCGTGACGGGATCGGAGAGGCGAAGGACGCGGCCACTCTCGACCGAGGCGATCGCAAAGCGCGCGTGGGTACCACCGATATCGGCGACGACGAGTTCCATCCTAAAGCCCCCCGGCAGCGAGCATGGCGGACGCGCCACGCTCGGCATTGTCTGCGCCTGCACGCATGAAGGCGAACAGTTCGCGGCCGGTGCCGGTGTGATCGGCCGGGGTCGCGGCGGGTTCGCGCGCGGCGAATTCGGCCGCATCAACCTTCAGGGTCAGTTCGCCGGTGTGTGCGCAGACGCGAACCATGTCGCCATCGCGCACCCGGGCGATGGGGCCATCGCACAGTGCCTCGGGATGGACATGGATCGCAGCGGGCACCTTGCCCGATGCCCCCGACATGCGGCCATCGGTGACCAGCGCGACCTGGAAGCCGCGGTCCTGCAGCACGCCGAGCGGCGGCGTGAGCTTGTGGAGTTCGGGCATGCCATTGGCGCGCGGGCCCTGGAAGCGGACGACCACCACGACGTCACGTTCGAGTTCGCCCGCCTTGAAGGCGGCGATAACCTCGTTCTGGTCCGAAAACACGCGCGCCCGGGCTTCGATGGTGAAGCGTTCGGCGGCCACCGAGCTGGTCTTGATGACCGCGCGGCCGAGATTGCCCTGCAACAGCCGCAGGCCGCCATCGGGCTGGAAGGGGACGCTGGCGGGGCGCAGGATGGTATCGTTGAGCGAGAGGGGTGTTTCGTCCCACGCGAGGCGGTCTTCGACGAGGCGCGGCGTAGTGGCGTGGGGACGGAGCGTATCCGCCCAGATCGTCGGAATATCGTGCAGCAGGCCCGCATCGAGCAGCGTATGGATGACGAAGCCCATGCCGCCCGCCGCGTGGAAATCGTTCACGTCGGCCGAGCCGCTGGGATAAATGTGCGCGATCAGAGGGACCGCGTGGCTGAGCTGATCGATGTCCGCCCAGTCGATCGCAATCCCGGCGGCGCGCGCGATGGCGGGGATGTGGATCGCGTGGTTGGTCGAACCGCCGGTAGCGAGCAGCCCGACGGTGGCGTTGTCGATCGCGCGCTCGTCGATCAACCGGCCTAGCGGCCGGTAGTCCGGCCCGTCCCAGCCGATGGCCGCGAGGCGGTGGACTGCAGAGCGGGTGAGTTCCTGGCGCAGCTTCGTGCCGGGATTGACGAAGGCGGCGCCGGGGACGTGCAGCCCCATCACCTCCATCATCATCTGGTTCGAGTTGGCGGTGCCATAGAAGGTGCAGGTGCCTGCAGAATGATAGCTGGCGGATTCGGCTTCGAGCAGTTCGGCACGACCGACTTTCCCCTCAGCGTACAGTTGCCGGACGCGCTGCTTTTCCTTGTTGGCGAGGCCCGATGGCATGGGGCCTGCGGGGATCAGCACGGTGGGGAGATGGCCGAAGCGCAGCGCACCGATCAGCAGGCCGGGTACAATCTTGTCGCAAATGCCGAGCAGCGCGGCGCCCTCGAACATGCCGTGGCTGAGCGCGATTGCCGTGCTCATGGCGATCGTATCGCGGCTGAACAGCGATAGCTCCATGCCGCGCTGGCCTTGCGTGACGCCGTCACACATCGCCGGAACGCCGCCCGCGACCTGGGCTGTGGCACCGACCTCGCGCGCGAAGACCTTCATCTGTTCGGGGTAGCGATAATAGGGCGCGTGCGCGCTCAGCATATCGTTGTAGGCGGTAACGATGCCGATGTTCATCGCGCCGCTGTCGCGGATGGCGGACTTGTCCTCGGCGCTCGCTGCAAAGCCGTGGGCTAGGTTCCCGCAGCCGAGGTTCGAACGATCGACGCCGGTGTCGCGCTCGCGTGCGATCATGGCGAGATAGGCAGCGCGGCCTGGGCGACTGCGCTCGATGATCCGATCGGTGACGGCGGCAACGCGAGGATCGAGGTTCGCCATCACGGGTGCCAGTGAATGTCGATCGGCGTCTCGCTATCAGCCAGCACGCGGCCGATCGGGTAGGCGCTCCCCTGCCCCTGTTCGAGCGCGGCTTCGAGGACTTCGCGCTTCATGGCACCGCTGATCACCATCATCAACGCAGCTGCCGAGAGGATCGTCGGCCGGGTGAGCGTGAGGCGCGGGACCGGCGCTTCAGGCGGCAACGGATCGGGCATCGTGCCGACGACACGCCGCGAAACGGGCGCATCCAGCGCGATTTTGAGATCAGGGCCGGGAAAGATCGACGCGGTATGGCCGTCGGTTCCCATCCCCAGAATCGCGAGATCGGGCGGCCATGGCAGGTCCGCGATGGCGGCATCGGCGGTACGGCCCGCCTGCTTGTAATCCGCCAGGTCCACCCCTTGGGCGAGGCGAACCACGCGCGCGTCGGTTTTGGCGAAGGCTTTGGCGATCATGCTCGCATTCGAGAGCGGGCTTTCTGGGGCGACAAGCCGCTCGTCGGTTGGAAGCAGCGTCACCTTGGACCAGTCGCGCTTAACCTTGGCCATCGCCGCGAATACGGGTGCGGGGGTGTTGCCGCCGGG
Source organism: Sphingomonadales bacterium (assembly GCA_038238915.1). Taxonomy (GTDB): domain Bacteria; phylum Pseudomonadota; class Alphaproteobacteria; order Sphingomonadales; family Sphingomonadaceae; genus JAVVHE01. Next base: position 37,320 of record JBBSFH010000018.1, read on the forward strand.
CACGACGATCAGCGCAGCCCCACGCGCGCCAATCGCGCGTTCGATGATGAACTGGATATCGGACGAAACCGCCGCGCCCATCTCCTCAGCCGTATCATAGTCCCACCATTCGGCTTCAATCATGCCAGCTCACTCCATCGCGTTCGGTGAGCGCGATGGCGGCCGACGGCCCCCAGCTTCCTGCACCATAGGGTTTGGGCGGGGTGGGCGCTGCCGCCCAGCCGCTGCGGATGTTATCGATCCAGGTCCACTGCGCCTCGACCTCGTCGCGGCGGACGAACAGCGTCTGTTTGCCGTCGAGCAAATCAAGCAACAGGCGTTCATAGGCGATGCGGCGGCGCACATCGGCGAACGCGTTGGCGAGACCGATATCGAGCGGCACCTCGCGCAAGCGCAGACCATCGCGATCGAGGCCGGGCTGTTTGGCCATCATCGTCATGCGGATATTCTCATCGGGCTGCAACCCGATGAGCAGCCGATTGGGCGCGAGGGGGGCATCGCCGAAGATCGAGTGGGGCACGCTGCGGAACTGCACGACGATCTCCGAGCGGCGTTCGGTCAGGCGCTTGCCGCTGCGCAGGTAGAAGGGCACGCCCTGCCAGCGCCAGTTATCGACGTGCGCCTTGATCGCAACGAACGTCTCGGTGTCGGACGTTTTGCCAAGCTCGTCGGTATAGCCCTTGACCGGCTGTCCGTGGATTGCACCGGCGGTATATTGGCCACGCACCGTAAACTGCGCGACATCCACGGCACCGATCGGCCTGAGCGAGCGGAGCACCTTCACCTTCTCGTCGCGCACCGAAGTGGGATCGAACTGCGCGGGCGGCTCCATCGCGACGAGCGCCAATAGCTGGAGCATGTGGTTCTGCACCATATCGCGCAGCGAACCCACGCCATCGAAATAATCCGTGCGCCCTTCGAGGCCGACGGTTTCCGATACGGTGATCTGGACATGTTCGATCCCGCGCGCGTTCCACAATGGTTCGAAGAGCGCATTGGCAAAGCGCAGAGCGAGCAGGTTCTGGACGGTTTCCTTGCCCAGATAATGATCGATGCGGAACGTGCGGTCTTCGGGATAGGCGGTGGCGACGGCATCGTTGATCGCCCGGCTCGACGCCAGATCATGGCCGAGCGGCTTTTCGAGCGCGAGGCGTACGCCGGGCCCCGCAAGGCCAGCGTGGGCAAGGCCGGTAATCGTGGGGCCAAAGAGGCTGGGCGCGGTGGAGAGGAAGATCGCCAGATGCTGCGGATCCTCGGCTGCCTCGGCGAGTGCGGTGAAGCCTTCGTGCTTGTTGGCATCGAGCGAAACATAGCTGAGCCGATCGAGGAAGCGCGCGACGGTCGCTTCGGGAAGCCGTTCGGAATCGAGCGCCTGCCCGAGCGCGTCGGCCGCAATTCCGCGATAGGCCTCGGTATCATGGCCGCTGCGCGCGGTGGCGACGATCTTGAGGCAGGGAGGCAGCAAACCGTCCGCATCCAGACTGAAGAGCGAGGGCAGCAACATGCGGCGCGCCAGATCGCCGGTCGCGCCGAACAGGATGAGGTGGGTGCAGGGAACACTCATGCGCCGCCGCCTAGCAGAAACGTCAGCGGATCGGCGATGCGCGCGCGCCACGATGGTTCGCTGTGAGACGCTCCCGGATAGGCGCGGCTCCTGAAATCGCGGTCCGCGCGCCAGCCGAGCCGTTCGAGCCCTGTATCGACGCGCTGTTCATACGGCGCGTAATTCGCATCAAGCGTCTGATCGCCGTGATCGAGCCACAGGCGGCGGCCGTGCGGCGCACCGAGGCGTTCGTCCAGATAGCCGATCAGTGCTGCGCTGACTTCGGGCGCGCGTTCGGGCTTGGGCTCCGAAAGCGGCCAGTGGGTCGATACGCATCCCGCGCGCGCGAAAGCCTGTGGGCGTTCGGCAACCGCCGCGAGCGAGATGAGGCCGCCCATGCTCGAACCCATGATCGTGGTCGGGCCGGGCGCGACCGGATGGTTGGCGCGCAGGAACGGCAGCAGCCGATCCGCAAGGAACGCGAGATAAAGATCGGAGAGCGAACCGCCGCCACGCTCCGCGATGATCTGCGACCGCAGCACTGCGGGCAGGCGCGCAAGCATGCCCGTGGGTACATATTCGCGCCAGCGCAGCGGGGTGTTCCACACGCCCGCGACGATGGTGGGCGGTAACGTATCGGCGCCGACGAGGCGGCCGAGCGCTTCGGCTACTCCCCAGGTCTGACCCCCATAGGCGTTGGCAGGATCGAAAAGATTCTGCCCGTCGTGCATGAGAAGCAGCGGAAACGGGCCTTTGCCGGTTACGGCCTCGGGCGGAAGCCAGACATCGACATGGCGCGGCGGAAGACCCTCGGCCGCGACATCCGCATGGCGGACCACCCGACCGGGCAGAGCGGCGCGCGCGGAGCGAACGGCGATCGGCGCGAGCGCTGCAGCCGCGAGCAAGGAGCGGCGCGCGAGGATCACGCGAGTGGGCAGAAGCGGATGGCCATGCGCGCTCCTAGCGCGTTAGAGGCGCACGCGCATAGGCGAGTATTCGTATGCGCCGCCCCGTTGCTTGTTGTCGGGGCCGAGGGCGAACGAGGTTAGCTGCGCGGGACGATCGGATCGAGCAGTTGGCCGCCAAGCGAATGGCTCATCGGCGTATCGATCCCGTAGACTTCGGGAAACTGGTGCGGAAGGTGCAGCGTGCCAAAGAGCCGATCGAGGATCGGCAAGGTCGAGGCGAAGTTGCGATCACGGTAAGCCCGGTCGTTGCTATGGTGCCAGTGGTGGAAGGCGGGCGTCGAGAGGACGGTCTCGAACCAGCCGAAGCGCCAGCGGACGTTCGCGTGGATGAAGAAGCTCCATACGATGCCGATCACTTGCGTGAAGATCAGCACCAGATTGACGAACAGATCCCTGGACGGGATTGTCGGCTGAAGAAGGCCGAGCGCATAGACGGGGACGAGCGCGAACATGCGGCTGAGGATCATGTCGATCGGATGCGCGCGGGTATTGGCCAGCCAATCGATATGTTCGGCGGCATGGTGCACGGCGTGGAAGCGCCACAGCAACGGGCTCACATGCATCCAGCGATGGCCCCAGTAATAGCCGATCTCGCCGATCACGAACACCCCGAGCGCGCGCAGACCCATCGGCCAGCGCATCACGAAATCGTGCCAAGCGCTCGGCAGCAGCCGAGCGAAACCGACCGCGATCAGCGCGCCGCCAAAAGCGACCACCGCGTTCGGCAAGATGTTGTTCAGGAAATAATAGAACAGATCGCGCAGCAGCCCCTCGCGCCTTTGCCCCGCAGCGCGCAGCGTGAAATAGCGTTCGAGCGGCACGAACACCGCGCCCAGAATCGCCAGCCAGATCGCCAGATGGACGACTTGGTTGAGCATCGAGGCGGTATGCTGGCCCATGCACGTCTTTCTGGTCAGGGATTACGGACACGAAAATGGGCGCCGCTGCTGCGGACGCCCATCGTTTCGTCAATTTGACGGAGGTGTGGCCCCGCCCAATAACGACGTTACTTGCGGCGACGAGCGACGGCGGCAAGGCCGAGGCCCAGACCCAACACCGCGATCGAACCGGCTTCCGGAACGGTCACGTCGGTGCCAGTCACGCCGTCGAGCAGCGAAAACGGCGGCTCGCCGTCGGGCGTACCGACCGCGAGGAACGAGAGAACGTCGTTCGCGGTCTGCGCGGTGAAAATGAACGTCTGGTTCGTCCAGCCGGTGAAGCCATGGTCGGCGTTCACGAGGGTCGGCGTGCTCTGGCAATCGGTGCCGAGGCAAACGGTCCACGCTTCCGTGGTCGCGCCGTCGAAAACATACTGCTGCGCACCGGCAAAATCGAAGGTGATAGCGTATTGATGGCCCGCCACCGTGGCGAGAGTCTGCGCGATCGCGCCCACGGTGAACGCGCCGTCAGCCGCGACGTAGTTGCCGCCGTGCGGGCTGGTGGCAGTCAGGCCATTGGCCGAACCGTTTGCGGGGCCCCAGAGCTGGAGGCAGCCATACTCACCATTGTTGCAGGCGGTATCGGCCGAACCGGCTGTAAAGAGCCAGTTGTAACCGCTGGTCGACCAGTTGGCGACCGTGTTCGAAGTATAACGGTCGCCGAATTCGCCCGACGTCCCCGTGGTGATTTCAAACCCACCGTTCTGAACGATGTTCGGGGCAGCGTTGGCGACGGTAGCAAGAGCGAGGGCCGAGAGGCCGAGCGCGAGAGTGACAAAACGCATGTAAAAATCCTAGGTTAAGTAGTACAAGGCCGAGCGCAAGCTTGCGGAAGCTGCTGGTCGGCTTGCGCCCCCCCCTTTCACTCTCGAATGACTTTGCGCTCCCATCTTCAAAGCACAAATCGTGCCAAGACGCTTAAGTGCTGAAATTGCCGCAAAATGCACGGATTTCCGTTGCTTTATCGGACGTTACGCGAATATCTGTTCCGCGCGATCCATCGAAACAGCGTTAAAAGTGTCGGAATATCTTACAGTTTAACTTTTGTGGCTGCTAGACAATTGCCGCTTCCAGCCATGCCTTGATGCGGCTCTTGGGCTCCGCACCAACTTTGGTCGCAGCAGGGGTTCCGTTGCGGAACAGGATCATCGTGGGAATGCCGCGCACCGCATAGCGGATGGGCGCATCGGGGTTTTCGTCGATGTTGAGCTTGGCGATGGTGACCTTCCCACCGAGCTCGGCCGCGATCTCTTCGAGCGCGGGACCGATCTGCTTGCAGGGGCCGCACCATTCGGCCCAGAAATCGACGAGCACGGGGATATCGGACGCGATCACATCATCGTGGAAGCTGGCGTCGGTAACGGCTTTGGTGGCCATGGGCCGGTCCTTTCAGTTTACGTTGCGATCGTTATCTGGTGTGTGCGCTGCGACGATCAAGCGAGCGCGGGCGCATGGCTGTCAAGCAGCGCCTTTGGTAGCATGAGCAGGCGCGGCACGGCGGTGTAGAGCAGCGCGGCCTCGATCCGGCGGCCGGGGAAGATGATGGCGAGCGCTGCGGCATAAGCGGCCATTTGGGCAAGATGCGCGGGCGGCGCGGTTTGCGCGGTGGCGGGAACACGGGGGCCGGTCTTGAAGTCCACGACAAGGACGCGGTGGGGTTCGACGAGCAGGCGATCGACTTTGGCGGCGATGGGGGTCGTGCCGACCAACGCGGCAAGAGGGGCCTCTGCAAGTGTGTCGGGGCCGAAAATAGCGGCGTGGTCGGGATCCTCGACGATGCGCAACGCGTCCGCGAGGAGCGTGGCACGGCCTTCGGGCGCAAGTTCGGGAGCGGCGCGCGCAAGCCACGCTTCGCCGATGCGCGCGCGATCGGCTGGCGTGGTTGTGGGAAGGCGCTCGAACAGCGCGTGAAGGAGGCGCCCTCGCTGCGCCTTCGGCGTGCCGCCGGGCGGATGAGGAGCATCGTCGCGCAGGCGCGACGGGCTGAGCGGGCGTGGCGGCTGAGTTTCCACAGGCGCGGTCGTGCGTGCCCAGGCGGGGAGCGGTGCCGCAGCGGGCGCGGGCTCGTGCGCGGGTTCGGTCTGCCGCGCCGCGCCGCCGGGGGCGTAGGTACGGACGGTTGCCTGCCAGATCGGATCGGCGGGGTCGGGGTCGGGGTTGGGGTCGGGCGGGGCCAGCCGATCGAGCGCGGCTCCGATCAGCCCGTGCCAGCTTTTCTCGTCGGTATCCTTCGCGCGTTTGCCCAGATGCCCACCGACGCAGAGCACATCCTCGGCGCGCGTGATTGCAACATAGAGGAGGCGACGGTTTTCGGCCTCGGCCCGCGCCTCGGCCTGCGCGCACGCCTCGCCGACCCGGCCGAGCTTGCCGGCTTTGCCGCCGTGAAAGATCGGCAGATCGTCGATGGTGACGTGCTTGGCGGGATCGGGGCGAAGCGGGCTTGCGGCGTCGGCGAGGATGACGACGGGCGCTTGCAGGCCTTTGGCACCGTGGACGGTCATGATGCGCACTTCGGCGCGCGCGGCTTCGGGATCGCGCTTCAGATCCGCGTCGGACGCCTCGAGCCAGTGGAGGAAACCCTGCAGCGAGGGCGGGTGGTCCGCCTCGAATGCGTGCGCGCTGGCAACGAGTTCGTCCAATGCTAGGCGGGCTTCCTCGCCCAGCCGCTGGAGGATGCGCTGGCGGGCGGCGGTGAGCGTAGTTTCGAGGAATGCGTGCGGGGGGGCGAAATCGGCGCGTGCGAGCGCGTCGGCGAGGAACGCGGCGGCGGCGCGCGCGTGTGCATCGGGCGAGTCGCGCAGAGCGGACCATAGCGTGGCGGGGCGCGGGTGGGCGACGGCGTAGAGCTGGTCCTGCGTGAAACCGATCAGCGGGGACACCAGCACTTCGGCGAGCGATAGATCGTCGGCGGGCTGCAGGACGAAGCGGATCAGACTGAGCCCATCCTTGACCGCGAGCGGCGCGGTGAGCGCGAGCCGGTCCGGTCCGGCCACCGGGATCGCGTGGCGGTGAAGGGCGGCGACCAGCGCTCCGATCATAGGCCCACGTTTGCGGACAAGAACCAGAATGTCCTCCGGCGCGATCGGGCGCTCACGCGCCGGGAGTACGGCGCGATTATCGAGCCAGGCGCGGATCTGGGCCGCAAGGCGATCCGCCATCAGCCGCTCGTTGGTCGAAACCCAGCCGCGTTCAGCATCGGGCTCGTCTTCGGCGTCGATATCCTCGGTAGGGGTGCCGACGGGGGGCCACAGCAGAACCTGTCCGGGCTCCCCGGCGCGCGCGGGACGGTGCGGGGGGACGGCGGCTTCGAGGCCGAGGGCTGCGGGACCGAGGCCTTCGAGGACCGCGTCGACGACGTCGAGGATCGCGGGGGCGGAACGGAAATTGTCAGCGAGCACGATATCGCGGATGTCTGCGCCGATGGTAGCGAGGCGTGTACGTTCCGCCGCGAAGATCGCGGGGTCGGCCCCCTGGAAGCCGAAGATCGACTGCTTGTGATCGCCGACCGCGAAGAGTGTGCGGTCGCGCGACGCGGCCCCCTCCCCCGCGAAATATTCGTCGTAAAGCGCGCGCGCGATTGCCCATTGCGGATCGCTGGTGTCCTGCGCCTCGTCGATCAGGATGTGATCGGTGCGCTGGTCGAGTTTGAGGCGGACCCATTGGGCGGCGTCGGCTTGGCTGAGGAGTGCGGCTGCGCGCGCGATGATGTCGGCGAAGGCAAGGCTGCCGGATCGCGACTGCAGCTCGGCGCGCTCGCAGACGACCGCCCAGCCAACGCGCAGGTGGCGAGCGGCATAGGTGGCGGCTTCGAGGCGGCGGCAGACATCGCGCGCTACCGCCAGCGCGGCGTGGAGGCGTTCGGCGAGCACCTGCGCGTTGGGGTCGGCGACGAGCACCTTGCGCACGACAAGGTTGGAATTCAGATTGCCTTCAAGCGTGATGAAGGCGCGCGCGAGGCGCTCGAAGGTGACGTGGCGCTGGTGCGCGTCGCAGTCGAGCCAGTCGCGGATGGTTTCGGCCGCCTTCTGCGCGATCTTGCCGCCGTGGGTGGCCATCAGGCCTTCGAGACGGGACAGGTCGTCGCAATCGAAGGCGGGGGGCACGAGATGGGCGGCAAGCGCCTCGGCGTGGGTGCCCTCGGGTGGTGCGGCGAACAGGCGGCGCATTGCGGGCTCGAACCCCGCCGGGTCGCCATGGGCGGCTATGGCGGGGCTGTGAGCGATCAGGGTGGCGAGCACTTTGGCGAGCACGGCCTCGCCGTGGCGGACGGCGAGTTCGGCGAGGTCTTGCGCGAAACCCGGATAAGGCGGGGCCGCGATGGCGGCATCGAGCGCCGCATTGTCGAGATCGTCGGCGGCGCGATCGTCGAGCACGGTGAAATCGGGCAGGACATTGGCTTCGGCGGGGAAGGCGGCGAGTAGGCTGGCCGCAAATGCGTGGATCGTCTGGATGCGCAGGCCGCCGCGCGCGTCGAGCGCCTGGGCGAACAGAGTGCGGGCGCGCAGGGTGAGTTCGGGCGGGGCCGCCTGCAAGCCGAGCGCCCGCAAATCCGCGCCAATCGCCTCGTCCGAGGCGGACGCCCACCACGCCAGCCGCCCCAGCACACGGTCGCGCATTTCGGCCGCCGCCGCCTTGGTAAAGGTAAGCGCAAGCAGGCGATCGGGCGCTGCATTCGCCAGCAGCAGGCGCAGCACGCGCGCTGCCAGAAGCTGCGTCTTGCCCGCACCCGCCGACGCGCTAACCCACGCGTGGGCCTGCGGGTCCGCGCCCTGTGCCTGCGCCGCGCGCAGCCGGGGGAGCAGCGTCATGCGCGGCCCTGCCATTCCTCGACACGCGCGAGCTGATCGAAATCGCTGCCGGTGGCGAACTCGGGATGGAGCTTCGCGACGAACGGCTCGTGCCCGAGCAGGAAGCGGTCGACCGCGTCTTCGTACCAGCTCCAGCAGGCGGCGATCATCTCGGGCGCGGTTGTCCAGGGGGCTTCGGGGGCGGGCTGGCCCCCCTCCCCTCGCAGTCTGAGCTTGATCGCGCTTTTCGCCTTGCCCGGCGTCGTGAAGCCGCCGCCCAGCTTCCAGTAATCGAGGCGTTCGATATTGCCCACGATGCCATCCATCGCGCGCCAGTCGATCAGCGCGCCGAGCAGGCCGAGTTGTGTGGCGAAGCCGCCAGCGAGCTGGGAATTCGAGGGAGGATCGCCCGTCTTGTAGTCTATGATGCCGAGTTGGCCGTCGGGGCCGACATCGATGCGGTCGGCGCGGCCTTTGAGCGTGATACCGCGGAAGCTGGTCTCGCCCGCGGCTTCGACCGCGAGGGGCCGCCAGCCTTCAGCGGCCATGGTGACGAACTGCTCTCCCGCCCAGCCGACCGCGCGGAGCAGGCGGGGTTGCCAGAGCGCGGCGAGGCGGGGCTGGCCGGGGTAACGGCGGGCGAAGAGCGCGGAGGCAGTCTCCTGCAGAAGCGCGGGATCGGCGTCGGCCTCGTGGAACCAGCGCTCCATCACCTTGTGAACGAAGCGGCCGCGCTCGGCGGGGGTGAGGTCTGCGGCGGGGGGATCGAGACGCCTGAGGCGCAGCATGGCGGCGGCGTAGAAGGCGAAAGGATCGGCACGGAGCGTGTCGACCTGGGTTACGCCGATCGTGATCGGACGGGTGTGTGGTGCGGGCGCAGGACGCTGCGCGGGGGTTGTGGCGCCGCTCGGCGCATCGAGCGCGCGAGCCCATGCAAGCAGATCGGTCGCCGACACAAGCACGTGCGCGGCTTGCAGGCGCAGCAGGAAACGCGACGGTGATGTGGGCGTGGTCGCATCACGCCGCGCGCGGGTGAGGAGTATGGTGGGCGCACCCAGCGCCGCCACGAAATCATGCGCGGCCAGTCCGATGCGCGCTTCGAGCGGGGGCAAGCCGAGCTGTCGCCGCGCCAGCGGAGGGAGCCACGGATCGGGCGCGGGAGTGGCGGGCCAGACGCCTTCGTTCAGACCGCCCAGGATTGTCAGATCGGCGCGTTGCAGACGGGCTTCGAGCAGCCCCAGGATCTGGAGGCGCGGGTGGCCACCGTAAGGCGGGCGAACCGGGGTCTGCGCGAGGGTGGCGGCGAGGATCGCGGCCGCCTCGGCGGGCGGCATCGCGGGCAGGTGCGCGCCATGTTCGGTCAGAAGATCGAGCGTTTCGGCCAGCGCGCGGCCATCGGGTCCGGTCCACGGGCGATCCTGCGCGAGCGCGTTGGCGGCGGCGGCGAGCGCGGCGATGTGATCGGACAGCGGGGCTTCGCGCGGCATCAGCGCTCCCTCTCCCTCGCTTGCTGGCGCTCGCATTTCCCTCCCCCGGGTGGGGGGAGGGTAGACCCCGTTCAGAGCATCGCTGATTGCCGTCCACCAGTCGGCATGTTCGGGTGGGACCCACCGCGCCATCGCGGCGAGCCCCGGCGGTGGGGGTGGTGGACGGCGCAGCGCGAGATCGAGCGCACGGGTGGCATCGAGGTGCGCAGCGCGATCGGCATCGCCGGTGAAGGGGTGCTTGAGCAGCGCGAGCGTCTGCACCGCCGCAAAGCCGCTCGCCGCCGCCTCCGCCAGCAGGCGCAGGAAGGTGCCCGGCGGGGTCTGGCCGAGCGGGGTGCCCGCGCTGTCGTCCACATCGATCGCCCAGCGCGCGAGATGGGCGCGCACGCGCACGGCGAGCTGTCGATCGGGCGTGACGAGCGCGGCGGTGCGGCCGGGGATTTCGAGCGCCCCGCGCAGGGCGAGCGCGATGGCCTGCGCTTCCTCGGCGGGGTTGGCGGCTTCGAGCAGGCGGATATCGGCGAGCGCGGTGATCGACCCGCGCGCGCCCGGAGGCGTGAACGCGGCGGGATCGAGCGCGCGCGCGGCGGCGCGGACACGGGCGGCCTGCGGCGCTGGCTCGTCCCACTCGGCCACTTCGGCGCGGGCAACTCCGATCGCTTCGAGCAACGCCTTCAGAGAGGCCTGCGGGTGCGCGGCCGAGCACGGATTGGCGGAATCGATCATCTCCCACGCCGCATCCTCCATCGCCAGATCGAGGCCGGGAAGGATCACTTGGCCATTGGGCAGGCGCGCGACCGCATGCAGCAGCCAGGCTACGAACGGCGGCGCACTGGCGATACCTGCCGCGATGACCGGATGTTTGCTGCCGTGGCTGGCCCAACGGCGCGCGGTCGCCCTAGCGAGCGCAATGCGGCGCGCAGCGGGATCGATCACGCCGCGCGCTTGCAGAATTTCGGGCCAGGCGTGCGCGATCACGTCCAGGCGGGCGGTCGTCTTGGCCCAGTGATGCGCGAGGCCGGACACATCGATCGCGGCGAGATCGGCGGGCGTGCACCCCTCGATCTGGAGCGTATCGAGCGCGCGGGCGAGACCGGCTGCGTCGCGCAGTGCGGCGGCGGGGGGCTGGCCCGCGCGCACAAGCAGGCCTGCCAGCAGGAACCGGCGTTCATCCGGCGAGATCGCGGGCGGGATCGCGAGATCAAGCGTGTCGCCCAGCGCGGCATCGGCATCGTCCAGATCGGCCACCGCGATCATGCGTGGCAGGAGAAGCCCCCTGCCCTCGCTCGCCGCGACGAAGGCCTGGGTGAAAGCGCGCGCGGCGCGACGGTTAGGGAGCAGCAGTAGCGTGCGCGCCAATTCGAGCGGATCGGGGTGCGAGGCAAGCAGCCTTCGCGCGAGCGTACCACCGAAATCTGCGTGGAGCGGGATCGTGGCGACACGCGGCGAGCGCGCCGGATTCGCGGGCGGACCCTCCTCCTCAGGCGTGAGCAAGAACGGCCTCGGTCTCGGCGATCGCGGCAGGAGTGCCAACGTGGAACCAGAGGCCGCTGTGCGCGACACCGTGGAGGCGACCCTCTGCAAGCGCGCGATCGTAGAGGCGATTAAGACTGAACGGTTCGATGGTGACCCCATCAAAAAGGCGTTTGGAAAGGATTTGCACGCCCGAGAACACATAGGGCGCGATGCGTCGCTCCGCTCGTCGGCGGAGCGCGCCGCACGCATCCATGTGGAAATCGCCCGCCCCTTCGTAACCATTGGCGTTCGCCAGCGGGACGAGCAGCAGTAGCGCGTCCATGCGGCTTGAATCCCATTGGGCGGCCAGCGTCTCCAGCGTCGGGCGCGCGCCATCGATCCAGAAGTTGTCCGAATTGACGACCAGAAAGGGATCGGCATCGATCAGCGGCAGCGCCTTGGCGACGCCGCCACCGGTTTCGAGCAACTGCACGCGCTCGTCCGAAATGCGCACCTCGAGCGGCGGCTTGCGCGCTGCGAGATGCGCCTCAACGCGATCTGCCATGTAATGGACATTGACGACGGCCGTGCGCACGCCCTCGCTCGCCAGCCGCGCGAGCGCATGATCGAGCAGCGTCGCGCCCGCAACTTCCACCAGCGGCTTGGGGCGCGTGGCGGTGAGCGGGCGCATCCGCTTGCCGAGCCCGGCGGCGAGCACCATCGCGGCGATGGGGATCATGCCTTGGCCAACGCCGCGCCGCGATGTTCGGCGGGCACGTTCGCTTCAAACCAGCGCGCCACCGGGAGCAGCGCAGGATGCGCGAGATCGCGCTCCAGATGCGCCCAGACGCGTGGCATAAGCTTCAGATAGGCGGGTTTGCTGTCACGCTTCCAAAGGCGAGCGAAGATGCCCAGAATCTTGGTCTGCCGCTGGGCGCCAAGCACGGCGTAGCTCGCGGCGAAGCGCGCGGGATCGGGCCGGGTGGCGGCGACGAAGCGTGCGATCATCGCGGTTTCGAGCTCGCGGGGCACGTCGCGGCGGGCGTCCTGCAGCAGGCTGACCAGATCATAGGCGCGCTGGCCGACGCGGGCGTCCTGAAAATCGAGCAGGCCGAGTGCACGGACGCCGGGACGGTCCGCAAGCCACATCAGATTGTCCGCATGATAATCGCGCAGCACGAGCACGCGCGGCAGGCCGAGCGCATAGGCGAACGCGCCGTTCCACGCGTCGAGGAACGGGCCGGGATCGACGTCGATCCCGAGCGCGGGGAGATGCCAATCGGTGAATAGCAGCACTTCGCGGCGCAGTTCGTTCAGATCGTAATCCGGCACGCCCGGCGGCGGCGCGTGGCGCTGCATTTCGGCAAGGAGATCGATCGCAGTGGCGTAAAGTTCGTTTTCCAGCGCGGGCTGCCGATCGAGCAACGGCGTCAGCCGCTGGTCCCCATAATCCTCGAGCAGTACCAATCCCGCCTGCGGTTCGGCCGCGATCACGTGCGGTGCCGACAAACCGATGCCGTCAAGATGCGTGGCAATTGCGAGGAAGGGGCGCGCATCTTCATGCTCGGGCGGAGCGTCCATCAATACGGCGGTGCGGCCGACATCGGTGACGCGGAAGTAGCGGCGGAACGAGGCGTCGCCCGCGAGCGGCACGATTTCGGCCCCGCTCCAGCCGTGGCGGGCCAGAAACGCGGCCGCGCCGTCGGGCGGGGTCATTGGGGGGGCCATCGCCCTTCCCAAGCCTTGGGCACGTAGGCTGTCAAGCGACGCTCCAACTCGCCCGCGCCATCGATCCGGATGCGTAGCGCATCCGGATCAAGCGCATCGCCGAGCCGCTCTGGCCACTCGATCAGCGTAAGCGCGTGACCACCCTCCTCGAGCGCCAGCACGTCCGCCTCGGCCAGGGTGTCGAGCCGGTACAGATCGACATGCCACACCGGCAGCCTCACGCCTGGCGGATCATAGTGCTGCATCAGCGTGAAGGTCGGGCTGGGGACGTCTCCCGCATGACCGAGCCCGCGCAACAGGCCGCGCGCAAAACTCGTCTTGCCCGCGCCGAGTTCACCGGCGAGCGCGATCGTATCGCCGGGACGCGCAACGCGCGCGAGGCGAGAGGCGAAGGCTTCGAGAGCGGGAGCGCCGACCAGCCGGATCACGCTGCCTCGGGCGTGGGCTGCGGCGCGGCGCGTGCGATCACGTTGAACGTGAGCAGTGCGTTGCCATCGGGCAACGGCACACCCGCGAAATCGACGATATATCCGAGCGCGCTCGTGGTCCGCCCGCTGCGCGCGGTGCGCCCTGCGGTGGCGCTCACGATCAGTTCGCGCAGGTCGCGCGCCTGCGAGGGCTCGTTCAGAAGGCCCGCGATATGCTCCATCAGCCGCTCGGCCGGAAAATCGACGCCGAGCATTTCGGGCGAGGCCACCAGGATCTCCGCGAAGCGGCGGTTGAACAGCTTCAGCCGACCATCGGGACCGAACACCGCGATCCCCTCGCGCAGATGATCGAGCGTTGCGCGGTGCACCGCGAGCAGATTGTCGCGGGCGGCTACCAGGAGCGCCTGTTCGGAACGGTCTTCGAACATCAACAGCAGCCCGTCGTCACGCGGCTTTCCTGTCACGTGGATCAAGGCTCCGCCGGGCAGCGTCCAATCCTCTTCGATCGGACTTCGGTCGGCTGCGAACCACGATCGGCGAGCGGCGCGCCAGCCCGGAAAATCGGCGACTTCGGGCAGTGTTCCCGCCGTGCGCATCGCATCGATCACGCGCTCGAACACCGGCCGACTGTCCAGCCAGCGCGAATCGAGCCCGAACATCCGCGCGAACGGGACGCTGTGATGCCGGATTTCTGTGCTTTCATCAAACCACGCAACGCCGGTGGCGAGCTCGTCCAGCGTGTCTGACAAATCGCGCGCGCGCACTGCGGCCAGTGTGTGCGCGGCATGACGGCGGGTCTCGTCGAGTGCCAGATGCACGACCTCGCCACCTCGCAGCGGGATCGCGATGACCTCGAGCAGATGACGCTCGCCTGCGATCGTCACCCGCTCCTCGCCGACCACCGCGCGGTCGGTCGCGCGCGCTTCCGCGTCGAGCGCGCGGACCGCAGGGCCGAGTTCGGCATTCGCGCAGACCGCGCCCTCGCGTGTCGGGTGGCCCGCGACGCGCGCGTATGCATCGTTAGCGCCCGCGAGACGAGACTCGCGGTCCACCCACCAGATTGGCAGCGACGAAAGATTGAACACATCGAGCGAAACTGCGGCCGAGGGCAGATCCGAAGCTGGCACGCGCGGGTCTTCGGGCGGGTCGGGCGGCGCGGGGTGTTGCGGCGGTATCGCGCGCCGCCATGCCGCGAGCAGTCCGACAAGCGTCGCGGCAAGCCACAAGCCCACCAGCGCGGCAGCGATCAAACGGAGGGCGGGCGAAAGAACAGGCATCCTGGGGACCGTACCGCCGTGCCCGGCGGGGTCAAACCGGCATGACCGCGCGCCGGTCGCTTGACACGGGCGGCTTCGCATCGTCATGGGCGGCTTGCGAAAAAACGTATTCGCGTTTCGACATCCGTGCTGCCGTAGCTCAGTGGTAGAGCGCATCCTTGGTAAGGCTGAGGTCGGGAGTTCAATCCTCCCCGGCAGCACCATCGTTTTTGGCTGAAAGCTGAGGTTTTTTGTTGGTCAGAGCGGGCGAACCTGGGCGGCTATCGAAGCTGTGGAAGCGTATCGGAAGCAGTGCGAGGCGTAAAACCGGCACCTCGAAGGCAACACGGGCACGCGTTTCTTCCCGCCGCAGGTACAACCTCTATGACCGGGTGAGACCAGAACCGACCCGCGGGGACAGGCTTCAGGGCACATTAGCTGTTAGCCCCAATTAACTCTTAAGTAGCTTTCGGGCTGGTAAGGCCCCGCGCCATAGCAAGCTGCAGCAGCTTCGCGCTCATTTCGGCCATTCGAGGGGGCCGGTCACGAACCCGAAAGCTGCCGTGTGTTCATATCGCCCCGTGGGCCGCAACGCGCCCGATTGCAGTCATTGCGGTCCAAGCTGTTTGGTCCCGCAGTGTGATGTTACGCAGCACGCATCGAGGGACGAACAGTAGGTCAGGTTCTACACGGCAGCGCCCGCACGACGGAGGCGGTGCGTCGAGCGATACAGCGGAGTGAAGAAAGCGTGAGGGCGCTTGCCCGCCGACACGGGATCAGCACCGGCACGGTGCAGAAATGGCGCAAGCGGACGACGGTCAGAGACGCGGCGGTGGGACCCAAAGCCCCGCGTTCGACCGTGCTGACGCCTGAGGAGGAGGCGTGTGCCGTCGCGTTCCGGCGACACACGCTGCTGCCGCTCGACGACTGCTTGTAAGCGCTCTGGCCCTCGCTCCCGCATCTGACGCGATCGAGCCCGCATCGCTGCTTCCAGCGCCATGACATCGGCCGTCTGCCGATCGGGGGAGACAAGCCCGAGAAGCAGCGCTTCAAAACCTATCCGATCGGCTATTTCCACGTCGACATCGCTGAAGTCGGCACCGAAGAAGGCAAGCTCCACCTCCTGGTCGCGGTCGACCGCACGTCGAAGCTCGCCTTCGTGCAACTGCACGACAAGGCCGATCGACCCACCGCCATCACCTTCCTCGAAGCCCTGATCGAGGCCGTGCCCTATCGGCTGCACACCATTCTCACCGACAATGGCATCCAGTTCGCCGACCTTCCCAAAAATCGCGACGGCTGGACCGCGCGCTACCGCGTCATGCGCTTCGACCAGATTTGCCGGGAACACGGCATCGAGCATCGGCTCACCAAGCCGAACCATCCTTGGACCAACGGCCAGGTCGAGCGAATGAACCGCACGATCAAGGACGCCACCGTCAAACGCTACCATTACGACACCAACCAGCAACTCGCCGAGCATCTCCAGATCTTCATCAACGCCTACAATCACGCCCGGAGGCTCAAGCCTCTGCGCGGCCTAAAGCCCTGCGAATATGTCGCGCGCATCTGGACAGAAGACCCCAGCACGTTCAAAACCGACCCGTACCGCTTCACTGCGGGACTAAACACTTAGATCACTCGTTCGCGTCAAAGGCGTCATCCCGTAGCGGCGCGAGATCCCCGTAATCGAAGCTGAAGTCCGCGAGTGGCGAGACGGCTTTCAGGCTCATTCCGGTCACGCGGCCATCGGGACCGATCGCGAAGGTCACATAAGCGTTCTCGATTGCCGTGAACTCGGTGCGGAACGTGTCGTGGTCGAAGGGGATCAGTGGTCCGCGCATGTCTTTCGAATGATCGAAGGCAAGCATCAGGCCCGCAGGCGTGCGCGCCACCGTGATCGGCGTGTACCAGGGATTGCGGTAAACACCCGCATAGGTCTGGAGCGGCAGCGGCGGGCTGGCGGCGCGCGGGGCGAGCGCGGCATCTACGGTCTTCGTGGCGGCGGCAAGATCGCGGTCGCGCATCGCTTTGCCGCGCGCGGCCCAGTCGGTCACGGGACGGCCGAGATAATGGTCGAGCAAATCATAGGCGACCGCGTCGACCGCGAAATGCTCTTCGGCGTTGGTGAGGACGGTGAATGCGACGCCGCGATCGGGCAGCAGGACGACCTTGCTTATGCCGCCATAGACACCGCCGCCGTGCGTGATGACGCGCTCCCCGTGATAATCGGTGATCGTCCAGCCGAGCGCGTAGGCGCTGAGGTTAGGACGGGTGGCGACGAACTCGGGCGCGGGGGCGGGCGTGGGTTCGACGACCTGCGGCTCCCACATCTCGACCGTGCGCGCGGGCGACCAGATCCTTGGCCCGCCCGGCAGCGTGCCCGAATGGAGCTGGAGGCTGAGCCAGCGGGTAAGGTCTCGGCCGCGCTCGCGTTGATGGCGCCTGCGGGGGCGACGTTGTCGATCAGGGGGACGGCGGGAAGGGCGGCGACCGAACCGAGGCCGCGCACGCGGCCGGTGATGCGCGCGTGCGGCCAGCCGCGATTGGCCGTGGCGATCTGCGCGAAGTTGGGCGTGGTGTCGCGCATGCCAAGCGGCGTCAGGATGCGCGCGCGGATGAAGTCTTCCCATCGCTGGCCTGAAATTCGTTCGATGAGCGCGCCCGCGACGATGTAGAGGACGTTGTCGTAGGCGAAGCGTTCGCGGAAGCTCGTCCTGGGTTTAAGATAACGCAGGCGTTCGACGATCTCGCTACGGCTGTAGCTCGTCTCGGGGAATACGAGGAGATCGCCCTGGCCTTTGCCGAGCCCGCTCCGGTGGGTGAGGAGATCGCGCACGGTGAGGCCGTGGCTGGCATACGGATCGTAAAGCCGGAAGCCGGGGAGGCGATCCTCGACGTGATCCGCCCAGCCGAGCTTGCCTTCGTCAACCAGGATGGCGAGCGCGGCGGCGGTGAACGCCTTGGTGTTCGAGCCGATGGGAAAGAGCATGTGCGCGTCGACGCGCGCGGGCTCGCCGAGCTTGCGCACGCCGTAGCCGCGCGCGGTCACTTGGCCGGGTTCGACGATGGCGATGGCCGCGCCGGGAACGCCGAACGTGGCGAGCGTTCGCGTGACGGTCGCGTCGAGGTCGGTCGGCGGCGCGGCGACGGCGGGGGTGACGAGGAGCGCACACGCTGCGAACGCGCGGTTCAGGCGAGGCATGATCGGACAAGCTCCTCGAAAGCGGGGCCGCGCCGGATCGGATCGGCGGCAGGGAGGCCGAGCTGGTCGGTGGTGTCCCCGCAGACGGCGGCGGCGGCTTCGGGCGTGAGGTGCGCGGTGTTGAGCGCAATGCCGCCGCACCGGACGGCGGGGTTTACGCGGCGGGCGAGCGCGAGCGTGAGATCGATCGTCTCGGCGAGGCCCGGCGTCGGAAAATCGTGCATCCCCAACAGATGCGTGCGGCCGGGCTGGTGGCATACCACGACGACATCGGGCTGCGTGCCGTGAAGGAGGCCGAGCGATACACCCGCGTAACTGGGGTGGAAGAGCGAACCCTGGCCCTCGACCACGTCCCAGTGATCGGGGGCGGCGTCGGGCGACAGCATCTCGGCCGCGCCGGCGATGAAGTCCGCGACCACGCTGTCGATCGGCATCCCCTCCCCCGCGATGAGGATGCCCGTCTGGCCGGTGGCGCGGAAGGTGGCGGCGACGCCCCGCACCGTGAGAGCGCGCGCGAGGGCGAGCGCGGTGTATTTCTTGCCGAGCGCGCAATCGGTGCCGACCGTCAGCAGGCGGCGGCCCGAGCGCTTGCGCCCGGTCGCGACGGGGAGCGTGGGGGGCGGCGTGCGGATATCGATCAGGCGGCGGCCGTGCGCATGCGCGACGGCGGCGAGTTCGGGGACAGCGGCGAGGCGCTGGTGGAGGCCGCTGACGATATCGAGCCCGGCCTTGAGCGCTTGAACGAGCGCGGGCGTCCACGCGGGATCGAGTACGCCCCCGCGATTGGCGACGCCGATGACGAGGCCGCGCGCAGCCCTGGCGTGGGCTTGCGCGGGGGTGAGCGCGGGGAGGCCGGTGGTGACGGCATCGGGCACGATGGCGAATTCGCCGACGCAGCGCTCGGGGGCCCAATCGGCGAGACCGAGTGCGGTTTTGGCGAAGCCGCGTTCGGTCACGTTGCCAAGAAAAAGGAGATAGGGATGGGGAAGTTGCAGCGTCATGCGGTAGTCCCGGCTTTCGCCTGTGCACCCCAAAAATCGTCCGCGATGAAGATTTGGCCGTCCTTGTACAGGCCTTCGTCCGCGTGGTCGGCGAGGAAATAGGGGCCATCCAGATCGACGATGTCGCAGAGTTGCGCGAGGATGAAGCCGGGCGCGGTCGATAGCGCCGAACCCGCCATGTTGCCGACCATGACGCGCTTGCCGAGCCGGGCGATTTCGCGGGCCATCATGAGGCCTTCAGTCAAGCCGCCGCATTTATCGAGCTTGATGTTGATGATCTCGAACGGCGCGTGCTTTTCATGGAGTTCGGCCAGATCGAGAATGCTCTCGTCGGCCGCGAGCGGGACGGGGCAGCGCCAGCCGTCGAGCTCGGCCTCGGCCCCCTGGGGGACGGGCTGCTCGAGGAGTGCGACCCCGGTTTCGACCAGGAGCGCGGCGAGACGCTCGAGATCGGGCGCTGAGAACCCCTGGTTGGCATCGACCGCGATCCAGACATCGGGACGTAGGCGACGCACGAGGCGGACGCGTTCCGCATCGGCGTCGAACTCGCCCGCGAGCTTGATCTTGATTGCGCGCGCGGCGCTGAGCGGGATCAGCTTGCGTTGAACGGTTGCGGGATCGTCGGCGGGAAGCGTGAAGGTCGTCACGCGCGCGCGGGGGCGGTCGATGCCCGCGAGCTCCCAGACCGGGGTGGCGGCAAGCTGCGATTCGAGTTCCCAAAGCGCGCAGTCGAGCGCGTTGCGGCCGCCGCCGGGCGGCAGGATGGCGCGCAGCTCTTCGCGCCCGGCGCCCATCTCGATTGCCGCGCGCGCGCGCTCGATCGCGGCTTCCATGTGCGCGGCATCGTCGTCGCGGTAATAGATGCCCGCCGCCTCGCCCCGCCCCGTGCAGCCGTTTTCGCCGATGTGCGCGACGACGGCGGGGAAGCCGCGAAACTCGTAGCCGCTGATGCGGAAGGGTTCCTTCAGCCGCATCGGATCGCGGTGGTGGGTGAGCGTTCGGGTCATGGGGTCCGTCGAGCGGCGCGCAGGTAGAGCGCGATTGCTGCAAGCGCGGGCGGCACGATCACGAGGCTGAGCGCGCGGCCGACGGCACCCGGATCGTGGAAGACATGATCGGCGAGATAGCCGGTGAGCGTCGCACCGCCGCCCAGCCCCAGAATGATGTTGCCGAACGCGATCAAGCTCATCGCAAGCCCGCGCGCGCGGTTCGGGACGATCGCCTGGAGCGCGGTGATCCCCGCGAGGCCCGCAACGGTGGAAAACAGCGTCCAGAGCGTGATCGCGGCGAGCGCCTGGCTGGCGCTGGCGGTCAGTGCGATGAAGGCGAAGGGCAGCGCGATTGCAGCGCTGAGCGCGGCAAGGCGGAGGCGGCCTGCAGTGCCGCGTGCGCGCGCGAACCGGTCGCTCAGCGCACCGCCGCCGAGCGCGGCGAGGACGCCGGCCGTGATGATCAGCGGGCCGAGCGTTGCGCCGACCTCGGGCGCGCTCAGCCCATAGCGGCGGATGAGAAGCGTCGGCCCCCAGCTGAGCATCGCAAAATCGCCGATCGACATCGCCGCACACGCAAGGACGAGCGGGACGATCGCGCCAGTCAGACCCGACAGTTCGCGCCGCGTGGTGGTGAGACTTGGCCGTTGCGCCAGCGCTCCGCGCCGAGGCGGCTCGGGGATAAATGCGAGCAGAGCGAGGAGCGGTACGCCGCAAAGGCCGAGCAGGGTGAGGACCGCGCGCCACGCGGCGAGCGCGGCAAGCGGCGTGGCGTCCAACGCGCCATCTGCCACCAGCCCCAAAACCGCGCCGCCGATCGAGATCGCCACCCCACCACCGACCGCCATGCCCATGATGAAGACACCGATCGCGAGGCCGCGGCGGTGCGGCGGGAAAAGATCGCCGATGATCGACATGGCGGCGGGCGCAAGCGCAGCCTCGCCGATACCGACGATGAGGCGACCCGCGAACAGCGTCGCGAAATCGGGGGCGTAGCCGCAGGCGAGCGTGCCCACGCTCCAGAGCGCGACGCCCGCGAGAAGGACGCGGCGTCGCTGGGCGATATCGGCGAGGCGACCGAGCGGCAGACCGGCCAGCGCGTAGATGACCGCAAACGCGACGCCCTGGAGGATGCCGACCTGGGTGTCGCTGATATGCAGATCGGCGCGGATCGGATCGACGAGGAGGCTGAGGATCTGGCGATCGGTGTAGCTGAGGATCGCGGCCACACAGAACAGCGCAACGACGGCCCAGGCGGTGGAGCGGCGGGGCCAGGGCGCGTCGATGGTGATGGCTGGCGTGCCGACGGGGGGGACGGGAATGGCCGCGCTCATGCGGTAGAGCATTTCACGTTGCGCGGCGTGTTTCAAGTTCTGAAACGCCGGGATCGGCGATCGAAGGCGTGTGCATCCGTTTGAGCGCGGTCGCCTCGGTCAACCGCTGGACGCCGGGTCCGGCGCAGACCGACAGCACATGGCAGGAACCTTCGCCGGTTTTGACATACGCATGTGCCATCCCGCTATCGAAATACAGTGAGTCGCCGATGGCCAGTTGCAGTGGTGCATAGAGATCGGAATGGATTTCCATCGATCCTGCAAGCACATAGAGAAACTCCTCACCGGAATGGCGGACAAGACCTCCCATTTCATCGACACTTCGTGCACGGACCTCGATCAGGATAGGAATCATCATCTTCTGGAGGAGCTCAGCCGCGGGATAAACATGGGCATAAACGTCCGACTGGGCGGCCGTGGCTTCGCCTGCGCGCGTGACACTTCTCCGGCCGACGGCTGGAGCGATCGCTGGCTCGGCGGGCCCGCTTAGCAGCTTTCCCAGATCGATCCCAAGCCCCTGCGCCAGACGCAGCAACTTGTCGTAGGTCATCTCCATCTTGCCGTTTTCCAGCTTGGAGAGCGTGGAATACGGAATTCCGACGCGCTCGGAGAGTGCGCGCAGGCTGAGGCCCTGTTCGAGGCGGACAGCGCGCAACGCGGTCGCGGGGTGTGGCGGGAGAGTTTCGGTCATCGATCAATCACTCGGTACAGCGGCTCGCACTGACGCGTGGCCACGAAACATGGTTGCACATTCTGAAACACGTGTCATGGTTCCATCGAATCGGCAAGAAGGAGCACACGATGCACGGAAACATCAAGGGGCTGCTGTGGACGGCCGGGATAACGGCGCTGAGCGGATCGGCGATTGCGCAACAGGCACCGGCGCGGGTGGGCGCCAACGCCACAGCTTCGATCGAGCAGTCTACTGGCGAGATTATCGTCACCGCGCAGAAGCGCGCGCAGCGCCTGATCGACGTGCCGCAATCGGTATCGGTGGTTTCGGCGGATCTGTTGCAGCAGACGCACGCGGACCGCTTCCAGGATTTCTTCACGCGCGTGCCGAGCGCAGCGTTCGTCGAGGGTCAGGCGGGGCAGACGCGCCTCATCCTGCGCGGCATCAACACCGGCGGCGTCGGCGCGACGGTTGCGACATACGTGGATGAGACGCCTTATGGTTCGGCGACCGCGCTCGCCAACGGCGGGATTCTGACACCCGATCTCGATCCGAGCGACATCGACCGGATCGAGGTATTGCGCGGCCCGCAGGGCACGCTTTACGGCGCGAACTCGCTGGGCGGTCTGCTCAAATTCGTAACCACGGTGCCGAGCACCAGCACGCTCGGCGGTTCGGCCGAGGCCAGTGTCGAGACGGTCGATCATGGCAACACGGGCTATTCGGGACGCGCGGCGATCAACCTGCCGGTGGCAGATGTCGTCGGTATCCGCGCGAGCGGCTTTTATCGCAAGGATCCCGGCTTCATCAGCGATCCGCGCTTTGGCAACAACATCAACGACGGCGAGACCTACGGCGGCCGCGTTTCAGTGCTGCTGAAGCCCACCGATCGCTTCACGATACGCGGCACGGCAATGCTCGACGATTTGAACAGCAACGGTACCAACGCTCAGGATGTCGATCCGGTGACGCTCAAGCCGGTCTATGGGGATCGCGTGCAGCAGCGCATCATCCGCACGCCCAACAATACGAAATATCGCGTTTACAACGGCACGGCGGACTATGATTTAGGTCCGGTCAAGATCGTATCCTCTACCAGCTGGGGCAATCTGGACGTCAAGGGCGAACAGGACGCATCCGGCGCATTCGGCCCGTTCCTGTCGGGTCTGCTGGGCACGCCGGTGGGCTCGTCGATCGATCAGGCGGTGCATCAGCGGCGCTTCACGCAGGAGGTGCGGATCACCGCGTCGGCTCCCACGATCTTCGATTACACGCTGGGAGCATTCTACACGCACGAGAGTAACGACATCCATCAGGTGCTGAACGCGATCAGCCTTGCCAATGGATCGAACATCATCCCCAACCTGCAGACGGTCGATCTCACATCGACGTACCGCGAACTTGCAGGTTTCGCCAATGCGACCGTGCACTTCACCCATCAGCTCGATCTGACCTTCGGTGGTCGCTACAGTGGCAACAAGCAGTTCGTGAACCAGGGTGGCACCACTGGTAATTCATCCGACGGGGTGTGGACCTATTCGGTCGCGCCCTCCTACAAACCCAGCGACAATGTCCTGTTCTACGGCCGCGTGGCGAAGGGCTATCGTCCGGGCGGCCCCAATGTGCTCCCGGTGCTCGCGCCGGGCAATGTGCCCAGGCAGTTCGGGCCGGATACTACGACCAACTATGAAATCGGCGTGAAAACCGATCTCCTCGATCGCAAGCTATCGCTCGAAGTCACGGGCTTCTACATCGATTGGAACAACATCCAGCTGCTCGGCAGTGTGGGCGGTACGGGGGTCAACATCAACGCGGGTTCGGCGCGTAGCAAGGGCATCGAGGCATCCGCCACCGCGCGTCCGATCAAGGGCCTCTCGCTCAGCGCCAACGGGGCGTATGTGGATGCGTATCTCCGGCAGGACGCGCCGCCTGAATCAGGCGGGCTGCGGGGACAGCAGCTCCCCTATTCCGCACGTGTCAGCTTCACGCTCGCGGCCGATTACGAACGGCCACTTTCGGACAAGCTGAACGGGCTGGCGGGCGTCAGCTGGCGTTACACGGGCAGCCGCTTCGCCGATTTCACAAACCAGACGCCGGGCCTGACGCCAGTGATCGCGGGGCATCAGCATTTGAGCCCGTTCGGCCAGATCGACGCGCACGTCGGTGTCACGTTCGACAAGTTCCGCATCGATGCGTTCGCGCGCAATCTTACCGACAGCAAAGGCATCGTGAACGTCAGCGCCTCCGGCTCGGGATTGAGCGGTTCGATTGCCGAGGCGATCGTCCGCCCACGCTCGTTCGGTGCCACACTCGGGTTCAAATACTAAACACGGAGTTCGTCATGCGGGCCATCGCTTGGACCATCACGCTGTTCGTCGCGGCGTTTGCGCTGCCGCTCGCCGCGCAGACAACGAAGTCGCTAGGACCGTCCGCGCCGCCCGCGCCGGTGGTGCAGGCGGCCGCTGCCGCCAAGGGCGTGGCCGTCGCTGCCGTGCCCACGCCCGCCGCTCCCGCGCTCACCAAAGCGGATGTGGACGCGTGGCTCGACGGCTTCGTGCCGCAGGCGCTCGCCCAAAACGACATCGCCGGTGGCGTTGTGGTTGTGGTGAAAGACGGCCAGGTGCTGAGCGAGCGCGGCTTCGGCTATGCCGACATCGCTGCGCGGCGTCGGGTCGATCCCGCGACCACGCTGTTCCGGCCAGGATCGATCTCGAAGACGTTCACCTGGACTGCGGTGATGCAGCTTGTGCAGGCGGGCAAGATCGATCTCGACGCGGACGTAAACCGTTACATCGACTTCAAGATCCCGCCGAAGTTCGGCAAGCCGATCACGATGCGCAATCTCATGACGCATACGTCGGGGTTCGAGGAGGCGGCGAAGTATCTGATCGAAGCCAATTTCGCCAACAAGCCGACGATCGGTGAGTATCTGAAACGCTGGACGCCCGAGCGCATCTATGCGCCCGGATCGCTTCCCGCCTATTCCAACTGGGGCGCGACGCTTGCGGGCTATGTTGTCGAGCGCGTGTCGGGGCAGACGTTCGATGATTACGTCGATGCGCATATTTTCAACCCGCTCGGCATGGCGCACTCGACCTTTCGCCAGCCGTTGCCGTCCGCGCTCGCACCGCTGATCGCGACGGGGTATCCGCAAGCCTCGCAACCGGGGCGGCCGTTCGAGATCGTGGTGCCTGCGCCGGCAGGCGCGCTCTCGGCGACCGGGGACGACATGGCGAAGTTCATGATCGCGCATCTGTCGAACGGTGGCGTGCTGCTGAGCCCGGCGACGGCGCGGCAGATGTATTTAGCCGCCAACACGCCGATCCCGGGCATGCCGCCGATGGCGCTTGGCTTTTACCATGAGGATCAAGGCGGCCTGAACATCATCGGCCACGCGGGCGACACGAACTTCCAACACGCGGACATGCATCTGCTGCTCGATAAGGGTGTGGGTGTGTTCATGGCGTTCAACAGCGCGGGCAAGGACGGCTCGGTCCACATGGTGCGCACGCGTCTGTTCGATGGTTTCCTTGCGCGTTACTTCCCGCCGACAGGCACCGTTCAGCCCGCGGTTGCCACCGCGCACGCGCACGGCGCGGCGATGGCGGGCACGTATGTGAGCAGCCGGGGATCGGAGACGAACTTCCTGCGCATGTTCAACATGATCGGCGGCGCGAAGGTGGTGCTGAACGCCGACGATACGATCACCGTATCGGCGCTCCTCGATCCCGCTGGCGTGCCCAAGCGCTGGCGCGAGATCGGCCCGTGGGTCTGGCGCGAGGTGGGCGGCACGGACCTGATGGGGGCGAAGGTCTCGAACGGCCGCATCCTCTATTTCGCCCCAGCCGCGTTTGCGCCGATCATCGAATTCGTGCCCGCGCCCGCCGACATGAATGTGAGTTGGATTGGCCCCGTGGCAATCGCCGCGATAACCGTCATGCTGATCGTCGCGCTGTCGTGGCCGGTCGTGGCGCTCGTCCGGCGCGGCTACGGC
>JBBSFH010000019.1:0-57826 GCA_038238915.1 Sphingomonadales bacterium
AGCTCGGGGAGTTGGGGGGGTGTGGGGGCCCCCCAGGTGGGGTATTGACGGAAAGGCTGGCGCGGTGCGGTTTATTTTAAACCGGTGGGGGGGTTCCGGGGGCCGTTGGGGCGGGGGGGGGGGGGGGCGCCCCCCCGCCCCCCGCGCGATCACTTCGACGCGAGCAGTGGAGTGCTGCGCGCGGCGAGCGTGGTGCGCGCGCCGGTCATCGCCTTGCGAACGCATTCGTTGGCCAGGGTGCGGGGATAAAGTTGGCCCCCGGCGTCCTGCGCGCTGCACACGATATACGCGGCGTCGGCAATCCGGCGATCAAGCGCTCGGCGACCTGCGGCCGAGTTGAGGTTGAGATCGCCATAGTGGACGACTGCGGTGGGCACGTCCGCCGACTGGGCGTGAGCACCAGGGGAGAGCGTATACGGCGCGAGCGCGGCGGCGATTGCGGCGGCGACGATGAAACGAGCGTTCATTTGCATGGTCCTTTCCAGTGTCTCGCCGGGCGGACAATTCCGTTCGGCGACGAGCACTGGATGCGCCTCGCGGCACCCGATGGACCATGGCGAAGACCCGATGATACGCTGATGATTGGCCGATGAGGCCGATGTCCGCTAATACTCTGGTACGCGGCGCAACGCTCGGGCGACAACCGTGGAAAGCGGCGAGGCCCGCAGGCCTCGCCGCTGACCGACTACTTCTTCGCGTGTTCGGCCGACTTGCCGTGCGCGCTGGTCGATGCGGTGTGCGCATGCGTCGATTGAGTGTGCGCCTTCGTCGAGTGCTCGTGAGCCGCGTTGTGATCGCCCTTCGCGTGATGCTCGGCGGCGGTGTGATGCGCGGCAGCGGCGTGGGCGTGATGTTCTGCGGCTTTCTTGTGATGGTCGACAGCCATAGGAATCCTCCAGAAGGTTGGGGCGGGAAAATCGCCCGCAAATCTAACGAGGAAAAGCCGATTTCGTTGCCGTGGAATGACGCGCGCACAGACTGCGCCGGTAGGTCGCGGCGCGATCGGTATCGCTAACAATGGTCCCGCGCGACCGCCGTGCGGACGCCAACCTAACGGCGTGGCGGGGCCACAACCGCGGCGGGAGGTCCGACGGCATCTATGCGCGCGGCCTCCGCAGCCACGGCTGCATCGGCGGGAGCGAGCCGCCGCGCCTCCGCGATGTCGGCGCGCGCACGCGGCAGATCGCCATCGCGCAGCGCGAGCGCGGCGGATAGCGTGCGCGCGAGCGGATCGCCCGGCGTCAGCGCCAGCGCCGCATCGAGATCGGCCCGTGCAGGCGCATTCCGGCCGAGCGCGACCGAGGCGCGGGCACGGTCGATCAGCCAGCCAGCGCGCTCGCCCGGCGCAGCCCCGGTGCCCGCGAGCAGCGCGGCGGCGAGGTGAGTGTACGCGCTGGCGGGATCGCCCGCGAGCAGCGCGGCGTTGCCCGCTTGGCCCCACAGCGCGGGCGTCAGCGGATCATGCGCAACTTCGCCCGCGCGCGCAGCGGATTCAAGCTCGGCGCGCGCGGCAGCGGGCTGGCCCTGCGCGGTCAGCGCGAGCGCGAGGCAGTGGCGAGCAGGCAGCCCGCCGCCCTGCAGACGCCACGCGGCGGCAAGTTCGGCGGCGTGCGCGGGCGCATCGTGCACCGCGCGCAGACACTCACGGTAGCGCGCGGCGTCCTCCGCCGAGCGTTCGGGAGCGGCAGCGAGGAGCAGGAGCGCGGTGGGAGCTAATCGGCGGAACATCGGCTGAGCACGGCCTCCAGCGTGGCCGTCAGCAGCGCCAGATCGGACGGGCGCGACAAACGGTGATCGCCATCCTTGATCAGCGCCACCTGAACGTCGGCCGAAGAGAGTTGCGCGGCGAGATCGAGGCTGAGTTGCCACGGGACATCGGGATCATGCTGGCCGTGGAGCAGGCGGACCGCGCCGTTATACGCAATCGCGCGGTGCATCAGCAGGTGGTGCGAACCATCGTCGATAAAGGCCCGGGTGTAGACAGTGGGCGCTTCGCCGTACGAGGAATCGCGCTCGAACTCCCCCTCCCGCGCGAGGCTGGCACGCTCGTCCGGCGTGAGCGTATCGTCGAGACCCCATCGCGTGAAATCGGGCGCTGCCGCCACACCCACCAGCGCGATCACCTGGCGCGGCCGCGCGAGCGCCAGCAGCAGCGCGATCCAGCCACCCATCGAGGAGCCGACGAGGACGATCGGCCCCTGCGTGACCGAATCGATCGCGGCCGCCGCATCGGCAGTCCACGCACTGAGCGTACCATCGGCGAAATCGCCTTCGGAGCGGCCGCAGCCCGAATAATCGAGCCGCACATACGCCTGCGCGCGCCGCGCCGCCCATGCTCCGATCGCATCCGCCTTGCAGCCCGACATGTCCGACGCATAGCCGGGCAGGAAGACGATCGTCGGCGAGCGACCGGGTTGGTGTCGCAGCGCGATCCGCCGCCCATCTGCTTCAACGAACCTGAAACTTTCCACAAAATCGACAGTGCGCGGTCGTTTACGGGTTTGGCAAGCCAGTGGTGAACTTGCGTGTACGAGGGCGCGGCCATAGGTGCGAGCCGATGCTGGACCACGCTCTCTCGACCGCCGATACGATCAGCGTGACCCTGCCCGACGGCTCGGTGCGCACCATGCCGCACGGCAGTACCTCTGCCGATGTCGCCGCCGCGATCGGGCCGGGACTGGCCAAGGCCGCGCTTGCGGCGCGCGTGGACGGCGAGGTCCGCGATCTTTCGCGCCCCCTGCACGATGGCGCGCACCTCGCGCTGGTCACCGCGAAGGACGAGGCGGACGCGCTCGAACTCGCGCGCCATGATTACGCGCATGTGCTCGCCGAAGCCGTGCAGACGCTGTTCCCGGGAACGCAGATCACCTTCGGTCCCGCGACCGACGACGGCTTCTACTATGATTTCGCGCCTGCGCAGCCGTTTACTGAAGAAGATCTCCCCGGCATCGAGGCGGAGATGCGTCGCGTGATCGCGCGCAACGAGCCGCTCGTGCGCGAGGAATGGACGCGCGACCGGCTGATCGAGCATTTCACCGCTCACGGCGAGACGTTCAAGGCGCAGTGGGCGGCCGAACTGCCCGACGGCGAGGCGTTGACGGTGTACCGCGCGGGCGACTGGCTCGATCTGTGCCGCGGGCCGCATCTGCCGAGCACGGGACGGCTCGACGCGGCGGCGTTCAAGCTGACACGCGTGAGCGGGGCCTATTGGCGTGGCGATCAGAACAACGCGATGCTGAGCCGAATCTACGGCACGGGCTGGCTCAACAAGAAGCAGCTCGACCAGCATCTGACGCGGCTGGAGGAGGCGGCAAAGCGCGATCACCGCAAGATCGGGCAGGAGATGGACCTGTTCCACCTGCAGTCCGAAGCGCAGGGATCGGTGTTCTGGCATCCCAAAGGCTACATCATCTGGCGCACGCTGGAGGCGTATTTGCGCCGTCGGCTCGACGCGGGCGGCTATGCCGAGGTGAAGACGCCGCAACTGATGGACGCGCGCCAATGGGAGCAATCGGGGCACTGGGGCAAGTACCGCGAGAACATGTTCGTCGTGCCCGACGAAATTCCGAACGGCGAGGACGAAGGGCCTATTCTGAGCGGTAAGGCAGACCTTATGGCGCTCAAGCCAATGAACTGCCCCGCGCACATCCTGATCTTCCGCCAGGGCATCAAGAGCTACCGCGATCTCCCCATCCGCATGGCCGAGTTTGGCTGCTGCCACAGGAACGAACCGCACGGCGCGCTCCACGGTATCCTGCGCGTCCGCCAGTTCACGCAGGACGACGCGCACATCTTCTGCCGCGAGGACCAGTTGGTTGTCGAAGTCGCGCGCTTCTGCGACCTGCTCGACATGGTCTACAAAGACCTGGGTTTCCCCGGCTACGCGATCAAACTGGCGCTGCGGCCCGAGAAACGCTTCGGCAGTGACGAGATGTGGGACTGGTCCGAACAGTCGCTCCGCGATGCGGTGGCGGCGACGGGGCGCAACACGCCCGAATTCGGCTGGGAGGAACTGCCCGGCGAGGGGGCGTTCTATGCGCCCAAGCTCGAATTTCACCTCACCGATGCGATCGGCCGCACGTGGCAGGCCGGCACGATCCAGACCGATACCGTGCTCCCCGAGCGCCTCGACGCGAACTATGTCGGCGAAGATGGCCAGCGCCACCGGCCGATCATGCTGCACCGCGCGATCCTGGGATCGTTCGAGCGCTTCATCGGCATCCTGATCGAGCACCACGCCGGCCGCTTTCCGCTGTGGCTCGCCCCGGTGCAGGCGGTGGTGGCGACGATCGTGTCCGATGCGGACGAGTATGCCGTCGCGTTGGCCGAAAAATTGCGCGCGGCGGGCCTGCGTGTCGACACCGATCTGCGCAACGAAAAGATCAACTACAAGGTGCGCGAACATAGCCTCGCGCACGTGCCCTACCTGCTGGTTGTGGGCAGGCGCGAGGCGGAGGAGGGCAGTGTGGCGCTGCGGCCGCTCGGCGGGGGAGAACAGCTGGTACTGAGCGCCGAAATGGCGCTGGCCCGGTTGACGGGGGAAGCGACGCCGCCCGATCTGTGTTAGAGCAGTGCCGGACACGGCTCTTTCCCGGCGCGCGCGTTCCCCCTATCTGCCAGCATTGACCACAATACGGAGACCCACCCATCCCACCGCCCCCCTTCCCGCGCCGCCCGATGGCCGCGCCGCCGCCGCTCACCGGCCCGCGCTACGACGATTTCATCCAGGTTCCGCGCGTGCGCGTGATCGATCAGGACGGCGAGAATCTGGGCGTGCTGTACACGCGCGAAGCGATCGCCATCGCGCACGAGGCCGGAATGAACCTCGTCGAGGTTTCGCCAGGTGCCGATCCGCCGGTCTGCAAGATCCTGGACATCGGCAAGTTCAAGTACGAGACGCAGAAGAAGGCGAACCTCGCGCGCAAGTCCCAGCACATCCAGGAAATCAAAGAAATCAAGATGCGTCCCAATATCGACGATCATGATTACGATGTGAAAATGCGCGCGGTGAAAAGCTTCATCGAGGAGGGCGACAAGGTGAAAATCACATTGCGCTTCCGCGGCCGTGAACTTGCGCATGGCCAGCTTGGAATGAAGCTGCTCGATCGCGTCCGCGACAACTCCGCCGAGTATGCGAAGGTCGAGCAACTGCCGCGCATGGAAGGGCGGCAGATACTGATGGTGATCGCGCCGCGCTGAGGAGGGCGAACCGCCGCGTGGCGCTTGGGCGACACCTTGCACGCGATCCCACACACGTTGGGGGAAACGGCTTGACGGTGGTGCGATTGCATCTCTAGCGCGTGGGCAATCGGTACCATCGCCGAAAAACCATGACTTGGGGTTCGATCGCATGACCAAAACGACACTTTTGCTGTCGGTGGCAATTTGCCTGACGATGCCCCTCGCGGCGAACGCCCAGGACGCCGCCGCGCCCGCGCCTCCAGCCGCCGCCCCCAGCCAGAGCGCACCGCAGCCAGCAGCGCAGGCGCCGGGGGAAGGCGAGATCATCGTGACCGCGACCCGCCGCGCGGACCGGCTTTCCAATGTGCCAATCGCGATCTCGGTCGTGACGGCGGCCAGCCTGCAGAATTCGGGCGCGACCGATATTCGTCAGCTCAACCAGCTCTCGCCCTCGCTCCTCGTCTCATCGACCTCGTCCGAATCGACCGGCGGCGTCGCGCGAATCCGCGGCATCGGCACGGTGGGCGACAATCCCGGGCTCGAAAGCTCGGTCGGCACCTTCATCGATGGTGTCTATCGCAGCCGCTCGGGCGTTGCGTTGACCGAACTCGGCGCGGTCGAGCGGATCGAAGTGCTGCGTGGGCCGCAGGGCACGCTGTTCGGGCGCAACACCAGCGCCGGCCTCATCAACATCGTCACCGAGAAGCCTGCGTTCGAAACCGCAGGCAGCGCGGACTTCAGCTACGGCAACTATGATTATTATCGCGGCGAATTCGGCATCACCGGCCCGATTCTTGGTGGCGACAAGCTCGCGGCACGACTGGACGGCGTCTATGTCAATCGCAAGGGCTTCAACAAGGACGTCTATACCGGCAAGCGCAGCAACGATCGCGATCGTTTCCTCGTGCGCGGACAATTGCTGTTCCGGCCGACCGAAAACCTGAACATTCGCCTTATCGGCGACTATGCCGAGCGCAAGGAGCAGTGCTGCTCGGCGGTGTACCAGCCATTGAAGGACTTCGTGCGCGATCCTGCGACGGCGCCCGGCTCGATCGGCAACGTCAGCCTGACCCCCGCCGCGCTTGCCGCCTACGAGCGCAGCCTCAAGGATTCGTCCGGCAACCCGGTCATCCTGAACGACAGCGGCAGCCGCGACGTCTCGATCTCGCCGGGACGCGACTATCATTCGAACGTCATCGACTGGGGCGGATCGGGCGAGGTCAACCTCGCGTTGGGTTCGCTCAACCTCACGTCGATCACCGCGTACCGGCTGTACCAGACCAAGCGCGGGCAGGACGCGGACTATAATAACCTCGATCTCCTCTATCGCCAGAACTTCAAGCAGCAATTCCGTACCTTCAGCCAGGAACTGCGCGCTCAGGGTGAAGCGTTCAAGGGTCGCCTTAACTACCTCGTTGGCGGTTATTTTGCGAACGAAGATCTATATCTTCGTGATGATCTTCACGGTGGCAGCCAGTTGACTGGCTTCGCGAACGCGCTGGTCGCGCTGGGCGTGCCGTCGCTGGCACCCTTCAACGGATTGCCCGGAGGGATTTACGGCAATCTGCCCAGCGTTGTCGGCGCGCAACTCGGTGCCAACCCCCTCACCCGTCCGTTTGCGGGACTGTTCGCCAGCCAGGTCGCGAGCATCAACCTCAATAACAGTGGCGAACTCGACAACTACCACCAGAACAGCCGCAACTTCGCGATCTTCACGCACAACCAGATCAAGATCCTCCCGACGGTCACGCTGACGCTCGGCGCGCGTTATACCAACGAAGAGAAGACGCTCGACGCCGTGCTGACGCAGGACGGCAATGCCTGCGCCTCGCTGCTGAATTCCATTGCGAAGGTGAGGGGCGTTCCCGCGAACTCGGGGCTGCCGCCCTCGCTGCAGCCCGTGCTGACGCAGATCGCGGGCAGCGTCGCTGGAACGCTGGGCGCGCTCGCCGCGCTTCCCTGCGCTTCCAATCTGAGCGCGCCGATCAACGGTACCTACAACAAGAAGAAGAAGGAGGATCGGTTCACCGGCACCGCAGTTCTGAGCTGGAAGCCGGTCGACAGCCTGCTTCTCTACGGCTCCTATTCGCGCGGCTACAAGGCGGGCGGGTTCAATCTCGATCGCGCGCCGCTCAGCCGGACCGCGCCCGATCTGAGCCAGCTGATCTTCGAGCCGGAGACAGTCGATGCCTACGAGGTGGGGCTCAAATTCTCCAAGCGCAGGTTCAATTTCTCGGCAGCGGTCTTCCGCGAGGATTTGAGCGACTTCCAGCTGAACACCTTCAACGGGATCAGCTTCGTCGTCGTCAACGTCGAATCGTGCAAGAGCGCGCTGTCCGCACCCGCACCGGGGCAGCTCTTCGGCTCGTGTGCGGCGGGTCAGACGCGCTCGGGCGTGCGCTCGGAAGGCTTCGAGCTCGAAGCAGGCTTCCGACCCGCGCGCACGGTCAGCATCAACGCGGGCCTCACCTACGCGGATACCACTTATCGCTCGCAATTGACCGCGCTCGGCGGTGCCGCGCTGACCAACCCCTTCTTCGAACTGCCGGGCCGCCACATTTCGAACGCACCCCAATATACCGCGACGGGTGCGGTGGCCTTCACCCCCGATATCCCGGGGACAAATCTCTCGGCCCTGTTCTACATCGATACGCGCCTGCAATCGGATATCAACACCGGCTCGGACCTCGCACCGCCAAAGAAGCAGGATGGCTATGTGTTGGCGAACGCGCGCGTCGGGCTACGCGGGCCAGCTCAGCGCTGGTCGGTCGAGTTCTGGGGACAGAATATCTTCAACGAAAGTTACACTCAGGTCGCCTTCGATGCGCCCCTTCAGGGAAGCGTTACTGGTGGCCGCGTTCTGGATATTCCCGCCGGGACCACATACGCCGCGAACCGTTCGAGCAACCTGTACGGCCGCTTCCTGGGCGAGCCGCGCACCTTCGGCGTGACTTTGCGCACCAAGTTCTGATCTGGCGCGAGGGCGCGGTGGCGGAGCTGATCCTCGCGCTCGACGAGGGCACCACCAGCGCGCGCGCGATCGCGTTCGATCTCCTCGGCCGCGAGGTGGCGGCGCATGCAGTCCGCATCGCGCAGCACAATCCCGCGCCCGCGTGGGTGGAGCAGGACGCGGACGCGATCTGGGGCGCAACGCTCGCCTGCGCGCGATCTGTGCTCGGCCTGGTCGGCAGCGCGCGCGTAGCTGCGATCGGGCTGACCAACCAGCGCGAGACGGTGGTGTTCTGGGACAGTCTGACGGGCGAACCGCTCGCGCCCGCGATTGTATGGCAGGACCGGCGCGGGGCGGACTTGTGCGCGGCGATCGTCGCTGCGGGTGATGAGCCCGCGATCCAGCAACGGACCGGACTGGTGGTCGATGCGTTTTTCAGCGCATCCAAGATCGCCTGGGCACTCACCAACTGGCCGCACGTGCGCGCCGCCGCCGATTCGGGGCGGCTGCGGCTGGGCACGATCGATAGCTGGCTGCTCTGGAGGCTGACCGACGGCGCGGTCCACCTAACCGACGCCAGCAACGCCAGCCGCACCCTGCTGATGGATCTCGCCACCTGCGAGTGGGACGCCGATCTGTGCGCGCGCTTTGGCGTTCCGATCGCCGCATTGCCGCGCATCGGCGATTGCGCCGGGCCGATCGGCGTGGCGAGCGCGCTCGGTGGCTTGCCCGTCACCGGCTGCGCGGGCGATCAGCAGGCCGCGCTGATCGGCCACGGCTGTCTCGCGGCCGGACAAGCCAAGGTCACTTGGGGCACGGGCGCGTTTCTGCTCGCGCAGGCAGGCGCGGTGGTGCCAGTCTCGCGCCACCGCCTGCTCGCCACGGTCGCCTCACGCATCGACGGGCGCGCCAGCTACGCGCTCGAAGGCTCGGTGTTCGTCGCGGGAGATGCGGTGCGCTGGATGCGCGAGGTGGGCTGGTTCGCGCCGGACGCCGATTTCGGCGCGCTCGCCGCGAGCGTCCCGGACAGCGATGGTGTAGTGTTCGTGCCCGCGCTGACCGGGCTTGGCGCGCCGTGGTGGCGTGCGGACGCGCGCGGCGCACTGACCGGGCTCACCACCGCCACGCGCCCCGCACACATCGCGCGCGCCTGCCTCGACAGCGTCGCGCAGCAGACTACCGATCTGGTAGACGCCTTTGCCGCTGACGGTCTGCCGATCGCCGAACTGCGCATCGGTGGCGGCATGGCGGGCGTCGACTGGCTCGCGCAGCGCCTCGCGGACATGTGCGCGCTCCCCGTCGAGCGGCCCCGGGGTATCGAGACGACCGCGCTCGGCGCAGCGATGCTTGCGGGCGTGGGTGCGGGGATTCTCACGGACCTTGGCGCGGCGGCGCTGGCGATGCGCGCGGCCGAGCGACGGTTCGAAGCGGGAATCACGGCCGAAGCGAGAGCTACGGAGCGCAGGGACTGGGGCCGGGCGATCGCCCGGACCCTTTCCTGACCGCGCCGACAGCGCTTGCTATCCCCACGATGCCGCCCAGCCATGGTGGCCGGTGATGGGGTTCAGCGGCGGCGGCGTGCCCGCGCGGCAAGCAGCAGCGAGCCTGCGCCGAAGATCGCGACCGAACTCGGCTCGGGCACGAAGCCACCGCCACCGACCTTGACGTTCCCCGCAAGCGTGGTGGGATTTCCCGCAGCGTCGAGATCGATGATGTTCAGACCCGCAGCAGACGCGAACGAGTTATGCGTCGCGTCGTTCACGTCCCCGTTGGTGAGGCCGAGCGACGCGCCGTAGGCCGTCACGGTATAGGGCGGTGCGGTGACCGACGAAATTGCGGTGATCGGCAGGAAGCCGAACAGCTTGTCGCTCGAAGTCACGAGATCGGCCAGACACGCTGGATTGCCCACCGCGCACTCGGCGGCCGCGAACAGGCCACCGCCACCATTGATGAAATTCTTGATGTCGATCGAACGCGCATTCAGCGCGCCGATTTCGGCGCTGGTGAGCAGGCCGCCGAAGTCCGAGGCGATCACGATCGCTGTATATTGCGATAAATCGGCAGTGACGAATTGTGCGCCGGTCGCCGTATCAAAGTTCACGCCCGCCGTCAGGCCGATGGCAAGCAATCCATTCTCGCCGACAAGATGCCCCGAAGGAGGTGCGACTGTACTCTCAACCCAGAGGAACTTGTGCGTTCCATCCTTATACGTGCCGTTGGTCACAAATTTGAGCGCGATGTTCAGCAGGTTTTGAGCGCCTGTGGAGATCTGCGCATGGAAGTCCGGATCGTGACCGGTGAGGAAGACCGGTCCAGCCTGCACCGACGTGCTTGCAACCGCAAGCAGCGACGCAACTGCAGCGGTGATGAATGTCTTGCCCACCGAATTGCTCCCTGTTCGAACCGTCCCGTAGTTAAAGAGTTAACACGGAAAATAGGGGTTCGTAAACAGGGAAGAGGGGTGCCCGCGGGCACCCCTCCTGACTGCCATCAGTTCAGTCGCCTGCGAAGCGGCTCGCCGTCAGCAGGATCGTGCCATTCTCGATGTCGGTTACCTTGATCGACGGGAACCCAACCGTAATCGTGTCGCTCTGCCGCCACGCATCGACGATCTCGTCGCGCATCTCGGTCGCGCCGAAGGCGAGACGGTCGGCGGCGAAATCGATCTGCGTCGCGTTGCTGCCAGCGAACAGAGGATCAAGCTTCTCCACCTCATAGACCGGGCCGATCTTCGCGACCGACTTGGCGAGGTAGTTGAGCACGCGCTGCTCGATAATGCAGCCGCAATCGGTGTAGGCACCAATCTTCGCCTGCACCAGCGCGGGCGTGATGTTGCGCTTGACGAACGCGCCTTCGAACGGCCCGTGGATCGGGGCCAGCGTATAGCCGTTCGGGTTGGGATAGCCCGTAGTGTTGGGATCCCAGCCGTTGTAGTGGATCGAGATGTGCATCGGCTGGCTCGCGTCGCCGACGAAGTGGCTCCAATAGCCGATGTCGCGCAGCGTCAGCGTCTTGCGAAGCCCCAGCTGATACTGAAAATACGCCTTGTCGGCGGCCGGCGTACTCGGATTGGCGATTGCGGCAGTGAACGCGCGATACAGCGCGAAATCCTTGCGGACCTGCTGCCAGTGATCGACCATGTTGTGCGCGAGATAGCCGTCATACTGCGTGTGATCGGTGATGCTCGTGCCCGCTTGGCGCAGCGCCGTATCATAATCGCGGCGGCTGAACGGTACGAAACCCGGCAGCGTGCCCGATGTGTTGATGGTGAGCGAGACAAGTCCCAGCACCTTGCCCGGGTTCGACACGCCGTCGCCCGAATCGTCGAAATCGATGAAGTGACCGTTGTCACGCTCGAAATCGTGAACGGTGCCGAACGTGCGGATCCTGGGGTAGGTCGCGTTCAGCGGGTTCACGAGGCCGGTGCCCTTGGACACGTCGGCTTCGGCGCCGAGTTCACCGATTTCCTGCGCGGCCTGCGCGGTGCGCAGGAAGGCGGGCACTTCGGCGGGCAGGTTCTGGATCGCAAGGCGGCTCACCGTGACATGGCCGGTGTGGCCCCAGGCAAAGGCGTTGGCGGGCGCGAGTGCGGCTGTGGCGAGGAACGCGGCAGCAGCGCGGATACGGATCGTCATGGTCTGTTACCCTTTTTTTGGAAAATGGTTGAATTTCTAGCGGTTACGCAGGCGACGCGCGGCGATGCCCGCGACACCGAGGCCGAGAAGTGCGAGCGCAGCGGGCTCGGGCGCCGCATCCACCGTTACATTGTCGATTGCGAAGGTCAGCCCGGGCGAACTCAGCGTCACCGACGTGAAGCTGTTGTACGGTCCGACATTGAGCGTCAGCACGCCTTCTGGGAAAAAGTAGAAGCCCGACGGGATCGTGCCACTCGCGGTGACGGATTTGCCCGTATCGGACACGAGCGCGAGCCATGGCGACGTATCGGTCGCGAAGTTGAGCGTAATCGATCGTACGCGGCGCGAGAAATCGATCGTCAGCGTGTTGTCGGTCTGGAAATCTGCGCCACTCGTCAAATAATTGCCGATCAGTGTCGCGTAGAAATTGCTGCTGATCTGGAAACCGCTGGCATCCGTGGACGAACTGAAAGTCGCGCTGAGGCCGGCCGAGGTTTCGACGAGCGGCGTGGTTGCATCGAACGCCTGACCCTCGAAGTCGAACGTGATCGGGGCCGCGGCGGCCGTAACGACACTGCCTGTCAATAGCAGGGCAGCAACGCATAGATATCTGGAATAACGCATTTTTCATTCGCTCCTTTCGGGTCAGTCACAGGAATGTAACAAAAGGGCTGGATGGCGGGTCACCCGATAATCTGGGCAACATCTGCCGACCAAAACGAACACTCCCCTGTTGTCACAAAAACTTCTTGTTACAAACATGCTACAATGCTTTCCAGATTTTCATCTGGACTATCATCGAGTCTTATGCGGCTTTACGGATCGTTCACCGCAAGTCAATCGCTCTTACGGTGTTTGGGATCGACCCATGCCGTACCGAAGCCTCCAGCATTCTGCTCGGGGGACCGTTTGCAATCACGCTGCGCCCCGATCTACGCGCACCCATGCCCGAACTCCCCGAAGTCGAAACCGTCGTGCGCGGCCTCGCGCCCGTTCTGGTGGACCACCGCCTCGCCAGCGTGATCGCCAACCGCCCCGATCTGCGCTGCCCGATCCCGCACGATCTGGGTCAACGGCTCACCGGGGCCATCGTCACCGCGGTCACGCGCCGCGCCAAATACGGCCTGATCGCCACCAACCGGGACGACACACTGATCTTCCACCTCGGCATGTCCGGCCGAATGCGCCTCGATCCCGCCGATTCGGGGCCGCACGATCACGTCATTTTCACCACGCAGGAGGGGCACCGCATCGTCTTCACCGATCCGCGCCGCTTCGGCCTGCTGGCGCTTGCGTGCACCGCCGATCTGCCCCGGCACCCGTTGCTCGCAGGGATCGGCCCCGAGCCGCTCGGCCCCGATTTCACCGCAGCCTATCTCGCGCGCCGGGTGGCGGGTCGCATCGCACCCGTGAAAGCGCTGCTGCTCGATCAGCGCATCGTCGCGGGAATCGGCAATATCTACGCGTCCGAAGCTCTGCACCGCGCGCGCCTTCATCCGCAGCGCGAAGGCGGTTCGCTTTCCCGTTCGGAAGTCGCCGCGCTGGTGCGGTCGCTGCGCGCCACATTGAAGGAGGCGATCGCGGCGGGCGGCTCCTCACTTCGCGATCACATCGGCGTCGATGGCGTACTCGGCCTGTTCCAGAAGGCGTGGCGCGTCTACGGCCGCGCGGGCGCGCCGTGCGGAACGTGCGGCGGCGAGATCGTGCGCGCGGTGCAATCGGGGCGATCGAGCTTCTTCTGCCCAACCTGCCAGCCGCTGACGGACGCACACGGCGGGGGATAAGTCTGTCGCCGCGCTTGCCGACTCGCGCGCGGTGATTCACTTGGCACCATGCTCCCGCTCGCGAATTCGATCCTGGGCCAACCCTGGCGCTGGCGCGGGAGCGGCCCGGGGCTGCCCGGCGCGGGGCGTGCGGCGGGGATTTCCGATCTGGTGGCCGAACTGTTCGCGGCGCGCGGCGGGGACGCCCAGGATTTTGCCCGCCTCGCCGATCCGCGTCTGCGCGACTGGCTGCCCGATCCGCACATCCTGCTCGATATGGAAGCCGCCGCCGATCGGCTCGCGCACGCGGTGCGGGCGGGTGAGCCGATCACGGTGTTCGGGGATTACGACGTCGATGGCGCAACCTCGGCGGCGCTGCTGATCCGCTTCCTGCGCGCGGCCGGGGCCGATCCGCAGGTGTACATCCCCGATCGGCTGCTCGAAGGTTACGGCCCCAATCCCGAGGCGATGCGCCTGCTTGCGGCGCGCGGTGCGAAGCTGTTGGTCACGGTCGATTGCGGCGCGCAGGCGTTCGAGGCACTCGCGGCAGCGCGCACGGCGGGGCTCGATGTGCTGGTGATCGATCATCACCAATGCGCGACCGCACTTCCGCTGTGCCACGCGCTCGTCAACCCCAACCGGCTCGATCAGGTGCCGGGGTATGGCCATCTGGCGGCGGTCGGCGTGACGTTCCTGCTCGCGGTCGCCACCGCGCGCGCGCTACGCTCACACGGCCACTGGGCGCACCGGCCCGACCCCCGGCTGCTCGATCTGCTCGATCTGGTCGCGCTCGGAACGGTCGCCGATGTGGTTCCGCTGCGGGGGCTCAACCGTGCGTTCGTGGCGCAGGGCCTCAAGGTTCTCGCGCATCGCGGCAACCCGGGTCTTGCCGCGCTCGCCGACGTGGCGGGGCTGACCGCGCGGCCCGTGGCGCGCGATCTGGGCTTCGCACTCGGCCCGCGCGTCAATGCGGGTGGGCGAATCGGCGCGGCGGACTTGGGCGTGCGGCTGCTGACCACCGACTGCGCGAACGAAGCAACGACGCTTGCCGCCGAACTCAACCGCCTGAACGCCGAGCGCCGCGCGATCGAGACCAGCGTGAGCGAAGCCGCAACCCAAGCCGCCGCCGCGCGCGCCTCCGATCCGGTGATCGTGGTCGCGGGTGCGGGGTGGCACGCGGGCGTGATCGGCATCGTCGCCGCGCGCCTGAAGGAGCGCTTCGGCCGTCCCGCGATCGTGATCGGCCTCGATGGGGACGCAGGCAAAGGCTCCGGCCGCTCGATCACCGGGGTCGATCTGGGTGCGGCCGTGATCGCGGCGCGAGACCGTGGCCTGCTGATCGCGGGCGGCGGCCATGCGATGGCGGCAGGGCTGACGATCGCTGCGAACCGTGTGGACGCGCTGCGCGACGATCTGATCGCCACGCTCGAAGCCCCGGTCTCGCTCGCCCGCGCGCAGACCGCGCTCATGTTCGATGCGGTGCTGGCACCCGCAGGCGTCTGCCCCGCGCTCGCCGACGCGCTCGATGCGGGCGGCCCCTATGGTGCGGGTTGGCCAAGCCCGCGCGTCGCGGCCGGCCCGGGGCAGATCGTCGACGCGCGCGTGGTCGGCGAAGGCCACCTGCGCCTAATGTTCGCGGGCGCGGACGGCGCGCGGGTCAAGGCGATCGCATTTCGTCACGCCGAAACCGCGCTCGGTGCCGCGCTGATGGGCGCGCGCGGGCGGCGCGTCCATCTGGCGGGGCGGGTGGCGCGCGACGATTGGGGATCGAAGCCCGCCGCCGAACTCCATGTGGAAGACGCTGCCTGGGCCGAATGAACCGCTTGGCCGGTACGCTGCGGCCCCCCGCCGCGCCAGGCCGGTTTGCTTGACCCGCCGCCGGGCGCCGCCTAGGTCGGTAAGCCGGACGCGGCCCCATCGTCTAGCGGTCTAGGACGTCGCCCTTTCACGGCGAAAACACGGGTTCGATTCCCGTTGGGGTCACCAAGGTTTAAGCCGTTTTTTGCTCGGCGAGGCGCTACCTGAAAGGATTTCGGCAACAGTTCGGCAACAGACGGGCACGGAAATGCGTGGGCGGCGGTGGACACGTGGCCCGCGCGGAGTGACGGCCGAGCAGGGAGACGAGAGCAAACGGGGCAGCGCGTCCCCGAACCCGCCAATTGGGGCTCTCCGCATCGGTTATTTCGAGACAGTGGCGTTCAGAGCCCCGCGTTCGGCCAGACGGACGCGGACCAGCATCCCTCGCCGTCGACAGTCTCTAGGAATAGCCCCCCGCTACCTGGCATCCGGGGCGGGCCGACGCCGCCGCTCGACCAGCGCCCGCAAGCTATCCACGATCACAAGCGTCGCGCTCCCCAGCTTGACGGTCTCGACCTCTCCAGCCCCGATCAGCTCATACAGCTTCGACCGGCTGATCCCGATCATCCGCTTCGCCTGCTCGATCCGGACTGTGATTGGCTGGAGGGAGGGCGGGGCATCGCCAACCGGCGGCATCCAAGCGTGCGGGACAGAAAACAGGTCCGGCGTACTGGTGGAAGGTTGCGGAGAAAGCGCCCGGGAAGTCGGCTTAATCATCTTCGACTTATGCTCCGGCGAACCGGGGCCAACCATCGCCCAATTGCACGCTGCGCTACTACTCCCCCGACTTTGAGGGCCATCTCGCGTCCACGGTCGAGAACTGATGGAATCCTAGCATGGGTATACGTTTTCAATGCGCAACGTGCGGCAAGTCGCGGTAATCAGGGGCATTCGGATATTGCGCACCTCACGGCCTCCAGGAGCAAGGTGCGCAGGCCCGGCAGAAACCCTATGTTTTCAGCCAATCGACCGCCCCGCACCTCGCGGCTTTTATCTTGCTATCTTAATTGGGCTTCCTCTCTTCCTCTCGTCCATATCGGCCATATCGGCCATAGGTGCCCGGGTGCGGCGCACCTCAAAGCGGACGTTACCCACTTAGTCTCGTTACGCTCCGTTTGGGCCGTCGAGAACCTTCAGATGGTTTCTAACACCGCGCGCGAAGTGCTGGGCGGTTTGGGCGCCAATGTTGGAGAGGACTGTCAAAAGCTGCAGCCGTCTTAGAGCGACGGAGCTATCTAGCAGCGTCTCGGGAATCAGCTTGAGGTGTTATCCCAATAGGCCTGCTCGGCGCGCTAGTCCTGCCCGAGGACGTATGGCACACTGGTTGGTCCGATCACCATGTCATCTGGGTGTTCGGACAGACGGTCGGCGGTCTATTTTGCTCAGCACGACTACCGCTGATGCCGCGTGTCTCCGACCTGAAGAGCTGCCCGGTTATTCGCGCTGCTGCGTTATTCATGTGCGCCGTGCGCGTCCAAGCGCCACGATCACCAATGGAGGTGCCTCGATGCCAATGCTGCTGACCGACGCCCAGCGCGCCGCGCTGCTGCCAGCCGAGCGGCTGATGCCACTCCCGGTGCCATCGCGCATCGTGTCCAACGGCGAGTTCACGCCGCCGCGGCAAAGCCGCGTTCTGCGCACGTACGAGGCGCAATTGCTTGAAGCGGCAGCGCGCGAGGGACCGCGGCACGGGGTGAGCGAGGCGGCGTGGCTGCGCACCCCCGCGGCGATGGCGGGCGCGTTCGCGGCGTTGAACGCCAGTTTCGGCAATGCGCAGTCCTTCGCGGTCGGTCCGCAGGAAGCCGACGATCCCGATACGGCGGCCGCCGCCCGCGCGGCGCTATCGCGGCAATTCGTGTTCGACGATCAGGTCCATTTCCTGCGCGACGATGCCGATCCCGCGCTGTTCGGCTCGCTTACAGGGCTTATCGAGATTTCCGCCGATCTGCTCGGCCTGCCGCTTGGACAGGGCAAGTTCACCATCGATCACATCAAGTTCGCGCAGTTCGTGACCGACATCTACCTTGCGTCCGACACCAAGGTCGCGCTGCTCTCGGGCGCGCCGTCCGAAACCGACGACGGCATGATGCTCACCAACGACATGATGGCGCGCGCGCGCGATGCCGTGAACACCGTCGCCAAAGGTCGGCGGTTGCTCACCCACGCAGTGATGCGCCCGGGCGTGCCGGGCTGGCTCGACGAGATCGACCGCGCGCACGCGGTGCTCAAGCCCGATGGCTGGAAGGCCTATACGGTGGGCGAACCGTTCAGCCCGTCCGAACGGCGCTGGCGGTTGGACGACGAGTCGCTGATGTATCCGGCCTACGAGCGCATGGTGAAGGCGGGCGTCACCAACTTCGCGATCCACAAGGGTCTGCTGCCCGAGGACAGCGACGGGCTGCTGCCCGGCGCGGAGCCGTTCGCGCGCGTGGACGATCTCGGCCGCGCCGCGCGCGACTGGCCGCAGATCAACTTCATCATCTACCACGCCGCCTACCGCACGATCCCGCAGCCAACCGGCGCGGAAGTGGCGCGCTTCGAGGAAACCGGGCGCATCGACTGGGTGAGCGATCTGGCTGAAATACCCGCGAAGTGGGGGGTAACGAACATTTACGCCGATACTGCGGCGAGCTTCGCGTTCACCGTTCTGACACAGCCCCGGCTGGCGGCCGCGATGATCGGCATCCTCGCGCGCGGGCTGGGCGCGGATCATGTGTTCTGGGGCACCGATTCGGTCTGGTATGGCAGCCCGCAGTGGCAGATCGAGGCGCTGCGGCGGCTCAATACCCCCGCCGATCTGATCGAGCGATTCGGGCTTCCGGACCTCGGCGTGGCAGAGGGAGCGTTCAAGCGCGGGATGTTGGGGGCGAATGCGGCACCGTTCTACGGTTTGACGCCTTCGGACTACGCCGATCCGGCGCTCGAAACCGCACATCTCGATGCCGTGACCGCAGCATGGCGCGCGCGCGGCGGCGCACCCTCCAACCACGCCTATGGCTATGCCGACCCGCGCTGACATCCGCGCGCTGCTCCGCGCGCAAATCGAGCAACTCTGGGGCGCGGGGCGGCTGGAACTGGTCGATGCGAATTACGCCGAGACCGTGATCGATCGTAATCCTGTCCCCGGCCAGCCGGGGGGCCGCGCCGCGATGAAGGATGTAGTGCGCGCGTTCCGAAGCGCGATGCCCGATCTGGCGATGACTTTGACCGCCACGCTCGCTTGTGCAGACATGGGCGTGGATGTGTGGACGCTGACGGGCACACATACCGGTGCGCTGTTCGGCATCGCCCCAACGGCCAAACGCGTGCGCTTTTCGGGGATCGATATGGTGCGCGTTAGCGGCGACGGGCGGATCGCCGAGCTGTGGCATGTGGAGGAGATGCTGCAATTCTGGCAGCAATTGGGTGTTGACCAGGCCGATTTCGGGCAACCAACCGGCGTCGTCGT
Organism: Sphingomonadales bacterium; assembly: GCA_038238915.1. Taxonomy (GTDB): domain Bacteria; phylum Pseudomonadota; class Alphaproteobacteria; order Sphingomonadales; family Sphingomonadaceae; genus JAVVHE01. The sequence goes on from JBBSFH010000019.1 coordinate 18,835, forward strand.
TTTGCCGCCGGAAGCCCGGAACGCCGATCCGGGCGCGAACGCACGTACGCCCGATCCCGTGCAGCTCAGCACCGCCGAGCGCCGTAACCTTGTGATCGCGCGCCAACATATCGAGGGGCTGTGGGCACACGGCGACACCGCGCTCGCGCCCATCCTCTATGCCGAGCACGTGATCGACCATCAGCCGGCACCCGGCCAGCGCCCCGGCATCCCGGGCATTCTCGACGTGCTGGGCTGGCTGCGCCAATCGGTGCCGGACCTCGCCATGCGGATCGAGCAATATGTGGTGGACGGCGATCTCGCGGCGGATCGCTGGACGATGACGGGCACGCACACCGGCGCGCCGCTGATGGGTGTGCCAGCGCGCGGACGTCGTTTCGAGATCGCAGGGATGGACGTGATCCGCATCGACCGTGACGGCCACATCACCGACATCTGGCACGCGGAGGAATTCGACAAGCTGAGACGCGCGATCGCCTAGCCGCCGCGCGACAGCTCCGCGCCCACATCCTTCAGCCGGTTGATGAAGCGACGGGTCGATTGCAGCATCACGCCGCGCCGACGGTAGGTGACTCCGACGGGAACGGCGGCCCAGATCGGAGTCTGGGTCGGGATTGGCACGAGATGGCCATAGGCACTGTCGAGCGCGATCAGCGCGGCGGGAAGATAGCTCAGGAACTGGCTGCCCTTGAGCAGCGAGGCCATGAACAGGGACGATCCGGTGCGAACCGCACAGTCGATCGGCCCGAGATTGGCTGCGGTGAGCGCGCGCTGGAGCGCCTCGCCCTCGGTCTCGGTTGCGTCCGGGAGGACCCACTTGCAAGCTGCGAGGTCTGCGAGCGGCAGCGGCACGCGGCCTGCGAGCGGGTGCGCGCTATCGGCCACCACGGTGATCCGATCCTCTAGCACGGCTTCCTGGCGCAGGTCCTCATCGACCGGACTGGGGCGGATCGATCCCACCATCACATCGATCTCGCCGCGCCGAAGCAGCGCGAGCAACTCGTCCTTCAGCCCATCACGAAAGGTGACGCGGCCCTGGCCATCGCCCTCAATGTAGCGCTTGACCGCTTGTGGGAGCAGATATTTGCTCATCGTCGCCCCCGCGCCAACGCGCACCACGCCCTTGCCTCGGCCTTTAAGCTCGTTCAATTCTTCGACTGCGCGATCGAGTTCGCTCGTGACCAGCGTTGCGTAATCGAGGAAGACACGGCCGTAATCGGTCGGCGTCACGCCCGCCGGATGGCGTTCCAATAGCAGGCAGCCGAGCGAGCGTTCGAGGTTGCGGATCGATTTGCTGAGCGCGGGCTGGGTGATGTTGAGCTTGTCGGCCGCGCGGCCAAAGCTCGACGCGCGCACGATCTCCTCGAAATGTTTGAGCTGGCGCAATTCCATGGCGGGTTCCTCCCGGCCGAGAGCTTACGCCCGTGCGCTATGAGCGCAAGTTATGGGTGAACGGTGAGCTGCCGCAGAAACATCCCGGCCTGTGCGTGCGCCCATTGGCCTTCTTCCAATCCGCCTGCGAACATCGGCCAGACGTGGATCATGCCGACCCATTCCTGGAAAACCGGTGTGCGCCCGGCGGCGCGTAGTTTGTCGGCGAAGCGCTCGGAATCGCTGAACAGGAGTTCTTCCGATCCAACCTGGATCAGAGTTGGCGGAAAGCCTTCAACCGGGCCGAACAGCGGTGAGGCACGCGGATCGCGCGGATCGTGATCGCCCAGATACGCGCGCGCGGTTGCCGCCATGCCTGCGGCTGCAATGAACGGATCGCGGCTGCCGCGCGTCTGCACGCTCTCCCCCAAGTGGGTGAGATCGAGATACGGCGAGATCGTCCAGAACGCATCGGGCACACGCTTGCCCGCCGCCACGCGCGCCGCGATAGCCCCCGCCGCCAGATTGCCGCCGGCCGAATCGCCGCCGATGGCGATGGAAGAAAAGCCCTCCCCGTCCAGCCAATCGAGCGCGGCGAGCGCATCTTCGTGCGCGGCGGGAAACGGGTGTTCGGGGACTAGGCGGTAATCGAGCAGCAGCACGCTCCACCCGCTCGCCACCGATGCGCGCGCGCCGAAATCGCGGTAGCTGTTCGACGATCCAAGGAAGAACGCGCCGCCGTGCAGCCACAAGAGCACGCGCGCCGGGTCGGCACCCGCCGCACGCACCATTTGCCCGTGCAGGCCTTCGTGCACGGTGATCGGCTCGGCGGTTACGCCATCGGACAGCGGCACCGCTCCGAACCGCTGTTCGAACCGCGCGCGGCGCTCCAGCGGTGTTAGCGGCGCGGTATCGGCGCGTAGTGCCGCGGCAATTGCGGCGACCTGCTCAAGTGACATTAGCCATCCCCCTCGCCATCGTTTTCAACGCCAACTTGTCGATCTTGCCCGCTGCGGTCTTGGGAAGTTCGTTCAACACATGGATGGCGCTCGGCCATTTATATTTGACGAGGTGCAGGGCGCAATGCGCGGCGATCGCGTCCGGATCAGGCGCGCGGCCCGAAACGAACGCCCAGATCGTCTCGCCCCGATAGGCGTCGGGCACGCCGACCGCTCCCGCCTCGGTGACGCCCGGGCCACGCATCAGCACTTCGTCCACCTCGCGCGGATACACATTGTAGCCGCCAACGATCGCCAGATCCTTCAGCCGATCCTCGACGAAGAGATAGCCGTCCGCGTCGAGCCGCCCGATATCGCCAGTGTGAAGCCAGCCATCGCGAAGCGTTGCGGCGGTGGCCTCGGGCTGGTTCAGATAGCCGGTCATGATCTGCGGCCCGCGCGCGATGATTTCGCCCGACGCGCCCTTGGGCAGGCGCGCGGCCGTCGCCGGATCGACGATCGCCAGTTCGGTGCCTTCGAGCGCCGGGCCGCAGGAACCGGTTTTGAGAAGGGTTGCGGGTCCGTGGTAGGTCAGCACTGGCCCGGCTTCGGACTGGCCGAAGCCCTCGTAGATCGGCACGCCGCTGCGCGCTTCCCACCGTGCGAGCGTTTCAGCCGAGAGGGGTGCGGAGCCCGAGTACGCGCAGCGCAGCGACCGCAAGTGCACCGGACGGAAGCCTTCGTAGGCCAAGAGCGAATTGAACACCGTCGGCCCGGCGGGCAGGCGCGTGATCGCGTGGCGCGCGATCGCATCCATCACCCAATCGGGCCGGTAGCGCGGGAGTATCACCAGCGTGCCCGCCGCATTCGCGCTTAGGTGTAAACACATCGCGGCGGCGAAACTGTGGAACAGCGGCATGATGCAAAGGACGCGCTCGTCGCCGTAAATTGTGGGCAGCCGCGCTTCGCGCTGCATGACGTTGGTCGCGACCGCGCGGTGGGTGAGCAACACGCCTTTGGGTCGCCCGGTGGTGCCGCCGGTGAACTGGAGGACGGCGTGGGCGTCGGGATCGGGCGGCGGCGGGAGTGGGCCGATGGGCAGGCCATCGAACAGCGCGCACGGATTTTGGGGCAGAACGATCAGGCGCGTGTCTGCGCCCGGGATCAGCGCGGCGCGCGCCTTGTCGACAAGATCGTCCTCGCAGATAAGCGCGGCGGGCGCCGCGTCAGCGAGCATCGGGGCGAGTTCGGACGCGGTGTAATCGGGGTTGAGTGTGGCGGCGATCCCGCCCGCCGCTTGGATTGCGAACGGCGCGACGCAGGCCGCGAGACCGTTACGCAGAAAGGTGGCGACTGGCCGACCGTGCGCATCGGGGAGTAGCGCTGCAAGCGCGGCGACCGAGGCCGCATATTCGACATAGGTGAGGCTGGTCTCGCCCGCGATCAGCGCGACCGCATCGGGGTGCGTGTCGACCGCTCGGGCGAGGATGCCGAGCGTCGTCGGGCCGTCAGCGGCCATCACGGACTTCGATCACCACGGCCATCGCGCTATCGCCCGCCGCACAACCCTGGAACAGGCCGCGCCCGCCGCCGCGGATCGCCAGTTCCTCGATCAGCTCGATCAGCGCGCGCATCCCCGTCGGTGCCTGCGGATGACCCCAGATCAGGCTGCAGCCATAGTTGTTCATCTTCGCCAACGGGAAGCCGGTCTCGCGCGCGAAGGCGACATCGTTGACCGCAAAGGGGGTGTGCGATTTGACCGCGTCGATGTCGGCGATCGTCAGCCCAGCAGCCGCCAGCGCGCGCGCGGCGGCGGGGACGGGGGCCATCGGCATATAGGCGCGCTCCACCCGGGCGAGGCCGAAGCCGAGGAGTGCGATCTCGATCCCCGGCTCGCGACTGAGCGCGCGTGCACGGTCGCGCGAGGCGACGATGGCGGCGGCATTGCCGTCGGCGGGATGCGTCTGGCCGCCGTAGGTCGATGTGCCCCCCTCGCGCACCGGCGCAAGCGCGCGGAGCTTGGCCTCGTCGACAGGGTGCACGCCTTCATCCCCGTCGATCGTGAGCGCCACCTTGCGGAACCGCGGATCGGGGACGGGGAGGCCGAGGTCCATATAGCGGCGCTGGAACGCGTGGTCGTCGGCAAGCGCGGCCCGATATTGGGCGGCGCGCATCAGGACGAGATCGTCGAGTTCAGCACGCTCCACGCCGAAGAGGCGGGCGACATTCTCGGCCGTATCGACCATCGCGACATCGGCGAAGGGATCGCGCGCGAAATTGTCGAGCACCCAATTCTCGCTCTCGCCGGTTCCGCCGCTCGCGGACGGGGCGGGATAGTAGATATGCGGTCCGTTCGAGACGCGGTCGGCAGTCAGGACGAGCGCGCATTCTGCACCGCCGCTGGCGACTTCGGCAGCAGCGGTCTGGAGGCAGCGGGCGGACGTGGCGCAGGCCTGCATAATCGTGGGACCGCCAACATGCGCCGCGCCAATCTCGCCCATTACCCAGGGAAGGCCGTAGAAACTGCCCTTCTGCGGGACGGTGAACCCGAGCACGCCGAAATCGAACTGCGCCGGATCGATCGCGCGTTTGGCAAGCGCTGCCTGGGCGATGTGTGCTGCAAACTTAAGGCTGTGGAGTTCGGCAAATGCGCCCTGCCAACGCGCGAACGGCGTGGCCCAGTAAGCGCCGTAAGGAATCCACGCGAGCGGCGCAGCCCGGCTCACAGCGGGGCGAGCATCGCGTTGAAGCTGCCCTCGGCGTTGACGAGGTCGATGCGCTTTTCGGCGATGATGAGCCCGCCAGTGGCGGCACGCCGCAGGCGGTGCGTGACGCGGCCGCCGAACACGCGGACATCCTCCTCGAAATGTCCGCGTGCGCGCCATTCGAGCATGATCTGGCTGGACGACGCGGTGATCTCGCCATCGTCCGCCAACGCGTCGATGCGGGTGCCCGACACGACATGACAGGTGCGCGGGGACGGTTCCGCACCGAACGCGCGCGGTGTCATCAGGCGGTGGGTACGGGCCATCATCAATTGCTTGTTGTCGTGGAAGTGCATCGGACCTTCGGTGGTCGTGCGCTGCTCGGTGGAGACCGGCACCCAGTAGCGCGCGTCCTCGGCGTAGAGCGCAAGCCAGGCGGTGTAATCGCGGTCGTCGAGCAGACGTGCCTCGTCGGCGACGAAGGTGGCGACCTCGGCCACCAAAGCGGGCGCGATCATGCCATCATCTCCGCCCACGCAGCGTATTGGTTGCGAATGAAGCGTTCGGATGTCGAGGGGGAGCGGGTGAAGGCGTTCGTCGCCTCGCGGTCCTCGCGCAGGCCGCGCAGCATCGGGATCCATTCGCGCGCGCCATAGCCGTTGCCCTCGAGGCAGCGTTCGTAAATTTCGAGATCGTCCGAGATCACCGGGGACGCGGCCGAGTTCGCGCCCGTGCAATATTCGATCGCGTTGACCCACGTCTCCTCTGGCGCGCCGACGAGTCTGAACGTGTAGCCGATCACCTCGGTCAGATCGTGGCGGATCGGGCGCACGATGCGGATCGTCTGGTAGCGCGCGTGCCAGGTGGAGGATGGATAGAGCAGCATCAGATGGCGATCGAGGCCGAGCACCTTGGAGGCCTTCTCCGGCCCGTGGAGCGCGACCAGTGCCTGCTGGTAGGCGTTCGCTGCATCGGGCGTGTAGGCCATACCCATGTGCCCGCCGATATAGCTGTGACCGCCGGGCGCGGTGACCATGTCCAGCTCCTGAAAGAAGCTCAAAGGTTTGCCGTTGGCCATCATCATATTGATGCCCGGCACGACATTCTCGCGCCCGACCTCGCCCGCGACATGCTTGGCCGAGACGACCGAGGCTGCGTGGGCGAAACCGGGGTGAATGGTATCGTTGACGTTCTCGAACGTCATCTTCCAGTTGCCGCGATAGTGGTGGCGCAGCTGGTAGGGACTGCATTTGACTTCGCCGGTTGGGGAGCGATCGACGAGATCGTCGATCGCGGTTGCCATGTGGCCGAGGAACTCGACGAGCGGCGGCGCGGCGGGATCGAGGTTGCCGAAGATGAAGCCCCGGTAGCTGGCAACGTGGGCGACGCGTTCGATGTTGTAATCGGAGTTGGCCAGCACGCCCTCGTAGTTCGCGCGGTTGGAGACGAACTTGAGTGTGCCGTCAGCCGCGAACATCCAGCCGTGATACGGGCATTGGTGGCCATGCGGCGCGTGACCTTTAGCGAAGGCGCACAGCGTCGAGCCGCGATGCGCGCAGCGGTTTGGAATCGCCTGCACAGCGCCATCGTCATCGCGCGTCAGGATCACCGCCTGCGTGCCGATATGGCGCACGACATAATCGCCCGGCACGGGCAGTTCGCTATCATGCGCGAGGTAGATCCATGCGCGGCCGAAGATGTGCGTCATCTCGCGCGCGAAGAGCTGCGGATCGGTGTAGGCGGCGCGGTTGACGTGCTCGTCACGGATATACTGGGCTGGATCGAACGCGCTCGGCTGGCTGGCCATGGCTGACACCTCTTGCCCACAGGCCTAACCGTGCCGCGCAACGCCCGCCACGCAGTCGCGCGCCGCGCCGCATGAGCCTTGGTTATGCGAACTCGGCCGCGTGGTGGATCATACGCTCCGCGCTGCGTTCTGCGAGCGCCAGCACAGTAAACGTGGGACTGACCGCGCCCGTCGTCGGGAACAGACCGCCGCCGGCGATCACCACGCCGGGCGCATCGTGCAAGCAGCCGTAGCTGTCGGTGACCGACGTCGCTGGATCGTCCCCCATCGCGGTCCCGCCCGCCACATGGCCGAGGTTGCGCGGGCCGGGCGTGCTCCATGCCTCGCCTGCGCCTGCTGCACGCATGATCGCCACGCCCTTCGCCGCAGCGTAGTCCGCCAGCCGCGCCGATTCGGGATCAAGCTTGTGGGTGACGCGCACATTGGGCACACCGTTCGCGTCGCGGGTCGCCGTCAGTTCCACCCGGTTTTCCTCGCGCGGTATCGTCTCGGTGACCGCGGTGACAAATCCCATATGGCGGCTCGCCCGCGCAATGAAATCGTTCAGTGCCGGGCCGTAGAGATCGGGGCGCGTCATCATGATGCCAATGATGTCGTTGGGCTTGATCGCCGAGGCGAACCCCCAGGCGAGGCTGCCGAACGGCTTGTCGGCTTGCTGCTTGGGGTATTCATCCTGGCAGGTCATCGTGCCTGCGGTCAGCCCGCGATGGCATTCGGTCGCGGCGGCGAACAGACCGTAGCTGTTGCCGAAGACATGCGGAACGAAACCGCGGCCCACCCGGCCCGAACGGTTGCCGAGATCGCTGGCGAGCAACAGCCGCGCGTTCTGGATGCCCGCGCCCGCGAGCACGATCAGCGGGGCGGGCTGGACGTGCACCTCGCCGCGCTCGTCCACATAGCGCAGTGCGTTCGGGCGGCCCTTGGTGTCGCGTTCGATCCCGGTGACGGTGGCGTGCGCGCGGAATTCGGCCCCGTGTGCTTCGGCAAGCGGCATGTGGACGACGAGCGGATTGGCGAGCGCGCCGGTGGGGCAACCCGCGTCGCACCAGCCATCATATTGGCACGCTGGGCGATCCTTGTACTCAGTCGAGGTCACCGCCATCGGCATCGGGGCCACGCGCATGCCCAGCTTTGCGAACCCCGCGCTGACGATGCGGGCCTGTGCGAACTGCTGCATCGGCGGCATCGGATAAGGTGCGCCTGACGGTCGCCACACTTCGGCGGCGGCGTCGCCCGAGATCCCCACCTCGGCTTGGATGCGATCATAATAGGGCCGCAGCGTTTCGTAATCGATCGGCCAGTCCCGCCCACGTCCGTGAAGGCTTGCCATGCGGAAGTCCTCGGGGTGGAGGCGCGGCCAGCTTCCATAGTGGTGCAGCGCGGAGCCGCCGAACCCCTGGCCGACGTTGAGATTATGGCCGAAGCGATCCGCGCCCGCGCTTTCGACCGGCGGCCCGCTCCACTTCAGTCGCCGCGCCCAAATCTGGCTGCTGGTGAGATCGCCGAGTGTCCACGGTGCGCCCGCCTCCAGTACCACCACCGATTTGCCCGCCGCCGCCAGTCGCGCCGCGATCAGGCATCCCGCTGCGCCCGCGCCCATGATGACGATATCGCGCAGTTCGTGGACCTTGGGCATGCGCCGCAGCCTAGCCGAGTGGCCCCCGCGTCTCCACGATCACTTCGCACCGAGCGGGCATAGCCGCGCGTCATGCGCGCGGGCCATGCTCGTCGCTGGCGCACAAGGCGCGGCTCGGCGACAACGCAAGGCTAGGAGGACCCCGATGCCAGCCTCGCTCGATGGATTGACCCGCCTGCCCGCCGATGTGTTCGTAATCGATCCGGTGATCCATGCGCTCAACCTCGATGCCGCCAACATCGCGTCGCGCTACGGCGAGCAGTTGCACCAGATGAGCCACGGCTTGCACTGCCTGCTCACCCCGCCCGATCGCCACGTGCCGTCGTCCATCTATCTTGCCGACATGCCCCCCGAAACGCTGGCGCGCACGATGTTCGAGGAGACGCAGACCAGCCTCGCCGCCACACACACGCTGACACTCGATAGCTGGTTTAGGGACGGGTTCGCCGCCGAGTGGAAAACGGTGGCGATGGCGCGCGATTACCCGACGCGCGTGCTGGCCTATGTTGGGGTCGATCCGTGCGCGGGGTTGGGCGCGGCGATGGAGAGCCTCGAGCGGCAGGTGGAGGCGACGCCGAACGCGATCGGCCTTAAAATGTACCCTCACCAGATGAACCCCTACCGGCGGTGGTACGCGAACGACGATGTCGTGATGCGCCTGATCGAACGCGCCGCAGCCCTCGGCCTGCGCACGGTCGCGATCCACAAAGCGCTGCCCAACGGATCGGTCCCTTTGGACAGCTACCGGATCGCCGAGGATTTCGAGCAGGCGGCCGATGCATTCCCGGCAATGACGTTCGAGATCATCCACGCGGGCATGGCATTTATCGAGGAGACCGCGATGGCGGTGGGGCGGTTTCCCAACGTCTACGCCAATCTTGAGACGACAACCGCAATGCTTTGGCAAGCGCCAGGGCGGTTCGAGAAGGCGTTGGCGACACTGATGCAATGGGGTGGGCCGGGGAAGATCCTCTGGTCGACGGGGTGCATTGTCACCCACCCTCAGCATCTGCTCGAACTGTTCTGGGCGATGCGCTTTGAAGAGCGGACCATGGCGGAGTTCGGCGTGCCGCAGCTCGACGAGGGCATCAAGCGAATGATCCTGGGCGGCAATTACGCGCGAGCGGTGGGCCTCGACGTGGATGATTGGCGCGCACGGCAGGCGGGCGATGCGTTCGCGGACCGCACCGATCTCGCCCCGCCGTGGAGCGTCTGGTCCGGGACCGCGTGACCACGCCGGGGTTCGACGATGCGGTGCGCGCGGTGCTGTCGCGCATCCACGATCCCTGCTCGGTTGCGGCGGGGCGGCCGATGTCGGTGATCGATATGGGGCTGGTGCTGGGGTGGCAGCTCGACGCCGATGGCCTGCTCGCGATCGACTTCTGCGTCACCTGGGGTGGCTGCACGATGGCCCCGCATTTCCTGTCCGCCGCCGAGCGCGATCTCGGCGATCTTCCCGGTGTGGCCCGGGTGGAGGCGCGGGTGAACCCCGATCACATCTGGGACGAACGCGCGCTCAATCGCGGGTGAAGAACGTGTCCCACGCTTTTTCGTCCAAAGCCGTGTGCCACACCTCGGCAAGCTTGCCCTCCGGTGTCACGCGCCAAAGCAGACATTCGAGGCAATCGAGTTGCTTGTCGCCGCGCTCGGCGCGCACTTTGGCGACGAGCACGACGTGATCGTCCGATCCGAAGTAATCGAGCGGCCACGCCCAATAGGCGTCCACATTGGCTTGCAATGTGGCGAACGATCCGAGGATCGCCTCGCGCCCGACGAAATCGCCTGAAAGCGCGTTGTTGCCGGGCATATGCCACACAAGGTCCGGCGTCATCATGCCAAACAGCGCATCGATATCGCCCTGCTGGAACGCCTCGTGCGCGGCCTTTAGCTTGAGCGCATTGGGGTGATCGCGATCGGTCAAGGGCCGCAGCGGTGGCGCGTCCCCCACCTTTGCCAGCGCAGCGGTATAGCTCATGCGCCGTGCACCTCGAAATCGACCGCGATGTTCCCGCGAGTAGCGTTCGAATAGGGGCAGACCGTGTGCGCCTCGGCGACCAGCGCTTCGGCTTGGGGCTGCGCCAGCTTGGGCAACCGGACGACGTGGCGCACGGCGATCATGAAGCCCGGGCCCTTGTCGTTCGGGCCGATCGCGACGTGGCCCTCGACGCTCGATCCGCTCATGTCGAGGTGCTTGGGCCCCGCGACGAACTTCATCGCGCTGTGGAAGCAAGCCGAATAGCCGGCCGCGAACAGTTCCTCGGGGTTCGATCCGGTGCCGGGGCCGCCCATTTCCCTGGGCGGGGTGAGCAGCAGATCGATCCGGCCGTTGTGCGAATGGACCCGCCCCTCGCGCCCACCCTCGGCGGTGGCGGTGGCTTCGTAGAGGGACTTCATGCGCGGCTCCTTGGCTTGTGCGGTCAGTTTAGAGCCCTTGGCGATCATGTCACCGGGGGAACCGCGGCCGTTATCGAAGTGGCCCCGCTTCTCATACGTGCTCGGCGCGCACCGTGGGGCAAAGAGCGACGATGCTGAACAATCAATCGATCCTGATCACCGGCGCGGCCTCGGGTATCGGCTCTGCGGCCGCCCGGCTGTTCGCGGGCTACGGAGCGCAGGTCACGCTGGTGGACCGCAGCGCGGGCGTGCTCGATGTGGCGCAGGCGGTCGGCGGTGCGGGCGTGATCGCGGACGTGACCGATGCGGCGGCGATGCGCGACGCGGTGGAGGCGGCGCTTGCGCGGTTCGGTCGGCTGGACGGCGCGTTCAACAATGCGGGCACCGAGCAGGCGGGGGCCGCCATGATCGCGGTGGGGGACTATCCACTGGGCGATTTCGACCGCGTGATCGCCATCAACCTGCGCGGCATGCTGGTTTCGATGCAGGCGGAGCTCGCGGTGATGGTGCCGGCCGGGCGCGGCGCGATCGTCAACACGTCGAGCGTGATGGGCTGGCTCGCAAGCGCCGGTATGGCGGCCTATGTCGCGTCCAAGCATGGTGCCGTCGGGCTGACGAAGGCGGCGGCGCTCGATTATGCGGCGCGGGGGATACGGGTGAATGCGATCCTGCCGGGTGCGGTGAGGACGCCGATGCTGACCGAGCGCGCGTTCCCGGCCAATCCGGGGTATGAGGCGGTGGCAGGCACGATGCACCCGATCGGACGGTTGGCGGAACCGCACGAGATCGCCGAGGCGGCCGCGTGGCTGCTCAGCGACCGGGCAAGCTTCGTGACCGGAGCGACGCTGGCGGTGGATGGCGGGTTTTCGGCGATGTAAACTGCGCGCGTGTCAGAACTTCGCGCCGAATGTGATTCCCCATTCAGAAGGTCGCCCGAGATAATTGTAGCTGACGCCCTGTACCCCAAGCGCGTTCTGACCGAAGGTGAAGTAGTTCTTGTCGAGGATGTTGTCTCCAAAAATCGCGACGGAGTAACGGTCGCGGTGGTCGCTGAGCGTCAGCCGTGCCGACAGCAGACCGAGCGGACCCTGTTGCTCGCCGATCCCGTCGTCGGTCCCCGGTCCGAAGTTATTGTTGAATGCGGTGAAGTAAGTCCGGCTCTGGTATTTATAGTCCACCCGCGGTGTTGCCTTGAAACCCGCGATCTCGAAGCCGTATTCGGCGCCGATGTTGAAGGTCACTTCGGGCGAGAAGGGCAGCTTGTTGCCGTTGATCGGACCAACAAGCACGGGCACATTCTGGAATTTGGAGTGGCTGTAGCCGACGCTCGCATTGATCCGCAGCCGCTCGACGGGAACGATCGTTGCCTCCGCCTCGAAGCCGTACAGCTCGGCCTCGCCCGCATTGGCGACCGCGAACTGGATCACCGGGACGGAGATGGTCTGCTGGATATCCTTGTACTTCGTATAGAACCCGCTGGCATTCAGGCGCAGCCTGCGATCGAACAGATCGGATTTTACGCCGATCTCGCCCGATTGCGTCGTGTCGGGGCGGTAGCTGGGGATTGTGGGCTGCGGCACGATCAGGCGACCGTTGAACCCGCCGGAGCGAAAACCTTCCGAATAGTCGGCGAACACAAGGATATGCGGGCTTGCCTGATATTCGACGCCCAGCTTGGGCGTGAACCGATCGAAGGCGAGGTGGCCCGGCAGGTTGTTCACGAGCGGCGCCAGGAAGCCCGGGACGACGATGCCGGGCGCAGGCGAGAAACCGGCGGGGCGGAAATCGAACGCCTGGTTCGATACATCGTCCTTGGTCTCGCTGGTGTATCGGCCGCCGAGCGTCAGGCTCAGCTTGTCGGTAAAGTGCAGCCGCGCCTGGCCGAAGGCGGCGAAGCTGTCGGTCTGCTGGTCATTGCCCTGGTTCCAGGTGTTGCAAGCATTAAACGGCGCGGACGGCACAGGAGTGATCGGCGCGAAGCAGAGGAACAGCGTCTGCTTAACCCGCTCGTTGAAATAATAGCCGCCGAGCAAATACTCGAACAAGCCGTTTGGCGTCTTCCCTGTGAGCTGCAGTTCTTCGCTGAACTGGTGCTGGCTGGTTGGCGCGAACTGGTTGTAGATGCTGTAGTCCGTGCCGTCAGGATCCGAGGTGGAGACCGCGCGCAGCTGGCGGTACGCCGTGATCGATTTCAAAGTGCGGCTGCCCAGATCGAGCGTTGCGGCGGCGGAGAAACCCCAAATCTCGTTGAAGGACTTGGGCGAGTTGTTTTCGTAGACGCGGTAGAAATTGTTCGGATCGTGGAGCTGCGCGAACGCGCCCGCCGGGAAGAATGGCAAAGGCGCGATCTTGAGCAATGTGCTCGGTGCGGGGTTCGATTTATCCTTGGTGTAATCGCCCACGATCTGGAGCGAGAACGCGCTGCCGGTGGGCTTCAAGAGGAACTCGCCCTTCACCCCCCATTTCTGCGTTGCGCCGAAGTTGAGGCCCGAGACCGGATTGTGCGCGAACCCGTCCTGGCTGCGCGTGAAGGCGTAGATGCGCCCCGCCGCAGAATCGCCCAAGGGAATGTTGACCGATCCGTCCGCGTCGAAGCGGTTGCGCGAGCCCGTGCTGATCCGCGCGCGTGCATCGAACTCGCCGATCTTGGGCGCGATCGAGGTGACGCTGACCGCGCCGCCCAAAGTGTTGCGGCCGAACAACGTGCCCTGCGGGCCGCGTAGGATCTCGACGCGGCCGATGTCGCCGGCATCGAGCAGCGCCCCCACCGTGCGGCCTAGGTAAACGCCATCGACATATACGCCTACGCCCGGATCGTTGGTGGCGATGAAATCGAACTGGCCCACACCGCGGATAAAGAAGTTCGCGTCCGCCGATCCCTGCGGGCCGGTGGTGGTGGTGAGATTGGGGACGTAGGATCCAAGATCGGCAACGTTGCGGATGCCCTGGCTCTCGATGTTCGCCTGTGTGAGCGCGGTGATCGCGATCGGCGTCTTCTGGAGATTGGTCTCGCGCCGTTCGGCGGTAACCACGATTTCCTCTACCCCGCCCTGCGGTACAGCATTGGGCCCGACCGCGGCGGGTGGTGTTGCCGCATCCTGTGCGAGAGCAAGCGTAGGTGCGGACACGCTCAGCAATGCAATCGCAAGCAGCTTTGTGGTCGAACGCATCCCGGTCCCTCGCCGTTTGATTTGATTGCATCGCTTATCCGCGCGCGCGCTGGGCCACGCTCATGCGCTCCCATCCCAAGGCCATAGCTTTGCGTGATCGTTGCCGTCTTGCAACGGTAAGATGGGTCGGTTGCGCTCGCTACCAGGCGCGTTCGGGCAGGATATGCTCCATCGTGGGCAGGCCCAGGCGCGCGAGGCCCTCGTGCGTGCCGTGCACCACATCGACCGCGTCGGCGCGGACCGCGAGGTAGAGGAGCGGCGATGGCGGGCCCTGCCACCCAGAAGGCTGGGCGAAGGCAAAGCTTGGGACGAGATCGTGAAGCTCCGCGCGGGTCAGATCGACAGGCGTGCGTCCGTGCATGCGGCGCGCATGATCGTCGAGCGCTGCGAGTCCTGTCTTGTAGAACGCATCATAGGGCGGGAATACATCGAGATAGCGCAGCATCAACAGCGCGTCAGCCGGTGGTCGGGCGAGCTGGCTGTCGACGAAATGGGCGATCCCCGCCGCGCCTGCGCCGGGCACCAGTGTTTCGCCGAGCGCGCCGAGCGCGCTCGCTTCGCCCGGCGTCAGCACGGTAAAGGGCAGATCGGCGATCCTCGCCTGCGCAGGCGTCAGCCAGCGCGTACCCGTCGCAGTGACGAAGGCAAGCGCGCCCAGCCCCTTCAGCGCGGTGCGCCGCGCGGGGCGTTCAGGCGAGGACATCGTAGGATTTGTCCGCCGGGCCGCGCATGCCCTTGGGAAGTTCGGCGTTGCCATCCAACCACGCGGGATCCACCGCGCGGTCCTCCCCCCAATCGATGATCTCGGCGTGCGCCGCGATGCGCCAGCCGCCGGCAGTCCGCACGAGACGACCGATGTAGCGTCCGAGGACCACGAGTTCGCGGGTGCCCTGTGGGGTATCGATCCGGTGCCACGCGCGCACATAGGCCTCGTACCCGGCTGCGTCGGCACCGTCGGGGACGGCGACGATTGTCGAGAGTTCGTGGCGCGTGGCGGCCATCGATCCCATGAAGCCCATCACCACGTCTGCAAACGCCTGCGGACCGCCCGCGAAGATCGCGCCCATGTCGATCTGCGCGTCCGGGGTGAAAAGGGTCAGAACGAGGTCGCGATCGAGCCGATCGGCGGCGCGCGCGTAGCGGCCCAAAAGCTGGGCGGCGGCTAGCTGGGCTTCGAGAGCGAGATCCATGGAATCGAGGGTGGCGGGTGCCGCGCTAGGTGGCTAGGGGGCGAACGCTGCGACCCCGATAACAAGGCCTTATCCCTGTTCGACATCCGGGCGCAGCGCGCTACGCTTGCGGCCATGCTCGAATCCAAGCGCCTGCGTCATTTCCTTGCGGCCTTCGAAATGGGTTCGATCGGGCAGGCCGCGGACAAGCTGCTCCTCACCCAGCCCGCGCTCTCCAAGTCGCTGCGGCAACTGGAGGACGAGCTGGGCGTGCGATTGTTCGACCGCACGCCGCTGGGCGTGGTGCCGACGGTGTACGGCGAAACGCTCGCGATGCACGCCAAGGCGATTGATGCGGGGCTGCGCGGTGCAGCGCAGGCGATCCTGCGCATGCGCGGTGCGGCCAAGGGCGTGGTGCGTGTGGGCGTGGGGCCATCGGTTGCGCCCAATCTGATGCCCCTGGCAACGATCAGCCTGCACGCGCTCCACCCGGGTATCGAGCTGACCGTGACCGAGGGACTGGTCGATGAACTCATCCCCCGGCTGCGGCGCAACGAACTCGATCTCGCGGTCGGCGCGTGGCCGCGCGTGAGCGATCCGGCGCTGCGGGTGGAGTCGCTGCTCCAAGACACGATCGAGGTGTTCGCGGGCGCGGATCACCCATTGGCGGGCGAAACCGCGACGCTGCCCGATCTGCTGGCATATCCATGGGCGCTGCCGCCCGCAAACCAGCGCTGGCGCCAGGAGTTTGATGCACTGTTCACCGCGCAGGGGCTGGCGCCACCCCAGCCGGTGGCCACGTCGAACAGTGCCAGTTATTTAAAGGCGCTGATTCGGCGCGGCGGGTATCTGAGTTTCCTGCCCAGTCAGCTCATCGGCGATGCGGCCGAGGAGGGGCTGGTGCGGATCGCGGTCGACGCGCCCGCGATGCGGCCCGAGATCACGCTTACCACGCGCGACCGCGCGCTCGCCTCCCCGCCCGTCGCCGAGCTGGTGCAGGTGCTTCGGCGAGTGGCAAGCGAGCTATAGAAACCGCGCGACGCCCAGATGAAGGATGTCGCGGGTGAAATCGCAGCTGTAGCCGACCCACGCATCGGCCAGATAACGTCCCGCCTCATATTCGCGCGATACGCCATATGCGCCCAGGATTTCAACGCAGCGGCTCGCGTTGGCGATCGCCACGTCGACCGCGCGCGCCTTGGCGAGCGGGGCCTTGAAGATGCCCGCCGCGAACGGATCGGTTTCGCACGCTGCAGCTGCGTCCCAGACGCACAGCCGCGCGGCGTGGAGATCGGACGCCATCTGCGCCAGTTTGAGCGCGACCGCCTGATGTTCGATCAGCGGGCGGCCGAGCGAGTGCCGCTCGCTGGCGTAGGCGAGTGCGTACTCGTAGGCCGCGCGCGCCAAGCCGATGAAACAGGCGGCGAGGCACACGGGCATTTCGGGCACGCTGGCGAAAATCATGCCCGCACCGCCCTCCGCGCCGATCCGCTGCAAGGCGGGCAGGCGCACACCATCGAGGCGCACTTCGGCGTGTGCGGAAAGCGGCCAGCCGATGAGGTCGGTGCGCGGGCCGACGCTGAGGCCGGGCGTGCCCGCCGGGATGTGGAAGATGGTGAGACCTTCCATCACCGGCTTGCTCGCGTCAGTGCGCGCGATGATGAAATAATGGTGTGCGGCGCGTGCGTTGGTGATGAAGGCGGACTTGTTGCCGGTCAGCACATAATCGTCGCCCTCCCGGGCAACGCGCAGCCTGGGTCCGGCGGCAGGATCGGGGCCACCGATCATGAT
This sequence comes from Sphingomonadales bacterium, assembly GCA_038238915.1. Classification (GTDB taxonomy): domain Bacteria; phylum Pseudomonadota; class Alphaproteobacteria; order Sphingomonadales; family Sphingomonadaceae; genus JAVVHE01. The sequence goes on from JBBSFH010000019.1 coordinate 35,816, forward strand.
TTCGGAACCGCTGACGTTCGCCTCGCTCTGCGCGCCCGCGAGGATCATGCCGGGGTGCGCGGTGAACGCCTCGCAAAAGGCTTTCGCCTGTTCGGGCGTGCCACCGCGCAGCATCATCAACGGCATCGTCATGTTGGCTGCAAAATAGTCGGACGCGACGCCCACGTCCGCCACGCCCAATTCCTCGAGCAGGATCGCCGCATCGATGCAGCCGAGGCCCAGCCCGCCCATCGCCTCGGGGACGAAGACCTTGGTGAGGCCGAGCGCGACACCCGCCTCGTACATCGGCTGCACCCACGGCCAGCTATCGGCAGGCACCCCTTCGCGCCGCGCTCGCAGGCCAAGCGGCGCGATGTGGGCGGCGGCAAAGTCGCGCGCGGTGCGCTGGAGGAGGTTTTGTTCTTCGGTGGGGGTGAAGCCGATCACGTCAGCGCACCTTGAGCACGATCTTGCCCGCCGTGTGCCCGGTCTCGACCTGCGCGTGCGCATCCGCCGCGCGGTCGAGCGGCAGCACCGCGATGCGCGGCGGAGCGAGGCGGCCCGCCTCGTACAGTTCGCGCAACCGATCGAGAATTTCGGGCTGCGCGCTGAACGCGACGACCCTGGTGGTCACCCCGTGCTCCGCCATCAGCCGCTCGCGGTTCGCCATCTCGATCTGGTCGCCGCGCAGCACGACGAGCATCGTGCCGCCGCGCCGCATCGTGGTGTAGGCGGCAACGTTGGTCTCGCCGCCGACCGCATCGAGCACGACATCGATATCGCTCAGCCCGGCGGTGAAATCGCCCGCAGTGTAGTCGATCGCGAGGTCCGCCCCGAGCTCGCGCAGATAGGCCTGATTGGCGGTGGACGCGGTCGCCGCGACCCAGCAGCCGTGCGCTTTCGCGATCTGGATGCCAAAGCCCCCCACCCCGCCCGCGCCCGCATGGATCAGCACGCGCGCGCCCGGCGCGATGCGCGCCAGGTTCACCAGCCCGTGCCATGCGGTGCACGCGGCCATGGGCACGGCGGCGGCCTGCTCGAAGTTGAGGTTCGCGGGCGCGCGGCGCACTAAGTAGGACGGCGCGGCGACATACTCCGCGTAGGTCCCCGGCCGCGCGGGATCGAGCAGCCCCCAGACGCGCTCGCCGACCTCGAGTTCGCTGACGTCGAAGCCCTTGGCGGCGACCACGCCGGCAAAGTCCTGCCCCAGGGTGTGCGGCGGCGCGACGGGAAACAGCGTCGCAAACCAGCCGCGCCGAAGTTTGGTCTCAAACGGATTGACGCCCGCCGCGTGGACTTCGACCAGCACTTCGTTGTGCGGCATCGGCTTGGGCCGTGGTTCGTGCTGCAACGCGAGCGTCACTTCGGCGGGGCCGAAGCCGGTCATCACGATGGCGCGCATCGTATCGGCGGCATCGACGGAGCCGACACCGCCCACCGTGGACGATGCGATCGGCGCGCGGCCGGGGACGGGGGCGTGGGGATCGGTCACGGGTTCAGTCCTTTACGATAACGATTTGCTTGCCCGGCGCGGCGTCCCCGAACAAGGCGGCGAAGGCGTGTGGAGCCTGGGCGAGGCCGTGCCATAGCGTCTCGGCGGGGTGGAGCGTCCCTTGCGCGATGGCAGCGGCGAGCGCGGAGCGGGCCTCTGGCGCGCGCGCCATGTGGTCGGCGAGCAGGAAGCCCTGCATCGTCGCGCGGCGGAACAGGATGGGCGCGGCGTTGCCGTAGCGCGGCGGGGCGGCGTCTGTGTAGGCGGCGATGCAGCCCAGCAGCAGGACGCGCGCGCGGGGGTTGAGGTGGGCGAGGACGCGCTCGTGCAGCGCACCGCCGACGCCGTCGATAAACGCGTCCACGCCCGGCACGAGCGCGGCCAGATCGCCGTCCGCATCGGCGGCTTCGATCCCGAGGCCGCGCAGGTAGGCGAGCTGGGTCTCGCCGCGCGCGATGCCGATTACGCGCGCGCCGAGCTTGCGCGCGAGCTGTGCGGCGAGGCTGCCGACCGCTCCGGCGGCGGGCGCGATGACAAGTGTTTCGCCCGGGCGCGGGGCCAGTTGTTCGGTGGCGAACCACGCGGCAAGACCAGTCGGGCCGAGTACGTTCAGGTGCGCGTGGGGGGGGAAAGTGGCCGCTGAAGCCCCGCCGACCGACTCGAAGCGTTCGAGCGCCGCTCCCGGCAGCGCCACCCGCTCGCGCCAGCCGAGTTCGCCGCCGACTAGATCACCAACCGCGAACGCGCGATCTTCGCCTGCGAGCACAACACCGATCCCGCGCCCGCCGACCGCCTCGCCCAGCCGCATCGGTGGCCCCATGGGCGGCTTCACGCTCATGCGCATCCGCACGGCCGGGTCCATGCCAAGCGCCAGCGTCTGGATGAGCACTTCGCCCCTGGCGGGCGTCGGCTCGGGTTCATCGACCAGGTCAAAGTGCAAAGGCGTCGGCGCGCCTTCAGGATAAGCGATCAGGTGGACAGTCTTCATCGCAGCGTGTCGAGGAAGGCAGCGAGCGCGGCGTTGAATGCGGCTGGTTGTTCGATGTTGGAAACGTGGCCCGCGTCGGCGATCGTGACAAGCTTCGCGCCCGGGATCTGCGCCGCGATGCTGGCGGCGTAGGCGGGAGTGGCGATCCGATCATGCTCGCCCACGAGCACCCGCGTCGGCACGCGGATCGATGCCCATGGCGGAAAATCGCCGAACCGGGTGACGGATTCGAGCGCGGCGAGGTAGCTGCGCGCGCGCAGCTGAGCGTGGCTTTCGATCAGCTGAGCACGCGCGGGCGCGCTGATGTTCGGCCCCGCGATGCTCGCGACGATCCCCGGGGCGATATCGGCGGGGGTCTTGCCATCCTCGATCAGCGGTTTGCGGCGCACCGACATGAACGCCTCGCGTGTGTCGCCTTGCATCGCAGCCCCGGCGCTCGTGTCCGCAAGGACGAGCGCGCGGACGTGGGCGGGGTAGCGACGAAACAGATCGAGCGCGATGCGGCCACCCATCGACAGGCCCACGACGACGGCGGGGCCACCAAAGTGCGCGACAGCACGCGCCGCGTCGTCGGTCAGCGTTTCAAAGGGCAGCGCATCGGCGGGGTCGTCTTCGCTCTCGCCATAACCGCGCACATCAAGGGCGATGCAGCGCCACCGGTCCGAGAAGGCTTCCAGTTGCGCGCGCCAGTTGGTGCGGTTGCCGCCCACGCCGTGGAGGAACATCAGCAATGGCGCGGTTGCAGGCCCCGCGACGTCGGCGGCGAGGCGCACCTCACCGGGAATGTAGACGGTTTCGATCACGCGAGTTCTGGGGTCAGCTTGCCGTCCACTACCACGGGGTGCCCGTCGAGCGTGATCGTGCAGCGACGCACCGGCAGGTCGAAATGGCCCAGCGTGTGCCGCCCCGCAAACGGATTGGCACCCGTGGAGAACAGGAAATTGCCCGCGAACGCGCGCTGCTCGATGCCGTTGGTGTGCGCCTTGTCGTAGAGGATCATCGATTCCCAGCGCGCGCGCGGGTTCATCCCCCACCCGACGTGAGACGTGCCAAACGCCTCGGGATCGTTCCACGAGGCGAAATATTCGCGCATGAGGTCCGCATCCAGCCCCCGCCCCTCCACCGCGACCACATAATCCTTTTCGATCCGCAGCGTGACCGGCTTTTCGAGGTAGCGCTTGAAGGTGATGTTGATGTCCCCTTCATCGAGCACCAGCGTGCCGTTCACTCCCCCGAGCGCGGGAAAGCAGGACGCAATGCCGCCGGGCCAGGTGGCGAGCGTCGATGGCTCCCACGAGGCACCCAGATTGCCACCGATGCGCGCGCCTTCCATGGCGATGGTGAGATCGGTGCCCGCTGCCGAGGTGACGTGCATCGTCTTGCAGGCCCGCAGCAGGTTGCGCGCGCGGAGGACGCGGGGGATGAGCGTTTCATCGGGAGCGAGCCGTTCGAGTGCGTCCGGATGTTCGTCGCTGATGTAGAGCACGCGCGATCCGGCCTGCATGATCTCGGGTAGTTCGTCCGAATGCATCAGGCCCTCGACGGTCAGGTCCGCGATGAAAATTCCCGCCTTCAAGGCTGCAAGCGCTGCGCGGTTGCGCTGGATCGCAGTGGACGAGCCGGTCGAGCGCACCGGCACCGGCGCGTTCAGCGCAGGCGACGGCATTACGAGGTGAAAGGGCCTGGCACCCATCCGCAGCAGCGCGAGTTCGGCCAGCTGGACGTTGATGCCACGCGACTGGGTTTCGGACAGGATCACGACCTCGTCGCCCGGCTGCACGCGGCACAAGGCGAAGGCGGCTACGAACGTATCGATCCATTTCGCCTCGATTCGTTCAACGAGCATCGCGCAACTCCGGATCCGGCCTCGATCCGGTGTAGACGCTCGCGCAGCACGCGGCGCGCATGCAAAGGGTTTGGGGAGGCATAACTTTGCGCGGCATCTAGACGACCCTAATCTCCGCGCGGCCATGCTCGCCGAAGTCCGCGATCACGCGGTCGCCGGGTCCCGCGCGGACGGCGCGCGCCATCGCGCCGGTGGCGACGAGATCGTCGGGGCGCAGCGGGCGATCGGTAAGCGCGATCGTGCCCGCGAGCCAGGCGAGGCTGGCAAGCGGGCCGCCATCCACCGCCGTGGCCGCGCCCTCGCCAACGCGGACATCGTTGAGGAGGAAGGTGACGCGGGGAGCATCGATCGCGGCTAACGGCAGTTCGTCGCCCAGCACGAGCGCAACATGGGCGGCATTGTCGGCAACGATGAAGGCCGCGCCGAGCTGGACCGCGTCTTCGCGGCTCGGCCGGACGATTTCGAGACCTACCCATGCGCGAGCAGGCGCAAGGTCCGCGCCGAGTTCGAGAATGATCTCGGGTTCGAGTTCGAGCGGGCGGGGACCGGCAGCGATCGTCCCTGCGGCCGGTGGGAAGAAAACGCGACCGTAGATCGGCTCGGCAATGCCAAGCGCGATGCGTGCGGCCGCGCTGGTGGCACCGACTTTCCAGCCGACTACGGGCCCGGTTCGCTCGGCCAGCGTGCGCTGGACCGCGTAGCCCTCCTTCATCGTGAGCGGCGGCGGCGCGACGGCGAGCGCGTCGCCGGTCCGGCGCGCGGCGTGTATCAGATCGGCAAGGTTCATGGGCCCGGATAGCGCAGGCCCGCGCGCGGTCCTCATAAGATTGTAGCAAGGCGCGTGGCGTGGTTCCTATGGGTGCCGCGCATGGCGATGCGTTAACGCGGTGCCACACCACTAATCGCCGGAAAGCAACGCATGACCGCCGAGTACCGCAACCGCGAATGGTTCCCACAGCCCGCCGCCGAGGCGGCGCTGCGCGAGGTACTGGGCGACCTGCTCGCGCGCAATGCATTGGCGAGCGACTATGCGGCGCGGCTGCTCGAGCAGGCCGGAGTGCGGCTGCGCGATATCGTCGATCATGTGATCGTCGGCGCGACCGATCTCGCGCGGCTCGGCGCGGCAGGCTGGGCGGACCGGGGTGATGGCGTCCACGTCAACGCACATGGCCTGTTCCCGGAGGCACTGGCGGGCGACCAGGCGCAGCTCTGGTTCCGGGTCGAATCGATCGAGCGGTTCGTCGAAGCCACGGGCGTGGCCGCACCGATCGAAGGCGCCGCGCGCGGCCCGTTGCGGCGTGCATTGGCCTTTCCTGGAGCCGTGGGCGTAGGTGCGATCGAGCGCGCGGGTGAGACCGGGTTTACGGTGCCCGAAGTGTCGCCCGGGCAGATACGCAAGGCCCGGCTGCATCTGAATGCGTTTCGCGCGCGCCGACGGCAGTTCGATACCGCCCCGCAAGGCCTCGCGCACACCGAAGGGCTGGTCGATGCTGCGGTCGGCGATCTCGGCCAACATTGGGCGTGCGATCTGTGGTTCCGTGCCGAGCGCGATTACTGGATGAGCCGCTGCCCGGCGGGGCGATTGCAGAAAGCGCGGCAGGATGCGGCCGGGATCGGCTGGTCCAACATCGATCACCACACCTATGATGGCAGCCGCGAGCATTTCCGCCATACGGTGCGCATCCTCGAAAAAATGGGCTATCGGTTGCGCGAGATGCTTTACGCAGGCGAACTTGCGGGCTGGGGCAGCCAGGTGCTCGAACAGCCCGCGCTCAAGTCCACGATATTCGCCGATGTGGATCTCGCGCCGCACGAGACCGACATCGATTTCGCGCACGAGGAATTGCCACCCTTGAAGCTGCGCCGCGCGGGCATCCTGTCGATCCTGCATGGCGAATCGATTCTGGAGGGCGGACTCAACCACGTCGCGGCGCTCTACGAGCAGCGCACGCTTAGAACGCAGCTCCGCGCGCACGGCCTCAACATGATGAAGCCCTTCTCGGACTTCGCCTTCCTCTACCAGGAATTGACCGAGGGCGATGTCGCCGCGGTCGATCCGGTGCGGGTGGGCCGGCTGGAGCGCGCCGGGGACCTGACGGCCGACGAGGCCGAGGCCATTCGCCTGAACGGCTATATCGCCGCGCATCTTGAGAACATCGAGCGCAACGATGGCTACAAGGGCTTTAACAAGCCCGGGATCGACGGAGTGCTGCGTGCGCTCGACCCGCGCGCCAGCGTGCGCGCCGAAGCCGCGTGAACGCTCCGCAACGCGTCGGCGCGATCGACCGGCTGCGTGCGCGCTTCGGCGAGCGGCTGAGCATCGCGGAGGCGCACCGGGACGCGCATGGGCAAGGCGAGGGAATGGGCGAGTGTCATGCGCCAGACGCGGTGGTGTGGCCAGAGAGTACGGAGGAAGTCGCCGAGATCGTCCGCATCTGCGCCGAGACGCGCACGCCTGTGATCGCGTTTGGGGCGGGGTCGTCGCTCGAAGGCCATCTGCACGCCCTGGAAGGCGGCGTTTCGATCGACATGACACGCATGGACCATATCCTCGATGCCTCCGCCGAAAATCTCGACGCGTACGTGGAAGCCGGCGTCACGCGCGAGGCGCTGAACGCGCATCTGCACGGCAGCGGCCTGTCCTTCCCGCTCGATCCGGGCGCGAACGCGACATTGGGCGGCATGGCGGCAACGCGCGCGTCGGGAACCAACGCCGTGCGCTACGGCACGATGCGGGATGTGGTTCTGGGGCTGACAGTGGTTACCGCCGAAGGCAAGATCATCCGGACCGGCAGCCGCGCGCGCAAATCCTCGGCGGGCTACGATCTGACCCGCCTCTACATCGGCTCGGAGGGGACGCTCGGCATCATCACCGAACTCAGGTTGCGCCTGTTCGGTCTGCCCGAAGCCGTGTCTGTAGCCGTCGTGCAGTTCGACGATCTGGCCCCTGCCGTAGCTGCCGTGACGGACGTGCTCCAGGCGGGCGCGCCGATCGCGCGGATCGAACTACTGGACGATCTGCAGATGCAGGCCTGCATCGCATGGTCCAAGCTGGACGAGTTTGCGGCCAAACCTACGCTGTTCCTCGAGTTTCATGGCTCGCCCGCGTCGGTCGCCGAGCAGGTCGAACTGGTCGGCGCGATCATGGACGCACATGGCGGCGACCCGATGCGCCGCGCCGACTTGGCCGAGGAGCGCAGCCGCATTTGGAAGGTGCGGCACGAGGCCTACCACGCCGCGCGTGGCCTGAAGCCCGGCTACGCGAGCTTCGCCACCGACGCATGCGTGCCCATCGCACGGCTCGCCGAGGTGATCCTCGAAACGCAGGCGGAAGCGCACGCGAGCGGTCTCGTTTGCCCGATCGTGGGGCATGTGGGCGACGGCAATTTCCATGTGATGGTGCTGCATGACGCGACCGACCCGGCGATGGTCGCCCGCGCGGATGCACTCGCGACGAGCATCTCGCGCCGCGCCATCGCGGCCGGGGGCACGTGCACCGGCGAGCATGGCATCGGTGTCCACAAGCTGGGCGTCATGGCCGAGGAACACGGCGAGGACGCGATCGACATCATGCGCCGGATCAAGCGCGCGCTCGATCCGCGTGGCATCATGAACCCGGGCAAGACGGTGCCGGGCTTGTGACGCGTGCGTTCTGGCAGCGGCTGGTGCTGTGGCGCGAAGTGCTGCTGGAAAACATGCTGCCCGCGCTCGTCGCACCCGCCGTATGGATGACGCTCGTCTCGTTCGTTGCGGGCATGCCGTACATCCGCAAGCTCGGCCTGTTCGCCGTCGGACCGCTGGGCGCGGTCGTCTCGGGTGCGGCCGCATTCCTGTGGGTGGTGATCGGCCGACGCAGCGAACTGACTGCACCTAGAGCTGCCCTGCTTGCGGTGGGCACGATGGTGGGCGGCGCGATGGCGTGCCAGCTTGCACGGGCCTTTTATGCCGCCCGCTTTCCAGGCCTTGCCGGACCGATCGATCTGGCCGCCATCGGTGCAATCGGTGCCGCGTTTACGGCGGGTCTCTACCAATTGCGCGTGCGCCGCTTCCGCCGTCGCTCCGTAAGCTCCGGGGCGGCGTAGATCCTAGCGAGGTCATCAGCGTATGCCCCTTTACAGACGAAGCTGACGAGCTCTGCACGCACCACTCTTTGTTGATCGGTGCTTTCAGCTATACACGATGGGTTTCCGCCATCCGGGCGGCCTTGTTGGCCATGGCGACGGTGACCACCCGGGCGGCGATGACCGCCGCCTTTGACAGGATATCGCGCTCGTGGCCGCAGCCGATGGTTTTCACGGCGCCGCCGAACCAATTCATCGCGCTCTGCAGCGCTTGGAGTGTCGGTGCGCTTGCCCTCCTCCCTCTGGGCCCCGCTTCACCCACGCGACGAATCATCTGTGCGTGCGGCTCGAACTCCCGAGAAAGGTCCCCAGGCGTTCGGCCAATGCGGACTAGCTCCACCATCTGCCGCCGCAACTCGGGCGGATATTGCGGTCGAAATGGTGCCATAAATACACCTCCAAGACATGGTCTCGGGGTGTCCACCAAACCGGGTCGACTCCAATTCCATCTTGCAGCTTCACGCCCTGCCTGAACGAAGGTCCGCTATTCACATATTAACACCCGGTAGCGGCCCGTCCACACACGGCCCCAATCGAGACGAACTGGGAAGCCAAAACGTAGAGAGTTATCCGATCAGCCTCGCGGCTAACTCCGCGATAGATCGACCTGAAAAGGGGTTGATAACTTCGACCGCCCCCAGCCGACCCCCGTCCGCCATATCCTCGGACAGCACGATCGCGCATCCGCCTTCGCCTGCAGTGGCGACGAGAAGCGCATCCCAGTACGAGGCCCGGCCCGCTAAAGCGTGAGACAGCGCGGTCCGAACTGCGGCGGGCGTGGGGGCCAGCGTCGGAAATAGGAGAAGCCAATCCTGCACTTGAGCGGCTGCTTCCGCTTTGGGCACGATCCCCTTCCGGGTCACGGCGGCGTAGAATTCGGACAGCGCCTGTAACGTCAGATGGCAGTCGCGCTCTACCGCTCGGTCGACGATCTCGGCGGCGAGCGTGTGCTTGTCGCCGGCGGCGGTATCGAGCGCGTAGACGAGGATGTTGGTGTCGAGGCTGAAGCGCTCAGCGCTCATGCAGCTCATCGCGGTCGAGCGCGCCCGCGCCGATCGGCCAGCCGGTCTGCATCCGCGCGCGCGAGCGGGCGCGGGCGTCTTCCTGCTCCGGCGAGAGGCGGTGGGCCGCGCCCTCTACGGGCACGAGGCGCGCCACAGGCGTGCCGTTGCGCGTGATCGTGAAGGCGGCCCCGCCCTCGACCTCGCGCACGTATCGGGCGAACGCCTGGTTAGCTTCGCGCAAAGCGACGGTCTTCTCGGCGGACGATGAACTCATATCAGGCATTGTAGCACATAGGCGTGCTACATGAAGAGGGGGGGGGATGGCAGAGGAGCCGAAAATCCGAGCGGTGCCGCTAGTTTCGGCTGAATTCTAGCTTGTATAAGGCCGCACGGCACTACGGCTGTCGCATAGTGCCGTGAGAAGCCCAGCAAACCCAACCGCCGCGACGCACGTAGTGCCGTCGCTTTCATCTTGCCGTCTCCCGTGTGCCCTTGGTCTACGAAGCTCGACGCCAATCTACGATGTCCGCGACGAGCTAAACGGCTGCGCAAATCACGTCGCGCTCACCAGCCGGACGCCGTAGGGCTCCACGATCCCCAAGCCCGCCGCATATTCGCGGATGGTGCTCGCCACGTAGGAGGGCGCCAGGTGGGCGTAGTGGCGCATCGTGATGCGCTGGTCTGCGTGGCCCAACGCTTGAGCTACCACGGCCATCGGAACGCCCTGGCGGGCCAGGCGTGCGCCGTACGTGCGGCGGAGGTCGTGGAAGGTGGTGCGCTCGATGTGGGCGCGCTCGCTCGCCTCGGCGATCTTTCTCTTCTGCTCGCTCGCGCCCCAACGGGCACCGGTCGGGCGGGGGAACAGAAGGTCGTCCGGCCCCTTCCCGGCAGCCGCCCGCGCCATCAGCATCACCCCTTCCGCTTCGAGGTAAACGTAATGCGCCCGGCCGCCCTTCGTGTCGGCAAAGGCTAGCGTCTGGGCCTGCGGATCGAAGTCCCGCACCCGCGCCGACGCGATGTTGCCGTAGCGCGCGCCGGTGAGCAGCGCGGCTTGTACCATCGGCCGGAAGTTCGGGTCCACCGCGTTTACGAGCCGCTTGGCCTCGATGTCCGTCAGATAGCGGAGCCGCGCGCCATCGACGTTCTTGAACTGCTTGACCCTCCGCCAAGCCACGTCGCTTGCGATCTTGCCTTCCCGAAAGGCGACGTTGAGCGCGGCCTTGAGCACCGTGAAATCCCGGTTGGCGGTCGAGCGTCGGCCCCGTATCGCATCGTCGCCCACGGTCGCGCGGACGTTTCTCACCTTCGCATTGCGCGCTGTCCGAAGCCGTGCTGGCTCGTCCGCCCGTTTCCGCAGCCAAGCGGTAAGCTGCGCGGTCGTGACTTTGGCGGTGTCAACATTCTTCAGCTCTGGCCGGATGATCGAATTCACCCGCGAGCGTGTGGCGACCACAGACTTGCCCGTGAACTGCGCGAGATAGTCGTCGAGCGCATCGCCGACGGTGTAGGGACCGCTCGCCTTCGCGGGTCGCTCGCCTTGCGTGGTCAGCTCGAACCAGGCGTTCGCCGCCGCCTGCGCCTGTTTGAAATTGAATATGTGCTCGGCGTCCGCGTCGGCGATGTCGTCCGCCTCGCCGAGGGTCGTCTTCACATATCCCTTGGTCGAATGGCCGCTCGCGCGATGGCGCGCCACCCACTGACCGGCGCGCTTGCCCTTGGCGTAGCCGAGGTGGGCACCCTCGAACATCAATCGCCAATAGGGTTCCTTACGCACCAGTAGTCGCTCACGTGCGGAGCGGGTATCCAGCCTTGTGTCCTTGAGCGTGCGGGCCATCGCCGAACCTCCTCGCCAACGCCGAAAACGTCGGCAACACATCGGCAATATACATAGCTGGACGCGACCGAACAAGTAGAGATAATTTACTGTACATTTGGCTCAAACCTGAACATCTATGGACATCTATGGACATCTATGGACAGAACAACTCAAACTTTCACGGCGAAAACAGGGGTTCGATTCCCGTTGGGGTCACCAGCTTTTCCGCGATTTTGCAACCGGTACAGGTGCTTGAAGCAGCGTCTTCGGTAATGGTTAGGTAATAACAGGGGAAGCACTCGCTGGCCGCGGCTGGGCCGATAAGCATGACCCAACTGCTGGCCGGGCGGCCAGCTTCTTCAAACAATTCGCGTCCAATAAAAATGTGCAACCGTCCGTCCGTTTGGCCGTTTCGAATATTGCGAATACTCTCGCTGCGCGGTAGGGCGATTGAAGGAGGCCATATGACCATTCCAGCCACGGCAAAGCCACTCGGAAGTCGGTTGCCATCGCATTCCGAGCGCGAGACCGCCAATCAGCTGCGGAGGATCCTTGCCTCTCAGGCGGGTGCTTCGGAGACCCGTCTCACGCTGATCGACGACGGCGGCAAGCCAGCCGAAGTGGTGCTCGCGCCAGCGGTGTCGCGCCTGCTGATCGATCTGTTACGGCACGTCGGCCAGGGAAGCGCGGTGACGCTTGTGCCTGTCAGTCAGATGCTGACGACGCAGCAGGCGGCCGACATCCTGAACGTCTCACGCCCCTACTTCATCGCGCTGCTACAGAGGGAGGCGATCCCTTTTGAGACGGTCGGTCGTCACCGGCGCGTTCGCGCGGAAGACCTGTTCGCCTTCAAGCGGCGGCGCGACGGGGAGCGGGCGACCGCTCTGTCCGAACTGGCCGAGCTGGACGCGGATCATATTTGAGGCGTGTTCGCGAACCGCTTCACGGCTTTCCTCGATGCCTGCGTGCTGGCCGGAACACTCAAGCGCAACATGCTGAGCTTGGCGGAGGCAGGCTTCTTCCGCGTAAGGTGGTCGGAGAGGGTGATGGAAGAAACCGAGCGGGCGATTGCCGGGATGCTCAGCGCTCGGGGCATCGCCGATGCTGCGGAGCGGGCGGCACGCGCGTGCCGGGCAATGCGCCGCGCGTTCGACGACGCGACCATGATCGATTGGGAGCCCTTGGCGAGCGGGCGGCAACTACCTGACGAAGGCGACGTGCATGTGCTGGCAGCGGCGATCAAGACCCGCGCTTCTATTATCGTGACCGACAACTTGCGGCATTTCCCGCCCACCGCGCTGACACCGTTGGACCTCGAAGCGAAATCGGCCGACACGTTCATCGCTGACACGATCAACCTGGACGAAGCGCGGGCGGTCGCGGCTGTGCGGACGATGCGCGAACGGCTCAAACGTCCGGAGAAGTCGGCGGACGCATTGTTGCTTGATATGGAGGCGGTTGGTTTGGTGGAGACCGTTGATGTGCTCAAGGCACATGTGCGATCGCTCTGAACAGGATAGCAGAGTTGGGGCGGCTTTGGGGCCGGTAGCCGACTGGCGGGTTTTGGGCAGCCAAATGCGATAGCAGGCGTTCGTCGGCCGCTAAACCGACGGATGGCTGCCGACCCCGTCCATATCGATCGCCGCGGCGAAAAGCCTGTCCGATGGCAGCCGTTCTTTCAGCTTTCAGCGGGGCCGGGGAACGCCGAGCTCCGACAAGCTATGGCGAGTCTGCAAATCAAATGACTGGCCTATGAGAAAAACAGACGTATCGCGGCCTCATCTCCGAGCGACGAGCCGACGCCTTACCGCCCGCCCCAGCGCGCGCGCAGGTTGACGCCGACCGTGCGGGGTTCGCCGAGCACGCTCTTCGAGGCGACCGCGAACAGGAACGGCGTTGCAGCGTTGTAGCGGCTGTAGGTTTCGGTATTGAAGACGTTGTCGCAGAAAACCTCTACCGAATAGCGCTTGGTCGGATCGGTCAGCGTCGCGCGCAGCGAAGTCAACGTATAGGCGGCGACGCCTTCGAACAGCGCGTTGTCGTTGCGGTAGCGCGAGCGATAGCTGACCGTGCCGCCAAGCGAGAGGTGGCCGACACGCTCGCCCAGCGGCAAGGTCAGCGCGCCGCCGCCCGCCGCCGTCCATCGTGGGGCCTGATTTAGTGGCTGACCAACCTGCTCGGGCTTTTCCTTGAACGCGGTGATCCTGGTGTCGTTAAAGGCGGCATTCGCGAAAAGATCGAGCCAGGGGACGGGCACGATCCGGCTTTCGAATTCGAAGCCCCGCCCCCGCGCGCGCCCGACATTGGCGATGATCGACGAGCCACCCTGGGGAATGCTGACCTGGAGATCGCGATACTCGTAATCATAAGCGCTGACGTTGAGCGATAGACGGCGATCGAAGAAGCGGCCCTTCAAGCCGATCTCGTAGCTGTCCGACTTTTCGGGATTATAGATGTTAGGCTTGCCGTTGTAGGGCGCGGCGGCCGCGTCCAGCCCGAAGAATAGCGGGAAGGGCACATCGGTCTGCACCTTGAAGCTATCGATCCCGCCCGCCTTCCAGCCCTGGTTGAAGCTGGCGTAGACATTGAGGTCGCGCGTGACCGTGTAGTCAGCCGCCGCCCGGAACGCGACATCGTTCCAGCTCTTGTGGCTAGTAATTGGCGTACTTGTGTAATAGCCCCAATTGTAGAACGCTCCGGGGAAAATGAGCGCGCTTTGTGGCAGCGTCGCGGGATCGAAGATGTTTTGAGTGTAGGTTTTGCTATCGTAATTGTAGCGGACGCCGCCGGTAAGCTTGAGGCCGTTCAAGATCTCGTAGGTCGCGTCGGCGAAGGCCGAATAGCCATGAAAGCGGCCGCGCAGATGGCCCGCCTCGAAGAGCGCCAGGCTGTAATCGTCGGGGACTAGTCCCAAATCGGGCGCGCCGGTGAAGGCGAAGGTCTCGTTGACGTAGTTCTGGACTCCACCTTTCAACCATTCATCGAAATAGCTCGCCCCCGCGACCGCGGATAACCGACCTGCGCTGACGTTCAGGATCACGTCCTGCTGGAACAGATCGTCGCGGCTCTGCTGGCTGTACGGCCCACCTACAACGGTCGCGAGCGCGTCGTAATCCTCGACGTAACGGTTCTCGACGCTGCGGTAGCTCGTCGTCGCGGTCAGGCTGACGCCGGGCGTGAAGGCGTAGCGTGCGCGGAAGACACCGTCGTAGATATCGAAATCGCTGTAGGCTTGGTTGCCGTGCAGGTCGGATGAGACGGTGAAATCGGGCAGGCCCACCGCCTGATAGACCGATCCCGATTGCTTGCGCGTCTCGATCCCGCCTTTGAGCGAGACGTCCCACGGCCCGCTTTCGTAGCGCAGCGTCGCGCGCCCCGCACGCACTTCTGTCGGTGCAAGGTTCTTGCCGCCATCCAGATTGCGCAGATAGCCGTTGATCGAGCTGTAATCGCCCGCCACGCGCAAGGTTAGCCCATCGGTCAGTGGCACGTTCAGCGCGCCGCGTGTCTCGATGCGCGCGCGCTCGCCGTAGCCAACTTCGAGGTCGGCGGCGGTCACCCCCTTCAGCGGCTGGTTGAGGATCGTGTTGATCGCGCCGCCGATCGAGCTGCGGCCGAACAATGTCGCCTGTGGGCCCTTGATGATCTCGACCCGATCGACGTCGTAGAGCGCGTTGACGATCGAGCCGGTGCCGCCGCGCCCTTGATAGACGCCATCGGTGAAGATCGCGATCGACGGATCGTCCGCGAAGCCGAACTGGTTGTTCGAGATGCCCCGCAACGACGAGTTGCGGATGAAGCCATAGTTGGGCGCGGAAACGAACCCCGGCGTGATGCGCGCGAGATCGGCGAAGTTCTCGATGTTCTCCCGCGCCAGCGCCGCGCCGGTGATCGCGGTGACCGAGAGCGGGACCTGCTGGAGCGTTTCGCGCCGGAGCTGCGCGGTGACCACGATCTCCTCGATCGGCGCGGGGGTGGCGCGGGGCGCGGGGGCACTCTGGGCGAGTGCGGCGGGCGCGGCGGTGGCGAGCAGGGCGGCAATGATCGGCGTGCGTGGCATGAGCGGTCCCCTCAGATCAGATGGTATCGAGCGTGGCGAGATTGGCGTGGTGGCGTTCGCGCGTGATCCCGTAGCGCGTCATCGCGAGTGTGGACGCAATCCCCAGCGCCCACATCGCGGGGACGAACCACGCGCCGAGCCGGAACGCGACATCGGGCGGCAGCTCGGCGGGCGGCGCGCCCTGCGGGAAGCGCGCGAGCGTCAGTAGCCCTGCACCAAGCACGGTGCCGAGCGCGGTAGACGCTTTGGTGACCAGCGTCTGCCCGGCGAGTACCACACCCTCCTCGCGCCGTCCGGTGCGGACCAGATTGTCCTCGACCACATCGGTCAGCATCGAGAGGACCATCGCGATCACCATGTTGAACAGCACGCCGTCGACGAAGCCGAAGCCGACGAGCACCGGGGTGAGCGCGGGCGAGCCGTTGGCGGGCATCAGATGCGCGAGCCGAAGCGCGATCGGAGCGACATCGTCGATCCAGAAGATGGCGGAAAGCGCGATGATCAGCCGCCGCTTGTCGCGCCCGCGCGCGATGCGGGGCAGCGCCCACCAGGCGACCAGCGCGGCTATGAGATAGGCACCCTGTACCGCGTTCACCTGGTTCGCGCCGAGGTGCCAGAAATAGCTGAGCAGATAGACCCAAAGCGCCTGCGTCAGCCCAACCCCCGCCGCAAAGAAGATCGCGGACGCAAGCAGCGCCAGGATCGATCGGTTGGCGTAGGTCTGGATCACCTGGCCGAACAGCGCGCGGGCAGACGCGGCGGTGGGCGGGGTGACGCGGCGCAGATGGGGGATCCAGCCACGCAGCGCGACCGGCACCGCAGCCGCGAGCAGCAGCACGCCGCCGCCGATCCACAACGCTGCCGACTGATAGCCCGCGCGGTTGAGCACGCCCGCCCCCGCCGGTCCGCCGGGCGGATCGGCGAGCCAGATGGCGTAGATCAGAATGCCGACCGCATTGGCGGTCATCCAATTGAGGCTGGTCTTGGCGGCGGAGTAGGCGGTCCGCCGATCGTAATCGCGCGTCAGTTCGGGAATTAGCGCGTTCGTTGGCACATCGAACAGCGAAATTGCTACGCGCAAGAGCACCATGAACGCGAACAGGTACGCGAACAGCGCCCACTGCTGGTCGCGCCCGAACGGCGGATACCAGATCGCCACATAGGCGACCGCCATCGGCACGACCGCCGCAATCAGGAACGGGTGGCGACGGCCAAGCCGCGAGCGCCAGCGATCGGACATTATGCCAACGAGCGGATCGACGATCGCATCGATCAGCAGCGCGCCGCCCAGCGCCAGCCCCGCGAGCGCGGGGCGCAAGCCGAGCACCTGATTGTAGTAAAGCAGGATGAAGAAGTTGATGCCGGTGTTGGTCGCACCGATCACCATGCCCGAAAGCGCGAAGGCGAGGCTGGTGACGCGCACCGAGGGCACTCGCCCGCGCATCGGTTCATCGAGTGCAATCGCCACGGGTGCTGCAACCGTCATGTCGCCGCCCTTGAGCGGGGAACTTGCCACCACGCGCCGCGTGTGATCGACGCCGCGCCAGATGTCTGCCGATCCAACCGCCGCATCGCGCCCGCCGCTCCAGGAACGCTCGCACCTGACCGTGCGGCGCATCCTCGACGGCGCGCTGGCACTGCTCGCGCGCGAGGGCGTGGAGGGGGTGACGACCAACCATATCGCGGCCGAGGCGGGGCTGTCGGTCGCATCGCTCTACCGTTTCTTCCCGAACAAGCAGGCGGTCATCTATGCGGCCTATTCGGAGTGGATCGAGGAACTGGGCGGGAACGTCGCGGTGCTCGTGACCACGTGGACGCCGATCCTGGCGGCGACGCCCGCGCGCTGGCCCGAGGCGGCGGCGGCGGTCGCGGGTGTGCTTGGCGAAGGCCGCCGGGGCGCGAGCGCCGAGTATGAACTGCTGCGCGCGATGTTCTCGCACCGGGCGCTGCGCGCGCGCGACGAGGTGCACACGCGCGATCTGGGCGCGGCAGTAGCGCGCCTGATGCGGCGCGCGGGTTCGCGGCTGCCCGACGCCGAACTCGATGAGCTGGCGGCGTTCGCCAACGAGCAGTTCACGCTTGCGACCGAACTTGGCGCGGGTCGCACCGACGTCGAGCGCGCGCGCATCACCGCGCTCGCTCGCACCGCGCACGTCGCGCTGTGGCGCGTGGCGGTCGAGGGAGATGCGGGCTCATCCCTCTAACATTTCGCGTCTTTGCAAGGGACGCAAGTAAATACTTGCGTTGGCTCCCGGGGGCGCGCACCTTGGCCTGCAATGGTGGCGCGGGCGCAACAACAGGCGGACGAGGGGACGGCGCGGGTGCCGGTCGATTGCCCCGCGGGCGCAGTGCTCGGGATGGCCGAGGACGGGCTGCACGTCTTCCGGGGTATTCCGTACGCGGCACCCCCGGTAGGCGCGCTCCGCTTCCAACCCGCCGCTCCGCCGTCGCGCTGGTCCGGCCTGCTCGACACCGAGGCTTTCGGTTCCGCCTCGGCGCAGGTGTTCGATCCGCTCGAAGGCGCGTGGGAGGCGTTCGGCGAGACTGGCGCGGCGCGCGCGTGGCTGGGGTCGGAAGATTGCCTAACGCTCAACATCTGGACGCCCGTCGCGCGGCCCATGCATCCGCGCCCGGTGATCGTCTATATCCACGGCGGCGCGAACTGGCTCGAATCGAGCCGCCTGCCCGTCTATTCAGGCGAAGCGTTCGCGCGCGGGGGCGCGGTGTTCGTATCGTTCAACTACCGGCTCGGGGTGTTCGGCTTCCTCGATCTGACGCCGATCGGGGGTCCGCCAGGCGCGCACAGCAACGGGCTCACCGATCAGGCGATGGCACTTGCGTGGGTGGAGGCCAACATCGCCGCGTTCGGGGGCGATCCGGGCAACGTCACGCTGATCGGCGAATCGGCGGGATCGATGGATATCGGCTGGCTGCTCGCGGGCGGCCTGCTCCCCAAGGGCGTGCGACGGCTGATGCTGATGAGCGGGGTGGCGAGCGTTGTCGGGCTGGGCCGGGACGGCGCGGCGTCCGCGCACACTGAGGTCGAGGGCGCGCGCCGCGCAGCTGCGTTCCTCGGCGAACTCGGCTACACGCACTTCGAGCAGCTCGCCGCCGCACCGACCGCCGAAATCCTCACCCGGCACGCCGCGCTGATCGCGCCCGAGCGCATCCTGTTCGATCAGGACACCTTGTTCTACCCGCGCGTGGGCGCGCTTTGCCCGCGCGATCCGTTCGAGGCGGCGCGCGACGGGGCGGCGGCAGATCTAGATATCATCATCGGCTTCACCGCCTACGAGATGGGCCTTTGGCTCGCGTGGGATGACGATCTGGACCGCCGTCCGCCCGGGTGGGCAGCCGCGCGAATGCCCCATTTGCCCGCTGCTGCACGCGCCGAACTGACCGCGCGCTACCGCGCATGGTTCCCGAACGAGGCCGATGGCGTACTGGGCATGCACCTGCTTGGCGACGCGATGTTCGCCATGCCGTCGCTTTGGCTGGCCGATCTGATAGCGGATGGCGGTGCCAACGTATTTGCCTACCGCTTTGACTGGCAGGCGGACCCGCGCCGTGGGGCGCTCCACGCCGCCGATCAGACCTTCCTGTTCGGCCGCCATGCGCACCCATCGGGCGAAGCGCTGATCGGTGCCGAGCGGGGGCTGTCGGATGCGCACGAACGAGACGAAATTGCGCGCGTGATGCTCGAAGCGGTGCTTGCCTTCGCGCAGGGTGGCGATCCCTCCACCTCCCCGCTCGGCTGGCCGCGATACGACACCACGCGCCGTACGATGATGCTATTCGACGCCGCGCCCCGGATTGCCGCCGATCCGATCGCCCAACGCCGACGCTGGTGGACCGCCAACGTGCTTCCACGCGCGCTCGGCGGCGGCGCATGACTGCGCTCGATCGCCTGCTGGCTGCACCGCACGGCCCGCACGACCCTGAGGTCGCCGATCTCGCGCTCCGGCTGCGCATGGGGCCGGTCGCGGGCAAGCTCGTCCTGATCGCGCTCGCGCCCGGTCGCTTCGCGCTCGCGCGGTTGCCGCGCGGCCGTCACGCGCCGATCGAACGGCTCGGCCCCGAATATGCAAGCGCGATCGAGGGCGAGCGCGATATCCTGCGCCGCCGGTACGAGGCGCTGCGGTGAAACAGGTTCTCGTCTACACCAGCCCGTGGGACGCGCGCGCGGGCGAGACGATCGACGTGCATGTGAGCCTGCTCGCGGGCGATACCTACGATCTGGACGTGGTGCGCGTAATTTCGGGCGACGCCGCGCTCGGCCTCGATCTCCGGCCGATGCCATCGGCGATCGACGGCGAACACCCGGGCTCGCCGCAACGGACCGCGATCGGTTCGGCCATGATCGTCGATCCCGCGCCGCGCCTCGATCCGATGCTGCCATTCACGATCGACCTATGGGTCTGGCCGACCACGCCGATGGGCGGTCGGCAGACGCTCGCCGCCTGTTGGTCCGAGGCGGACGCCCAAGGCTTCGCGCTTGAAATCTGCGCGGACGGCTCGCCCACGTTCCGCGTCGGCAGCGCGGCGGTATCCATCCCCGGCGCGCTCGCCGAGCGGCGCTGGACGCATCTGCGCGCGACATTCGATCCCGTCGTGCAGCGTATCACCCTCGCCGTGCATACCCGCACCAACCCGCCCGGCGAACCGGCGCGCACGTTGGAGTGCAGCGCACAAAACGTCCTCGGCCCACTCAGTCTGGCACACTTTCCGCTCACCTTCGCCGCGCTCGCCGACCCAGAAGGCGGCCGCCACATGCGGCACCACTTCAACGGTAAGCTCGCGCGTCCGCGTCTGCTCAGCGGCGAGCGACTGATCGCCGGCTGGGACTTCGCGCCGGGCGGCGGCGCGCACGTGCCCGATCCGGTGGGCGGCCACGATGGCCGCCTGATCAACCTCCCTGCACGCGCGGTGACCGGGCCCGACTGGGCGGCGGACATGTTCGACTGGCGTGCTGCCCCCGACCAATGGGACGCGGTCCATTTCCACGCGGACGATCTGTATGACGCGTGCTGGGACGTCTCGCACCGGCTGACCATCCCCGCCGATTGGCCAAGCGGCTACTACACGGTGCGCGTCCGCGCGGGCGGGGACGTCAGCTACGCGCCGATCTTCGTGCTGCCGCCGCGCGGGGCCGCGACTGCGCCGCTCGCGGTGCTCGCCTCCACGCTGACCACGATCGCCTACGCCAACTATCAATTCCACCTGCGCGTGGACATGAACGAGGTGTCGCTCGGCCGCGTCCACGTCCTTACGCCCGACGACGTGTATCTGCGCGAAACACCCGAAATGGGCGTCTCGACCTACGATCTCCACGCCGACGGTTCGCCCGCGCGATACGCAACCCGCCTGCGCCCGGTGCTCAACAACATGCCCGGCGGCGAGCCGTGGAACCTGAACGCCGACACACACCTCCTCGCCTGGCTCGACCATATCGGCCAGCCCTATGACCTGATCACCGACGAAGCGCTCCACGCCGAGGGCGCGGACCTGCTCGGCCGCTACCGCGCAGTGATGACGGGGAGCCATCCCGAATATTGGACTACACCAATGTGGGACGCGCTCGAAACATATCTTAGCAGTGGTGGTCGCCTGCTCTATCTTGGCGGCAACGGCTTCTATTGGCGCACCGGCGTGCACCCGGACTGGCCCGGCGCGGTCGAGGTGCGCCGGGCGGCAACCGGCGCGCGCCATGTCGCAGAGACGCCGGGAGACGATCACATGGCGTCGACCGGCGAACTCGGCGGCCTGTGGCGACGCGCGGGCCGTCCGCCCAACGCGCTCGTCGGCGTGGGCTTCCGGGGGATCGGCTTCGACGGTGTCGGCCACTACCGCCGCACTGCCGCCGCCGCCGATCCGCGCGCCGCGTGGCTACTCGACGGCGTGCAAGGCGAGACGTTCGGCGCGGACGGCTTGCTCGGCTCGGCAGCCGGAGGTGAGATCGACGCGATCGATTTTGCGCTCGGCACGCCCGCCCATGCGCTCGTGATCGCCGCTTCCGAAGCGCACACGTGCAACATGCAACCCGCGCCCGAGGACATTTTGATGCCTCACCCGGCGATGGCGGCACCGTATAACCCGTCCTTGCGTGCGGAGATGACCTTCTTCGAAACCCCCTCGGGCGGCGCGGTTTTTGCGACCGGATCGCTCAATTGGTGCGCGGCGCTGCCCCTACATGGGTGTGTCAACGAAGCATCGGTTATAACAGCCAACGCCGTGCAGCGCTTTCTAGACTCCGAAGTGTTCCTCCATCCCGGAGCTGACAAATAACGCAACCGGGAAAGGCACGTCGCCGCCCTGCAGGGCACATGGGCTTGCAGCGGTTGCAAAATGGCGTGTTGGGGGCCGTGTGTGGACGGCTCTCCGTTGGCGAGGGGTTTCTGGAGCCTCTGCACGTTTGTTAGTCGGTGCGGCCATGTGTTCGACCTGTAATGCGGCCTAATCATTTGCCGCGGGCCATAATGCCATTCGCGCGTCTCAGGTCCCGATCGTTAGCTCGCACTCGAGGTGCCGCGGCCCCACTGGGTTTTCCTGATCCGGCGGTATCGACCGGCTTGGTGCATCAACTCGTGTCCGCCCTTCCCAACCTCGTCGGCGCGTCGGTGCTCGCGCCTATTCCTGTGTTTCCATGCTCACGCCGCGGCGGCCGCGACGACAGGATCGCGGTAGCGCTCGCCGTTCGTCATCAGC